>NZ_JACIAR010000003.1:0-862638 GCF_014194925.1 Rhizobium sp. BK491
TCGGCATCCCGGTCTCGACGACCCATACGATCACGGGCGCTATCATCGGTGTCGGCGCCGCGCGGCGGATCTCGGCGGTTCGATGGGGATTGGCGGGCAATATTGTCATCGCATGGGTAATAACCCTTCCGGCTGCGGCTGCTATCTCTGCACTCACCTATTGGATGACGAATTGGGTCGGATAGAACTGTGCCTTCAGGATTGAAGACATCTTAAGCACGAATATTCTATAAATTTAGTAGAAAAAGAACGACCTGTCTTTCTGAGGCCGGAGGGTCACGCTAGCATTCTGTCCAAATCCGATGAAGGAAACCATAGGACATCGATATGCCGACCGAATTCATCAGCGTCACCTTTCCGAATGCCTCGACCGAGCTCAATCCTCTGGAAAACCCCGCGCTCGACCCGCAATTCCTAGAGCGCTATGCCCGTTCGCTCGATGATTATGGCTTCAACTATACCCTTATTCCCTACGACAGCGCCTCCTTCGACCCCTTTACCATCGGCGCAACGGTTGCGGCGCACACGAAGAATATCAAGATCATCATCGCCCTTCGTCCGAACACGATCTATCCCACCGTCGCGGCAAAATCGCTCGCCACGCTCGATCAGCTGAGCGGCGGGCGTGTGGTGGTTCACTTCATTGCCGGCGGAAGCGATGAGGAACAGGCCAAGGAAGGTGATTTCCTTGACAAGCGCCAGCGCTACGAACGGCAGGAGGAGTATATCCGCATTCTGCGACGCGTCTGGCAGTCGAGTGAAGCCTTTGACTTCGATGGCCGCTACTATCAATTCAAGCAGTTCCACAGCCGCGTGCGTCCAGTAAACGGCACCATCCCGGTGTCGGTTGGCGGGTCGTCGGACGATGCCTATCGCATCGGCGGCGCGCTTGCCGATATCTTCGGCCTATGGGGTGAGCCGCTGGCCGAAACCAAGCAGCAAATCGACCGGATCTATGCTGAAGCGGCCCGCGCCGGGCGCAAGGATCGCCCGCGGATCTGGGTGACGTTCCGTCCGATCGTTGCGGAGACTGACGAGCTTGCCTGGGCCAAGGCGCATCACACCCTCGACCTTTTGAAGGAAAATCGCGCAAGGGCCCTTGGCAAAGTGCCGCCATCAGCGCCTTCTCCGCAGAATATCGGCTCGCAGCGCCTGCTTGAGATCGCCTCGCGCGGTGATGTCCATGATCGGGCTCTCTGGTATCCGACGGTGACGGCGACGAATGCGCGCGGCGCCTCCACCGCCCTGGTCGGCTCACCAAGAACGATTGCGGACTCCATTCTCGATTATGTCGATCTCGGCGCGGATCTGATTTCGATCCGAGGCTATGACAACCTGAACGATGCCATCGACTATGGCCGCTATATTCTGCCGCTCGTCAGGGCGGATCTGGCGGCAAGAGAGGCGCCGCAGCAAGCCGTCGCCTGATCCCACATTGTCACGCACCGACAAACAGAATTGGCGAACGCCATTTGGGTTGTGTTCGCAAAGACAGGCCATCGCGCGGCAAACGCCGCGCATGGTGCTCCTGACTGCTTCAAAGAGGCTGATGTAAAGTGTCCTTTAACACCATCGATCTGACGGATGTGACCCGCGAGCTTGCCGCCGCAGCTGCGGTGGCAGATGAGTCCGGCGCCTTCCCCTGGGCCGGCATCGAGGCCGTTCATGCGGCTGGCCTACTCGAAAGCACGGTGGCGACGCGGTTCGGTGGAAAAGGTGCTGGTATTGCCGATGTCGGGCGTATTCTGGCAGCGCTTGGTCGCGGCGATCCTTCGGTCGCCCTGATCAGCGCTATGACCATATTCACCCATCTCGGACAGGCAGCGGGCAACAAATGGCCGGAGCCGCTTTATCGACGTTTGCTCGACGACGCGCGCGATCGGCCGATCCTGCTGAACGTGGCCCGCGTCGAGCCCGAGCTTGGTTCTCCCGCCCGAGGCGGCCTTCCCGACACATTGGCGCGCCGCACCGTCAGTGGATGGGTGATCACAGGGCGCAAGCGTTTCGTGACGGGTGCGCTTGGCCTGACCCACTTCCTCGTCTGGGCACGCACCGATGAGACACCGCAACGTGTCGGCACTTTCGTCGTTCCGTCGACCCTTCGCGGCATCAAGGTGATCGAGAACTGGAAGAGCCTGGGAATGCGGGCCAGCGGCTCGCACGACGTCGAATTCAAGGATGTCGAGGTGCCGGTTGAGGACGTCCTCGATCTTGTCGACGTTTCCGTCGGCACACAGGACAATCGTGCCCATGCCGCCGCTAACGTCGCGCTTACCGCCATATACCTCGGAGCTGCAGAAGCTGCCCAGGAGGCTTTCATCCGTTTCGGTCATGAACGCATCCCCCCCAATCTCGGCGTTCCGATCGCAAAAACGGAAAGGTTCATTTCCGCAGCCGGTGAAATCGACTTGCTCGTGGGCGGCGCGAGACAGATCCTGTTCAACGCGCTCGACCATTCGCTGGATGAACCTGAAGCGCTCATCAGGGCGCGCCTTCTTGCTGCCCGCAACATACGCGACGCGGTTCAGCTTGCCGTTCGCACGCTCGGCAATCCCGGTCTCAATGGCGATCTCGGCATCGAGCGGCATTTCCGCGACATCCAATCGGTTCTCGTCCACGCGCCTCAGGAAGACACGTCTGTTTCCATTCTAGGGCGCTCGGCCTGTGACAGATGGAGCCGAAAGGCAGAGGAATCGCCTCATCTTTTCGCGGTTGAAAAGGCGTCAGCTGTCTCCCCCAGTTCCCGGCAGACAGAAGACGCGCGGGAGCTCCTGAATGCAGTTTCCGGGCGGCGAGCATGACACGTTACATCATCATCGGAGCGGGCGCCGTCGGTGCGAGCCTTGCCGCGCAGTTTGAGCTTTCGGGGATAGACTACGCCCTTGTCGGACGCGGCGCCCAGATCAGGCATATCGTCGATCATGGTCTCGTCTACCAGCGGCCCGCCGGCACCCGGCAAATCCGGCTGAAAGCCTTCGACGCGACTGAACCGCCATCATTGAGGCAGGGAGACATCCTCCTGCTGACGGTGAAATCGCAGGATGCAGCCGAAGCTCTTGCCTTTTGGGCCTGGCGGCCCGTCGAGCATACCGAGGGACTGACCGCCTCCGCCCTGCCGATCGTCACGTTTCAGAATGGCCTGGCGACGGAAGCGGCGGCTCTTAGGCTATTTCCGAATATCTACGGCGCCAGCATCTTGACGCCCGCCCGCTTTACGCAAGTCGGTCACGTCGTGGTCGGTGGCGATCCGCAAGTGGCGATCGTGACTATCGGTCGCTATCCGCAAGGCTCGGACGAGACCGCGGCCAAGATCGTCGCGGATCTTAGCCGGTCCGATTACATTGCCGAGGCAACAAGCGATATCAAGCGATGGAAGGCGGCGAAGCTTCTTCACAACGTGCGCAATGTGCTGGAGCTTTTCGACGGCGCGGACGACGAAAGAGCAACGTTCAGCGCGGCCCTTGTCGATGAGGCCCAGATCGTTCTCAAGGCCGCGGGCTATAGATTTGCATCTCCCTCGGAACGTACGGTCAGCATAGCGCACTGGAAGATCGCCGAGAATGCCGGTATTCGCCCCGGTCAGCAATCGACGTGGCAAAGTTTCACGCGCGGCGCTTCGAGCGAAGTCGACTATCTGAACGGAGAAATCGTGCTTCTCGGGCGTCTGCATGGGATAGCAACGCCCTATAATCGTACCGCCCAGGAAATTGCCGGATCGGCGGCGCAACAGGGTGGCTTCACGGCGCTCCTTCCTTTCGCTAGTCTGCGCGAGCTTGCCGAGAACTACCTGTCTTTCTCCACTCCCACCCATTCGAGGCCGAAGGCGCACCTGGCGGGCTAGTTCCGAGTTAGTGCGGTGAAGGCATCCGGACCGACGCAATGAAAATTTCAGACCATATCCTGACCACCGCCGGCACCCTTTTTTATAGGGAGGGTATTCGCGCCGTCGGCATCGATCGCATCATCGATGAAGCCGATGTTGCAAAAGCCACGCTCTACCGGCACTTTCCATCCAAGGATCATCTTGTCGCGGCCTACCTGACCGAGCGTCACGAACGCGTCCTTCTCCAGTTGAGAGAGGTCATATCCACCGCAACCCTGCAGCCGCGTGACCAGATTGCCATGATTTTCGAGCGCCTGTTCGAAAAGGCCGACAGTCCGGAGTTTCGCGGCTGCGCTTTCGCGTTGGCGGTTGCCGAGCACGGCGATTCCGAGCGGGTCGTCACTATCGCCCGCGAGCATAAGAATGCGGTGCGCGAAATCTTCCGTTCCGTCATGTCGGCGGCAAGGTGTCCGACCGAGCAGGCGGCTGCGCATCTGTCTCTGCTTTACGAAGGCGCTTTGGCTACGGTCGCTGTCGGCCGCGACCCCCGGTCTGTTTTGATCGCGCGTGATTGCGCGCTGTCCGTTTTCGATATGGCGACCACAGCATCCGGCGTCGCGTGTGACGCGTAAAGGTCGCTCTAGCAATTTAGATCTGTTTCACATTTGATCCCGTCGGGAGGAAAACTTTATGACCAAAACCATCGACTACTTCTTCGGCATCGGATCGCCCTGGGCTTATATAGGCTTTGACGCGTTTATCGAACTCGCGGCGCGATCGGGCGCGGAGATCCGCCCTTATCTCATTCCGCTGATCGTCGAAAATGGCGCGATCTACTCGCGTGATCGCCCCGACGCGCGGCGGGCCTACTGGATGAAGGATCTTCGGCGGTGGGCCGCTCTCCGCGGCAAGCTGCTCGACTTTACCAACCGGTCGGCGCTGTCCGATCCGACGCCCGCGGGCTTTCTTGTCTTGGCGGCCCAGCTCGATGGGCAGGATTGGACTGCTCTCGCCCGCGCGCTTCAACATGCTTTCTGGGGCACCGCTGCAGATATCGGCAATGCCGATGTGCGAAAGGCGATTGCCGAGGCTGCAGGTTTTGACGGCGCTGCGCTCGAGGCGCGCACGGCTCGTCCCGATATTGCCGAACTCTGGAGCAGCAATCGCGATGTTGCCAAGGAGGCGGGCGTCTTCGGCCTTCCAACCTTCCGATACGAAGGCGAGCTCTATTGGGGACAGGACAGCCTCCCCTTCCTGGAGCGTCATCTCAGTGGTGAAAAGCTGGTGGCGTGACACAGGGCTGAAAAATAGCGACTTGCTATGGAAGCCGCGCTAGGCAAGAGCTGCCATCGTCCGGCCCGGATGGCTTGGGCGAGGGCAGACGTATGCAATGACATCTTATTATGGTGATCGGCGCAGATACGGGGTCTGCATGACCGGACTGTCCGATGCTGCTCGCGAGCCGGCGACGGTGCCGCTCCCACTATAGCCCTAAAATACCAGCGGCTTAGAGCAAGTGTGGCAAAGTCGATACACTCTTCGCGGGTGGAGCAAAAAGCCGTAGCTTCCTAAAAATAATCCATAGTTTTCTAAAATACGGCCATCGAGAATGGAGGCATGCTCGCGATGGTAACCATTCGGTGCGCTATGGACACTCAATTCTCAGACCTTGAAATATTGGCTCCGAAAATCGAGATGGTCCGGACTGCCTCGCGGCGGCAATTTGCCAGCCATCTGACCGTTGTGGAACCTGGAATCTACTTGCCTGCCGCATCCTGGGGAGATGAAGCTCCCTTTCGATCTCACACATGTTGAATGGAAAAAGTGCTGTCCGAATTGACGGTTTAGTTTGTTCGGTTTCCAGAAGCGAAACCCGGTCGAACGGGATCAGATCTGATAGGAATTGCATGAGATGATCGATGTCGCTGCCGGCGTGAATGTGCCGGAAGCCTCGATTTATACGACCTGCACATGATGCAGTGCAGCTAACCCTTACGAATTCGTCAATGCCGATGTTTCAATCGATTGGGGAGAGTCGCGTGAGTGCCGAAAAAATCACTATCTTTGACACCACATTGCGGGACGGCGAGCAAAGCCCCGGTATCAACCTCGACACCGGTGAAAAGGTGGAGATCGCGCTTATGCTCGAAGGGCTGAAGGTCGATGTGATCGAGGCTGGCTTTGCCGTCTCCAGTCCCGGAGAATTCGAAGCGATCAAAGCCGTGGCGCGTGTCGTCAAGGACAGCACGATTTGCAGCCTGAGCCGCGCGGTCGAGCGCGACATCGATCTTACGGCGGAGGCCGTTTCCGGTGCGGCATCGTCTCGTATCCACATCGTGCTGGCGACCTCGCCCATTCACATGAAATACAAGCTGCAGATGACACCGGAAAACGTGCTCGAACACGCTGTTCGCGCGGTGGTCCATGCGCGACGCTATTCGGAGGATATCGAATTTTCCTGCGAGGACGCAAGCCGGTCGGAGCCGGAGTTTCTCGCCCGCTTTGTGGAACAGGTGATTGGGGCCGGTGCAACCACGGTCAGCCTGCCGGACACCGTCGGTTACGCCACGCCCGATGAATACGGCAAGCTATTCACCTATCTGCGCAATGTCGTGCCGAATGCTGACAAGGCCGTGTTCTCCGCGCATTGTCATAATGATCTCGGCATGGCTGTTTCCAACTCGCTCGAAGCGACCCGGCAGGGCGCGCGCCAGATCGAATGCACGATCAACGGTATCGGTGAGCGAGCGGGCAATGCGTCGCTTGAGGAGATCGTCATGGCACTGCATACACGCGAGGATTTTTTCCGATGCCGGACGTCCGTTGAAACCCGCCGTTTGACGGCTGCATCCAGGCTCGTCTCGGAGATCACGGGTTTCGTTGTGCAGCCCAACAAAGCGATCGTCGGCAGGAATGCTTTCTCGCATCAGTCCGGTATTCACCAGGATGGCATGCTGAAGAACCCGTTGACCTATCAGATCATGACGGCGGCGGAGGTCGGCGCCGACGAGTATCGGCTGGTGCTCGGAAAGAATTCCGGTCGTAACGGTTTTCGCATGTGCATGCGTTCGCTCGGCGTCGAGTTCGGCTCCGATGCGGATCTCGATCTCGCTTTCTCCCGTTTCAAGGATATCGCCGATCAAAAGGCATCGCTTTGCGATGAGGACCTTCTGGCGACGGTTGCCGGTATGGAAGCGTTCTTCCGCGAAAAGCACATCGCGTAATTCTGCTTCCACAACATGCAACCGGGATCGGCTTGAAGTCGGAACCGCGCTTCCTCCGAGCCCGACCGGTTCGGGGAACGAACGTCAATACGTTGCTGAATTCAGGAAAAGGCCATAGCGGAGAGATGAGCAAATGACGGTGAATCTCACAGTCGAAGCGGCAGGCGATGTTCAGGTAGTCAAGCCGAAAACGGGATATGAATTCCTGATCGATACGCTTGCGACCTGGCATGTGCGTCACTATGCCGGCGTCACGGGTGGAGGGGTCATCCATTTGCTCAAACATCTCGAGCCGATGGTTGTCCCCGACGACGGGGTCGAACGCCCGGTTTTCTTCAATGTCGGAGAGTATGTCGCCGGCTTCATTCCTCTGGGATACTATCTGGCGAGCGGGAAAATCAGTGCAGCCATTGCAACGACGGGAGCCGCAACGCGGCTGCTGACCTGCGGCCTGAGCGATGCGAAATTGCACAATATTCCGGCAATCTACCTGATTCCCCTTAGCCCCGCAGATACGCGATACCGCGCACCGCTGCAGGACACGAGCGCAGACGGGGCCGATGTCGTGGCTCAGTTGAGGGCCGAGTTACCTTCGGGCACATTCGTCTTGAACGATCCGGACAGTATCGAAGAACAACTTGAAGAGGCCCGCAAACAGCTCGATCAGGGCTCGCCGATCGCACTTCTTATGCCGCCGGAGGCACTCGGAAAGGTGGTGCCTGAGCCGGTCCTTACGCCTTGGCGCGGTGACTACGCCCATAAACCGAATAGGATCGACCATGGGTCGCTCGCCCATTTTCTGGCTGAATTTCCGCGGCAATCGGCGGGGCGTCGGGTGATCGTGCTCGCCGGGGAAGAGGCGGCCGTGTATCCGTACATGCCTGTCCTCACCACACGTTTGTGCAAAGCGCTACAGGCACCGATCGTCTGGAGCATAAACGGAGCGAATGCGGTGGCGCGCAACAATAGCTTCGGTTTCGGCTATCTGGGATTTGGCGGCAATGATCGCGCAATGCAGCTCTGGAAAAGCCTCGGGCCCGACGATATCGTCATTACGCTCGGGTTTTGCCCTGACGAATATACCCTGAACTTCTCTGACATACCCGCCCATACGACATGGAATTTCACCAACCTGACAGCGCCCTACGGCAGCGTTGGGGGCGAGTTTCGGCATCGTGTGGGCGGCGAATATTTCGATGTTCGAGGCCCGATCGACCAGGTTCTGAGCGAAGCGATCGGCCGCCTTGAGGGTCTTCAGCTGCCGCGCCCTCCCGCGCCGGCCTTTGTGGCTGATCTCAATGATCGCAAGATCTTGCCGCCACGTGCCGGGACGATCGATATCGCCCGATTTTATCAGGAGCTCGACTGCCAATGGCAGTCGGGAAGCATCGCGTTCGACGATGTCTGCCTTGCCTACAAGGATCGTCAATATGTCACGCAGCGCCCGCATCCGAATGTCCGCTTCCATTCGCTCTATCGCGGTTCGGCAATGGGCGGAGCGTTGGGCGCGGCAATCGGCGCAAAGCTTGCAAAGCCGGAGGCGACAGTCTTCGCTTTTATGGGCGATGGATGCTTCCGGTTGATTGCTGGTTGCCTGGCCGAAGCGCGATCATTGGGGCTAGTTCTGTTCGTGCTGGACAACGGCGCGCTCGGCATCATGGTGCAGGGCCTGCCCGTGGTCATTCCAGACTATTCATCCGATCGCTACCACAGTGACCTCTACCGCATCGACTTTGGGTTAATGGCGCGCGCATGCGGCTGGACAAGCCGGAAGCTGATGCCGGATCTCAGCAACCTGGCCGAGATCATGCGCGAAAGCTACAGCCCCGGTCACCCATCCATCTTGGTCGAGGTGCCGGTAGATGCAGAACAGGTCGTGGGACAAAATCCGCGAGCTAACAATCTGTAGCGCCACACAAGACTATCTCCGTTAAGAGCCGCAGCGCATGCGGGGCGAGAAGCGTGATCAACTGCGGCATCGGTTCGAAGCGGCAGGGCGAAGCTAAGACAGATCATACGACTACCGTCTGTCTCAGACAGAGACTCCTAGGCGGCATGGCATCATGGCCGAACATGAGATCCAGTCGGAAGCGTTGCCGTTACCGCATCCTTCGCCGATGCGCCTGCCCCTTCCGTGCCGATCACGAAGTTTGTCGCAGGCGGCTAACTCGTGATGGCTTCGGATGGTAACCGAAGAGGAACATTCTATTGGCTCAGTAATTCTCCTTTCAGCTCATAAGAGCTGGAATTAAAGGAGAATGCTATGAAAACGAGACTTGTCGTTTCAATGGCCGCCTTCGGCCTTCTGGCCGGTTCGGCCTTCGCCCAGTCTTCCACCGTAACCGGCGCCGCAGGCGGTGCGGTGACCGGAGCAGTAGTAGGCGGCCCTGTCGGTGCTGCAGTCGGAGGTGTCGCCGGTGCGATTGCTGGCACCGCGATCGATCCACCGCCAGAGAAAGTGGTCACATACGTTCAGGAACAACCCCTGCCTCCATCCGAGGCAGTCGTCCAGGACCAGATCGTTGTCGGCCGCGCGCTCCCAGAGACGGTTGTCGTCACACCGGTCCCGGACAACCCGACCTATGCCTACGCTGTCGTGAACCACAAACGTATCATTGTTCAACCAAAGACGCGCACGGTTGTCCGCATCCTTGAATAATGCCGAAAGGGTGGCCCTAGGGATCGGGAAAGGCAGAAAAGGACCGAGGCCATCTTCTTGAAGATTGGCTTATGTCTGATCGGAGACCTTTCCCGACCATGAGAGTGCGCTCGCGGCTGCCAAATTTGCTGCAGCCCGCCAGTCACAGGGCGGTGAGGATGCAGAAATCAGCTATCAGCTGTCTGACCGGCGCTGGCAGACGGAGCATGTCAACCGTGGGCAAGGCCCGATCACGAATGTCAGCGATGATGAGGACATACCATGACGGAATCGACCGGATCGTGCCGGTGCGGGCAAGTGCGTCTCACGGTGCGCGGAACGCCGCTTCATATCGGCATTTGCCATTGTACAGATTGCCGACAGGAAAGCGGATCCGCCTTCACTTATTTCGGCCTGTGGCCGGTAAGTGAATTTCACTATGAAGGCGAGACAAGCGAGTTTGCTGGACGGGAGTTTTGCCCGCGCTGCGGCTCGCGCGTCTTTGCCATGAGTGATAACGAGGTTGAGATCAAACTCGGGATCCTTAGCGAGGCGCCCACGCGTCTCCGCCCCACCTATGAGCTGTGGACCAAACGGCGGGAACCCTGGCTTTCTCCGATCGAGGGAGCGGAACAGCACGAGGAGGATCGGCGATGAGCAGCGCATGATGGTTGGTTACTATGTTTGCTGCTCCCGCCGTCGGCTCGCGGGCATGAGCAGATATGCCAGAACTCCGCGAAAATTAACATCGCGCGCGAAAACGGGTATGCCCAGCTAATTCATAAGCGCAAGACTGGGTTGCCTGGGAGCAAGAGCCGTGGACATCAATCTCGAGACAAGACAGTATCATAGTCGCGGTTATCATTATCACGACCATATCCAGGTGCTATTTCCGTTGCGGGGCGCGATGAAGATCTCCATCGACGCGGGATCGGGCGTTATTGCAGGCGGCTCAGTCGCTGTCATCCCGACGGGGTGTTACCATGACTTCGTCCCAAGTGCGGACTGCAGTCTGTTGGTCGTAGATCTCAAACTCCACGAAAGCGATGCGGAACAAGCACCGGTTCTACTGACCAGAGGTAGCCCCTTGGTCTCGCGCATGGAGCCCTGGCTTTGGCGAATCTTCCGCCAGATCGGCACAGAGGTCAATGCGAATGGGCATCGCGCTCAAGATGCAGCCATGTTGGCGCTAACCGGACTGCATCTTATCCGTCCGGCCTCGGCCCCTAAGACAAAATCAAAAGCATCGAACAGAATAGAGCGGCTGGCGGCCGATCTTGGAACAGGCGGCAGCAAAACAAATATCAGCGCTATGGCGCGAGAGGCCGGCATTAGCCAGAGCCATTTCCATGCATTGTTCAGGGCGACGTTCGGCAGTTCTCCGAGACAGTATGATATTGAGCGGCGACTTGATGTAGCGATGGAGTGCCTGATCGCCACCAATAACACCATAGCGGAAATTGCCTATGCGGCAGGTTATGAGAATGTTTCTGCGTTCAACCGCATATTCAAGCGTCGCCTTGGGATTTCACCAGGCGAATTTCGTCTGACTGGTCGCGTGGACTAAGGCTCGGCTAAATGTCGTAGCTTTGGCATAGTCTTCCAGATTCCAGGCTCATCTCTTCTGGCACAGCAAACGCTAGTGTAGCGCAACGAAGATCTGCGCGAGAGGATGAACGACATGGATCTGACCTGCTTTAAGGCCCTTTCTTTTGATGTCTACGGTACGCTGATTGACTGGGAGAGCGGCATCTGGAACGCCCTGCAGCCGTTGTTGAGCACGGGAAGTCGCGAAATCGGGCGCGAGGAGGCGCTGAAAGCTTACGGGGAGATTGAGACGGCGCAGGAGGCTGAGACGCCGTCCTTGCACTACGTCACGCTCTTATCGGTCGTGCATGCAAGGCTTGCTCGGCACTGGGGCTTAACTGTCCACTCCGACCTACATGAGCGCTTCGGCGCCTCGGTACCTGATTGGCCAGCGTTCCCTGATTCTGCTGAGGCACTCGCGTATCTGAAGCAGCACTATCATCTGGTTGTGCTTTCCAATGTGGATCGCAAGAGCTTTGAGGCTTCAAACCGTAAGCTCGGTATTTCCTTTGATGCCGTCTACACCGCAGAGGACATTGGGAGCTATAAGCCGGATCCGAAGAATTTCCATTTCCTTTTCTCGCCGCTGCAGCAGGATCTAGGCGTTCAAAAGAGTGAGCTTTTGCATGTGGCGCAGAGTTTATATCACGACCATGCGCCGGCCGTGCAAATGGACCTGACCAGTGTATGGATTGACAGGCGATTTGGTAAGGCGGGCCAAGGGGCGACGAAAATCCTCGACAATCCTCCGAAAGTTGCTGGTCACTTCCGTTCGCTGTCGGAGTTTGCGGCTGCACACCGAGCCGCAATCGGGTAAAGGCACTCGCTGTGCCGATCGTGCTGTGTGGCCACATAAAGCCTCAGGACTTCGAGTAAAAACTGCTATTCGGATATCGTTCGAGTTTCTTAGTGGCCTTGGGCTTCTTTAAAAATGAATGAGCACAGCTCTACAGCTGGGAGGGAAGATGAAAGCGATAGCACTTAGCATCAGATTTGCGCTCGAGCTTTGTATACTCGCTTCGCTGGCGGCGTTGGCCGCACATCTTGCCGTACCGATCATGGCACAAGTGTTGTTGGGGTTTGGGCTGTGCGCAGCAGTTGCCACTTTTTGGGGTAAATTTCTTTCCCCGAAACGGAGATATGAGGTTGGCCCGGCCGGCGGGCTCGTTCTCGAAGCTGGCATTTTCTTGATCACAGCCTTGATTTTGAATCACCTCGGTTGGCCAACGCTGGCGATCGCGCTAGTCGTCGTCGCAGCTGCCAATCGGATTGCCCTTGCGCTCATTCCATGATTGGGCGCCATCCAGACATGACAACGCCCATCAACTGATTGGACGAGTGTCATGCTGCCCGACGAGCGGTTAAGTCTGTAAAGTAAGGGACAATCGCGTGGAAGCCATTGCTGTCAGCCTTATTCTGATCGCCCTTGTCGTTGCCAGCAGCATTCTGGCGAGAATGTCGCCGCTGCGCCTTCCTATTCCTTTCGCGCAGATCTTGCTCGGGGCCGTCGCCGCGCTCGCGTTTGATTTTCGCGTGGAGCTTGATGCGCCGACATTCCTTCTGTTTCTCGCGCCCTGCTCTTTCTTGACGGCTGGCGAACGCCCAAGGAGGGCCTTCTGCGCGATCAGGGCACGATCGCCGCCCTCGCTTTCGGTCTGGTGTTTTTCACGGTTCTTGGCGCAGGCGCTTTCATCCATTAGATGATCCCGTCTATGCCTTTGCCCGTCGTATTCGCTCTCGCGTCGGCCATTTCGCCCGCAGACGCGGTCGCCGTGTCTGCCATCGTGAGCCGTTTACCCGTTGCAAAGCGCCTGATCCACATCCTGGAGGGAGAGTCGCTTCTGAACGACGCTTCCGGTCTGGTTTGCATGCGCTTCGCGATCGCCGCCGCCACGACGGGCAAGTTCTCACCGCCGGAAGCATCGACAACGTTTGCCTGGATCGGAAGCATAGGAGCCACGATCGGTAAAGCCATGACTCTTCTGGCGACGACGGGAAAGGACTGGATATCACGGCGTTTCGGGGAGGAAACCCGATCGCAGATCCTCATCAGCCTGTTGATCCCCTTCGCCGCATACATGCAGGCGGAACGGGAGCGGCAAATGCGTTGGACACCGATCGCCACTCATCGGGTTCTTCAAGTCCAAGCAGCCGTCGCGGAAGGCCGTCTCAAACAGGCAAAGCTCGACCTCGCGGCCTAACCCCCAGCTTTTTTCCGCTCCCCTGATCGATCGTACGCAAAGGCCGGGGCGTGGCTCTATGACCAGCCCCCGGGCCTTTCGCACGCCATCAGCCGCGAAGGAACGCAAGCAGGTCGGCATTCAAGCGGTCCTTGTCGACATGCAGCAATCCATGCGAGCCGCCTTCGTAGACAATGAGCTTTGCACGCTGAACGAGCTCAGCGGTCGGTTTCGCGGAGATCTCCAGCGGGACGATCTGATCATCGCTACCGTGGACTATCAGTGCGGGGACGGTGATCTTCCTGAGGTCGTCGCGGAAATCGGTCTCCGAGAAGGCGCCAAGCGCGTGGTAGGCGGCTAGAAAGCCGGTTGCCTGCCCCTGCCGCCAGTAGCTTTCCCGTAGGCCTTCCGAGACATGCACCCCGGGCCGGTTGAAGTTGTAGTACGGCATGGTGACGTCGAGATTCCACTGCGACCTGTTTGCCTGGACGGCAGCGCGGAAGCTGTCGAATAACTCCTTCGGCGCACCGGTCGGGTTGGTTGCGGTCTCGAGCAGGAACGGTGTCACCGACGACACGAAGGCGACCTTGGCAACGCGGTTCTGGCCATGGCGCGCGACATAGCGTGCGACCTCGCCACCGCCCATCGAGTGACCGACAAAGGTTGCCTCGCGCAGATCGAGCGCCTCGACCAATTGGGCCAAGTCGTCGGCAAAGGTATCGTAGTCGTAGCCGCCGGATGGTTGGCTCGAGCGGCCAAAACCCCGACGGTCGTGGGCGATGACGCGATAACCGTTTTGTAGCAGGAAGAACATCTGGTCCTCCCAGGCATCGGATGAGAGCGGATAGCCGTGGCTGAACACCACGGCCGGACCGGTGCCCCAGTCCTTATAGTAGAGGCTGGTGCCGTCTTTCGTGATAAGGCGATCACCGGTTGGCTTGCTGGCACGGTTTGAGGAGAGGGTCTTTGCATCCGCCGGATTGGCGCCGGCCCGGGCTGCAAGTCCGACGCCAGCGATGGCGACCCCTTTCAGCAGGTTGCGCCGCGAAGCGCTGTCGGGTGTTGAGATCGTGGACATGAGGAAACTCCGTGATAATTGCCGCCCTGGGACGGCGTGATCGCAAATGTGGATGGGAGTGTCGGCGCGACGTTCAAGCCGCTTTTGCGCGGGGAATTAGAAGTCGAGCCTGCGCAGGTCCTCAGAGACGAACATCTGGCCGCTGCGATTTTTGACGCTCGGCAGTTCAGAGACCTTCGCGCGCCAGGACTTCAGGGCGGAATGATCTTCAGGGATGGAAATGCCGGCGGCATCCGCAAACATCAGTCCGGCAAACACAGTGATGTCGGCCATTGAGAACGCATCGCCGGCAACGAAAGGATGGTCCTGCAGTACCGTGTCGAAATACCCCATGCCGGCGAACGCCTTGTCGCGCTGGCGGTTGCCCCAGTCCTGACGGCCCGCCCATTCAGGGCTCTTGAATACTTGCAACGCGTCCCCGAGGCCAGGCGTTGCGTGGTGGAAATAGTTGCCAACGGCGTCGAGCAGCTCGGTCTCGGCCCGCTTCTGCATCATGTGGATGACGGCTTTTTCCTTTGGCGTCTTGCCGGTGAGCCGTGGATCGCCGTCAAGATTGTCGAGATATTCGGTGATGGCGGTAGTTTCACTGATGTAGGTGCCGTCCTCGAGCTGGAGCACCGGCAGGACGCCGGACGGGTTCTTTTCGAGGAAAGCCGGCTGCTTATGTTCGGCGGCGATGAGGTCGACGGAGACGAACTCGACCTGTGGTTCAAGACCCTTCTCGGCGAGCACGATGCGAATGCGGGCGGGATTGGGAAAGCCGGGGCGATCGAAGATTTTCATGAGAGATCCCTTTATCTGTCTATCGATAGATAGGTTACGACCTCCAAATAGCCCTTCCCTTTTGCGGCGTCAACAACTATCTATCGAGTGATAGGTAAGGATCGATGATGGCTGGGACAAAAACGGATATGCGCGAGGCGGTCATGACCGCCGCAAGAGCGACGGTGCAGTCGCATGGCTACAATGCACTCAGCTTTCGCGAGCTGGCGAAAGAGGTCGGGATCAAAAGCGCCAGCGTGCACTACCACTTTCCGACCAAGGGCGACCTCGGCGCAGCGTTGGCGCGTCGCTATACCGAGGAAGGGGCTGCCTATCTGGCGGAGCTGCTGGCGACGCCCGAAGACGCGACCTGGTGCATGGACAGATATACCGAGATCTTTCGCTCTGCTCTCGCCAACGACAATCGTATGTGCCTGTGCGGCATCATGAGCGCGGAACTTGACGATCTTCCCACGGAGGTTCGGACGGAGGTCGACAAATTCGCCGCCATGAACGTCGGTTGGCTGGCCAAGGTGCTCTCGCGGGCCAGGCCTTCCGCACGAGACCAGGACCTGCAGGAGCACGCGATGGCGATCTTCGCAGCCATCGAGGGGGCCCAACTGATCGCGCGCGGTTGCCGGGATATTGGCATCTATGACCGAACAATCCGGGCCTATCGGGCGACTGGTTTTATCCCGTGATAGGTGCTTGTGAATCATGATCAAGAAGTGGTTGCCTCAGACGCCTTGATCGCTGCGATAACTTGTTCTCGCATTGTGGTATTTATGTTCCCGCTTCCCAAATCTTATTTGCCATCACATTGCCACGTGCGCCTCAATTCGCCGAGGCGTGATCGGTACAGACAACTTCCTGAATGAATGGAGATAGAAGCGCAGCTTTTGGCGAGCCAAGAAATCGACGTTCCTTGACGGTCATAATCGCCCATCCGGAATGTTCCCGTTTGATGGGTTGAAAGGAACTATCAGCTGCCAGCGATGTCGGAAGGGCGAATTCGGGACTATTTCATCGGCTACCCCCATCGGCGGCGCGTATGGAACAGATGCTCGTCAATATGTTCGTCGGCCGACCACCGGGAATGAAAATACGGACGGCTCCCTCGGGATCGGTTCCTTAAAGAAAGAGGTTTGACATGGACAATCCTCACAGGAAACTCGCTCCGATCTCGAACAAGGCCTGGGAGCAGATCGAGGGAGAGGCGAGAAGGACGCGCAAGCGTCACCTGGCCGCACGGTGTGTGGTGGATGTCGACGGTCCGAAGGGCGCCGAATTTTCAGCCGCCAGCACCAGGCACCTTAAGCAGATTGCAGGATTGGGTGAGGGCGTCCAAGCTTCCGTCTTTTCGCGTGCATCAAAAGCGGATGCTTCACGAGTTGCGCCGAATGCCAGCCCCTTGGGAAATGACCAGCGTTTCGAGTTCTTCATACAGCGATTCCGCAAAGCTGCGCAGGACAGTCAGTTCGAAATCCTCCATGCCCAGGCGCGTGAGCTGCACGGAGATATGCCCGAAGAGCGTCATGGCGCTGCTTCCCTCCGGGAAGTTCGCTGGATGCAGGTCGACAGCAGTACCTCTATTGAGCATCCGGGCGGCGCTCGATCCTGAGATGCGGATACGGATGCGCCCGTGGCTTTGATCGGAGACGAAAGCTCTGCCCGCCAGAGCGTCCGCAAGTGCCCGCTCTTGGGAGCCGGCAAGCTGCTCGCCGCCGGCGATGAACCATTGCCGGTATCCGGCCGGACGCACGGAGCTCTCCGTGAGGCCGGCTGCTGCAAGATGCGCCGCAAGCTCTTCGCTCGTCGTCGCTCCCATTACCTGCAGCAGATGACCCTCAGGTAAGGCTTCAAGCCGGATGGTCTCGCCTTGTAGAACGGCCTTGCCGGCGAGGACCGGCTTCGATGTCGGCAAATCAGGCATGGAGTTTCTCGTTCTGAGGGTCGATGAAGACGGGGCTGCAGATCACCGCATCCGTGTATTCGTTTCTGAGGCCATTCCAGACGACGATCTTTTCGCCGATACGCTCCGGCCCATTCTTGATGAGCGCGAGCCCGATTGTATGGCCGAGGTTGGGGGAAAAGGCGCTCGAGGTGACATAGCCCTGATCGTTTTCGAGCGTTGCGGCAGCGCCTTCCGCCAGGATGTGGGCCCCAGTGCGGAAGCTGGTCGCAGGGTTCACCGGTTTGACCCCGACGAGGCGAGGCCGGTTGGGCGCCTGCAGGCCTTCGCGCGCGAGCATCGCTTTGCCGATGAAATCGGGTTTCGTGGTCGAAACCATGCGACCAAAGCCAAGATCGCCTGGTGTTACCGTACCATTGATTTCCGCATGGGTGACGTGGCCCTTCTCGATGCGCATGACGCCGAGCGCTTCGGCGCCATAGGCGCAGATACCACGCTTCTCGCCTGCTTGCATGATGGCGTCGGCAACGAACTCGCCATAGGCCGCGGGTACGCCAAGCTCATAGGCGAGCTCGCCGGAAAAGGAGATGCGGAAGAGCCGACCCTTGAGTTTGCCGCCGAACAGAGAGACGGCGCGCGCGCCCATGAAGGGGAAAGCCGCGTCGGAAATGTCCTCGTCGATGATCTCGGACAGGATCATCCGCGATTTCGGGCCGGCGACCGCCATCTGCGCCCATTGATCGGTCGACGACGCAAAATAGACCTCCAGCTCGGGCCAGAGCGTCTGGGCGCAGAACTCCAGATGGGTGAGCACGCCGGCGGCAAGCGCCGTCGTCGTCGTCATGAAGAAATGGTCTTCGCTCAAGCGGCTGGTGGTGCCGTCATCATAGATCATGCCATCTTCGCGCAGCATGATGCCGTAGCGCGCCTTGCCGACGGACAGCTTGGCGAAGCCGTTGCAGTAGATGCGGTCGAGGAAGGTCGCCGCATCCTTGCCGAAGATCTCGATCTTGCCGAGGGTCGAGACATCGCAGATGCCGGCATTTTTCCGGATATTCAGCACTTCGCGATCGACACTTTCGCGCCAGGTCTTCTCGCCGTCACGCGGGAACCAGGAGGAGCGGTACCAGAGGCGGGTTTCGACGAAGACTGCGCCATTCTTCTTTGCCCATTCATGCAAGGGAGATTTGCGCGCCGGTTGAAAGTGCTTAGCCCGCGAAGTACCTGTCAGCGCGCCGAAGGAAACAGGGGTATAAAACGGTCGGAACGTTGTAGTTCCGACCTCGGCGGGGGAGACGCCGCGGGCCTCGGCCAGAATGCCGATTGCGTTGATGTTGGAAAGCTTGCCCTGGTCGGTCGCCATGCCGTTCGTCGTATAACGCTTGGCGAGCTCGACATCGCCATAACCTTCGCGCACGGCAAGCCCCAGATCTTTCAGGTTCACGTCGTTCTGGTAGTCGACGAAGGCTTTGCCTTTGCTCCCTTTGACATGCCAGAGCTGCGCGGCAACAGTCGGTACTTCTTCTTCTGCTGAAGAAAAGGCGGGAGCGATCTTTCCAAAGCCGATGGTTTCCAGCGCCTCGGCAGCTTTGATTGCTCCGTCGCTAAGGCAGCTATCCGTGGAGGCGAGGCCGGATGCCGAGCCGGCAATCAGCAAGCCCTCCTGTCTTTCGGGCGCGAGGAAGGCTGCATGCCGTTCGGACCATACCGGCCTTGTGCCGCGATGGCAGGCAAGATGGATGATCGGGCTCCAGCCGCCGGACATGGCCAAAGCGTCCGCATCGATCTCCTGAGTGCCCAAACCGCTCGCAATCTTGACCCCGCGAACCTGCTTGGTTCCGACCGCATCGAGGACGCAAGCACCGGTCAGCACCCGCGCCTTGCCGCCCCAGTGTTCACCTGCGGCGCGCGTATCGACGATGGCGACCACGTCGACGCCCGCGGCCTCGAGGTCGGCGGCGGTGCGGTAGCCGGAACCGTTGGTCGTGAAGACGACCGTGCGCTTGCCGGGAGCGACAGCTTGACGGTTCAGATAGCTGCGCATGGCGCCAGCCATCATCACGCCTGGAATATCGTTGCCGCCAAAGACGAGCGGCCGCTCCTCGGCGCCGGTCGCAAGGATCGCCTGCTTGGCGATGATGCGCCAGAGGCGTTCGACTGGCTGGCGCGGGTCGGGCGCTGCCACATGCTTCTGAACGCGTTCGACGGCGCCGAAGACATTGTCGTCGTACCACCCGATAACCGTCGTGCGCGGCAGGCATTGCACGTTCGGCAGGCTGTCGAGTTCGTCCAAGATTTCCCCAAGGGGTGAATTGCTCTCAAAGAGCAAACTGCCGCCAAGAGCGAAGCCTTCATCGGCAAGAATGACGCACGCTCCGGCGCGTCCCGCCGTCAGCGCCGCGGCAAGGCCCGCAGGCCCAGCGCCGATGACGAGCAGATCGCAATGCGCCCAGCATTTCTCGTAGGAATCGGGATCGACCTCATAAGAGGCTTTGCCGAGACCGGCGGCCTTGCGGATCAGCGGCTCGTAGACCTTTTCCCAGAAGGCGGCCGGCCACATGAAAGTCTTGTAGTAGAAGCCGGCGCTGAGGAAGGGCGACAGCAGCCCGTTGACGGCACCGAAATCGAAGGCGAGAGAGGGCCAGCGGTTTTGGCTGCGCGCCGTGAGCCTATCATAAAGCTCGATCATCGTGGCGCGGCTGTTGGCCTCGGTGCGGCCGCCTGTGCCGGTCGTGACAAGCGCATTGGGTTCGGCGGCACCGGCCGTCAGGATTCCGCGCGGCCGATGATATTTGAAGCCGCGGCCAACAAGCTGGATGCCGTTGGCGAGGAGGGCTGAGGCAAGCGTGTCGCCGGGATGGCCCGCCAGGTTCCTGCCGTCGAAGCTGAAGGCAATGGTTTTGGAGCGGTCGATCCGACCGCCGGAGGAAAGACGATAGCTGCTCATGCGCCGCCTCCAAGCTTGGTAAGCGCCGCATCGCTGACGCCATGGACCTTGTGTGTGACGGTGTCGCGCTCGACGATCAGCCAGCGGCGGCAGCCGGAGGTGTGGTGCCAATACTCCTTGTGACGCCCCTTTGGATTGTTGCGCAGGTAGACGTAATCATACCAGTCTTCGGTGCCGGCATCGGCTTTCGGGCGGATAAGGTTTGCATCCCCCTTGATGGTGAATTCTTCCTTGGGACGTGTGCCGCAGTGAGGGCAGGAAATCAGGCTTGCCATGTCGTCATGTCCTCAATGCAGGTTCGGCTGGGCGCCGACGCCCTTTTCATCGATCTGATAGCCACGCCGGAATCGGTCGAGGCGCAGCTGTGTCGCCGTTTCATGCGGCTCGTTGCGGGCGATCAAATGCGCGTAGCAAAAGCCTGATGCCGGCGTGGCCTTGAAGCCGCCGTAGCACCAGCCGGCGTTCAGATAGAGATTGTCGATATGGGTCCGGTCGATGATTGGGGAGCCGTCCATGCTCATGTCCATGACGCCGCCCCATGTGCGCAGATAGCGCACGCGGGTCAGTGCCGGGATCATCGCCACACCGGCTTCGGCAACATGCTCGACGGTCGCGAGGTTGCCGCGCTGGGCATAGGAGTTGTAGCCGTCGATATCGCCGCCGAAGACAAGGCCACCCTTGTCGGATTGCGAGACATAGAAATGCCCGGCGCCGAAGGTGACGACACAATCGATGAACGGCTTCAGGCCTTCGGAGACGAACGCCTGCAGCACATGACTTTCGATCGGCAAACGCAGACCCGCCATATCGGCGACGACGGTGGAATTACCGGCTGCCGCCAGTGCCAGCTTGCCGCAACCGATGAATCCCTTCGTGGTCTCGACACCCGTGACGCGGCCCTGGTCGGTGCGGATGCCTGTGACTTCACAGCCGGTGATGATGTCGACGCCACGGCTATCGGCTCCGCGGGCATAGCCCCAGGCGACTGCGTCGTGGCGCACCGTGCCGCCGCGCTGCTGCAACAGGCCGCCCATGATCGGGAATCGTGCGTTTTCGAAATCGAGAAAAGGCAGCTTTTTACGGATGGCTTCGCGATCGAGCAATTCGGCATCGACGCCGTGCAGGCGCATGGCATTGCCGCGGCGAGTGTAGGCATCGCGCTGCGCATCCGAATGGAAGAGATTGAGCACGCCGCGCTGCGAGACCATGGCGTTGAAATTGAAATCCTGCTCGAGCCCTTCCCAGAGCTTCATTGACAGCTCGTAAAAGGGATTGTTGCCGGGCAGCAGGTAATTGGAGCGAATGATCGTAGTGTTGCGGCCAATATTGCCCGAGCCGAGATAGCCCTTTTCCAGAACGGCGACATTGGTGATGCCGAAGGTCTTGGCCAGATAATAGGCGGTCGCCAGTCCATGACCGCCGCCACCGACGATGATGACGTCATAATGTGGCTTCGGTTGCGGCTGGCGCCAGGCGGGCGCCCAGCCAGTATTGCCGCGTAGGCCGTTGAGGAAAACAGAGAAAGCCGAATAGCGCATGGTCAGGTCCGCTGTGAATTGCGCTCATGATGACAGAGTGGCAAATGCCGACTTGCCCAATTAGGACCTCTTTCGATAGAAAAGGGACATGGCTCCAATCGACGCAAGAAATAGTCAGTCCATCGGCTTTGTCCTGATCCCGGGATTCGCGCTGATGTCTTATGCTTCTGCGAGCGAGCCGCTGCGGGCGGCCAATCTTCTGGCCGGGCGTGAAATCTATCGATTGTCGATCTTTTCGCCGGACGGCACTCCGGCGGTATCGTCGGGCGGCGTGCCGGTGCCGGCCGAGCATCTTCCAGGTCGCGGATCCGGTCTTGGCACGGTCTTCGTCTGCGCCGGCGGCTCGCCACGCGATTGGCATTACCCTTCGGTGCTTGCCTGCCTGCGCCAGCTCGCACGCGAGGGCGTACGCATCGGTGGGATTTCCGGCGGTCCTTATCTGCTTGCCGCCGCCGGGCTTTTGGCTGAGCGCGATTTCACGATTCATTGGGAGCATGCGCCAGCCCTGCTCGAAGCCTTTCCGGTGCTTACGCCGCGCCAAGCGCGCTTCGTCATCGACGGCAATCGTATCACCTGTGGCGGCGGTATTGCGCCGCTCGACATGATGCATGTATTGATATCAGAGCGCATGGGCGCCGATTTTGCCCGGCGCGTCAGCGATTGGTATCTGCATACGGAGGTGGGTGAGCCGACTGCGCCGCAACGCGGCTCGCTAGCCGAGCGCTATGGCGTCCATCATCCGGGTCTGCTGAGCGTGCTCGAAAAAATGGAGGAAACGATCGAGATGCCCCTCGACCGTGCCGCCATGGCGCGGATTGCCGGCGTCACGCCGCGTCATCTCGACCGGCTGTTTGCCGCTCATCTCGGCTCGACGTTTCTCGATCAATATCGGCGAATACGGCTGCAGCATGCCCGGCGGCTCCTCGAGCAGAGCCCGCTTTCGATTTCCGAAATCGCCATCGCCACCGGCTTTTCAAGCGGCGCGCATTTTGCCCGAGCCTATCGCTCTCTTTATGGGATTGCGCCCGGTGATACCCGTCAGGCGTGATTTTCGCGGCAGTTGAGAAAATTTCACTCGGAGGATAGGATCGCCGCAGCAAGCCCTGCCGGCAAAAAGGATCATAAATGAAAACCAAGGCAGACAAGATATCGGCCGACGATCAGTCCCATGGCGGACGGTCAGCTTTCTCACAAAATCCGCATGCGGTGCGCGAGCCGAAGGAAAACAATCTCGAGATGGCGATCGGCCACGAGGTTCGCGCCTATCGCAAGAAGCTCGGCATCACGGTGACGGATCTTGCCGCCGCGACGGGCATCTCGCTCGGCATGCTGTCGAAGATCGAAAACGGCAATATCTCGCCGTCGCTGACGACGCTGCAATCGCTGTCGCGCGCACTCGGTGTGCCGCTGACAGCTTTCTTCCGTCGTTACGAAGAGCCGCGCAATGCTGTCTTCGTCAAGGCTGGCCAGGGCGTCGAACTCGAACGCCGCGGCACGCGTGCCGGCCATCAATATAATGTGCTCGGCCATATCGACAACAATTCGAGCGGTGTCATCGTTGAGCCCTATCTGATTACGCTGACGGCCGATTCCGATGTCTTTCCGACATTCCAGCACGAGGGCATGGAGTTCCTCTATATGCTCGAGGGCGAGGTGATGTACCGTCATGGCGACCAGCTCTATCCCATGCAGCCCGGCGACAGCCTCTTCTTCGATGCGGATGCGCCGCATGGACCGGAAGTGCTTGTGAAACTGCCGGCGAAATACCTGTCGATCATCAGCTATCCACAGCGGGGCAAGATTGATTAACTTGCCTAAAAAGAAAAATTTATTCTTTTGAGTTGAAAAACCGCGTTGGACCTGATAGCCATTTTGCAGATGCGAAAACGGAGGGTTTGGGCATGTGCGGAATTGTCGGTCTCTTCTTGAAGGATAAGGCGCTGGAGCCGAAACTTGGCGCGCTTCTGTCCTCCATGCTGATCACGATGACCGATCGCGGACCTGACAGCGCGGGCATTGCGATCTACGGCAACGATAACGGAAACACGGCGAAGATAACCGTCCAGTCAGCCGATCCGGCCAAGGATTTCGACGGTCTGGAATATGAACTCCGGCGCGCGCTCGACGTCCCGGTATCCGTCGTGGTCAAGAGCACGCATGCGGTCATCACTCTTGCCAAGGACAAGCTCGACGAAGGTCGAGTAGCACTGGCGGCTCTGCGCCCGAATATCCGGGTCATGAGCAGCGGCGATACCGTCGAGATCTACAAGGAAGTCGGCCTGCCGAAGGATGTAGTCTCGCGCTTTGGCGTCGCCGCCATGTCCGGCACGCATGGCATCGGTCATACCCGTATGGCGACCGAGTCGGCTGTCACAACGCTTGGCGCTCATCCCTTCTCGACAGGTTCGGATCAATGCCTGGTTCACAACGGGTCGCTCTCGAACCACAACAACCTGCGTCGCGAGCTTAAGCGCGTCGGCATGACCTTCGAGACGGAAAACGATACCGAGGTCGCGGCCGCCTATCTGACGGCCGAAATGGCAAAGGGCAAGGATCTCGGCGCGGCATTGGAAGGCGCGGTCGACGATCTCGACGGCTTCTTCACCTTCGTCGTCGGCACCAAGTCAGGTTTTGGCGTCGTTCGCGATCCCATCGCCTGCAAGCCGGCCGTTATGGCCGAGACCGACCAATATGTCGCCTTTGGCTCCGAATATCGCGCGCTCGTCAATCTGCCTGGCATCGAGGATGCCCGCATCTGGGAGCCGGAGCCGGCGACCGTCTATTTCTGGGATCACGAAAAGGCTGCCTGATCAGGTCAGCCGCAATCGAGAGAGATCTTACATGCCAGTTTTCGACCTATCCGTCACACCGCTACGCGAACTCAACAGCGCCCTTCATGGCCTTCCCCCGGGCGCCAACGATCTAGCCTTCGAAGTCGTCAACCCACGCGGCCATCATGCTGTCGCCGCCGGTATCGATGCGCCCGTCACCGTCGATATAAGGGGTTCGGTTGGCTACTATTGTGCCGGCATGAACGATGGCGGTAACGTCACCGTGCATGGCTCCGCCGGTCCTGGTGTCGCCGAGAACATGATGTCCGGCAGCGTCGTGATCGAAGGCGATGCCAGCCAGTATGCCGGCGCAACCGGACGTGGAGGCCTGCTCGTTATCAAGGGCAATGCAGCGTCGCGCTGCGGCATCTCGATGAAGGGCATCGACATCGTCGTCTACGGTAATATCGGCCATATGTCCGCCTTCATGGGGCAATCCGGTCATCTGGTCGTGCTGGGTGACGCTGGTGATGCGCTCGGTGACAGCCTCTATGAGGCTAAGCTCTTCGTCCGCGGTTCAGTGCAAAGTCTCGGTTCGGACTGCATCGAAAAGGAAATGCGCCCGGAGCATCTGGAGAAGCTTGCCGAGCTTCTCGAGAAGGCCGGCGTGCGCGGCGTCAAGCCCGAGGAATTCAAGCGCTACGGATCGGCCCGCAAACTCTACAATTTCAACATCGACAATGCCGACGCGTATTGAGACGAAGGGGACCTCATGAGCTACCACAATCCATATACGCCACCCCGCAAGTCGGCGACCTTCGACGATCATACGCTCGCTGAAATCCGCCGTGCGGCAGCGACCGGCATCTACGATATCCGCGGCGCCGGCACGAAGCGCAAGGTGCCGCATTTCGATGATCTGCTCTTTCTCGGCGCTTCGATCTCGCGCTATCCGCTCGAAGGCTATCGCGAGAAATGCGATACGACCGTCGTGCTTGGCAGCCGTTTTGCCAAAAAGCCGATCACGCTGAAAACCCCGATCACCATCGCAGGCATGAGCTTCGGTGCGCTTTCCGGCAACGCCAAGGAAGCGCTCGGCCGGGGCGCCACACTTGCCGGCACGTCGACGACAACAGGCGACGGCGGCATGACGGACGAAGAGCGCGGCCATTCGCAGACGCTGGTCTATCAGTATCTCCCCTCGCGCTACGGCATGAACCCTAGGGATCTTCGTCGCGCCGATGCGATCGAGGTCGTGGTCGGGCAGGGTGCCAAGCCTGGTGGCGGCGGCATGCTGCTCGGCCAGAAGATCTCCGATCGCGTCGCCAACATGCGCAATCTTCCGAAGGGCATCGACCAGCGCTCGGCCTGCCGCCATCCGGACTGGACCGGGCCGGACGATCTCGAAATCAAGATCATGGAATTGCGCGAGATCACCGATTGGGAAAAGCCGATCTATGTCAAAGTCGGCGGCGCGCGCCCCTATTATGATACGGCTCTTGCCGTCAAGGCCGGTGCCGATGTCGTCGTGCTCGATGGCATGCAGGGCGGCACGGCCGCGACGCAGGACGTCTTCATCGAGAATGTCGGCATGCCGACGCTCGCCTGTATCCGTCCCGCCGTCCAGGCGCTGCAGGATCTCGGCATGCACCGCAAGGTGCAGCTGATCATCTCCGGCGGCATTCGCTCTGGGGCTGATGTGGCGAAGGCGCTCGCACTCGGTGCGGATGCAGTTGCCATCGGCACGGCGGCGCTGGTTGCGCTCGGTGACAACGATCCCAAGTGGGAAGAAGAGTACCAGAAGCTCGGCACGACGGCCGGCGCCTACGACGACTGGCACGAGGGCAAGGACCCGGCAGGCATCACGACCCAGGATCCGGAGCTCGCAAGCCGGCTCGATCCGATTGCTGCGGGCCGACGCCTTGCCAATTATCTCAAGGTGATGACGCTGGAGGCGCAGACGATCGCGCGCGCTTGCGGCAAAAATCACCTGCACAATCTGGAACCTGAGGACCTCTGTGCGCTGACGATGGAAGCTGCCGCCATGGCGCAGATTCCGCTCGCCGGCACCAATTGGTACCCGGGCAAGGGAGGCTTTTAAGATTTCGGCCGGGCTACGAGGCCCGGCCGCTGCATGCATCATCGAAGTGTCTCGAAGAAATCCAAAGGGGAACGAGAATGACACTGGATCTTGCTGCCTTTGCAAAGGACAAAGGCATCAAATATTTCATGATCAGTTATACGGATCTTTTTTCCGGCCAGCGTGCCAAGCTGGTGCCGGCGCAGGCAATTGCCGGCATGCAGGAAGACGGTGCCGGCTTTGCTGGTTTTGCCACCTGGCTCGACATGACGCCCGCCCATCCCGATCTTTTCGCCGTACCTGATGCTTCCTCCGTCATCCAGCTCCCATGGAAGAAGGATGTTGCCTGGGTCGCGGCCGATTGCATGATGGAGGGCGAACTCGTCGGCCAAGCGCCGCGAAACGTGCTGAAGAAGCTCGTGAAAGAAGCGGAAGCCGCTGGCAAGCGCGTCAAGACGGGCGTCGAGGCTGAATTCTTCCTGATCACGGCCGATGGCGCCAAGATATCGGATGAATACGATACCGCAGAAAAACCTTGCTACGACCAGCAGGCCGTCATGCGCCGCTATGACGTCATCTCCGAGATCTGCGACTATATGCTTGAGCTCGGCTGGGGTGCGTACCAAAACGACCACGAGGACGCCAACGGCCAGTTCGAGATGAACTGGGAATTCGACGATGCCCTGAAGACGGCGGACAAGCACTCCTTCTTCAAGTTCATGGTCAAGTCGATCGCCGAGAAGCACGGGCTTCGAGCAACCTTCATGCCGAAGCCCTTCAAGGGTCTCACCGGCAATGGCTGCCATTGCCATATCTCCGTGTGGAGCAATGACGGCAAGACCAACGTCTTTGCCGACAAGGAAGCGGAATTCGGTCTGTCGGCCGAAGGCAGACACTTCCTTGGCGGCATCATGAAACATGCCTCGTCGCTGGCGGCGATCACCAACCCAACGGTCAATTCCTATAAGCGCATCAATGCGCCGCGCACGACCTCCGGCGCCACCTGGTCTCCCAATACCGTGACGTGGACCGGCAACAACCGCACCCACATGGTGCGCGTGCCCGGTCCCGGCCGCTTCGAGCTGCGCCTGCCCGATGGTGCCGTCAATCCATACCTGCTGCAGGCGGTGATTATCGCTGCCGGCCTGGATGGCCTGCGCAGCAACGCCGATCCGGGACCGCATCACGATATCGACATGTATGCGGAAGGCCATCTCGTGAAGAATGCGCCGCGCCTGCCGCTCAATCTGCTGGATGCTCTGCGTGCCTATGATGAGGACGAGGGGTTGAAGCAGGCGATCGGTTCGGAATTCTCCGAAGCTTATCTGAAGCTCAAGCATCAGGAATGGAACGCCTACTGCTCGCATTTCACGCAGTGGGAGCGCGACAGCACGCTCGATATCTGAGTGCGCAGCGACAAGATGCCCTTAAGGGCTCAGGTGCCGGGGCGTGAGCCCCCGGCACGACAGCGGAATTTTGGCCGCGGACGGCGGAGGAAATCAGCATGACGAGCTATGTATTGACAGTTGCGTGCAAATCGACGCGCGGGATCGTTGCGGCGATCTCGAACTATCTGGCCGGGCAGGGCTGCAACATCGTCGACTCGAGCCAGTTCGACGATCTCGACACCGGCATGTTCTTCATGCGCGTCTCCTTCATCTCGGAAGAAGGTGTCGGTGAGACGGCGCTGGCGGAAGGCTTCAAGCCGATCGCCGAGAAGTTCGCCATGGACGTCGAGATCCACGATGCCAAGAAGCGCATGAAGGTGCTGCTGATGGTGTCGCGCTTCGGCCATTGCCTCAACGACCTGCTCTATCGCTGGAAGATCGGCGCCCTGCCGATCGACATCGTCGGCGTCATCTCCAACCATTTCGATTACCAGAAGGTGGTGGTCAACCACGACATCCCCTTCCACCATATTCCGGTGACCAAGGCCAACAAGCCGGAGGCGGAAGCCCGGATCATGGACGTGGTCGAGCAGACCGGCACCGAGCTGATCGTGCTGGCGCGCTACATGCAGATCCTGTCGGATTCCATGTGCCAGAAGATGTCGGGCCGGATCATCAACATCCACCATTCCTTCCTGCCGTCGTTCAAGGGCGCGAACCCCTACAAGCAGGCCTATGAGCGCGGGGTGAAGCTGATCGGGGCGACGGCGCATTATGTAACGGCCGATCTCGACGAGGGTCCGATCATCGAGCAGGATACGGCGCGCATCACGCATGCGCAGTCCGCAGAGGACTATGTCTCGATCGGCCGCGATGTGGAGAGCCAGGTTCTCGCCCGCGCCATCCATGCCCATATCCACTATCGCACCTTCCTCAATGGCAACCGCACCGTCGTCTTCCCGGCAAGCCCGGGTTCCTATGCCTCCGAGCGCATGGGGTGAGTGATGACCCTCGCAACGGTGATCGACGGGAAGAAGGCAGCCGCTTCGGTGATCGAGGCCGTGAAGGCTGCGGCGGCGGGACTTGAGCAGGAGGCCGGTGCGAAGACCGGACTTGCGGTCGTCATCGTCGGTGATGATCCGGCCAGCCACGCCTATGTGAGTTCCAAGAGCAAGATGGCCAAGGAATGCGGCTTCAAGTCGGTCCAGCACACGCTGCCGGCCGAGACGACGCAAGGTGAGCTGGCAAAGCTCGTCCAGTCGCTGAACGACGATCCGTCCATCCACGGCATTCTCGTGCAGCTGCCGCTGCCGAAGCATCTTGATTCGGATGACATCATCCAGTCGATCCGGCCGGAGAAGGATGTCGATGGTCTGCATGTCGTCAATGCCGGCAAGCTTGCAACCGGCGATCTCGAAACCGGGCTGATCTCCTGCACGCCGGCCGGCGCCATGCTTTTGGTACGTTCGATCCACGGCGAAGACCTGTCGAGTCTGAATGCCGTCGTCATCGGCCGCTCCAACCTGTTCGGCAAGCCGATGGCGCAATTGCTGCTCAATGCCAATGCGACGGTAACGACGGCGCATTCGCGCACGAAGGACCTCGCCTCCGTGGCAAGGGGTGCCGATATTCTGGTGGCGGCCGTCGGCCGTCCGGAGATGGTGAAGGCGGATTGGGTGAAGCCAGGTGCGACCGTCATCGATGTCGGCATCAACCGGATCGCGGCACCGGAGCGCGGCGAGGGCAAGAGCCGGCTGGTGGGCGATGTCGCTTATGGTGAAGCCTCCGATGTCGCCGCAGCGATTACGCCGGTTCCGGGCGGTGTGGGTCCGATGACGATCGCCATGCTGATGGCCAACACCGTCATCGCGGCCCATCGCGCCGCCGGCAGAAAACCGCCGAGGTTTTGACGGCGAAATACCATCCGGACGGTCAAGAAAAACCCTTCGGATCGGCTTGCCAAGGCGCGAAAGACGATTATAGTCAGGAAATAATTATTCCATAGAAGAAAATGAGGGAACGAAATGGCATTATCATGGCGTTTCTCCGCCTTGGCGGACCGGCACCGTGCTCTCGGATCGAAACTCGAGGACTGGAGCGGCATGGGAACCGCCTGGACCTACGACAAGGACATGTCGCAGGAACATGTGGCGATCCGCACCAAGGCCGGCATCATGGACGTTTCCGGCCTAAAGAAGGTGCATCTGGTCGGGCCCCATGCCATTGCCGTGCTCGACTATATCACCACCCGGGATATGTCGAAGATCTATCCCGGCCGCTCGGTCTACGCCGCGATGCTCAACGACCGCGGCTACTTCACCGACGACTGCATCGTCTACCGCACCGGTCCGAATTCGTGGATGCTGGTACATGGCTCCGGCTCCGGCCACGAGGAAGTGCTCAAGCAGGCGGCCGGCCGCAACTGCGCTGTCCTCTTCGACGACGATCTGCACGATCTGTCCCTGCAAGGTCCTGTCGCCGTCGACTATCTCGCAAAATATGTGCCTGGGATCCGCGATCTCAAATATTTCCATCACATGCAGACGACGTTGTTCGGTGCGCCTGTGATGATCTCGCGCACCGGCTATACCGGGGAGCGAGGTTATGAAATCTTCGTGCGCGGCCAGGATGCGCCGATGGTCTGGGACCGCATCGTCGCTGAAGGCGAGGAGATGGGAATCATTCCCTGCTGCTTCAGCGTCCTCGATATGCTGCGCGTCGAAAGCTACCTGCTCTTTTATCCCTATGATAACTCGCAGATGTATCCCTTTGCCGACCAGCCGCCCGGCGACAGCCTCTGGGAACTCGGCCTCGACTTCACCGTCAGCCCCGGCAAGACCGGCTTCCGCGGCGCCGAGGAACATGCACGCCTCAAGGGCAAGGAGCGTTTCAAGATCTTCGGCATGCTGATCGATGCAGACGGTCCGGCCGATCTCGGCGACGAGGTCTATGCCGACGGTAAAAAGGTCGGCGTCATCACCTGCCCCTGCTATTCGAGCTTGACGAAGAAATCGATGGCGATCGCCCGCCTCGATGTCGACAAGGCCGTGCAGGGCACGGAGCTGGAAGTGCGTGGCAAGAGCCTGAAGGCGAGCGCGATTGCCCATACGCTGCCGTTCGACGACCCGGAAAAGAAGAAGAGGACGGCCATCGGCTAAGGAGGCGCGCTCATGCTTGTCGAAGGCATCAAGAGCCGACCGGTCTACAAAGGTCTCTCCATCCAGCCGCATGCCCGGCGGCATCTGTTCGCGCTGGAAGGCGAGGGGGCCAATGCCCTCCTCGACCAGACGGCCGGGCTTGACGATACCATCCTGTCGCGCAGCGAAATCCTCTATGTCGCGCGCGGTTCGCAGGGCAGAGGCCATGATGAGGCCCTGCGCGGGCTCGGCGCCGACATGTTCTTCACGGCGCCGACCATTGCGACATTGCTCTTCCGCCTGAAGGGCTCGCTTGCAACGGCGCATATGGGCACGCGGCTTTATATAGCCGGCACCGAGGGCTTTATCGGCCAGGCAATGATGGTGGCGCTCGACTACGGCATGGATCATGCCTCGATCATCACGGAACATCGCGGTTCCCTGGCGCGCCGCGTGCAATGCGTCCACTGCAAGGGCATCACCGAGGATGTCACGCACAGCCCGTTCAACTGCGGCCATTGCGGTTTGCCACTTCTGGTGCGCGACCACTACTCGCGTCGTCTCGGCGCCTTCCAGGGCGTCAATATCGATGCGGAAGAGCCAGGCACTGCGCCCGATCCAGAGGAGTTGTTCTTGTGAGCGGTGGTACGGAAATTCCTGTTCGTGTCGCGAAGGTGACGCCCATTGCCGACCGCATCAAGCGCTTCCGCTTCGAACGTCTCGATGGTGCGCCGATGCCTTATTTTTCCGGCGGCGCCCATGTCATCGTGTCGATGAACGACGAAGGCCATGTTCGCCGCAACGCCTATTCGCTGATGTCGGCGCCGCATGATTGCTCGGCCTATGAGATCAGCGTGCTGCGCGTCGAGGACTCGCGCGGCGGCTCCGCCTTCATGCATGAGAAGGTGCGGGAGGGCGACGAACTCAAGGTCAGCTATCCCGTCAATCTCTTCCAGCCGGACTGGCGCGGCCGCAAGCATCTGCTGATTGCCGGCGGCATCGGCATCACGCCCTTCATTGCGATGATGCAGCAGTTCTCCCGTGAGGGCGCGAATTTCGAGCTGCATTATGCCGTGCGTTCGCTCGATCGCGGCGCTTATTGCCAGGAGCTTGTCGAGCAATATGGCTCGCAGCGGGTGAAGATCTATTGCGACGCCGATCGCAATTTCATGCCCGTAGCCCGTCTGCTCGAAAGCCAGCCGCTCGGCACGCATCTCTATGTGTGCGGCCCGGCCGGCATGATTGACGGCGTGTTGAAAACGGGCGTGGAGGCTGGCTGGCCGGAGCAGAACCTGCATTCCGAACGCTTCCTGTCGTCGCAGCCCGGAAAGCCTTTCTCCATCATGCTGACGCGGTCGGGCAAGACCGTTCACGTCGGCCATCATGAGAGCATGCTGGAAGCGATCGAGGCTGCCGGCATCGATGCACCCTTCCTCTGTCGCGGCGGTGCCTGCGGACAGTGCGAGACCGGTGTCGCCGTCTGCGACGGCAAGCTTCTGCATAATGACGTCTATCTGACCGACGAAGAAAAGGCCTCCGGCCGAAAGGTGATGATCTGCGTTTCCCGTTTCGAAGGACGCGCGCTGCATCTCGACCTTTAGGCACTCAACCGATATCCAGGAGAACGGACATGGCAATCGCCTTCAAGCAGGAAACGTTCAGGGACGATTTCAGCTACCGCAACAGTCCGGAAAATATCAGGCGTTTCCCGTTCCCCTTCGATCGTGACGAATACATGTATTCCGTCAACATGGAGCCGCATGTGAAGGGGCGGAAGAACACGGTCTACGAAAGCCTCATCGACGTCGACGAGCACTATGTCGCCGAGATGCACGACCGGGCTTTGGTGCTGAAGGAAGATCCGCTTCGCTATCAGGCGCTGCCGCATATGATGACGGCGCAATGGGATACGCTGGAATTGTTGATGGAAGAGCAGGCGGCCGGCTATCCCGAGCATTTCACGCTCATCAAGAACGGTGACCAGTGGCGCTGGATCAATCGTCCCCTTGGCATAGACGACACCTTCACCTTCGGCGATGCGTCCACTCTGCCTTACGAACCCTTCGAATACATCTCGCGCCAGGCGCAGGGCGATTTCTGCATCGTCGACCAGCGCGACGGCAATCTCTGGATGGATGCCGGCATGGTGACGACCCAGGCCGACTGGTCGCTCGATTTCGATATCGGCATGAATTTCATGGAGTGGCACGGGCCGGTGCCGCTTGCCCACCAGATCGGCGTCTTCGACCGTGCGCTCAAATTCCTTTTGAACCTGCAGCTGGGCAAGCCGACGCGCCGGTTCAATTGGACGATGACGATCAATCCGCGCCTCGATACCAGTCCTGAAAACTATCCGAAATGGGGTCCGGATCGCACCACGGTGACGCCCGAGAATGTCGGCGAGAAGGTGCATCTGCGCGTCGAGCTGCAGAGCCTGTGGCGCCTGCCGCGCTCCAACGCCATACTCTTCGTCATCCGCTGCTATTTGATGAACATGAATGAGCTGGTGACCGTGCCGAAATGGGCGCGCCGTTTTCCGCGCGTGCTGAAGACGCTGCCGCCCGAGCTCATCGACTACAAGGGCCTGACACGCTTCCGCCAGACTACGATCGATTGGCTTTCGCGATATGACGACGGCGCGCCGACCAGCCCCGGCATCTTCCCGGATTGATGCCGGACGCCACGCCGAACTTCTGCATGCCATAAGAATTTCGATAGAATCGAGAAGGGGAATGCCACATGACACGAGTTGCCGTTATCGGTGCCGGCCCTTCGGGCCTTGCCCAGCTAAGGGCCTTTCAATCGGCTGCAAAGAAGGGTGCTGATATCCCGGAAGTCGTCTGCTTCGAAAAGCAGGCGGATTGGGGCGGCCTCTGGAATTATACCTGGCGCACAGGCCTCGATGAATATGGCGAACCGGTGCATGGCAGCATGTATCGTTATCTCTGGTCGAACGGCCCGAAGGAATGCCTGGAATTCGCCGATTATTCCTTTGAAGAGCATTTCGGCAAGCCGATCGCCTCCTATCCGCCGCGCGCCGTACTCTGGGACTATATCAAGGGCCGCGTCGAAAAGGCCGATGTGCGCAAATGGGTGCGCTTCAGCACGCCGGTGCGCATGGTGCGCTTCGATGAAGAGACGAAGAAGTTCACGGTGACCGCGCATGATCGGCCTCAGGACCGGATGTATGACGAGGAGTTCGATTATGTCGTCGTCGCCTCAGGTCACTTCTCGACGCCGAACGTGCCCTATTTCGAGGGCGTGAAGACCTTCAACGGCCGCGTGCTGCACGCGCACGATTTCCGTGACGCGCTGGAGTTCAAGGGCAAGGACGTGCTCCTCGTCGGCCGCAGCTATTCGGCCGAGGATATCGGTTCGCAATGCTGGAAATACGGGGCGAAGTCCGTGACGACGAGCTATCGCTCCAAGCCGATGGGCTTCAAATGGCCCGAGAATTTCGAGGAGCGGCCGCTGTTGACGCGTCTTGAGAACAAGACGGCCTATTTCCTCGACGGCTCATCGAAGGAGGTCGACGCGCTTATCCTCTGCACCGGCTATCAGCATCATTTCCCCTTCCTGCCGGATGATCTGCGTTTGAAGACGGCAAACCGCCTCTGGGCCGACCATCTCTACAAGGGCGTGATCTTCGACAAGAATCCGCAGCTCTTCTACATCGGCATGCAGGATCAGTTCTATACCTTCAACATGTTCGACGTGCAGGCCTGGTGGGCGCGTGATGTCATCATGGGCCGCATCAAGCTGCCGCCGGAAGCGGAACTGCAGGCAAACTTCGACAAATGGCGCGCCCGCGAAGAAACCCTCGAGGATGCCGAGCAGATGATCTGGTACCAGGGCGACTATGTGAAGGAACTGCTCGCCGAGACGGATTATCCGAGCTTCGACATCGAAGGCACGAACAAGACCTTCATGGAGTGGGAGCACCACAAGGCTGAGAACATCATGGGCTTCCGCGACCACGCCTACCGCTCGCTGATGACCGGCAACATGTCGCCGACGCATCATACGCCCTGGGTCGATGCGCTTGACGATTCGATGGAGGAATATCTGCGCAATTGATCAGGGATCACTTCCCCACCTAACCGGCAAGGGAGGCGAAGAGCAGCCCTTGTCGGCTCTTTTGTGCGTTGAGACGAAACGAGTTCATCCGCAACCTTCTCTTCGGGCATGGCTTCATGGATTTTCAGACAAGCGTTCTCGGCCGTATGGCGGGTTTTCTTTATCGCTGCCGGGCGGACGAAAACTATACGATGCTTGAGATGACCGACGGCATCGAGCGCATTTTCGGCTATCCCGCTGACGAGATCATCGGCAACCGCGCGCGAACCTTTACTTCGATCATGTGCGAAGAGGATATCCCGCTCATGGACGAGCTTGTCGGCAAGGCGCTGGAAAGCCGCACGGACTGGACGATGGAGTATCGCATCCGTCATCGCGACGGCCATTTCCTCTGGGTAACGGAGACCGGCGGCGGCGTATGGGATGAGGCCGGGGAGCTTCTTTATCTCGAAGGCAGCATTCTGAATATCGAATCGCTCTACCAGCGTATCGACGAGCAGACCGCCGGCATGCGGGTTACCGCGTCCAAGACCAATGAGATCCTGCAGTCCCTGCGCTATCTGAAGCTTCTTGCCGTCAATGCCGGCATCGAGGCTGCAAGAGCGGGGACGGCGGGATCGGGCTTCGCTGTTCTGGCGGCCGAAATGCGTTCGCTTGCAAACTCTTCGGAAGAAGCTGCGCGCGCGATTTCGAGCGCGCAGAGGAAGGCGGATTAGGATCGCGGTCGCGTCTTCTGCGGGTCGTAATGCGAAAGCGGCACGATGATAGCCGGAAGCCGCTTCTGTTGGCCATCGAGTTTGCCAATCTCAACCTTGGTGCCGACCCCCGCATGCGTGACATCGACCCGGGCAAGCGCAATGGTTTTGCCGAGGATCGGCGACCGTGTCGCGCTGGTGATCACGCCGACCTGCGCGCGGCCGATATGGATGCAATCGCCATGTCCCACGGCTTCGTTGGCCTCGATGTCTAGACCGACCATCAGGTGGCGCGGATTTTCCTTTCGCCGTATCAACGCCTCGCGACCGATGAAATCATCCTGCTTCGATTTCAGCGGAACGGTGAAACCAATGCCGGCCTCGAAGGGATCGGTCTGGTCGTCGAATTCATGATGGGCAAAGACCAGGCCCGCCTCGATGCGAACCATATCCAGTGCCTCCAGGCCCATCGGCTTCAGCCCGTAAGGCTCGCCGGCTTTCCAGACCGCATCGAAGACAGTAGCGGCATCCTTCGGATGGCAGAAGATCTCGTAGCCGAGCTCGCCGGTATAACCGGTGCGAGAGACGACGACCGGTGCTCCCTCGAAATGGCCGATGCGGCCGACCGCGAAACGGAACCATTCGAGCTCGCCGATCGTCGGCTGGCGCGGCGCCGTCCAGATGATCTCCTTCAGGATGTCGCGGCTCTTCGGGCCTTGCAGGGCGATATTGTGCATCTGGTCGGTGGAGGAGCGCACCCAGGCCTTGAAGCCTTTCTTCTCCGCCTGCTCGCGCAGCCAGATGCCGCTATAGTCATCACCGCCGATCCAGCGGAAGTTCTTGTCGCCGAGGCGAAACAACGTGCCGTCGTCGATCATGCCGCCGTGTTCGTAGCACATGGCGGAATAGACCACCTGACCGGTCGATAGCTTGCGCACATCGCGCGTCAGGCAATATTGCAGCAATTCCTCCGCATCCGGTCCCGTCACCTCGAACTTGCGCAGCGGCGAGAGATCCATCACCACGGCGCGTTCACGACAGGCCCAGTATTCCTCGACCGGTCCTTCCGAGGAGAAGCGGTTCGGCAGCCAGAAGCCACGATATTCGGTGTAGTCGCGCGTCAGGGCGGAGAGGCGCGGGTGAAACGCGGTCTCCCGCGTCAGTTCGGGGTCGGCATCAGGGGTCATGCGATAGGCCACCGCTCGTGTGAATTTTTCTTTGCCTGAAAAGGTGCGGACATGGATATCGGTCGGGTCCCAGCCATTGGCCGCATCGATGTCATCAGGGCAGGAGGAGGAGACGCAGACGAGATCCGTCAGTGCGCGCATCAGGACGTAATCGCCCGGTCTCGACCAAGGTTCGTCGAGATAGAGCTGGTTATTGTGATCGACATTGGTGTTGTAGAAGTAGTTGAGCGCCTCCCAGCCCTTTCGGCCGGCAATGCCGTAGGGCGCAAGTGCCGCATTGAAATTGTCTGTGCAGTTCACATGGCCGGGATAGCCCATGTCGTCGTAGTAGCGCGAATTGCAGGCCGTTGCGAAGGCGTCGTGGCGGCCGACCGTATCCTGCACGATTTCCACCAGCGGCTCGAAATCGCGGTCGAAGGCCTTGGACGGCAGGCCGGGAGCTGGATAGCTGCGGCCAAGAAGGGTGCGGGTCACTGTAGAATCGAGTGCAAGATCGAGTCCCTTGTCGACCTTGCGGGCGGAAAAGGCCTGAAAATCCGTGCATTGCCGGCCATAGACATCGATGATCTGGATATATTCGCCGGCGCGAACGAAGTAGGCCGAAGCGGTCGCTGCCCGGATGCGAATGTTCTCGATCGGGTCGGCGAGCGGTTCGGGCAATGCGGAGGCATAGTCTCGCAGGATCGTCGCACGGCGGATCCTGACCTCGATTGGTGTTGCGGTATCCTGCGTTTCCGGCGACATGGCCATTCCTGGCGCACAGGCGACAAGCAGGCCTTTGGTCGCGATCGTGAATTCCGCGGTACTGCCTGCCGGCGAAGAGGCGCCGAAGAGGCGAAGCGCTGCCGCAGAGGCCAGATCGGCCCCACGCCGCTCCAGCGCCGTCCTGACGCGAACCGCACTTTCATTCCCCGAGGAAAGAATGGCTTTGAGACCTGTCGCCTCGCCGGTGAATGCCGACCCTAGACCAGCGGATTGAAAGCGGCCCTTCTCGTCAAGGAAGGTCAGCTCGCAGACCTGCCCGCCTTCGCTATCCGCCACCGAAATCCGATCGCCGGGTTCGACGCGGACGACCAGCGACCCACCGCCCTTGCAGCGATAGCGCTCGGTGTCCGGCGGCAGCGCTGGAATGCCCGGATAGCGGACAATGCTCGCCGAGACGGGCCGTATTCCGGCTGCTGACGGATGGAGATCTCGCATAGAGCCCTCTCGGGAAATGAGGCGTGTCGAACACCGGAATCATGCTGACAAAATGCCGTCCGAAAGTAAAGGGATATTGACTAAAAAGAAAATATCTTCACTATGTATAAAGGGCATGCATTTGGAAATCCGCGCGCAGACTCGGCTTACGAAAACCTCCAGCAAGCCCCGCAATGCCATGGGAGGCACGTTCAGGGAGACGTACGAGAGATACGTCCGGAACAAAATGGGGAATATCACCGATGACGGATATCGTGGACGCCGGCGCTTCCGCCGGCACCGAAGGTAAGCTTATACGCGCGCTTGACTGGAAGGGCGCGTTCTGGGTGGCTGCGGGCGTGCCGCCGCTTGTTCTCTTCTCCATCGGCGGCATCGCCGGCACGACGGGCAAGCTTGCCTTCGTCGTGTGGATCATCTCGATGATCATGGGCTTCCTGCAGTCTTTCACCTACGCCGAAATTGCCGGCATGTTCGGCAACAAGTCCGGCGGCGCCTCGGTCTATGGCGCGACGGCCTGGCTGCGTTACTCGAAATTCATCGCGCCGCTTTCGGTCTGGTGCAATTGGTTTGCCTGGTCGCCGGTGCTGTCCCTCGGCTGCGCCATTGCGGCAGGCTATATCCTCAATGCCTTCTTCCCGATCCCCGCGGCGGACTCACAGGCTGTGCTCAGCTGGATCAGTGCCCATGCGACGTCGATCGCCGCCGATAGCCCGCGTGTTGCCGAATACATTGCGGCCCATGCCGGTACATCGCCCGACGATGCGGTAAAAGCGCTGCTCAGCGCCGATGGCGTTGCAGCTTTTACCCCGCCCATCCGCAACTGGTCTCTCGTCAGCTTCAACATTCCTTTCCTCGCGACCGCCAATATCAACGCCACCTTCTTCATCGGCGGTGTCCTGATGCTGATCATCTTTGCGATCCAGCATCGCGGCATCTCCGAGACGGCGAGCGTGCAGAAATGGCTCGCCATCATCGTCCTCGTGCCGCTTCTGATCATCGGCGTCTATCCGATCGTCAGCGGCCAAATCCTCTCCGCCAACGTGACCGGCCTGCTACCGCCGACAGCGGCCTACGCTGCGACTGACGGCACCTGGAGCAATGGCGGCTGGACGCTTTTCCTCGGCGGCCTCTATATCGCCGCCTGGTCGACCTATGGCTTCGAGACGGCGGTCTGCTACACGCGTGAGCTGAAAAACCCGAAGACGGATACGTTCAAGGCAATCTTCTACTCGGGCCTTGCCTGCTGCGTCTTCTTCTTCCTGGTGCCCTTCGCTTTCCAAGGCGTGCTCGGTCATGCCGGCATGCTGGCGCCCGGCATCGTCGATGGCACCGGCGTTGCCGAAGCGCTCGGCGGCCTGATCGGCGCCGGCCGGATCGTTACGCAATTGCTCGTCATCCTGATGATCCTGGCACTGTTCCTTGCGATCATGACGGCAATGGCGGGTTCCTCGCGCACTCTCTATCAGGGCTCGAAGGACGGCTGGCTGCCGAAATATCTCGATCATGTGAACGAGAACGGTGCGCCGACGAGAGCGATGTGGACGGACTTCGCCTTCAATCTCTTTCTTCTCGCCATTGCCTCCGACACGAGCGGCTATTTCTTCGTGCTTGCCGTCTCCAACGTCGGATACATCATCTTCAATTTCCTCAACCTCAATTCCGGCTGGATCCACCGCATGGACTCGGGCCATGTCGAGCGCCCGTGGAAGGCGCCGTCGTGGCTCATCGGCCTTAACACCGTCCTTGCTTTCGTCAATGCGCTCTTCCTTGGCGCTGGCGCCAAGGTTTGGGGCTATGCCAATGCGCTCTGGATCGGTTTTGCCTTTGCGGCCCTCATCCTGCCGGTCTTTGCTTACAGGCATTATGTTCGCGATGGCGGCAAGTTCCCGGCCGGTGCCATGGATGATCTTGGTCTGGTCGGCCAGGATCTGGGTGTCAAGAAGGCGGGTATTCTGCCCTATCTGGCGCTTGCCGGCGGCCTTGCCATCGTGCTGATCGCCAATTGGGTCTTCCAACTGCCGGCGTAGCCGCATCTGATCGAAGACGAGGCCTATGCTTGCAAGTCCGGCCTGGCGACAGGCCGGACTTTGTTATGGGATCAATGCTTTTAACGCTGATCGTCCGATCATTCGGGTGCGACGATGAGGGCGTCGCCGATCTGGGTTTCTTCAGGCCGGCTGCGCTGTCGCGCCAATCGCAGAAGCGTGGCCACCAGCAGGATGGCCATCAGCCCGAGTTCGACGGCGATCGCCGTGACCCCGGCGGAGAGATAGGCGCTGGAATATTGCAGCACCTGGGCAAATACCGCCCCCAGGATCGCCGGCCCGAGACCCAGCGACACCTGCTGCATGGTTGCGAGCATGGCGCTGCCGGCGCCGGCATGTTCATGCGGCACGTCCGCCAGCCCCAGCCGGTAGAAGCTGTTGACGATCAGCGCCTGGCCGAAACCGATCAGGACTGTGGACGGAATGAGGTTGATGACGCCAGGTCGCGGCCAGACCGTTTCGAGCGTCACGATGAGCAGAGCAAGCCCGCTCATCTGGATCACGCAGCCCATCGCCAGCATGAGTTCGCGCCGTAGGTTTGCAAGGCGAGGCGTGACGAAAGCGGCCGAGACGAAGTAGGAGCCGCCAAGTGCAATCAAGGCATTGCCCGATTGCAGCGGGGTCAGCCCGGCACCTGCCTGCAAGGTAAGGGCGAAGACGAACATGAAGCCGCTCCAGCAAGTGAAGAAGAGTATGGCGATCAGCCCGCCAAACCGCATGCTGGAGATGCGCGTGAGCGACGGCGGCAGGATCGGGAAGGCGCCACGCGCCTCCTTAGAGCGCTGGATACGCCAAAGGAGTGCCACCAGTGGCAGGATCGGCACGAAGCCGAGCAGGCAAAGCCAGTTCCAGTGGAGCGACGGGCCGAGCGCGGTCGGCAGCAGAACCGACAAAGTCAGCAGCGCCAGCGTTATCATGCCCGACCAGTCGACCGGAACTCTGCCTTGGCCACGCGTTTCGGGAACATGGCGCCATACGCTGACCAGGATCAGGATGCAGACCGGTAGGTTGATGAGGAAGATACTGCGCCATCCGGAGCCGGCAATATTGGCAGAGATCAGGAAGCCGCCGAGAACCTGGCCGACGATGAAGGCGATGCCGCCGATTGCACTGTAAAGCGAAACGGCGCGGGCGTGATCGCGTCCGGTCAGGCTGACATGGATGGTCGCCAGCACCTGCGGCACCATCAGCGCTGCAGCGATTCCCTGCAGTGCGCGCGCAACGATGAGGAAGGTGACTGATGTTGCCATCCCGCATAGCAGGGAGGCGAGGCAGAACAACAGGACGGCGAGGCCGAACATGCGCCTGCGGCCGAAATTGTCGCCCAGGCGCGCACCCATCGCCAGGCAGACGGCAAAGGCGACGCCATAGGCGGCGACGAAAAGCTCAAGTTCGGTCTCGCCGGCATGCAGCGAGGCCGAGATGGCGGCAAGGCCGACATTGATAATGGAAAAATCGAGCTGAAGCAGCAATTGCCCGGCGAGCAGGATCAGCAGGCCGAACTGGCCAAGCCGGATTGGTGCGGAAGACATGGGGGACCTCAAAGTATTTTCAAAACTGAGTCCACAGCGTTTTACACCCATGTTAAACTGGTACAAGATACCTGTTTAGACTGGTATAAGAAGTGTCAGGCTGGAGAATGGAAATGCACGGCACGCTCGATATTAGCTCCAATCAGATCCTTTCGCGGGCACAGGAACTTGGCGAGATGTTGCGAAGGCGGCGGGAAACCCTCGACCCGCAAAGATTGGGACTCGGTCGAGCGGGACGGATTCGTACACCCGGATTGCGGCGGGAAGAAGTGGCGTCACGCGCCGATATCGGCATCACCTGGTACACCAAGCTGGAGCAGGGCCGCCCGATCCGCGTGTCGCCGCGCGTACTGCTCTCCGTCGCGCATGCTTTGGAATTCAACGAAGTCGAAACGGAGCACCTGTTCAGATTGGCCAATCTGCCGGTCCCGCCCCGGCTCGAAAATCCTCGCGTCTGCGAGCCGCTCACCGAGGCAAGCCAGCGCATTCTCGATCATCTCTGTCCTTATCCGGCTCTTATCCAGACGAAACGGTACAATATACGCGGCTTCAACGAGGCCTATCGCCGTCTCGTCGGCGTCGATCTCGATGCCCTTCCGCCTGAAGACCGGAACTGCATCTATCTGTCCCTCGTCAATCCTGCCTGGCGTGCAAGCCAGGCCGATCCCGACGAGATGCTGGCCAATATGGCAGCGCTGTTTCGTGCCTCCATGGCCGAGCATCTCGATGATCCGAGCTGGGAGCGGCAATTGGAACGCTATATGAGCGCTTCCGATCAGTTCCGCATCGTATGGGATCGCTATCAGCTCAAGGGCATCGAGAATACCGTGAAGCGTTTTCGGCTGGCGGATGGCACGGTCCTGCCGCTGCAATCCAACAATTGGTGGGCAAGCCCCAGCAATGACGACCGCATGATCGTCTATACACCCGTCGACGAAGCCGGGGCGGAGAAGCTGAACGCGATGATGAAGCGCAAGCGGTCTTGCTGAGCGGCGTTGCCGGTAGATCGTGAAGGGGGAACCCGATGCGTGATCAGGTGCCCGCGACGGCGCGTCCTGTCCTGGCTGAGCCTCAATCGGCTCTACGGTCCCTCGGCCAAGGGAATGCCGAGCGCGGCCAGATGGCGGATGGGAGGTTATCACCTCTCAGATGCCGAGATCGAGCTGAGGCTGTGATCTCCCATCGTCGGCCTCTTCGTTCGTCAAAGAAGAAAGCGTAATGCCAAGCAGCCGGATCGGCCGGGCAAACGGGTGAACGGTTGCCAGAAGCGCCGAGGCTGTCTCAAGAACGGCGCCGCCGTCTGCGACCGGCAAGGAGCTTGTCCGACTGCGTGTCGCCTGGGTAAAGTCCGAATATTTGATCTTCACGGTCACCGTCTTGGCGCTGAAACCGCCTGTTTCGCAGTAGCGCCAGACCTTCTGTGCTAAGGGCCTCAACTCCGCCGTCGCCAGCTCGAGATCGTCGATATCCTCGGCGAACGTATCTTCCGCGCCAATGGATTTGCGGATCCGGTCGGGCTTTACCTGGCGCTCGTCGATGCCGCGGGCGATACCGTAGAAATATGGGCCTGCCTTTCCGAAATGCTCCTGCAGGAAGGCGAGGGATTTCGACTTCAGGTCTAGCCCTGTTTCGATGCCGAGTTTGTGCATCCGCTCGGCGGTCGCTGGTCCGACGCCATGGAATTTCTTGACGGGAAGCGTTTCGACGAAGGCCGGCCCGTTCTTCGGCGTAATGACAGCCTGACCATTGGGCTTATTGAGGTCACTTGCCATCTTGGCGAGGAACTTGTTGTAGGAAATGCCGGCAGAAGCATTGAGACCAGTGACCTGCTTGATCTTGGTCCGGATCTCCAGCGCGATCTCGGTGGCGATCTCCATGCCCTTGTGGTTCTGGGTGACGTCGAGATAGGCCTCGTCGAGCGAGAGCGGCTCGATCATCGAAGTATATTCGGCGAAGATTTCGCGGATCTGCTGCGACACTGCCCTGTAGACGTCAAAGCGCGGCGGCACGAAAATCAGGTCCGGGCATTTGCGCTTCGCCGTGATCGAAGGCATCGCCGAGTGAACCCCGAAGGCGCGGGCCTCGTAGCTTGCGGCTGCGACCACGCCGCGCGCCGCAGACCCGCCGACCGCAAGCGGCTTGCCGCGCAGCTCGGGATTGTCTCGCTGTTCGACCGACGCATAGAATGCGTCCATATCGACATGGATGATCTTCCGAACAGGGTTTGTGTTGGTGTCGTTCATGACGATCTCGGTCATCATGCTGCAGGTTCAAGCATGGACTCTTCAATTATAGAATCTGAAACAAATACAGAACATATCATCCCTGATCACGATATCAAACCGGCTCCGTTGTCGTACCGGAGAGATGCGGGAAAATCGCTCTGTGACAGTCATTCGCAAGTGCCACCTTGGAGATGCCTTCGAGGCTTCTTATCTCTTGTCTATCCCCCAATACGGAGCCTCAAGATGGGCCAAATCGCAACCGAACCCCTTTCCGACCTGCCGATGGAAATCCTTCCGCCCGAGCATGACGAGGAATCTCGATCTAACGGAACCGCGTGCCTATGCTGCCGAAGGCACCGATCGGCACGGAAGATGGATGAGGACGGCTGCGGCATATGTGACGAATGCCTGGCGCCATGACGAACGATGCGCTGCTGGCGTCCGAATTGTCGGACTTCGAACATGCGCTTGCGAAGCTGTCTGATGGCTATTCGGAGGGTCGCTTCCAAGATCGCCCCTGGGGTGTGACGGTCAAGCGATCGCCTGAGGGGAAGCGAGTTTGGCTCTATGGCGAGGAGCTTGGCGGGACCGATGTCGTCAGCTTCAATCTCTATGTGCTCTCCGGAGCCAGCCTCACCCTCAAGCCTTGCGAAATGTCCTCGTCGAAAGTCGTGGATTTCGTGCTGGGTTTCAGGCCAGCTCAAACGCAGCCGGTATAAGCCCCCTTTGCTTCAGCGGGTCGACAGCGGCGGCGGAGGCGGCTGCGTGGTTGAGCCGGGACCGAGCGAGCGCTGGACCATCACGGTATCGGCCCAGCGGCCGTAACGATAGGCAACCGCCGGCAGCAGGCCGACGCGAACGAAGCCGAAGCGCTCGTGCAAGGCCAGCGACGCCGCGTTGTCGGCATCGATATAGCCGATCATCTGCCGGAAACCGGCCGCGGCACAGGCGTCGATCAGTCCGCGCATGAGCAGGCTCCCGACGCCTTGGCCAACATGGTCGTGATGCACATAGATCGAATGCTTGACGGTATAGCGATAGGCCGGACGCTTGCGGAACAGCACCACATAGGCATAGCCGACGACCTTCTCACCCTCGATCGCAACGACATGCGGGAAGCGTTTGTCCTTCAAATTCTTGCGCCGTTCGCGCAGATCGTCCGGCTGCGGCGTATCGCTATCATCAACTCCGGCCTCGACGCCGCGGTGAATATGGCGGCGATAGATTGCCAGCATGGCATCGACGTCGCTCTCCCGGGACGGGCGAACGATGATTGTTTTATCCTGCTTCATGTCCGAACCTGAATTCCAAGCCTATTCCGCGACGACGTAGGTATAGAGCCGGATTTTGCCGGCTGCATCAATCTCGCGATAGAGGCCTTGAATCTCCACCTCGAAACCGGGGAAGGTGTTGAAGCAGGTTTCAAACATCTTGAGATAGTCGATCATGGGCTTTGCCTGCTCCGTCAGGCGCTCGCCCGGCACGATGGTCGCAATCCCCGGAGGATAGACGACGAAGGGCGTCGTTGCGATGCGGCCGGCAATGGCGTCGATCGGCAGATAGTCGACATCGTTGCGAACAAGGCAACGTGCGGCATCGTGCGGCGACATGGCGATCGGCGGCAGGTGTTCGGCGGAAAACTGCTTTGTCTGCAGCGCGCTGACATCGGCCTGGCGGAAGAAATTGTGCATCTCAGCGCAAAGATCGCGCAGGCGCACGCCCGCATAACGGCCCGGACGGCGGCGATAGAATTCCGGAATTGCCTCTTCCAGCAGCGCATTGTCGTCATGAAGCTTCTTGAAGGCGACAAGGCCGCTGATCAACGTACCGGCCTTGCTGGCTTCGACACCGGGGGTGAGGAGGAAGAGCAGCGAATTGAGATCGTTCTTTTCCGCGACGATACGGTTTTCACGCAGATATTGCGCGACCACCGGCGCCGGTATGCCGTGTTCCGTGTATTTCCCCGTCCGACGATCAAAGCCCGGTGTCAGCAGGGTAAGCTTGTTCGGGTCCGTCATGGCAAAACCCGGTTCCATGCCGGAAAAGCCGTGCCATGCCGCATCGGGCGTCAAGTGCCAGAAGGCGGGATTGGTGGCGAGTTGGTCGGTCGCGACGCTTTCCCACGACACGTCATGCACTGCGCCTGGGCTCGATACATCCGGGATCGCAACGCGGTCTGGCACGAAAGGCTCGAAGAACCAACGGCGTTCGGGACGATGCTCCTTCTCCTCGAATTCGCGACGCACGGCGCGGATTTTCTTGCGCAGCTCGATGCCGAGGCGGATCGTGTCGTCCCAAAGCACTTCGCCCGAGCGGCCCTTCATCATTTGCGCGCCGACGTCGAGCGAGGCAAACAGCGGATAGAAGGGCGATGTCGAGGCGTGCTGCATGAAGCTTTCGTTGAAGCGTCGGTGCTCCACGCGGCGCTTCTGGCCGGTGATGTGCCTATCCTTCATGTGGATCTGGGAAGCCTGTGAGAAGCTTGCCAGCTGCTTATGGGTGGATTGCGTGGCGATGATGCCCGGCGCATCCGGGCCGAGGTCGGAAAGACCCATGGCAAAGCGCCCGGCATAAAGCGGATGGAACTTCATGAAGCCGGCCCAGGCCTCGTCGAAAAGGATGTAATCGCAGAGATGGCCAATCCGTTTGAGAATCATCTCGGCATTGTGGATGGTGCCGTCATAGGTGCACTGTTCCACGACCGCGACGCGGAACGGGCGAGGCTTCTTGTAGGCCTCCGGATCTTTCACCAGCGGATGGGTGCGGATGCGCTCGCGCAGCGCGTCCTCGTCCATTTCAGCGAAATCCATGGGACCGATCAGGCCATAAAGATTGCGTCTGGTCGGCAAATAGACCGGAATGCCGCCCGAGATCATCAGGGCGCCGTGATGGGCGGCCTTGTGATTGTTGCGATCGAACAGCACGAGATCGCCATCGGTGACGAGGGCTGATAGGGCGACCTTGTTTGACGTGGAGGTGCCGTTGAGCACGAAATAGGTCTTTTCGGCGCCGAAAATCTTGGCCGCTTCCTTTTGCGCGGCAAGCGCTGGCCCCTCGTGGGTCAGGAGGTCACCGAGGTCGAGCACGGAATTGTCGAGGTCGTCGCGGAAGACCGCCTCGCCCAGATGCTCCATGAACACGCGGCCGATGGGGCTGCGGCTATAGAAGATGCCGCCATTGTGCCCCGGGCAGGTCCAGAGGTGATTGCCTTCCTCGGCATAATCGACCAACGCGCCGAAGAAAGGCGTCTTCAGCGTCTCGGCATATTGCTTGAGCCGGCTGATGAGGCTCTTGGCGATAAAGGCGGGCGTTTCTTCCGACAAGAAAACATAGCCGTCGATAAAATCGAGGACTTCGACCGGCACATCTTCGAAGCGTTTGCGCCGGATCAGCAGGATAATGGGGAATTCGAGGCCGCGGCGGCGCATGAGGTTGATGAGGGAGGCCGTCTTGCCCTCCAGACCCTTCTTGCCCCAGTCGACCAACATGCAGCCGATGGCAGCATCGGTCTGTACGGCGATCTCGGCGTCTTCGAGATTGCGCGCACGCACCACCTCGAAACCGGAGCGTTCGATCTCCTCGACGATCTGATTGTAGCGGGCACCCTCCAGATCCTCATTGTCAAAGGTTGGCGTCGCGAACAGAAAGTTGAAACGTCTGAAATAATCCATCTGGGTACCCGCTCCTGATTTGGCATGAGGTGTCGGCGTATTTCATGACATGGATGTGACAGAATAGAGGACGTCCACTGCGGTTCGGATGTTCTCCTAAATCGGCAATATTACCGTTTGGCCGGTGACCTCAGTTTCGGCTTGTAGCCAGAAGCGGTCTGATGTCCCGGGTGGTTCCGTCGGTCAGCCCGAGATCGGTGACGTGCGGGCCGGGATTGCAGGCAAGGCTTGCTCCGACGATTGCCTTGAAGGTGCGAATGGGCGGCATCCAGTCAGCGATCGCATCGGCTGCCGCGCGCAGCCTGGCGAAATCATCGGCCACGTCCTTTGCGGGCGCATCCGACAGCAAGCCGCAGACGGGCAGGGGAAGCACAGCGGTGACTTTGCCATCGGCCGCCGTTGCCATGCCGCCGCCAGCCTCGATGACGGCATTGGCTGCCGCAGCCATGTCCGCGGGGTCGCGGCCGAAGACGGTAAGATTATGGCTGTCATGCGATATCGTCGTCGCAAGCGCGCCGCGCCAATGGCCCCAGTCTTCCAAGATGCCGATCACGGGCGTCGGCTCTTTTCTGCCATGGCGGTGGATGACGGCCATCAGGAGCATGTGATCAGGCAGAATGAGCTTGCCGTCTTCGACCTTGACGTCTGCTTCTCCCCATTTCGTGAACCGTGGGCTGACCACGGTGTTCACCCTTGCCTCAGTCATACCTGGCAGGGTGATGGTAAAATCGGTGGCGGAAAGTTTCTCAAGCTTTACGGTGTCGCGATAGGCATCCGAGGACACGCCCTTGCCGCTTCCAATAAGATTGCCGTCTCTGGCTACTTCACGCCCCGATGCATAGACGCGGTCGACCACGATCCTTTCCAGATCGGAGAGGATGACGATGTCGGCGCGGCGGCCGGGCGCGACCAACCCCAGATCATAACGGTTCAACCACATGGCGGCGTTGAGCGTGGCGGCGCGGACGGCATCGACCGGCTTCATGCCGTAGCCTATGAGGCGCCTCAGAACCGATGACATCGCGCCGTCATTCACGAGATCGTCGGGGAAGACGTCATCGGTGCAGATTGTCAGCGTTTGCGGCAGATGAGGCAGCTTTTTCAGAGCCTCGATCACGCCGGGCAGGACATAGTCGTGGGAACCGCGTAGCTCGACGGCAAGGCCCGCCCGCAATTTCGCCAGCAAGTCCTCGCCTGAGGTGAGTTCGTGATCGGATTGGATGCCTGCGGCAATAAAGGCCTGCAATTCCGCGCCTTCGAGGCCGCGGGCATGACCGCAGACGCGCTTGCCGCTCGCAAGTCCGGCTTCGACGATACTGCGCATCGGCTCGCTTCGCTCAAGGACGCCGCGCATGTTCATTACTTCGGCGACGCCGGAAATCTCCGGCCAGCTCAGCATGGTCGACATTTCGCCCGAGCGGAACTCCGCGCCGGCAAGTTCCAGGCCGGGCGCCGAAGGCACGCAGGACGGCGCCAGTGTCAGGAAGCGCAGCGGCAATTGCCGTGTCTCCTCAAGCGCCCAGCGAATACCATCGAGGCCAGCGACATTGCCGATTTCATGCGGGTCCCAGCAGACCGTCGTCGTGCCCTGGGGAACGACCGCTTCGGCATATCGCCTCGGCGTCACCATCGAGCTTTCGACGTGCATATGCGTGTCGATAAATCCGGGCGTGATGAATCGTTCCGTAGCGTCGATGGTCTGCTTTGCGTCCCTCCTTGTCCCCGAGGCGTGGACGCTTGCGATCAAGGGGCCAACAAGCCCGATATCGGCCGGTCTCATTTCCGAAGTCCCAACATCGACGAGCGTTCCGCCGGTGATGAGCATATCGAACGGCTCAAGCCCCAACGCCGACCGCACGGCACGATCGCGCAGCTCAGACGAATTGAGGTCGTGGGGTTCATTCGGCATGTCTGCCTCCCTTGGCAAAGGCGGATGGGCGCGCGGTGGATTGCCTCAAGACAAGTTCCGTTGGAAATATTCGGCTGGTATCAGTTTCTCCGGCAACGAAGGCAAGCGCGTGGTTCGCCACCGTTTCCAGATCCTGTCGAACTGTCGTGAGCGGCGGGGAGGCGATTTGAGCCCACATCAGATCATCGAAGCCGGTGAGCGACATGTCTTCCGGAATGCTGCAGCCTCTGTCTCTGGCCGCGATGGCAAAGCCGATGGCAAGAGCGTCATAGGCGGCGGCGCAGGCTGTAAAATGTCGTAGATCGAGCTCGCGTCCGAGGGCGCTGCCGGCTTCAAAAGTCGCATCGCTGTATCGTAATGCCGGTTCGACGCCGGCGTGGCGGAAGACCTCGCGCATTCCTTCCACGCGCTCGCACGCCACCAGCGAATTCTCCGGTCCGGCGAGGATGAGAAGCCGGTTATGACCGAGCTCGAGCAGATGGCGGGCGATGAGACGTCCACCCTCGCGATGATCGCTGGCAGCGATGTTGCCGACCGTGGCGGCGCTGTCGATGACGGCGACCGGCACCGGGACATCCGCCGGCGCAATCGTCGTCCCGCGCGTCGGTATCACGATCAGCGCATCGACGCCGCGGGCGATCATAGTCCTGATTTCGAAATCCTGCTGCCGTGGATCGCCCTGACTGTCGCCGATCAGAACGGCAAGACCGCGCCGCTTGGCGGCTCGTTCGATGGCCTGGGCAAAAGCGGGAAACAAGGGTTGGCCGATATTCGGAACCAGCAGGCCGATCGTATTGCTCTTGCCGGTGCGCAGAGCGCGGGCCGCATGGTCAGGCACATAGCCGAGCCTGTCCGCTTCCAGACGGATTTGTGCCGCAAGGGCTGAAGACACTCGCCCCGTGCCACGCAGGGCATTCGAGACCGTTGCCGTGGAGACACCCAGCTTGATCGCAATTTCCCGAATCGAAGAAGGGCGTGTCTGGCTCATCCAGGAGTTCGTTCCGATTTCCGTGATTAAACGATTAATCAACGCGGCGCGCTTTTGCAAGAGCTCCTGTTGCTGAGGGAAAAAGGAGGCTCCTGCAATGTCGGCGCCTGCTGCCATTGCGGATGATGTATGGCGTTCAGCCTATCTGAATTGAAGCTTCAGACGGCAACCAGATGGCCCGGTGAGACAGCTCGATACTCGCGCGGCTTGACCAGGTAATCGACGGCCCGGATCGGGCTCTTCAACTCATCATTGGCACTCGCGCGCTTCTCGCGTCGGCGATCGGGGTCCGGCACCGGAACGGCGGCCATCAGCTTTTTCGTGTAGTCGTGCTGCGGATTGCCGAAGACGGCGGCGCGTGGGCCGATCTCGACAATTTCGCCGAGATACATGACGGCGACACGATGGCTGACGCGTTCGACGACTGCCATGTCGTGGGAGATGAACAGGAAGGCAAGGTTGAGGCTCTGCTGCAGATCGAGCATCAGGTTGATGACCTGGGCCTTGATCGACACGTCGAGCGCGGACACGCTTTCGTCGGCGACGATCACTTTCGGCTGCAATGCCAGGGCACGGGCGATGCAGATGCGCTGGCGCTGGCCGCCGGAGAATTCATGCGGGTAGCGGCTCGCCATGTCAGGCGTCAGGCCGACCTTGTGCAGCATATCGGCGACGATCTCTTTCGCCTCCCTTGCCGTTCCCATCCTGTGTTCGAGATAGGGTTCGGCGATCGCTTGCCCGACCGTCATGCGCGGATTGAGCGAGGCGAAGGGATCCTGGAAAATCATCTGCACGGATTTGCGCATCTCTCGCATGTCGCGCTTGCCAAGCGAGAGCACGTCGCGGCCATCGACGATGACGGAGCCGGATTGCGGCTCGATCAGCCGCATGATGGCGCGCCCTGTCGTCGACTTGCCGCATCCGGATTCACCGACAAGCGACAATGTTTCGCCGGCAAAGAGATCGAATGAGACGTTTTCGACCGCATGGACGCGACCTTTGAGCTTTCCGAAGAGGCCCGAATAGATGTCGAAGCGTTTGGTGAGGTTCTTCACCTGCAGAACTGGTTTTTCTCTTGCCACCGTATCGGGCACCTCCGCAGGCGTGTCGGACTCTCCCGTTGCCGCATTGACGACGGGAAAGCGCAGCGGCCGTTCATAGGATTGCATCGAACCGAGCACCGGCACGGCCGACAGCAGCGCGCGGGTATAGGGATGCTGGCCGCGATGGAAAATGTCGGCCGTCGCGCCCGTCTCCACCTGCTCGCCGCGATACATGACGACTGTGCGATCGGCGATTTCTGCGACCACACCCATGTCATGCGTGATGAACAGGACGGAGGTTCCTTCCTCCTCCTGCAGCATCTTGATGAGATCGAGGATCTGGCCCTGGATGGTGACGTCAAGGGCGGTCGTCGGCTCGTCGGCGATCAGCAGTTTTGGCTTCGAGGCGAGCGCCATGGCGATCATGACGCGCTGGCGCATGCCGCCGGAAAAGCGGTGCGGATATTCGTCGAAGCGCGAGGCGGCTGAGGGAATGCGGACCTTTTCCAAAAGCCGGATCGTCTCGGCCTTGGCATCCGCCGCCGACATGTCCTTGTGGCAGAGCAAGGCCTCGGAAATCTGGTCGCCGATGGTGAAGAGCGGATTGAGAGAAGTCATCGGCTCCTGGAAGATCATCGACACGTCGTTGCCGCGCACCTTGCGCATCTCATGCTCGGGAAGCGAAAGCAGGTCGCGGCCACCCAGCATGATTGTGCCCTCGATGCGGCTTGAATCGCTCTGCAGCAGCCGCATGATCGATAGCGAGGTGACGCTCTTGCCAGAACCGCTCTCGCCGACGATCGCCACCGTCTCGCCGGGTGCGACCGAGAAGGAAACATCGCGCACGACGGGCTTCCATACGCCGTCCACTAGGAACGAGGCGGTGAGGTTCTCGACGGAGAGAATGGGTTCGGCAGCCTCTGTTGCCGTTACCTGCGACGTGCCCATGGTTGTTTCCTTCTTGCGATCCGTGCCACAGCTCAATCCGGCCAGTTCAGCATGCCGTCGAAGCGATGCCGGCTGCGGTTCTCGATCGGCGTCGCGATGATCTCGTTGGAGGCGCGCGCCTTGTTGAGCTCCTCGGCAAGCCGGGTCGCGACGATCGTCTCCTGGCCGGGATGCAGGTTGCATGGATCGAGATAGAAATAGTGATGCTCCACCTCGTGGTCGCGCACAATGACGGGCGGGTTGCCGCGGGCCAGCGCCGCCGCAAGATCCCAGGCGGTGATATGCGCCTCGGGCGCCGAGATGATGACGCGCATGCGATCGAGCGGGTTGTTGGTGGGATCGGGTTCGATCAGGGCGGTGACACCAGGGCGGCCGTCGAGCGTTCGCTTCCATAGGTTCAGATAGCCGGTCTCGCGTTCGCGGATGCCGGCATGGTCGCGCTTTTCCCAGGCCTCCAGCGCCGCCATAGTGCCATAGATGCTTTCCTTGCCGACCTTCATGCCCCGGCCGATGCCCATGTTCTGCAGGAAGGCGTTGCGCACCAGTTCCTTCCTGCCGGCAACGATGCCGGAAGTCGGGCCGCCGAGAAACTTGTGGCCGGAATAGAGCACGATGTCGGCGCCCTGAGCCAGGAAGAGTTTGAGGTCGTATTCCGACGCCGCATCGACGATAACTGGCACGCCTTTGGAATGCGCAATCTCGACGAATTCGGTCAGATGCAGCAGGCCGTAATCGACCACATGATGGGATATGACATAGACGGCTGCCGCCGTCTTTTCGGTGATGGCATTTTCCATGTGGAAGCGATGCGTCGATGTTGCCTGACCGATCAGCACGACCTTGCCGCCCGCAAGGCGGATTGCCTGATCCACCGGAGCGCCGTAGCTCACCACATGGCCCATTTGCACGATGACTTCGTTCTTGTCTGGTGCGGTATCAGGCAGTTTCTCTATGGCAAGGAGGTTGTTGCCGGTAATGGCGCCAGCGACGGCGAGGCTGATGCCCGAGGAGCAGGATGCCGTCACGAAGCCGGCCTCGCTACCCGTCAGCCGCGCGATGACCGCGCTGGCCTTGCGCTGGAGGTCGTTGATCTCGACGAATTGCGGCAGGATCGCCGCCATCGCCGCAATGGCTTCGGGCACGACGATCGATGCGCCGAGGCTGGTCATGGTGCCTGACACGTTGATGACAGGCCTCAGGCCGATCTTGCTGCGGATATCATCGGACATTCTATCTCTCCAAAGTGACGATTGACCGCCGATTGTCATCGACAGCTATACCATAGTAATGTAATAGCTTCTCGAAATCTCACGAGGAGCGTTGATTTGGACGCCAAGAGCCTACCCGCCGCACTCCCTGAAGACGCCGATTCGATCGGGGAAGCGGAAGCCAAAGGCGCGCGCCGTTCGCGCGTGAGCGGCATCGACCGCGCGCTGCAGGTGATCGATTATCTCTATGAAACCGGCGCGCCCGCTGGCGCTTACGCGATTGCCAAGGCGATCAAGGCGCCTCTTTCGACCGTCTACGTGATCATCGACGACCTGGTCGAAAAGAACATGCTCGGCCGCAATGCCGACGGTTCCGTCTGGCTCGGGGCGCGCCTTTACCACTATGGCCTCGCCTATGCCCGGTCGCTGGATTTCATGAGCGTCGCCACGCGCGAGATGCACGATCTTTGCCGGCAGGCGAACGAGACAGTGCAAGTCTGCGGCCGCGACGGCGACAACATGCTGGTGCTGGCGATGGCGGACGGACCGAGCCATTTCCAGGTCGCTTCCCGTGTCGGTACCCGCGTGCCCCTCAACTGGACTGCCTCGGGCCGATTGTTGGTCGGCCACTTGCTCGAAGAGGAAAGGATCGAGCTTTTCAAGCGCTGTGCCCGCACCTCGCCGACCGGTCGGGCCGAGATCGATGCCCACGCACTTTCCGATGCGGCGGGCAAAGCATTTGAGGAGCGCTTGTCCATCCAGGTGGCGGAGTCCGATTATGCGGTTGCCTGTATCGCCTCGCCGGTCGTTGACCGGGATGGTCAATGTGTCGCGACCATTTCGATCGTGCTTCCCGAACAGAAAGTCGTTTCCGACGGTAACCGCTACGGCGAGCAGGTGCGCGCGACTGCCGAGCGGATCGAAAAGCTGATGGGCTGGCGCAATCACTGAATTCGTCCTTCTTAGAGCAATTCCAGCAAAAGTGTGACGCGGTTTTGCGTCCGGAATTGCGCAAAAACTAATCATTGAGTGAGATGATCGCTTCGATCTCGACCGTGATATTGCCGGGAAGCGAGCCGAAGCCGACGGCCGAACGGGCATGCTGGCCCGCCTCGCCGAAGACCTCGATGAAGAGATCAGAGCAGCCGTTGATGACGCTCGGATGGTCTTCGAAATGCGGCACGGCATTGACCATGCCGAGCAGTTTCACCACCCGCTTCACCCTGGAAAGGTCGCCGAGCGCACCATGCATGACGGCAAGAAGATTGATGCCCGTCAGCCGCGCATGTTGATAGGCCCGGTCAACGCCGACGTCACCGCCAACCTTGCCGGAATGGAGGTGGCCGTCCAGCTCCCGCGGCCCTTGACCCGAAAGGTAGAGCACGTTGCCTTCGCGGACATGGGTGACGAAATTGGCGATCGGCGGCGGCGGCGGCGGAAGCTCGATGCCGAGCGCAGCCAGTCGCTGGTAAGGTGTTTGCGCTGCTGAAGCGGCCTGTGTTGGGGACGTGTTCACGTATGCTCCTGCTATGCGGGCCTGGTGTTTGATTAGCGCCACGAATAGCCGTGGCTGTGGCGGACGAGTTTGCGAGCGCGTGGCACGTAGCGGCTGGCGGTGATCGCCTCCGCGCCGATGACCGCGTAACGTGGTTCGAACAGCTTCTTGAGGCGCGAGACATCGCCATTGGAATCGGTCGCCTCGAGATCCGCATCCACCAGGTCGAAAATGGTGAAGTCTGCTCGTTCGCCGACCGACAGCCGGCTGTCCATCGAAAGCTTGATGACCGAGGCCGGTGCATGGGTGACGGCGTCCACGACCTTGTCGAACGGCATGCCGACCGAGAGCAGCTTGGACATAGTGGTCGCGAGATCCCATACCGGGAAGTTCATCGAATGCCCATGCAGGTCGGTCGAGATCGAGTAGGGCAGCAGGCCACGCTTGATCGCCGCTTCCGCGACCTTGAAGGAGAAAGAGGCGCCTCCATGGCCGATATCGAGCCGGATGCCTTCGCCGGCGCAACGTTCGGCGAGATTGTAGAGGTCCTCGTCCTCCATGATGCTCGAACCGGCCTTGCCGTTGAAGCAGTGGGTGACGACATCGCCCGGCCCGAGAATTTCGAGCACTTCGTCATAAAGCGCCGGCGGCTCGCCGACATGCACCATCATCGGCACCTTCAGGATCTTGGCGATCTTCTTGCCGAGCTTGACGGGTGTGACACCCCAGGAGCCGGTGATGACGTGACTGGCGCGTACCTTGATGCCGACGATATGCTCGCTGTTCTCGGCATAGCATTCGAGGATGCGGTCGAGATCGATATCCTTGATATCGCGCAATTCGGGGACGCGATTGCAGGCAACGAGGCCGATCGAGCCGAGATTGAGGAAGGCCTTGATGCGTTCCCTGGACGGTTCGATGATGTATTCGCGGAAGCCATGAAAATTGGCTTCGCCGGCGGAGCCCGCATCGACCAGCGTCGTGACGCCGCGCTCGGCACCGCATTCGGACGGACGGATCGAGATATCAGTGCCTCCATGCCAGATATGGACGTGCAGGTCGATCCAGCCGGGAGAGATCCAGGCGCCCTTGCCGTCGATGCGCTCGACGTCGCCGGGAGCGGCAAGCTGCGGGCCGAAAGCGGCGATCCTGCCGTCGGCGCCGACGAGAATGTCGATTACGCCAGTGCCGGTATCGCCATCGAAAGCCATGGGCTTCACATTGGTGAGGAGGAGCGGCTTGCCCGCTTTTTCACCGGTCATTTACAGATCCTTTCGAAGTCTTGGATCGAGCATGTCCCGCAAGCCGTCGCCCACCATTTGCAACGAGAGCACGGAGAGAATGATGGCAAAGCCCGGGAAATAGGTCATCCAGTCGGCCTGGCCGATATATTGGCGGCCGGCGGCGATCATGGTTCCCCAGGTCGGGATTTCGGGGCTGACGCCGAGGCCGAGAAACGAGAGCCCGGCTTCGGCCAGCATGGCGCTGGCAAAGAGAAACGAGCTCTGCACCAGGATCGGCGACAGGAGGTTTCTAAGCACATGCCGCGTCATGATGTGGAATGTCGAGATGCCGAGAGCCTTGGCAGCCTCCACGTAAGGGAGTTCACGGATGACAAGGGTCGAGGCGCGGACGATGCGGGCCAGCCGCGGTGCGTAGACGATCGACAGTGCGACGATAACAGTCGTCAGCGACGGGCCGAGGGCTGCGACCAGCGCAATGGCGAGCAAAATGTCCGGAAACGCCATCATCGCATCGATCAGGCGGGCGATCGGCGTGTCGAGCCTTTGGAAGAAGCCGGCGAGCAGACCGAGGGTAACACCGATCGCAGCCGACAGCGCCACGACGGCGGCTCCGACGAGCAGCGACAGCCGTCCGGCATAGATGGTGCGAGAGAAGATATCGCGGCCGAATTCGTCGGTGCCGAACCAGTAGACCCCGCTTGGCGGCTTCAGTCGGTTGACGATCGAGAGCTTCGAGGGCGAATAGGGTGCGATCCATGGCGCGAGGGCGGCGAGCAGCACGAAGATCGTCAGCACAATCAGTCCGATGGCAACGGTCTTGCGCTTCAGCAGCCGACGAAGGAACTTGCTTCGCTCGCTTTGCGCCTGTTTGGGTGTCTCGGTTGCGATGTCGGCCATCAGTAGCGTACCCTCGGATCAACGAGCAGGTAGAGCATGTCGATCGCAAAATTGATGAGGACGTAGAGGCCGGCGATGACGAGCAGAGCCCCCTGGATCACCGGATAGTCGCGGCGCAGCACCGCGGAGACGACGAGGCTTCCGACACCCGGCAGGCCGAAGACCGTCTCGGTGACGACAGCGCCGGAAATCAGCACGGCGGCCGTCAGCCCCAGAACGGTCAGAATTGGAATGAGTGCGTTCTTCAGCGCATGTTTGAGGACGACGCGGCGTTCGATCAGCCCTTTGGCGCGGGCGGTGCGGATATAGTCGTCTCCAAGCACGTCGAGCATCGATGCGCGGGTGAAGCGCAGGATCAGCGCCGAGGAGACGAGGCCGAGTGCGACGGCCGGCAGCGTCAAATGATACATGCGATCCAGGAAGCTTGTGCCCGGTCCGCCATAGCCGGAAACCGGGAACATCCCCAGGCGCACCGCGAAGATCTGCATAAGGATGAGGCCAAGCCAGAAGCTTGGAATGCTCGCGGCCAGCATGCCGATCGCCATCGAAGCCTGGTCGACGAGCGATCCGCGCCGATAGGCGGCATAGATGCCGATCGGCAGCGCGATGACGCCAGCGATGAGGAGCGAGAACAGTGTCAGGAAAAAGGTCGGCTCGGCACGTCCGAGAAGCGCAGAGGAAACCGGAATATTGAGGAAGATCGACTGGCCGAGATCGCCCTTTAGCAACTGCCCGACATAGAACAGGTACTGGACGAAGATGGATTGGTCTAGGCCAAGCCGGGTGCGGAGCTCGGCAATATCCTGCGCGGTCGCATCCGGGCCGAGCATGACGGCGGCCGGATCGCCAGGGGTCACGCGCACGATCACGAAGACGATCGTGACGACGAGAAACATCACGACGATCATGCCCGCAAGACGGTGAAGGATGTAACGTATCATTGCGTCGGTTCCCAGAGTAGTTCCGCTTCTCTTCGACCGGCGGAACCACCCTATTTCTTTGTTCTCTCGCAATCCCGAACGGAAAACCGTTGCGCACTTTCCCTGGAATTGCTCTAGGTCCGCAAACGGACGGGATTCGGAACGGGCGCCGGTCGCGGCCGGCGCCCGAGCGCCTTGGGAGGCTTATTTCTTGATCGATGCGTTCCAGAAGTAGGGCCATGGCGCGGGATCGACGCCTTGAAGCTTGGTGGAGATCGCCGCGACGGCGTTGAAATCACCGATCTTCATCATGGGAGCTTCGTCATAGATGGTCTTTTGAACATTGGCCCAAAGCTCGATACGCTTCTTGGGATCAACCTCTGTGTTGAACGCGTCGATCGCGGCTTTGCTCGTCGGCGTCGTCCACCAGCCGGGCGAGCTTGGCGACAATGTGCCGATCAGCGCCGGTTCCGGCAGGAAGGGACTGTGGCTGATATAGATGTCCCACAGCGCCTTGTCCGCACGGCGCTGGGTCAGCGTAGCCCAGTCGACCACCTGAAGGTCTACCGTGAAGCCTGCCTGTTTCAGATATTCGGCCGCGACCTGCGCCATCTTGTAATGGAACTCGTACTGTCGGCTGGTCAGGATGCGGACCGGTTCGCCCTTGTAGCCTGCCGCCTTGGCGGCAGCTGCGGCACCTTCCGGATCGGCGACGTTGTAGTTCCCTTTGACGCCGGCATCCGTGCTCCAGGTAAAGGGGGCGGGGTACATGTTGCCGTCAACCGTATAGAAATTTGTGCTGCCGAAGGCTGCCGCCATCATATCTTCCATGCTGAGCGCCTGACGGATCGCCTTGCGGATCGCGACATTCTTCGTGATGCCGTCGGCGGTATTGAAGACGAAGACCGGATAGCCGAACGGCTTCAGGAGCAGCGGCTGGGTCGCCGAAGCGGATTTCAGCTTGTCGAAGGATTCGACTGGAAGACTGTCGATGTAGTCATACTGGCCGGAAATGGCCGCCTCCACGCGGGTATTGGCGTCGGGCACCGGGACGAAGCGGATTTCGTCGAGATATTGATGCCGGGCGCCGCCATAACCATTGCTCTCGCCATCGCGCGGCTTGTAGCCGTCGAAGCGCACCAGCTGGATATACTGGTCGGGCTTGCGCTCCTTCAGCATATAGGGGCCGGTGCCGATGAAATCGGTCATCGTATCCGCCTGCTTGCCGGCTGGAATGATGATGGCGGCGGAGTTGTTGAAGGCAAGCAGCGAGGTGAGAGGCGCGTAAGGCTGCTTCAGCTTGATGACGACGGTCGCCGGATCCTGGGCAGCAATGGATTCGATGAAGCCGCCCGCCTGCTTGCCGCGCGACGCCAGCTTGATCCAGCGGTTGAGCGAGGCGACCACGTCGTTGGAGGTCATGACGCTGCCGTCATGGAACTTGATGCCGGTCCTGAGCTTGATCGTGTAGGTTTTGCCGTCGGCACTGATCTCAGGCAGGCTCTCGGCAAGCAGCGGCGTGACGTTCCACCCCTTGTCGAAGGTGTAGAGCGTTTCGAAGATATGTTGGGTGACGATACCGACGAGATCTGCGGTGGAAGTCATTGGATCGAGCGTCGGCGGCTCGCCGATCGTTGCGACATTGATGACGCCACCTTTTTCCTGAGCCATCAACAGTGAGGGCGCTGCAACCAAGGCAGCCGCAATCAGGAATCCGAGTCCTAACTTCATCGAAATTCTCCCAATTATGTTCCACAATTATGTTATATAAGATTTTATAACAGAATACAGAACGGGCGGGGGCTGTCAATGGTGGTGAAAACAAGCGCGTATCGGCTTGAATGCGCAAAGGTTCTGTCTTGCCGAAACAGTTTGGTCGGAGCAGATTGCAGCGATAGAGGAGATAGTGCATGGCGCCTTACGATGCTTCCGGCCCCAACGTGAACGGTATCGAACCTCGTTGGACGTCCAGTGCAAAGAGCGGAGTTGGCACGGCGCTTTCGCCGGCCTGCCGCATCTGGTTCACTCTCAGTCACGGCATCTTGAACGAAATCTATTATCCCCGCGTCGATAGCGCCTGTACCCGCGACATCGGATTGATCGTCACAGGTCCCGATGGTTATTTTTCGGAGGAAAAGCGCGATACGGAGAGCGTCGTCACCACGGTTGAGGATGGCGTTCCGGCCTATCGGTTGATCAATACTGCAATCGATGGTCGTTACAGGATCATCAAGCGCATCATCGTCGATCCGATGCGCAGCAGCTTGCTTCAGCAGATATCGTTCGAGCCGCTGGAAGGCACGATCCGCGATTATCGTCTCTACCTGTTGGCCGCTCCACATCTGGTCAATGCCGGTTACGGCAATACGGGATGGGTGGAAGACTATAAGGGCACGCCGATGCTTTTTGCGACGGGCACAGGCGGTGTCTCGATGGCTCTTGCCGTTAGCGGCGGCTGGCGGATGGCATCTGCCGGCTATGTCGGTATTTCCGACGGATGGCAGCAATTGCAGAAAGAGGCCCGGTTGGACCCGGCCGTCGCGCGTGCCGCCGACGGCAACGTCGCCCTGACCGGTGAGATCGATCTGATCGGCGGCAGCGACACCGTCACCGTATCGCTCGGCTTTGGAAGCCATGCCAAAGAGGCCGGCTACAATGCCCTTGCCAGTCTGCAAGCCGGCTATGACAGCGCCGAGCGCAGCTATGTTGCCGACTGGCGGGCCTGGCAAGACGGATTGCTGGCCCTCGACGAACCGAGAGCACCGCCGCCCGAAGTCAATCGTTATCGGATCTCGACAGCCGTGCTGGCAACGCACCGGCCACTTTCCTTCGAAGGGCCGGCCGTTGCTTCTCTCTCCATTCCGTGGGGCTTTGCCAAGGGCGACGAAGACCTCGGTGGCTATCATCTGGTCTGGCCGCGCGATCTGGTCGAGACAGCCGGCGGCTTCCTGGCTGCGGGCGCTTCGCAGGATGCGCTGCGCATTCTGGCCTATCTGCGCGTCATCCAGGAAGAGGATGGGCATTGGCCGCAGAATTGCTGGCTGGATGGCGAGCCTTACTGGAGCGGGATCCAAATGGATGAATGCGCTTTCCCGATCCTGCTTGCCGATGCGCTGCGCCGCGAGGGAGTCCTTACGGGCGATCTGCTATTGTCCTACGTGCCGATGGTCGAAAGCGCAGCACGCTACGTCGTCGTCAACGGGCCCGTCACGGGTGAGGACCGCTGGGAGGAGGATGGCGGCTTTTCTCCCTTCACGCTGGCGGTTGAAATCGCTGCGCTGCTGGCGGCGGCCGATATTCTGGAAATTGCCGGTCAGATGCACAATGCGGGCTATCTGCGGCAGACCGCGGATGCCTGGAACGACCAGATCGAGCGCTGGACTTATGTCAGCAGCGATACGGAGAGCGCCGCTCTCGGGGTCAAGGGCTATTATGTCCGTATTGCGCCGCCTGAGATCGCCGATGGAAGCTCGCCCGCCGATGGTTTCGTGCCGATCAAGAACAGGCCGCCCGCTGAATCCTTCCTGCCGACCGCGCGAGTCGTCAGTCCCGATGCCTTGGCGCTGGTACGGTTCGGATTGCGAGCCGCCGACGATCCTCGCATCCTCGACACCGTGAAGGTGATCGACGCACAGCTCAAATGTGACCTGCCGCAAGGGTCTCTATGGTATCGTTATACCGGTGACGGCTATGGCGAGCATGAAGACGGCGGCCCGTTCGACGGCACGGGCATCGGGCGTCCATGGCCCTTACTTGCGGGCGAGCGCGCCCATTATGAGCTCGCGGCCGGCCGGCCGGAAGCGGCTCTTGGTTTGCTCAAGACACTCGAGCAGTCTGCCGGGCAGGGCGGATTGCTGCCGGAACAGGTGTGGGACCAGCCCGATATCCCGGAGCTGGGCCTTGCCCTCGGGAAACCTTCCGGCAGTGCCATGCCACTCGTCTGGGCTCATGCCGAGCATATCAAGCTCCTGCGTTCGCTGAGAGACGGGGCGGTTTTCGACATGCCGCCGCAAGGTGTCGAGCGCTATGTAAAAAACAATGTGACGGCACCCTTCGTGCCGTGGCGTTTCAACAACAAGCTGTCGCAGCTTTCCGTCGGCAAGCGCCTGCGGATCGAGGTCATGGCGCGGGCCATCATTCGCTGGAGTGTCGACGGTTGGGCCAGCGCCAGCGATACCGAGACGAGCCAGAACGGCTTCGGGATACATGTCGCGGAGCTGTCATGCGAGCGCCTGCCCAAAGGCGGTTCGATTGCCTTTACCTTTTACTGGCCTGACACCGACCGCTGGGAGGGAGAGGATTTCTCCGTCTCCGTCGTTGAGGCGCGATAGTGCGATTTGTGCCCGTCGTGGATAGAAAGTGTGGACGAATATGAGCCAGGTAACAGAGAGCCGCAAAACAAACGTAAAACTGAAGAAAGCCGTGGCGCCGGCTGCGACAGAAGAGCTTGTCGTCTTGGCAATCGATCTCGGCGGTTCGCATGTAAAAATGCGTCTCAGCTCCGGCGGTGAGCGCCGGGCCGCCGTCTCCGGGCCTACGATGTCGGCAAAAGAGATGGTCCAGACCGTCAAGGATCTGACGAGTGATTGGCGATACGACGTTATCGGTATGGGATATCCCGGGCCCGTTTCGAACAACAGGCCAGCTATGGAACCGCACAATCTGGGAAGCGGCTGGCAGGATTTCGACTTTTCCGCCGCTTTCGGCAAGCCGGTCAAGCTTGTCAACGACGCCGTGATGCAGGCAATCGGCAACTACAAAGATGGCAATATGCTGTTTCTCGGCCTCGGCACCGGATTGGGTTCGGCAATGATTGCCAATCACGTTTGTCTGCCCATGGAGCTCGCCCATCTGCCCTACAAGAAGCGGGGCACCTTCGAAGACTTCATCGGCGAGCGTGGCCTTGAAAAATACGGCAAGAAGAAGTGGCGCCAGTCGGTCGAGGAGATCGTTGAGAGATTGAGGGCGGCACTACTGCCGCATGAAATCGTTATCGGCGGCGGCAATGCCGAGAAGCTCAAGGAACTGCCATCCGCCTGCCGTATCGGCGGGAACGAAAATGCGTTTCTCGGAGGATTTCGGCTTTGGACGGATGCGACTTTGACCTTCTAGGCTGCGGCGGTGATCGAATGGAGCGGCATAAGGATCAGTCTCAGGTCGCTTGTTCTTCGCGGCTAGAAAGATAGCCGGCTTATTTCAGTAAAGCTTTCTCGTGCTGAACGATGTGGGCAAATAGTTGCAGCGCGCCGCTTGGCTGCTCATCTTTTCGCGCGAAATAAAGCGGCGCCACGAGATTGGCACCCGGGTCGAGCCTTAGATAGGCGATGCCGTTCGTCTCCAGCCGAGCGATCGATCCTGGAATGATGGAGATTCCGAGTCCCGCGGCGACCAGACTGAGCGTCGACAGCAACCGGGGAGCTTCATGCCGTATTTTCGGGCTGAAACCCGCGGCAAGGCAAGCCGCTATGATACTGTCGTATAGCCCCGGCCCGGAGGGACGGCGGTAAAGTATGAAGGCTTCGTCTGCGAGTTGCGACAATCGAACGTGGCGAGGCTTCTCTCCTTTCGCCATCACAAGAGGATGGCGATCGGGAAGAGCGACCAGCATCTCTTCATCGAGAATTCGGGAAATCACAAGGCCGCTCGACTGTGCAACGGGAGAGCGCACGAGCGCGACGTCGAGAAGGCCGGAATGCAGCATGGCGATCAGATCGGGCGTACTGGCTTCCTCAAGCTTGAGTGCGACATCCGGCGATGTCTCGCCGAGCGAGCGGACGGCTGCGCTGACCAGCGGATGAAAGGCGGCCGAACTGGTAAAGCCGATCGCAAGGCTTCCCTCCTCTCCGCGGGCATTGCGCCTTGTCGCCTCTATCGCAAGATCGACATCGTGGAGAATGGTCCTTGCCCTCTCCACAAATGTCCGCCCCGCATCCGTCAGCTCGACGCCTCTCGGCAGCCGTTTGAAGAGCGACGCACCGACGATGGCCTCCAGCTTGGCTATCTGCTGACTGAGCGGTGGTTGCTGGATGCCGAGCCTTTCGGCAGCGCGGGTCATATGGCCCTCATCGGCAACGGTCATGGCATAACGGAGATGTCGAAGTTCGATCATGGCATATCTCAAACATATGGATGATGTTCTATCCATATATTGGACGCATGATCGGTAAAAGCTTATTTTGACGGTCTGTCCGACATAAACATGCAGGCCACGATATGGATGCCATTTCTCATTCCAATGCTGCTCAACGCGAAGGACCGGCGGTCGCGGAGCTCTTTTTCGGTTTTTTTAAACTCGGCCTCATCGGGTTTGGTGGGGTCTTGCCGCTCGCACGCCGCATGGTGGTCGAGGATCGCAAATGGTTGACGGGGGAGGAGTTCACCGAACTGCTGGGGCTGTGTCAGTTCCTGCCGGGCGGCAATATCATCAATATGGCGGTTGCGATCGGCTCGAAGTTTCAGGGCGTGGCGGGAGCTTTTTCCGCTCTTCTCGGCTTGATTGTCGCGCCGACGGCGATCGTGATCGGCCTCGGTGTCGTTTACGATCAGTTCAATAGCGATCCGCACATCCAGCATATGTTTGCAGGCCTTGCTGCCGCCGCGGCCGGTCTGCTCATCTCGATGGCCGTCAAGATCGTCCTGCCGCTGCGCCGCAGGCCAGTCACCCTGGTCATTGCTGCCATTTGCTTTGCTGCCATCGCCATTGCCGGGCTACCCTTGCTGCCGACCATGCTGGTTCTGGCGCCGCTCAGCATCCTCGCCACCTGGAAGCTCGAAGCATGACCACGCCCCTCATTTCTCTTGCAATCATTTTCACTCAGCTTTCGCTGCTGGCCTTCGGCGGTGGCAATTCCATTCTTCCGGAGATGCATCGGCAGGTCGTCGACGTGCAGCATTGGATGACGGCGCAGCAATTCGGTGCGCTGTTCGCATTGGCGCAGGCGGCTCCCGGTCCGAACTTGATGGTCGTGCCTCTGGTCGGCTGGCACGTTGCCGGATGGGCGGGTGTGTTGGTTACTTCCGCGGCAAAGTTCGGGCCTTCTTCGGTCCTGACCTATCTGGTGCTCCATCTCTGGAACCGCTTCAAGGACAGGCCATGGCGACGGATCGTGCAGGCGGGATTGGTGCCGATGACCGCCGGGCTTGTCACCGCCAGCGCGGCTGTCATCACGGAGGCATCAACCCAGGGGTGGATTCTCGCGGCGATTGCCGCAGCGGGCGCACTTGTTCTTGCGACAACGCGCGTCCATCCGCTCATCGTTCTCGGCGTTGGCGCATTGATCGGCCTGAGCGGTGTCGGCCAGATGTGAGCCGGCGTGGTTCAGTATCCGGTTTGGGGCAGACATCCTTCTTGCCCTTGGACTCATTTTCACAAACGCCTGAAATCCTCTGTTTCATGGAGGCCGCCCTCAAAATAGGGTTATTGATGTCGATGATCACGCGGCGCTCTTGCATTTGGAAACCAATATGCAAACAATCCATGTAATCATTCCACTGGGAAAGATTACCGGCGATAAAGCTGGTGAGGTCCTTTTGATCAGCTGGTGAGGCCCCCAGTGTCCTGCGATGGAAATGGAATACTCGATCCTCAGGCAATCGCCTCGCGCGAGTTCATGCATTTGCGTGAGTTGTTTGATCGATCGTTCAAGGCCGCTCGTATCGGGGTATGGGAATGCAGTCTTCCCGACCAGACGCTCAGCTGGACGGATATGGTCTACGAGCTCTTTGATCTTGCGCCGCAAACGCCGCTGACGAGGGATGAGATCCTTAAACTCTATACTCCCGAGGTTCGAAAGCGTCTCGATGAGGTGCGCGAGAAGGCAATTCGCACGGGCGAGGGTTTCAGCCTGGATGCTGAGATCATTACCGCAAGAGGCAATCGGCGATGGATCAGAATAACCGCCTGCGTCGAATTCGCGAACGGAGCTGCGACCAGAATTTTCGGGATGAAGCAGGATGTTACCGCCGAGAAGACGATGGTCGAGCAGCTTCGTCAATTGGCCGAGTACGACATGCTCACCGGGTTGACGTCCCGCACCAGATTCGAAGCGTTTTTCAATGAAATATGCTCAGACGAGGGCCGAACCGGCAGAGCGCTCCTTCTCGTGGATCTCGACGGCTTCAAATCCGTGAACGATACTCTCGGACATCAGGCTGGGGATGATTGTCTCAAAGTGGCAGGGCGCAGGCTTGCACGCGCGGTCCCCAAGGCCAATATGGTGGCGCGCATTGGCGGCGACGAGTTCGCCGTCATTCACGAATGCCTTTCGACCGAGGATCTCGCAAAAATCGCCGATCGCGTTGTCAGAGAGTTGAACTGGACCATCTCCACGCCGACGAAGACCATTCGCATCGCGACCTCCGTCGGCGCGGCGATAATCGTGCCCGGTCATTCTTCCAAGGACATATTCGCCAAAGCGGATCGTGGTTTGTATGAAGTGAAATCGTCGGGAAAGAACGGCTTCCGGATCGCTCCATCTTCATGGTCCCGATGCGAGGCTGCTCTATAGAGTAAGCCCGCCACTCGGTCGCCAATCACGACATCGTGCCGCCGCACCGTTTTTCTGGAAATGAACCTCACGCATTTGTGACAGCTTTCATGAATCGCGGGATATCTTTGCGACAAATCAGGACTAAAGTGTCGGCAGTTGCCCAATCTCTTGAAGGCGGCCTGACTTTTGGAAGAGCATCCCATGCAGCAACGTAAAAGCGTATCGGTCGAAGAGCTTCCCGAGAACACTGCACTTGCAATATATGAGTTGATCGGCGGCACGTTCGCAAGACGGCTTCTGCTCCATCGCTGCGTGCGGCATCACACAGGTAATAAACATCTCTCCTCAATTGAATTCCGAGCGTGTGCTCGCGATGCGCTCTCCACTTTTGTCAAATAGATGAACTGCCTCATCGGCAGGTGCGATGTGCAGCACATCGCCCGGTGCGGCTCTGATCCGTTCGCGAAAAACGCAGGTGAGCGTTTGCGTACCAAGGCGGACGATGACCATAGTCTCGGATCCCGTCGGTTCGACGACGACGGTTTCCACCGCAATGCCATTCTGGACGAGCCTGATATCTTCGGGGCGAATGCCATAGGTAACGGCCGCCGCCGGATGCTGACCGCTCGGCAGCACGATCCCGTCGGTGGTACGGAAACCGGCGTTCGTCATGCTGCCCTTGATGAAATTCATCGCGGGAGAGCCGATGAAGCCCGCAACGAAGAGATTCGCCGGCTGGTCATAGAGCTCAAGCGGCGATCCGGATTGCTCGATCAGGCCGTCCTTCATGACGACGATCTTGTCCGCCATCGTCATCGCTTCGATCTGGTCATGCGTGACATAGATTGTCGTGGTCTGCAGCCGCTGGTGCATTTCCTTGATCTCGGAGCGCATCTGGACGCGAAGCTTCGCATCGAGGTTCGACAGGGGTTCGTCGAAGAGGAAGACAGCGGGATCGCGTACGATCGCGCGACCCATGGCGACACGTTGCCTCTGGCCGCCGGATAGCTGCTTCGGATAGCGCTCAAGAAGGTTTTCGAGCCCGAGGATCTTTGCGGCATTGCCAACCCGCTGATCGATTTCCGCCTTCGGCATCCGCTTCAGCCGCAGGGAGAAGCCCATGTTCTTGGCGACCGTCATATGCGGATAGAGCGCATAGTTCTGGAACACCATCGCGATGTCTCGATCCTTTGGCGCGAGATCGTTGACGATATGCTTGCCGATCTGGATATCGCCTGAGGTGATCCCCTCCAGGCCGGCGATCATTCTGAGCAGCGTGGATTTGCCGCAGCCCGAGGGGCCGACGAGCACGACGAACTCGCCGTCGCGGATGTCGACCGACACGCCTTTGATGGCTTTGAATGCGCCATAGTCCTTACGCGCGTTGTTCACTCTGACATGTGCCATTTTCCGTCCTCCCGGATAGCTTCAAAGCCCGTTCAAGACCTTTTGGAGATAGGCAAGGCCGAGGCGCTCGCCTTCCTTCCGCTGGACAAGATCCTTGCCCGGCCAACCGAAATCTGCATCCTCGTGCTCGATCGAAAGCGTGCCGTCAAAGCCGTTGGCGCGCGCCTGACGCAGGAAACGCGGCCAATCGAGAAGGCCATGGCCCGGCAGCTTGTACTGCCACCACCCCTTGCCGTGATAGCCGACGGCCTGCTGTACGGCCGCATCGATTGCCGTGTCCTTGGCATGAAGGATGGCGATGCGATCCTTGACCGCATCCATGGCGGCATAGGGATCGACGCCGATGCGGATGAGATGGGAAGGGTCGAATTCAAGGCCGAAGCGCTTGTCGGGAATTCGTTTGAAGAGCTCCTGCCAGCCTTTCGGCGTGGTGCCGATGAAATTGTCCTTCGGGCCGGGCCAGTTCTCGATCGCGAAGACCAACCCGCTCGATGTCGTCCGGGCGATCAGCCGCTTGGCGAAGTCGGCGAAATCATCATAATTGGCGTCCTCGTCCGCGCTTTCATCTCTGCCGGGAAAGATTACGAAGATGGGCACGTCCGCTTCCCCGATCGCGTCGGCAAATTCCTCTGTAATGGCTCGAAGCTCGGCGCGTTTGCCGCGATCGGCATCGAGCTGATTGCCGAAAAAGGCAATCGAGGAGACGAAGAGGTTGCGGTCGCGGGCAAGGGCGACCGCCGCCCGCACCTTGTCCGGTGTCTTGATATGGCCGCGGACATCGATTTCGATTGCGTCGAAGCCGGCGGAAGCGGCGAAGTCCACCACCTCTTCGAATGGCCTGTCGTTGAACGTCGACGTATAAAAACCGATCCTCATTAAAATCCTCCCTGCGGCCGCAGCCGCCAATTCAATTGTTCAGGCGGTCCATGAATTTGAGCGGCGAACGCGTGCGCTGGACCTCATCGGCCGAGGCGAGCATGAGGGCTGCCGCCATCGGCATTGCCGCGGCGCCGATCGCGCAGGCGTCCTCGCCGAGCGAGGCACGATGGATCGATGGCAGCGCCGTGTCCTCCATATCAAGGTGGTCGTGGACATAGCGCAGCAGCTCATCGATCATGCGGATAGGCAGGCGGCCGCCAAGGATGATGGCGTCGGGATCGACGATCATGCCGATGTGCTTGACCGCGACGGCGAGATGCGCGCTCATTGTCTTCAGCCATTGCGAGACCAGCTTCCTTCCACGGGCATCCAACGTGAGGAGGTCCGAGGGCACGTTTGCCTCGATGCCGTGCTCGCCCAGGAACTTGTAGAGGAAGAAGAGCGAGAATATTTCGCCGAGAAGCTCGACTTTCTGGCCTCCCCTGTGGCGTGGATCGGCGATTGGCAGCCAGCCGATTTCGCCGCTTAGGCCCATGGCGCCACGATGGCCGGCGCCGTCGAGTACCAGCCCGCCGCCTGGGCAGGCATTGACCGAAATATAGAAGAAGCTGCGACTTTCGGCGCCAAGTCCGTAGTCGAGTTCCGCGAGTGCTGCCGCATTGGTTTCGTTCTCGATGAAGACGGGATGCTGTGTCAGGTTTTCCAATGCGGTCCGGACATCGAAATCCATCCACTCTCCGTAATCGTCGGGCTTGCCCAGGAAGGCGATCTCGCCGAGCCAGTCCGGCATCGCAAGTCCGATACCAGCCAGATGCGCGTCGTCGATCAGACGGCTCCGCTGGAAATGCGAGATCGCATCGGCGGTCAGCTGCATGAATTCGCCGGGCAGGATGTAGCGCTTCTCGTGGTGGACGCGGGCGCGCACGTTGCCGACGGCATCGACGGCGAGGATCGTCAGATGATCACGATCGATGTTGATGCCGATCGCAAAGAAGGCGTCTGGGTTGATCTCAAGCTCGATTGCCGGCTGTCCCCTCAGACCATGGCGCCGGCGGGCTTCGATGATCAGGCCTTCATCGAGCAGGCGATCGACGATGCGGGCGATCGCCGGCTTGGTGAAGCCGGTCTGCCGGGCGATTTCCGCACGCGAAATCGGTGCCTGCCGGTGGACGCAACGCAGAACGACGGCTCGATTATGCTCGCCCGCATCCTCGACATTGGCTCCCGTCAGGTCGGGAGACAGTTTGACACCGGCCGTTTGGTTCATCATCGGGATCCTTTATCAGTCTGGCGCGCGCAACCGGCCTCATCCCTTTACCGAGCCACTGGTCATGGAGCCAAGGATTAGCCGCTGCAGCGACAGGAACGCCACGATCGCCGGTACGACGGAGATGAGGCAGGCGGCCGCCAGCAGCTGGATGGATGAGTCGGTTTGCATGCCACGGAAGTTAAAGATCCCGACGCCGATCGGCATCAAATTGTTTTGCGTGAGCAGCAGAAAAGGTACGAGGAATTGCGACCAGCCGGCAATGACCGTGATGATGAAGACGGAGGCGATGCCCGGTGCTGACAGCGGCAGCACGATCCGCCAGAAGACGGAGAAACGGTTGCATCCGTCGATCATCGCCGCTTCATCAAGGCTGCGTGGAATTCCGTCGATGGTGCTCTTCAGGAGCCATGTCGCAAGCGGCACGCCGAGCGCGATATAGACCATGGTCACGGCGAAATGCGTATCGAGCAGGCTAAGGCGGTTCATGTAGCGGTAGAGCGGCACCATGATGACCAGCGGCGAGATCATCTGAAAGAGCAGAAGCCCCATCATCGAAAGGCCCTTGCCCCGGAACTGAAAGCGCGAGAAGGCGTAGGCCGCGGGCATGGCGACGATCAAAACGCCGAAGCCGCTCAGAGCCGCGAGCTTCAGGCCGTTCCACAGATAGAGCGGGAAGTAGCTGTTGTTGAGCACGGTGATGAAATTGTCGATGGTGGGATTGTGCGGGATATAGCGCGCCACGCCGCGATAAATCTCCCGCTTGTCGCGTAGCGCCATCGATAGAAGGTAGGTGAGCGGGCCGGCGAAAAAGATAAACATCGCCAGCATGAAGAGATAGCTCAGAAAATCGCCGAAGCGCGTGCCGGTGCGCCTGCTCATCGTTCATCCTCCTTCGGCAGGAATGATGCGTAGACGACGGCCAGTCCGAGGCTGATAATCAGCATCAGCACGGAAAGCACGCTGCCGCCGGACAGATCGTAGTTGCGGAAGACGATGTTGAAGACATAGAGCGATATGACTTCGGTGGCGCGGCCAGGCCCGCCGCCCGTCAAAGTGATGATCGCGTCGAAAGTGTTCAGCGTCATGATGGTGATGAGGATCATGTTGACGAGGATAGCCGCCCGCAGCTGCGGAATGGTGATGAAGAAGAACTGCTGCGAGCCCGTCGCGCCATCCACTTCCGCCGCCTCGTAGAGCGAGGGATCGATTGCCTTCAACGCGGCATACATGACAACCATCGAGAAGGCCGTTCCGCGCCAGATGTTCGAGATCAGGGCCGACCAAGGCGCGATGGCGGGATCGGAAAGCCAGGCAACCGTCGGCAGATGCATGAGCCGCAGGATGCTGTTGAGCGCGCCATAGGGCGCTTCCGAAAACAGCATCTGCCAGATGATGCCGCCGGCAATGCCCGGCACGACCCAGGCGATCAGCGCCGTGGTTCTGAGGATTGTCGTGCCGAACAGGCCGCGCTTTTCTCCGCGAACGACGACGACGGCGACGGCAAGGCCGAGGATCTGCTGGCCGATGACGCTGCCGCCGACGAAGACGAGGGTAGCCCAGAGGATGTCGGGAAGCTGCGGCGAACTCAGCATGTTCGCAATGGAAGCGAGTGTATAATCCTGATTGTCACCGATCAGCGTCGCATTGGTGAAAGACAGACGGAACACGTCGATCATCGGATAGAGATAGAAGATGCCGATGACGATGATCACGGGCATGATCCAGGGTAGAGGCGCACCGGCAAAGCGGCGCATGAACGATCTGCTGTGGGGCCGGCTGGCAGCCTCGATGGCGATTGGGGTCATTGGGCTTCTCTGTCCGGGTTTGATACTGCCGGCGGCGCCCCTAAGGGCGCTGCCGTGATCGCAATCGTTAGAGACGCTTGTAAGCCTCCATGGTCGCCTTGAAAGCCGCGTTAAGGGCCTCTTCCGGCTGTTTGGTACCCGACAGGACGTCGCCCATCATGATCTGGATCTGATTTGAGATTTCCGGATAGATCGGAGCGCCGGGGCGGGCCTGGCCGTTGGCGAGAGCTTCGGCAAAGGTCTTGTTGGCTTCGGTCGCGAAGACCTCATATTTGTCGAAGAGCGACTTGCGCGTCGGCAATTGCTGCTGAAGCGCATTGCCCGGCCCCATGTAGATATCCCGGGCAAGATTGGCGCACATCTCGACCTTGGCCTTGTCCTTGCTGAACGAGGCAATCGTCCAGCCGCCGGTACCGGTCGAGCGCTGATCGGCAGTCGGGCCTGGGATGGGCGAGAAAGTCCAGTTGGCGAACTCGTCTGCATCCAGTGTTGCCTTCAATTGGGCAAGCTGCCAGTTGCCGCCGATGAAGAGCGCCGTCGTTCCGGCAGCCGCGGCCGCGTTCAGATCATCATAGTTGCCGATCGTGGTCACACGCTTGGGTGCGGCGCCGGAATCGACGAGATCCTTGTAATAGGTCAGCGCCTTGAGGAATTTCTCCTTGTTTTCGCCCTCGCCGAAAACAGGTTTGCCGCTATCGTCGACGAGCTTGCCGCCGAGCGCCCAGTAATTGGCGAGCCAGTCGAAGGTCGACCCCTCATAGCGGCCGGCGTTGAAAAGAATACCCTCCATGCCTTCCTTGACGGAGGCGATGCCGGCCTTCTTCAGGTCGTCCCAGGTCTGCGGTGCATCGGGGACGATGGACTTGTTGCGGTATAGAACGCGAAGGTCAGTGTCCCACCACCAGGCGCGGATCGTCTGATCCTTGTCGGTAATGCCGTTGCGGATGAAGGGAAAGAGATCGGCAACCTCATCCTTGGAGAAATAGGGGGTGAAGTCGGCGAGCACATGATTGACCATGAACTGTGAGAGGACGAAGGAGTCGACAGCGGCGCAGTCGGGAGCGTTGCCGGCCTTCGCCTGTTCGAGCATTTTTGCCTGTTCGGTACCGATATCCGCCGACATGAACTGCATCTGCAGTTTCCAGTCGGGATGCTTCTTGATGAAATCGACGAAGAGCTTTTGGTAGCCCTGAGCAATCGCCGGATCGGCATTGTTGGGACTGTCGTTCGTGAGCCGGACAGTAAGGGTTTTCGGCGCATCTGCAAGGCCGATCCTGTCCTTCGTCGCCAGTTCCTGGGCAAACGCGGCAGGCAATGAAAACAACATCGTGCTCAGCGCCAAGGCGCTGACGAACGCTCTCTTCATGATGGGTCTCCTCCCCATTTAAACGGATACAGCCTGGCGGTCAGTTGACCTCTCCTCATTTCCATGCTGCATTAATTAGATTAAGTTACTTTGGTTTGATGTCAAGTCACAGCTCGGGAGGATTGAGATGCCGGCGACATTCAACAGCAGCTAGCGGCCTCAACCCGCGGCTCCCGATTGCAGAATAGTCGAGCCGTTGCGGGCAGCCGCAAAGGGCAGCGAGGGTTTTGCTCCGGCTGTCGAAACAGCCAAACCATCCATGGAGGATCAGATGCGTCTACTCATTCTCGGCACCGGCGGAATGGCCAACAAGCACGCGGCAAGTTTCAAAGAGATCGAAGGCGTCAGCGTTGTGGGCGGCGTCGATGTCGTGCCCGAGCGGCTGGCCGCCTTTTGCTCGGAACACGGTATTCCCAATCGTTTTGCCTCGCTGGAAGAGGCCTTGGCCTGGGGCGAGTTTGATGCCGTCGCCAATGTGACGCCTGACGCTGTTCACCACCCGACGACGCTGCAGGCGATTGCGGCCGGCAAGCATGTCTTCTGTGAAAAGCCGCTTGCGACCGATGCAACCAAGGCGATGGAAATGACCGAGGCTGTCGAGAAAGCCGGTAAGGTCGGCATGGTGAATTTCACCTACCGCAATTCGCCTGCCCTGCAGAAGGGGCGGCAGATGGTGCTCGGCGGCGAAATCGGCAAGGTGAGGCATGTCGAAGCTTCGCATTTGCAAAGCTGGCTGGTGGGGAAGCATTGGGGCGACTGGAAATCCGAGAGCAAATGGCTGTGGCGTCTCAGCAAGAAGCATGGCTCGAACGGTGCGCTTGGCGATATCGGTATCCATATCGTGGACTTCGCCTCCTATGGTTCCGGTCTCGATATCGCTCATGTTTTCGCGCGGCTGAAGACTTTCGACAAGGCCCCGGGTGACAAGATCGGCGAATACGATCTCGATGCGAATGACAGCTTCACGATGAATGTCGACTTCACGACGGGAGCGATCGGCACCATCCAGGCGACGCGCACCGCCGCCGGGCAGATGGACCAACTGCGCCTCCGGATTTACGGCGAGACGGGCTCGATCGAGATCATCTATGACACTGGAAAATCGACGCTTCGCGCTTGTCTCGGCGAAGACGTTCATACGGCAACGTGGCGCGATATCCCGTTCGACGAAGTGGAAACCAATTATCAGCGGTTTGTCCAGGCGGTCAGAATGGGCAGGACGCAGGAACCTTCGTTCCGCCGTGCGGCCAAGATTCAGAAGGTGCTGGATAAGGCGCTCGCCTCGGATACTAGCCATAAAGACGAGGCACTTGCCTGAATCCGCAGTGAGCCTCAGCCTGAGACCGGCGGCAGCAGGGTATTCAGAAAAGGCAGGAGTGCCGCCCCCAGCGCCACGCCGCCGCCGCTGAAGCTTGCCGGCTTCATCGGTGAGATCCAAGGCGTGAGGAAGGGGCGCTTCGACGTATCACGGCGCTCGACAGACAGCTGATGGATCAGCGCGTCGATGACGCCTCGCGGCAGGTCGCCGCCGATCATGATGACGCTCGGCGCTATGAAGCCGGCCATCGCGATGATCGGATCAAGCAGGTGGCTTGCCGCCTCGCGGATCCATTCCGCGAGCAATGGTGATGGCGGCTCCTGTCCGTCTATCAGGCGGCTGAATTCGTCGCCGCTGAGAAATTTGCGCAGTGCGCCAAATCCGACGACCGTGTTCAAGGGAACATTGTCGGGGCCGGTTCGCATATCGCCGATATTGCCCGCACGTCCGTGAACGCCCGAATAGGGAATACCGCGAACGAGGAAGCCGGCCTGCACATCCTCGTCGATGATGATCATCGCGAGACCACCTTTCAGGGGCGGCGTGCCGATCGTGCGCTCGGCGAGGAGGCTTGCCGTGCATTCGCTCTCGACATAGCTGCGCGGCAGTTTCGATGCGGCATCCAGCTGCTCGCGCTCTTCCGCGCTCCAGTCGTTCGAGCCGATACCCAGACCGATGATCGGCAGGTCGGCGTGACGGCCAATCATGCCCTCGATCGCCGATTGGATCGATGTGACTCTGCTTCTCTGCGTAAGAGGAAAATAAACGCGGTCGTGAACCTGGCCGCTGAGATCGACAAGCACGGCCTCGCCGCGATTTTGACGAGCACGGATACCGATCGAGAAGGCCCCTTCGGGCCGCAGGGCAAATTCCGTTGATGTCGCGCCGCCACCGGCACCTTTGCGCCTATGCGATGTCACCAGCCCTTCATCGCCAAGCCGGCGCAGAATGTTGGTGATTCCCGGTCCGGTCAGCCCCGAATGTTTTCCAAGCTCCATGCGGGTCAAAGGGCCGTGGCGGCGGATCGCCTCCAGAATGACGCGAATATTTCTATCGGCGATTTCTCCAGACCGCAGACCGAGTGTCTTACCCCGCGTAACGTCCGCATCCTGCGGCTGATAGCGCCGTGGCCCGGATCGAAGATACCGCATGTTCGATTTCCTTGCGTATCCTGATGCTTGTGTATCACGGACAAAACTCTCGCAACTTATTTCTGTGCGCCTTGACGCCAAAACAAAGTTACTTAATCTAAATTCCGGCTGCGCGATCCGCTGGGAGGAGATGGGATGCGGGGCTGGCGACCCATTTGCGCTGATCTATTCTCTCCTCCGCCGTCAGTTGCCGATTTTCCGATAGGATCCGCCATGTCTCTTACTATTGCTCAACGCCTTGATCGCCTGAAAGTCCGCACTGCAGAGCTTGCGCATTGGCGTGACAGACAAAGCCTCGCGATCGACGGTTGGACCTTCGATGGAGAGCCGATAGCGCATCATCAGGATTGGCCACATCGCAATGGGACGATTCGCTTCGCTGCCAAGGCAACGGCGCCGCAGGACTGGCCGCTCGAGCAGATCCGCCTACAGCTCGATCTTGGCGGCGAGAGCCTGCTGACGCTGCGTTATCCTGATGGCGAAGCTGAGACCTTCGGCCTCGACCCCTATCACCAGGAATTTCCGATCAAGGGTCGCGATTTCCAGATCGCCACCGAGAGCGTCGCGCGTTTTCCGTTCGGGGAGCCGAACAGGGCGCCGAAACTCAACAAGGCGCGATTGATCTGGTTGGATGAACCGGTCCACCGGCTGCATCTCCTGTTGCAACAGATCGGCGAGGCTGCCGATGTTCTTGACGGCCATGAAGCCGTGCCGCATCTGATCGATGCCGCCGAACGGGCGCTGCGCAGCCTCGATTGGCCCTCCGACACAGCAGCCTATATCTCGCGCACCTCGGGCGCGGCAATGCAGCAGAAGATCTGGGAATTGCCGGAACTTCAGGACAATCCAGCCGGTCTCAGCGAAGCGCAGAGTGCTTCGGCAGCTGCTGCCTATGATGAATTGCTTGCGCAACTGAAGGAGCTTCAAAAGCGCTTCCCACAGAATGGCGAACTGCTGCTGACCGGTCATGCCCATATCGACCTGGCATGGCTTTGGCCCTATGACGAAACGCGCCGCAAGATGCGCCGCACCTTCAGCACCGCGCTTTCGCTGATGGAACGCTCCGACGACTTTCGCTTCAATCAATCGACCGCGCAATACTATGCGCAGATGGAAGAGGATGATCCGGAATTGCTCCAACGGATCAAGAAGAAGGTTACCGAAGGAAAATGGGAAACCCTCGGCGGCATGTGGGTCGAGCCTGATACCAACATGCCCACAGGCGAGAGCCTCGTACGCCAGGTGCTTTATGGCCAGCGTTATTTCGAAAAGCATTTTGGCCTGCGTCACAGCGTCTGCTGGCTGCCTGATTGTTTCGGCTTTTCCGGTGCCCTGCCGCAGATCCTGCGGCTTGGAGGCATCGACAGCTTCTTCACGATCAAGGTGAACTGGAGCGAAAGTAATCACATTCCGTCCGACCTGTTCTGGTGGAAGGGGCTCGATGGCAGCAAGGTGTTGACCCATACGTTCGATAACCCCATGCAAGGTTACAACGGCTTCGTGCAGCCGGATTGCTTCGTGCCGACCTGGAAGAATTTCCGCGGCAAGACGCAGCATGACACCTCGCTGCTGGCCGTCGGCTATGGCGATGGCGGCGGCGGCGTCACGCCGGAAATGGTCGAGCGCGAGGTACAGCTCCGCGACTTCCCGGCGATCCCGAAGGCACGCTGGGGCACGGTGAAGGGTTTTTATGAAAAGGCGCACCGTACCGCTAAGGAAAAGGAGCTTCCGGTCTGGGACGGGGAAATCTACCTCGAGCTGCATCGCGCGACGCTGACATCGCAAAGCGGGGTCAAGCGCAAGCATCGCCAGGCCGAACGCGCCCTGATCACGGCGGAGACGCTGGCCTCGCTTGCCCATATGCTGGGCGCTGCCAAACCTCTGAGCCTGGAGGCTGATTGGCGCGTCGTTCTGAAGAACGAGTTTCACGATATCCTGCCTGGATCGAGCATTCGCGAGGTCTATGCCGATGCCGAGCGCGAGCTTGACGGCGTGATCGACAATGCCAAGGCGGAGCAGGCCAAGGCCCTGAAGACGTTGTCGGCTCATCTTCCGGCGGGTGGGGTGACCGATGCACTTGTTGTCGTCAACCCATCCCTTTCGCCGCGCCCGCTGACCGCAACCTTATCGGACGGAACGGTCCTTGCATCTGCCGATCCCATCGCACCTCTTTCCGTCGCGGTCTTCGATCGCAAAGCGCTGAAGCCTGTCGCGGGGCTCAAAGCCGATCCCCATCATCTCGAAAACCAGCATCTGTCCGTGATCATCGGCAAGGATGGCGCCGTATCGAGCCTTATTCACAAGGCGACGGGACGAGAAGCGATTGAAGGAAGTGCCAACCAGCTCTGGGTCTATCCAGTCGACAAGCCGCGCAACTGGGATGCCTGGGACGTCGACGCCGACTATACCGAGAAAGGCATCCGGCTCGATCGGCCGGAGAGCATCACTCTGGTCGAGGAGGGACCGCATCGCGCCGCGATCCGTGTCATCAATCGGTACCGCAACTCGACCGTGACCCAGCTTTATGTTCTGACGGCCAATGCCCGCAGGCTGGATATCGAGACGACGATCGATTGGCACGACCGGCGCACCCTGCTTCGGACGCTGAACCCGGTTGCCGTGCGGTCGCGCACCGCGACTTTCGAATGCGCCTTCGGCATCGTCGAGCGGCAAACGCATACCAACACCTCCTGGGAGCAGGCGATGTTCGAGGCGGCTGCACATCGCTTCGTCGATCTGAGCGAACCCGGCTTCGGCGTCGCCCTGCTCAACAATGCCAAATACGGCCACAGCGCTCGCGGCAATGTCATCGGCATGAGCCTCGTGCGCTCGCCGATCTATCCCGATCCGCTGGCCGACGAAGGCGAGCAGAGCTTTACCTATGCGCTGATGCCGCATGAAGGCGCCTGGTATGAAGGCGGCGTTCTAGCTGAGGCGATCGATCTCAACCAGCCGCTGGTCAGCATGGAGGCAAGCGGTCTTGCGACCTGCACCTTGTCGCCGCTCGCTATCGAAGGCATACCTGTCGCCTTCTCCGGCCTGAAGCCGGCCGAGGAGGGGGAGGGACTTATCCTGCGACTTTATGAACCAGCCGGCCGGCGCGGCCGCTTGTCGCTGACCCTGCCGTCAGGATGGCAGGCTTCGGGGCCGCTGAACATTCTGGAGGAGCCGATCGAACGCACCGGCCCTGCCGACATCATGCCGTTTGAAATCCGGACCTGGAAATTGCAGCGGACCTGACGGCAAAGCTCGATTTTGTCGGGCCATAGCCTTTGCTCCGGAGAGCCGCCTTGTCAGCGGCTCTCCAATATGCGCATCAACCGGCCGCGATAGCTGTCGAGAATGACGGCGAGCACGATGACGGCACCGATGACGATCGGCTTGATATTGTCGTCGGCGCCCAAGAGCTGCAGCCCCGTGGACAGCACCTGCAGAATGCAGGCTCCGACAAGCGTTCCGATGATCGAGCCCTTGCCGCCTGAGAGGCTGGTGCCGCCGATGATGACGGCCGCGATCGCGTTCAATTCATAGCCGATGCCCGCAACCGGGCTGCCGACATTGAGACGTAGCAGGTAGACCATGGCGGCAATGCCGGCAGTCAACCCGGAAATGGTGAAGACCGCGATCTTGTACTTCTTCGGTTCGTGGCCCGATAGGCGGACAGCCTCTTCATTCGTCCCGATTGCGAAGACGAAACGCCCGAACACCGTATAGCGCAGCACGAACCAGCCGATGAGGACGACGACGATCGCGATCAGGAAGATCGACGGGAGGACGCCCCAGAAAATCAGATTGCCGAAGTCGACGAAGGGCTGCGGCAGGCCGGTAATGGTGGAGTTGTCACTGACGACGCGGGCAAGGCCGCTTGCGACGTTAAGCATGCCAAGGGTGACGATGAAGGATGGAAGTTTCCATTTCTCGCAGATCCATCCGTTGATGGCACCCAGGATCGCGCCGGCCCCCATCGAGGCGAGTGATGCGAGAGCGATCGCCTGCCAGGGAGAAAATCTCGGGTCGATCATGATCGTCGCGCCGATGACCGTACAAAGCGCCAGCAGCGATCCGACGGAAAGATCGATGCCGCCGGTGAGGATGACGAAGGTCATGCCGGCGGCAAGCACCGTATTGATGGCGATCTGCACGAAGATCTTCAGGAAGTTCTCCGGCGTCGCGAAATAGGGCGCAGTCAGCGAGAAGAAGATCAAAATCAGGACGAGGGCGATGGCGACACCGGCCTCTTTCATCGAGATCCGGATGAGCTTGTCCCAGACGCTGGCTTCTTTTGCCTCGGTCGTCTTTTCAATGTTGCCGGACACGACTGTACTCCTTGTAAGCGAGCGAGAGGATCCTGCTCTCGTCAAATTGCTCTCGGGGTATTTCCCCGGCTATCTTGCCGTCCGAGAAGACGATGATGCGATGGCAAATGCTCATGAGTTCCGGCAGATCCGAAGACACGACGAGAACGCCTTTTCCCTCGGCGGCAAATTTCCCCAAAAGCTCGTAGATTTCCGCCTTGGCACCGACATCGATGCCGCGCGTCGGCTCGTCGAAGATCAGCACTTTGGGGCCGCGAAACAGCCATTTGGCGATGACGACTTTTTGCTGGTTGCCGCCGGAGAATGTCCTGACGGCCTGATGGATGGACGGTGTCTTTATCCGCAATTCACGCACAAGGCGCTGCGAGGACTCGTCTTCGACTTTGCGGATGATCAGCCCCTTGCGGGAGACTTTGGCGAGATTGGTGATGGTGGTGTTTTGCGCACAGCTCATGTCGAGCATGAGCCCCTGCACCTTGCGATCTTCTGTCGCCAGGCACAGTCCGGCGGTTACCGCGTCCTTGGGCGAGGTAATCTCGACCGGTTCGCCATCTATGCGGATTTCGCCTGCAGCCTTGGCGTCGGCGCCGAATATGGCCCGGACCGCCTCGGTGCGGCCGCTGCCGACAAGCCCGGCAATGCCGACGATTTCTCCTTTGGCGACGGAAAATGACAGTTCGGGGCTATGGCTCGTCACTTTGAGACCGGAGACGCCAAGCGCCTCGCCGGAGATGGTGCTGTCGCCGCGGAAGGCGTCGTGCTGCGCAAGTTCGCGCCCGACCATGAGTTCGACGATTTTCGGAATTCCGAGTCCTTCGAGCAGCCGCGTGATCACATGCTGCCCGTCGCGCAGGATGGTGACGTCATCGCCCACCTCGAAGATCTCTTCGAGCCTATGCGATATATAGAGCGTGGTAACGCCCCGCGCCTTCAGCCGCTTGAGAATCTCAAAAAGCCGATCAACTTCCTTGGAGGTCAGGGTTGCCGTCGGTTCATCGAGAACCAGAAGCTTGCTTTCGTTGGAGAGCGCCTTGGCGATCTCGAGAAGCTGAAGCTGGGCGACGCTCAAGCTGCTGGCAAGCGTCGTCGGCGCCACGTTGAGGCCGACTTCCGCCAACAGCTCCGCCGCCCTGGCGTTCATCTGCTTATAGTTCACCAGGCCATATCGGCGCGGCAGGTGTTCAAAGAGCAGATTTTCGGCGACGGTAAGATTGGAAAGCGGATGCAGCTCCTGGTGAATGACCCGGATGCCCGCCTTGAACGCCTCGAGCGGAGAGGACGGATGATAGGCTTTGCCGTCAAACAGGATGCGGCCATCGTCTGGCTTGAAGACGCCGCCAAGCATATTGATCAGGGTCGATTTGCCGGCACCGTTTTCACCAAGAAGAATGTGACCCTTGCCGCGACCGATCTCTATTGAGACATCCTTTAGCGCCACAACGCCCGGGAAGCGCTTGCCTATTCCTTCCAGCTTCAGGATGGCATCATCTACTGTCTCAGGCACGTCCACCTCCTCAGCGTTTCCATTTCGAATTGGAGATAACGATCTTCCTCGCGGCGCCTTCCACTGGGGCTAACGCCTCACGCTAAACGGCCGGTCAGAAGATCGATCGAAAAGCGGATGCGCCGGCGAATGCCGACGCATCCCTGCCCGCAAGGCGGGTTTATCGACTATTTGAGGTCCTTGGCGGTGACGAGCGTCACGTCGGTCTTCACCCAACCGGTGAATTTTTCGCCGGCATATTCGCGAAGGCCGTACTTGATGCCCATGGCCGCCATTTCCGCGCCATACTGCTCGACGGTGGCAAGCATCTTGCCGTCCTTGATCAACGGCTTGACGGAGGGGATGTTGTCGAAGCCGACAACCTTGATCTTGCCTGCCTGGCCGGATGCATCGAGCGCCTTGACGACACCGAGGGCCATGGAATCGTTTGCAGCCATGACGCCTTGAATATCCTTATATTTCGTCAGGAAATTCGTCATGACGGTATTGGCTTCTTCGGTTTCCCAATGTGCGGTCTTGCTGTCGAGAAGCTCGAGCTTGCCGTTCTTGATGGAATCCATGAAGCCTGCCTTGCGCTCCTTGGCGTTGTCGGCCTCGGGATTGCCTTCCAGGATCACGACCTTTGCGCCGGGTCCAAGATCCTTGGCGAGCGCATCACCGGCAAGCTTGGCGCCGGCAGCGTTGTCAGGGCCGAAGAAGGCGAGATCGATACCGGCTGCCTTCTTGGCGTCGGCGTCGAGCGGCACGTCGATATTGATGACTTTCACGCCGGCCTTCACTGCCTTGGCAAGCGGCGTTGCCATGGCCTTGGAATCGGCCGGTGCGACGACGATGATGTCGTACTTCTGCGTCACGAAATTCTCGACGGCGTCGACCTGCGAGGCAAAGTCACGTTCGTCCTTCATGCCGACGGCCTTGAAGTCGAACTTGTCCTTGTTTTCAGCCGCATACTTGTCCGCGCCGGCCTTCATCTGCTTGAAGAACTCGTTGGACAGAGATTTCATGATCAGCCCGACCTTGGGCTTGCCGGCCGCAAAGGCAGGCGACACGCCGCAGGACAGCGCAAGCACCAGAGTGCCCGCAAGTCCGAGCTTCAGCGCCGCGCGCCGGGGTGCGTTGATCAAGACGGATTCACGCTTTGTAGAATTGGACATTTCTTTCCTCCCGAACGGTCCTGAGCTCAGCTCCAACTGAGTTGTCTGCGACAATGAACCGTTTCCACATATATTGGGTAGCATGCCGCTAAGAATTGTCAAGGCGCTATAAAATCCAGCTGAAACCTGGCTAAAATTTCAACTTTACCAATGCTGGAAGAGAGGTATGATGAACCGTTTCCATTGTGCGGAGCGTTTATGTGGAAGCAATGGAAGATCAGCTTGACATGAAGCCTTTGACTAAGATTGCAGAGACCATCAGCTGAGAGCCCGGATCAGGGCGCGCCGGAAGGTGAGATGAAGGGATATTGGTATCCATATGCCAAAGGTCGGAATTCGTGACGTTGCCAAGCTGGCAGGAGTTTCCACCGGGACCGTTTCGCGGGTTTTGAATGATCATCCTTCCGTGACCGGCGAATTGAGAGTGCGGGTCAGAGGCATTATCGAGCAGCTCGGCTATATGCCAGACCCATCTGCCAGAAGCATGCGCGGCAAGGTCAGCCGGCTCATCGGCATCGTCATTCCCGATCTTACCAACCCCTTCTTTTCGGAACTTGTGCAATCCGCAGAGCAGGCGGCGGCAAGGCATGGCTATAACATCATCGTCATGACCTCCTTTGATCATGCAGCCAAGGAGGCGGATCGGATCGGCCAGCTGACGAGCCGTAAGGTGGATGGCATCATCCTTGTTCCGAGCAATGATTTCCATACGCTCAAGCCGCCGAAGGGGTTGCCGATCGTCATCGTCGATCGCCTCCTTCCGGGATATTCCGGCATTGCTGCCGATCATCGAAGCGGCGTGCGCCTCGGTGTCGAGCATCTCGTGAAGCTGGGCCATCGCCGTATCGGCTTCATTTCCGGTCCAAAAGACTCAGTTCCTGCGAATGATCGTCTCAAGGGCTATATCGATGCGATGGAGCTGATCAGCGAGGGCAAGCAGAATGCGGCGCCACTGATCGCCGAAGCTGCCTTCGACTATGAAAGCGGCCGGTCCGCCGGAAACTATCTTCTAGCGCGCGCGCGCCACGAGCGCCCAACCGCCATATTCGCTAGCTCCGACCAACAGGCGATCGGCTGCATGAGGGCGGCTCATGATTTGGGAATTCCAATCCCGGCTGCCCTTTCCATCGTCGGCTTTGACGGTATTCCGCTTGCAAGCATGACAATCCCACGCCTGACCACCGTCAAGCAGCCAATTCAGGACATAGCGGCGGCAGCGGTCGCTGTTTTATTGAGCAAGCAGGGCGCCCCCGAGCTCGGCAAACCACTCTTGTTGCCCTGCGCGATTTCCGAGGGGGAAACAACCTCTTCACCGCAGCCGGATTGAAAGCGGGTGATATCAGTGACCTAGCAGGCGGTACACCGCATATCGACTGCATATATTACTCGCCGTATTTATCTGTAGCAATATCTGAACTACTGCCGTTGGAACTGCCATGCCGATATGTAGCTTATACCGCTCAAATACCGAGCGTATTAAGCCAATCGCCGAAGGTGGATGTCTCCGTCATCTGCGGTAGATGATCGACCTTGCATTCGCCTGTATGCCTGCGGACTTCGCTCGGGCTATAGCCGAATTCGTGTGTGAAGGCCCGGCTGAAGTTAGCTGCTGATTCAAAGCCGAGATTACTGGCTATATCTGCAATTTTCTGACCGTTGCTCAAGTCGGCAAGTGCTGCGCGTGCAGCCAGAAGTCTTCGTCTTCTCACATAGTTCAACACACCACCCGATGTCTGGAACAGTCCATAAAGCCGGGTTCGGGAGATTGCCAATTCACGGCTCAATGCTTCAGGGGTTAGATCCGCCGATCCGAGATTGTTCTGAATAAAGCGACGAGCTTTCGTCATAAGGCCGATCTCGGAGCTGCGATCGCCGGTCGTGTGGCCGTTCACCAGCGGTGCGACACTATGAAATATCATTTCCTGTAGTTGGTTGCGTACACTGTGCAGGTCGTCTTTTGTCAAACGGTCGAGGTTTGCTTCAAGAAAAGCAATGTAGTCAGCCAGCAACTTGACGCGCTCACCCCCCAGGACGATGTTGTTGCTTGCTCCAGGCAGTCCGCCGTGATCGGCAAACAGATCGCAAGGCAGGATGAGGGAGACAGATTGCGCGCTTATGGTGCGGCCATAAAACGGGCAGCCAAGTGCCCGGATTTCCATCATGCCAGGCTCGTTTTCGACCACATGTCCGTTGACGCTGGTCCATGTTCTGCCCGTGCGCAGAAAGGTGATCTGCCAATGATCTATGGCGCTGAAGCGTACTTTTTCTGCAGGGCGCTCATAACGGAAAGCCGGCGTTTGTTGCTGAACGAGAAGTGCCCCTTCCAGATTCCATACGGTTTGGCTCGCAGCAAAACCATCGGCGGCCTCGGCGCTTTCGGGAAGATAAGCATCGATCAAGGGCGCCATATGCTTCCGCCAAGCCGGGAATTGCTGGTTGGGAGCCTCATTGGATGTGGAAAACGGCAGCGACACGAGTACCGGCTGGTCTGTGGCGTTGCCGCAAAGGGGAGCATCGGAAATGCGGGGCCAGCGGCGCCTTTCGACAAGGGTCGGTTGTTCGGAGCTAGTCTCCGTTTTATCCCACATCATCGTAATAGCCTTTCGACGCAACATTCCAACTCGATTGGCGGTTCCCGCGTTGTTCTGGCAACGGGCGGATGAAAAGGAGTGATGGACGGCCAAAATAGATCGCGCGTGGATAGTATAGATCTTGCATATCCAAGATCTTCCCTGGTCGTCGCAAAACAGCCCGAATTTCAGTCCATCCGAGCGTCCGCCGGTTGGCGGACTGACTGAAGGGACGTGATTGGATCACGTCTTGAGAAAATGATTCTGTGCTGCGATGCGCCTTGGCCAGCGAACCAAAGAAGTCTGTGGATGTCTGAGTCGAGGCTCTGTGCATCCATCGAATATCGCGCCAAGCTATATTCATTGCAGGCAGCATTGTTACAGTTCCCCGCCGGAAGGCTGTAGGGAAAATTAAGCAGATTTCATTAATCTTTTCAAGATATTTATAGAAGTTGCTTAAATGTTTTCCGCTGTAATACACGAACAAAACTTGCAAAGGAGAGTAAATTTATGAGTTTTTGGAAAAACTCTTGTAATCTGACTAACGTTAATCGAAAAATTGATGCCTTCATGCCAGCGGTACTTGTGATTGCATTTTCGGCAGGTATGGCTGCAACCGCAAATGCAGCGGAGAGCCAGCACGTAAAGAGCAAGACCGTTCAGCTGTATATGAAAAAGTATCAGAAGAACGATGTCGTCTTCTATAGTGGAAGATCGCTTGCCAAGACGACTTCGGTTTCCGCCGAGGACTACTTCAAGGGCTCTCCCTATATCTGCACACCAAGCGGATTTGGAAGAACGTCGCATTGCTACAATCGCGGTGTGTTCTAAGGTGAGCCAGCGACTGTCGCGCTGTGCGCGCGGCAAAGAATAGGGGTATTCCCTGGATGGCGATTCGGCGGAACAAGTGGGGACGCGTGCCGCCTGCTATCCAAGAAAAGCCCCTATGTGAGTATTCGACTTCAACCGGGCAGATGACTGCGAACATAATCGCCCCGTCGTAGTTTCAGAACTTCGTCATCATGTTTGATCGGATTATGACGGAACACATACCATTTGCCGCCTGATGCTCGTTTCTGATAGATGATCCCAGCCTTCTCGCGATGCAGGAAGCAGGACACATTGGATGCTGCACTTTTCTTGCTGTGCCAGACAGCGCTCATGCAAAGTCTACCGCGATCGGTTGCATACCAGGTGCCCTTTGCGTAAGATTTTTGGGCACCCGTGTGCGACCAGGCCGTAAATCGGCGGTGATGGCGGGAGAAGAAGCCGGCCCCGTCTTTCCATATCCAGGAGCGTCCTGCGTAGAGCTTTTTGAGCTCCCTCGCACTCATCGGCATGGCTTGGTGGGCCGCATGCGCCGTCATTCGATCGATATGACGATGCGTCGCCGCGTTCGCGGTGCCGGCCAGCAGCATCGCGAACATGGTATTCAGGATGATGAAACGGAACCAGGACATATACTTATCCTCCACCTTTCATCGCGGTCAGTTCAGCAGGGGCGGTGTGGCGACCCGCCAGTCCGGCCTGCCCAGACCGTCCGGCCAGGGGTAGACTTCACGATCGTTGAAATAAACTACTGCCTGCAGGTTAGGGAATTCGGAGTGCGGCTTGTTGGCTTCCTCGGCCCATCCATGAACATAGGCCTCGTTGCCCTGATAGCCCAATTCCGCGATCACGACCGGCTTCTTGAAGCGCTTCACACGGTCATAGCCAGGCTTGGTTGCTTCCACGAAGGTCGAATCCCGCCCGAGCTTGCGTAGATCGAACGGTTGGTAACCGAACACCGACAATCCGACGACGTCGACGAATGAATCACCGGGGTAGTAGGCTTCGAGCCCATCCTTGCCCATCGGCGACCACATGTACTTTGCCGTGGGAAGGCTCTTGCGGCAGACGGTGACCGCGTGCTTATAAGCTTTCACGTAGTCGTCCGCCTTCCAATAGGCCCAGGTGAACTGTCCGTTCTTCTCGTCCATTTCCTGAGCCCAGCGAATGGTGACGGGCGTATTGAGCTTGGCGGCCGCGGAGCAGATCGCCGTCATGTTGGAATCGTAGTGACCCGCCAGAATTCCACTGAGGAGATCGGCTGGTGTGACCCGCCAGTTGCGGGCCCATGACCAGGGCTCGACCGTGATCAGCAGCGAGCGCCCGCGCTTGCGGGCATATTCGTCTGCCGTGCTCAGCGTCGACAGATCGACATCTTCCCAAGGCAGGAAGAGGTGCTCGATCTTTGGATTGGGGTCATTGGAAAAATCCCCGTTGGGATCATAGGCACCCCCCGGTAGCGATTGGGGAGTGATAATCGGCCTCTTGTCATTGAAGAGCGGCCGGGTCTCGGCCCTTGCATCCAAGCCGTTGCTGGCAGCATATACGCCCCCGCAGAGGGCGCCAGCCGCAAGCAAAGCCGTCGTTAGTTTCGATAGGGTTTTCATCGCATTGCCTCCTTCCTCTATTCGGTCTTGCGGACGGTTAAAGAGGTCTTCAAGGCCTCCAGTCGTTGTGAGACCAGATCATCGGCGATGAGGTTTGTTGCCTCATCGGTTTTCTCGGTAGTGGGATGGCGAAACACAATCCATGCTCCGCCAGTCTCGCGTTTCTGATAGATCGTTCCATCGAAGATGCGATGAACGAAGCAGGTCTTGGCCGGAAACTGGCCGCTTGCGGCATGCCAGGTTGCCTCCAGACACAGCCGGCCGGTGTCTGTTATAGCCCAGCGGCCTTCAGCCCAGGATTGTCCACCGGTTCCGTCAACCCAGGCTGAGAACCGACGGTCGGTATTCTGCATTCGGCCGGCGCCATCGGGCCAGCGCCAGCTCTTGTCGTGATAGAGCATGTAGAGTTCAGCCGCCGTCATGGGTCTTGCGCCGTCCGGCACCTTGGTGGTAGTCGCGGCTACGGCCGCATTGCTCGCCGTCGCAAGCCCGAGAACGATCGCGCATGCCAGCGATGCTGCGGCGAGGAGGGAGGTCTGTTTCCTTGATGGTTTCATATTATTTCTCCCGTGTTCGTGACTGCCGAGCCTTGGCGCTGCTGCCCTCAAGGCTCGCTGCCGGTTTCGCCGGCTGGCAATGTCTCGCAGGTTACCCTGCGTGCTTGCCGACTTACCTATGGCGCAGATGCGAGCGCCGATCCAGCGGGCATGGCTTTGTTCCGCCAGCGCGCTGAGATCCTGCTCGGTTTCCATAACAGCCATCTTCATCTGCGTTCCGCCATAGTGTCCCTGTATGAAACTCAATCGTCCGTGTCGCTCACGTGCCAGTGCGGATTGAGCACCATTCTGTGCAGTCCGCGGCCGCCAATTCCAGCACCTGCCACCGAAAAGCGCGTATCGAACAATACGTAGCCGTCGGTGTCCCAAATCAATGATTGTGCTCCGGCGCGGCCGTGCTCCATGATGCCAAAAAATGGCAGGGCAGTCAGAGCAATCAGACCGCTGGCGAGCGCCGGCCGGTAAAAGCGCCTGCTCGCGCTGAGCGTATTTTCACGCGCATGCTGAACGATGATGACCAGCAGCAGTAAAGTGTAGATGGTTGCATTCATCGTCGCGAAGATATAGAAGCCGCTGCTCTCCTCCGTAGCACTGACAAATAGAACCGGCAGGATGGAGACAAAAGAGAGCATGGCATAGGGTGCAAGAACTCTGAATGGCAGAGGATCGACGTCCGATGTACCCTTCGGAGTGACGCGGAAATCCACAAATGTTCCAGTCGTCCAATCGCGAATGGCAGCGAGAGAACCCATAAGCGCCCATGGCCAGCGAGCAAACAGGAACAACGTCATCTCCCAACTCAGAATACTCGCATCGACCGGTCTGAACGTATACGTGCTGCGCCAGTGGTAGGCGAACAGGATCAGCAGAACGGACTGCGGCACGAAATGCAGCAAAAAGTCAGGATATGACACATCGACGAAGGTCTTTCCTATAGTAAGCGCGATGATCGGCATAATGAACATAAGCGCCATGAAGAGAGAAAAGAGGGAATACCAGAGCTGCGAAAACAGGAACTGTATTCTGAAGCGTAGCGGCAGCCGTTTGATCAAGCTTGGCGAATATTGCAGCAGGATCATCATCAGGCTGCGCGACCATTGAAACTCCTGGGTGATGAGATCGGCGAAAGTGCGCGGACCGTCGCCATGAGCAATGGCATCGAGCGCGTGAATGCCGCGCCAGCCATACGCATTCATCATCAATGTGGTGGAGTGATCTTCCGCCAGTTCAGGTCCCAGCCCGCCAATGCTCTTGAGGGCCTTGGTGCGGACGGCATAGTGCGAGCCGATGCAAAGTGGCGACAGCCCATGATTGAACCCCGCCTGAAGCGATCCATGCATGCTGGCTTCCGCATAGAGGCGGCCGCGAGCCGCCCAGCTCTCATGGGCATTCTGGTCGCAAATGCTCGGCGCGGACACATAGCCGACTGCCGGGTCGGCAAAGGGCCGAAGCATCTGGAAAAGATAGCCTTGTTCGGGCACATGGTCGGCATCGAGCTGCACGACGAAATCATAGCCTTCATAGCCATAGTGATCGTAAAAGAAGGCAAGATTGCCTTCCTTGCAGCGTGTGCGCCGCGGCCATGTCTGGCGGTGATAATCTTCCCGCCCTTTCCGGGTGGAAATCTGGACGCCATATTTGCGGCACCAATCCCGCGTCGAGGGCGATGGATCTTCATCTGCCAGCCAGGTGTCGTGGGTCACTGCCTGCGCCAGCATGGCATCCAACGTGCGGGCTACCACCGAAAAGGGCTCCGATGGTGCTTTGGTCACCACCATGGCGATGCGACTGCCGGCGGGAAGCCGCAATTCACCCGTCGGCTTTTCGGCCCGGAAGAAGACGATGATGAAATAGGCCGGAATGATCGTCACCCAGGCGAGCACCAGGGTCACCAATATCGACCCGAGAGCGTCGACATGGTGCGCGGGCGCGAACCACCAGCTCCAGAAATAACCGAGTGCCGCGAGCCACAACGCGGCGCACACAACATATTCTACGCGCTTGCGACCTTGCAGCACCGGCGTCATCAACGCCCGGTCCTTCATCGCTTGAGCTCGTGTCCGGATCGATGTCATCCTCGCATCTCCAGCCCGAAGAAGGGAGCTGCAGTCCGGATGATCGTGTCGATATCCGAATGCAGAGCGCGGAAGCCGAGCTTCTCGGCAGCAAGATCCGAAGCGGCATAAAGGGTAGGCGGATCGCCCGGCCGCCGCCTGTGCATGGCGACAGGAACCCGGCGGCCGCAAACGCGCTCGATCGCGCCGACAATTTCCTTGATCGACGTGCCGCGGCCGCTTCCCAGATTGACGGCAAGATTGCTTCCGCCGGCCAATAGATATTCGACCGCCAGAACATGCGCCTTGGCGAGGTCGAGCACATGGATATAGTCGCGCACGCAGGTGCCATCCGCCGTGTCGTAATCGTCCCCATAGACTTCCAAGATTTCCGTCGTGCCGGCCGCTGCTTGCAATGCACGGGGAATGAGATGCGTTTCGGGATCATGCCACTCGCCGAGTTCCTGTTCCGGATCGGCGCCGGAGGCGTTGAAGTAACGCAGCGCCACATAGGAAAGCCCATAGGCTGCCGAATAGTCGGCCAGCATATGTTCGGCAATCAGCTTGGTTCTGCCGTAGGGATTTATCGGCTGAGGCGTCTCGCATTCGCGGATTGGCAGATGGGCGGGAATTCCGTAGATCGCACAGCTCGATGAAAAGATCAGTTTGTCCGCGCCCGTGCGGCGGCACGCCTCCAGAACTGACAGTGTGCCGCTCACATTATTGGCATAGTATTTTGCGGGATTTTCAACGGACTCTCCGACATAGGCGGAGGCAGCGAAATGGATGATTGCTGCAGGCCTGTGCTCCTCGATTGTCTCGGCAAGATGGGATGTGTCGAGAATATCTCCTTCCACAAACGGTCCCCAGCGCACGGAGGTCAGGTGGCCCGTCGAGAGATTGTCATAGACAACCGGCTCGAAGCCTTGGTGATGGAGGAGTTTCGCGGTGTGGCTGCCGATGAAGCCGGCGCCACCCACGACGAGTATTTTTTTCTTGCCCATCACGCAACCTCGAAAAGTTCGCTGCTCGCACGTACCAACTGACGTTCGAAATACGCGATGGTGGACTTCAATCCATCCGCCAGCGCGATGGACGGTTCCCATCCCAACTCGCGCTGCGCCACGGTGATATCGGGCCGCCGCTGGCGGGGATCGTCGATTGGCAGGGGCTTATGGACTATCTTCGACTTGGAGCCGGTAATCGCGATGACCTGTTCGGCAAGATCGCGCACGGTAAATTCCGCCGGATTGCCGAGATTGACGGGCGTATGGATGGTCGTTTGGTCGGCCATCAGACGAATGAAGCCCTCGATCAGGTCGGCGACATAGCAGAAGGAGCGCGTCTGAGAACCGTCGCCATAGACAGTGATATCCTCACCCTTGAGCGCCTGCACGATGAAATTGGAAACAACGCGGCCATCGTCGGGACGCATGCGCGGTCCATAGGTGTTGAAGATGCGCGCGATCCTGATGTCTACGCCGTGGCGAGCGTGAAAGTCACGGAAAAGCGTTTCAGCGGAGCGTTTGCCTTCATCGTAGCACGAGCGAGGGCCGAAGGAATTGACGTTGCCCCAATAGTTTTCCGGCTGCGGATGCACTTGGGGGTCGCCATAGATTTCCGAGGTCGAGGCCTGGAAAATGCGCGCTTGATGATATGTGGCCAGCTCCAGCAAGTTGAGCGAGCCGAAAACACATGTTTTCATCGTACGGATCGGATCGGCCTGATAATGTGGCGGAGATGCCGGGCAGGCCAGGTTGTAGATTTCGTCGACAGGTAGATCGAGTGATGCGATGACGTCGTGGCGGATGAAGCTGAACGTCTCGTAACGAAGGAGATGCCAGAGATTGTCCATCCGTCCGGTTGAAAAATCATCCACGCATATGACTTCGTGACCATCCTGCAGAAGTCGGTCGCAAAGATGTGACCCGAGGAACCCTGCGCCGCCCGCAACAAGGATGGTACGTCTTTTTGTATTGTTTAGCGATATACTTGTAGATTTGAACGCTATGCCCATCAAACCCTCCCGATAATTTAGACGCGACCCAGTATTCATGGGGAGGAGAACTTTCCTCCATCCTGTGAAAGACTTTTTACAACAAGTAATTATTGTTGCAATTTCTGGTTATCTTTTACAAAAAATTAATAATTCTGTCGTTATCAGGGAATGCGGAAGCTTTACATTCTGTCCATTTTTATCACATGGAACAAAAATAATAGGCTCAAGTAATGTGTGGCAAGCCTAACGCATATTTTACTATTTTAACTAAGGTTTGCTGTAATATATGCTCATGATGCCGGTAGGTCGGCGTTTTTAACTAGCCTAATCCAGAAATCAATAAGAGTAAGTAGTAGCTAACCGAGATTGCTCGAGACAGATGCAGACAGCAGCTTGTTTCACGACGCGGCTCGGCATCGAGCTTTCGACAGTGGCGATGGCGCACCTAAATAAGAGGGGTGGCTGTTCGATTGCTAAGGAGCGTCGCGATCTTTCAGACTGGCCTCACGCTTGGGTCTTTGATTTAACGCATGTCGTGATCGCAAAACCGCTGCCCACTTGCGCGACCTGGTTCAGGTCAGTCGCAGATCCAGGCGCGGATGCAGTTTTTTCAAGTTCGGTAATGATTTCATCTGCCAGGGAATTTGCGAGGAGCCACATACTGTGAGGTGAATATCCGGATGCTTGCGTGCCTCTATTGTCAGCTTGGCAAGCAGGTTGATGCCTGAAGAATTCAAGAATTGCAGACCTGTCAGATCGAAAGTCGCTTTGCCTCCACTTCCATGAAGGACTGACCTGGCCAGCTCATAGACAGGTGCATAGGCATCGGGACCGGCCAGGCGCATGGTGCCATCAAAATATAGGGTACTGCCTTCGGACCAGATGCGAAATGCTTCTTCTTTGATTTCCATAAAGGGCCTCTCACGGGTTCACGCCGATGATATCGCCATGGCGGCATAGGTTTGGAGTTTGACCCGCTTGTGCGGACCAGCCTCGTCGAAATGCCAGGCCAACTGAACCTGGTAGTCGCTCATCAATGTCAAAAGTCCTAACCCCGACGCGTTGCCGCCGGCAAGAACACTTGTTTCAATCTGTTCTATGAGGAGATCGCCGGGATCGCCAGTGGTAACCCTCAATAATAATTGTTGGAAGCGCGCCATCGCTTCGCGGTCGATCAAGTTCATAATCCGCATCCGGAAACAATGGCCATCCCTCAATGCCTCGATAAGGATCTCGCCCGAGGCGCGGAATTTGATGGAATTTTCGATGAGTTCGTTGGTCACATAACCAATGTCGTGCCGCACCGACTTATATTGTCGCTCGGAAGAGCGGAAGCCGAGCGCTATCGTCTCCGCGATAAAGTCGGATGTCATAGCCGAATGGCGCCATGCCAGATGCAGCGGCCCGTCGAATAGTCGTATGCGAAGAGCGTTGGTGGCATCGAACGAAGCCAGGCGTTCCTCGCCGAAAATTGCTGTCGTCATTTCCTCACCTGTGCCGCATCACCACAAGGGTAATATCGTCATGGATCTTGTGGGTCCCGATATAAGCCATCAAGTCGTCGAGTATGCCTGCGACGACTTCCTGCGCAGTCCCGCCATGCAGGCGGCGGGCGTCCTCCAAAAGCCTGTCGAAGCCAAACAGCTCTCCTTTCGAATTCTCCGCTTCCGTGACGCCATCGGTATGCAGCACAACCATGTCGCCCTTCTCGAAGGGCACTTGCCGCGTATCGATAAAGGGAGCGATATCAGGCTCAAGACCGACCGGAAGGCCGAGATCGCCCGTATCTATCCGCTCCACCTTGCCATCCTGGCGAATGATGATCATGTCTTCGTGCTGACCGGATATCGTCAATCTCTCGCCGTCGTAATCGAGGAACGACAAGGTAATATGCTTGTCGGTCCGGGTCCGCTCGATGTTCTTGAAGATCGTCCGATTGAGATCGGTCAGGAATTTTGCCGGGTCCATCTCACCCGCCTCCTGCAGGGCGCGGGCAATCGACTGGACCATCAGCATCAGCACACCGCTTTCCAGCCCATGGCCGGTCACGTCGCCGATGCCGATTTTCAGGTTCTTTCCGTTCTGCAGAACATCATAGTAGTCGCCGCCGACTTCATCGGCCGGGCGCATGTAGGCGGCGATCTCCAGATTGTTGATTGCCGTCAGTTCCTTGGCCCGCGGCAAGACCATGAGCTGGATCTGCCTGGCGACGTTGAGTTCCGCACCCAGCCGCAGGTTTTCGTTCTTGAGTTGGTTATTGAGGGTTGAGATCTCTTCCTTGGCCGCCTCGATCTCGCTGGTCCGATCCGAAACGAGCTTTTCGAGGTTTTCGGTGTGGAAGCTGATATCCTCCGCCATCCTGTTGAAAGCGATACCGGCATCCCCAACTTCATCCCTGGTCGAAATGTCGACCCTAACCGAATAATCCTTCGCCTGTATGCGCTTTGCGGCGCTCGCCAGCGCGCTGATGCCGCTGGTGACGCGTTTCGAGGCCGCAAAGACCGCCGCCGTGACGATCATCAGAGACACGAGAACGGCCATGATCTGATAGAGCAGAATGCGGTTGGTCGCCCGCGAGATTTCATCCTTGGCGGCGATGAGCGAGGCGTAGATCTCGCGCTCGGGCACCACGATCCCGAGCGACATGACCTCGCTCTTGACCGGTCCATCCACCCAGAGATTGGTCGGGCGCAATTGCTTGACGACCGCGAGATAAGGAACGTCCTCTCCCTGTTCGCGGAGGCTGATGTGCTGGATCACGCCGTCGGCGTCGAGCGGAAGCTTGGTAATGGCCGTTTGCGTGCTGTTGCGCAAGGATCGGTCGAGGCCGGTAACCCCCTTGGCGGCGGCATCGTTGGCGGCGCGCAAGCCGATGACCTTTTCGCCTACAGGATTGATTGCAACCACATTCCCATTCGACATGGCAAGAAAGCCGAAGCCGGTTTGAGCGACTTTCACATGTTCGACGATCTCGGCAAGCTGTGTGAGTGTAATATCTGCGCCGGCCGCACCGGCCACCTGATGCCTATCGGGCGTCCAGAGCGGATGGAAAAAGCTGACGATCAGCTTGCCGGTGATAGCGTCGGTATAGGGAGCCGTCTGGGTGATGTAATCGGCAACGGGGCGGGATGAGGGGTTGGAGGCCCATTGCTGCCAGGATTCGTATAGGCCTGGAAAGAAGAATGTCCAAAAATCGGAGCTGTTGTGACCGGGATAGAGCCGGTCAAAGGTCTGCGCTTGCGTCGTATAGGGAGCAGTCCGGAAAATCGGACGCTCCCGCGGGCCGATATAATACATCTGCAGCTTCGACGCGCCGTTGTGCAGCAAGGAAGGAGCAACCAGATCGAGCACCGCGCTCCATTCTATATCTGCCTGCACCTGAGGCAGGGGATGGTGATCCTTATCAAGCAGGTAACCCCAGACGCTGACGACCGAGGGCGTGCCGGGCAGGTTTTGTGACCACTGGCCGGCTTGGTCGTAGGTCACAGTTACAGCGCCTGGCGACGCTCTGCTCATAGCAGCACCGACATCGAGACTCCGCGCCGGATTGTCGATCTGTCCCTGCAGCACGCCCGCCAGCGCCTTCACATCGGAATGGACCTGGTCGATCAGCAAACCGACCTCTGCGGCGGTCGAATCCGCATAGGAGCCGATATAATCCTGGCTCGCTTTCTCGAGACCTTGTCCCACTTCCATCGTGGCGTTGCGCGATAGGCGCTGGACGTTCCATAAAGCAAGGCCGCCGCTGACGAGCAGGTCGAAGAGAACGGCTCCCCCGACGACGAGGAGAAACTTGGCGCGAAATGAGCGCAATCCGAGCCGTTGCTTGGCGATTGGCGCGTCCGTCATAGCGGTTTCTGTCCCGAAGAAGCCCAGATCGGCCAGCCCGCATAGCCTCTTGGGTGGAGCGCGGCAAAAATATGATCGGCGAAGCCTTGCTTGAATCGCTCGATAAATGCGGCCGAATCCCCTCTTCTGACCGCCATTTCATCGGCATAGACATTCTGCCATGCCGTGATGATGTCAGCGAAATCCTGGGGATCGCCATCGAGATTCGTGACCATGAAGCTTTCCATGCGCACATCCTTGAAGCCGGCATCCAGTAGCATGCGGCGGCCCTTAGGCCCCATCTCGACATCCATATCGAAATACGCGAACAGTTTCGCGACCTCGTTATAGGTCCATTGAATGCTCTCGGCTCTGGGCTCACCAAGACAATGGGAGTTCTTCTCGTTGGTGATGTAGACCCTGCCGCCTGGCTTGCATATGCGATAGAGTTCGCGAAGCAGAACATCCGGGCGGTCGAAGATCTGCAACGAGTGCCTGCAGGTCACGAAATCGAACTGGTCGCTCTCGAACAGCATCTGGGATGCATCGCCATAGGTATATTCGATGTCGTGGACATTGAAATCCTCCGCCACCTTGCGGGCATATTCCAGGCTGGGGATCGAATGGTCGAGGGCAACGATCCGCGCGGGTTTGAAATCCTTCCGCAGCAGCATGGCGAAATCGCCGATGCCGCAGCAGATGTCGGCGATATGCAAACCCTCTCGAAGGCCGTGCCGCGGCAATATCTCGCGCTCGTGACGCCAGGTCATCTTCGTCTGGGTTCGCAGGATCGGGATGAAGCTCTGATTCTCCACGAATGTCTGCCCGGGATAGAAGGCGGAATCATAGATCTCGACGATAATGTTGGGTGACAGATCGCTCAAATGGCGAAACAGTCGCGATGCCCATGCAACGACACTGGAAGCTACGACCGTCAGTTTGAGATCCGGCCTCGATCGCGTGGCATCGAGTAGGACACGCGTCAGGGCACGGAACGCCGTATTGTTCATGTGGATGACGCGTTTCAGATTGACGTAGCAGACGCCGTTCACCGTTTCGATGCCGTTGCGCAACAGGGCGAGATCATCGGCAAGCTCGGCAACTGAATGTGGCCTCAGAACTCCGGATAGAGAGAATTCTTGATTGTTGGCATCGAATTGCGCTGTGAAACGGCCAGAGGAGCGGTTGTTCAATTGAGTAGCCTTTCGAGCGCGAGGTCTACCACGAAAGTCGTTGTTCCCTTATCCCGAATGGACAGCTCGATGTCGGCATCGTAATTGACGGCAAGGCCGAGGAGGATCGCCTGCTCGGCACCCGCGGTGTCGTCGGTGATGACATCGAGATAGTTTGCGAGCGCCTGGCCGCTTCTAATGCGCTGGACGATGGTTTCATACAAATTGCGCTGCTCGGCCGAGCAGGGAAAGGCCAGTTCGATCCGTTCGATCGAGCCATTCCGGTAGACGCGAAAGGTAAGGGTACCGCCGCTTTCTCTGGCGTGGAACGACATTTCGAAAAGCTCGTTCAGGGCTGCCGAAAGCAGGTTCGCATGACGGATGGGATCGTGCCGATCGTGGCTGACCATGCGAGCCACGTAAGAGGCACATTGATCGCAATTCGACCAGTCTGCCACAAGGGTCGCCATCTCCATTTCCAGTTCAAGCAATGGCTCGAAAGCCGCGTCCACTTGCACCCGCATGGTATCCTCTCGAAAAATTCCCGAATGAAATGCGCTTCAAAAACTCACGGACTTGCGTGAAATTCGTCGAATGTCGCGGCCGACTGATCGCGTGCACCCTGCCTTATGAAATCATCAAGCTTGTCGGCGCTCAGCGGAGGGCTGATGCTATAGCCTTGCAGGCGGTCGCAGCCCTCCTGCTGGAGCCAGGCCGCCTGTTGCCGCGTCTCGACACCCTCCGCCGTCACCCGCATGCCCAGGCCATGTGCAAGGCCGATGACGGAGCGCACAATGGCCTGGCTTTTGCCGTCCTGCAAAAGATCCCTGATGAAATAGCGATCGATCTTGATCGTATCGAAGGGGAAATTCTTGAGGTAGCTGAGCGAGGAATATTCGGTGCCGAAATCATCGAGGGAAATCTGAATGCCGAGCACGTTAAGCGTGTTCAGCGTGTCGAGATTGTTGATGGTCCGCTCCAGAAGCACGCCTTCGGTGATTTCCAGTTCCAGGCGCTCGGCTGGAAATCCGACGATATCCAGCGTTTGAGAAACGCGATCGGTGAGGCCCGGCGTCAGGAACTCCGCCGGAGAAAGATTGACGGCAAGCGTATAGTGATCCGGCCATGCCAAGGCCTCGCGGCAGGCTTCCTCCAGCATCCACTGGCCGATTTCACGCATGAGACCATCGGCTTCGGCCATTGGAATGAAAGCTGCCGGCGGAATGACCCCGAGGGTCGGGTGCCGCCAGCGTAGGAGCGCCTCGAAGCCGACCACGTTGGACGGAGGCTCCACCAGCGGCTGATATTCGATGAAGAACTCATCGCGCTGCAGCGCCACGCGAAGGCTGCGCCGCAGCAGCTCCCTTTGTTCGACCACGATCAGCATGGCCGGATCGAACGTCCGCGCCCGCCGTCGCCCTTCCTTCTTAGCGGCATAAAGGGCGACATCGGCAGCCTTCATCAGCTGTTCTCCCTCGTTGCCGTCGCGCGGCGCGATTGCGATCCCCACGCTGACGCCGACGAAGAGAGAGATGCCGTTGACCGTGAACGGCTTTTTGAATTCGGCCACCAGCGCGTCTGCCAACCGTTCCGCCTCCAGGGCCTGCTGCGGACCGATCTGGATGATGGCGAATTCATCGCCAGCGAGACGGTAGGCCGTTCCGCCGCGGCCGAGTGCTTTCGTAATCCTCTCGGCGGCGAGTTTCAGTACGATATCGCCGGCTCCGTGGCCAAGTGTGTCGTTGACGGGCTTGAAATCATCGAGGTCGAGCTGCATCAGCGCCGGCCCAACCTTGCCGGTAACCGGAAGCAGTTGCGTCAGAGCCGCGCTGAATTGGCGGCGATTGGGCAGTCCGGTGAGGACATCGTGCGTTGCCTGATGGATGAGCTGTGCTTTTTCATTGTCTTCGGACGATGGGCTTTCATGTGCTCCATTGGTTTCGACGATCAGAAGCCCCACTCGAATACGGGAGGCGAGCAAGCGGCGCTTTCCCTGCGTCGGATCGTCGAACTGGATCGTGCAAGGTTCGCCTGTGTCTATGACTTTATGAATAAGCTCGGCAAGCGTCGGCTTCGCAAGCGCGGGATAGGCTTCCCACAAGGATACCTCGCTCCGGGGCGCAAGACCGATATGCTCTTTGAATCGCTTCGAGCAATCGAGTAGTTTGAAATCCAGATCCCAAAGCGAGACCGTCGCCTCTAAACCGTTGTCGGATTCGGACCCGTAGAGAGTTTGCTGCGACCGATCCACTCGGTTCTCGGGCATATGGCCTCGTCCTCCCCAAGCCGGCCGCGCAAAATCCGGGCATTGTGCAGTTTGAACTGGTCCGTTGGCATCGGAGCACGCCTATCAATGATCGCAATCTCATCGAGCGTACGCGCGCAAGTGATAACTTACCAGAAGGCGGCAGCCGCTTTAAGCGAATATATTACGAGATCTTCATATTTAGCAATGATTGCTAAGACATATGCAGTTTAAACAGACTGCCACCACCTCGTTTGTTTCATTTTGAATGCACTAAGATTGTATTGTCGCGGTAGAGGCATTGCAATGGTTGTGGTGCGCATCGAATGGTCCGATTACACGATCGTTGATTCGCAGACATGAGTGCCGTCAAAGGGGCCCTCCCGATGATCGTCCCGACTTATGCCATACGCCCGTGACGCAGATCAGGTCGCGATGCATTGATGCCCATTTGGGATGAGGCGGCGGCGGAGATTGCTTCATCAAGCGGTTTGGTGTAGGGCCTAGACCTTCAATATTCGCGGACGATCGCCATGCTGCGGTGTTGCTCCCAGAGAATGCCAGCCTCTTATTCATAGTGATTGTCCATCAACTGCGCTCCATCATCGGGCACATATCGAAGCATCATGGTTAAACAGACAAAGCCCTTTATCATCGAAGTCAAAACCTCCCGCCGGATGAAAGCAAGATCGGCTGAATCATCGAGATCCATTTGGGGAGAGCTTGCCGCCGACCTCAAGCAGACCTTGGCTTTGCAGCAGGAGATACAAGCAGGTTCGTCCGTGGATGAGGCCCAGCACAAGGGCGGCGCGGAGCGCCTGGATATTGATTCCGCGGCTCTGATGGAGCGCGATGAAGCGATAGCGCCGCAGCCCAACTCTCAGCTTCTTGAAAAATGGCTGGCAAGGAAGGCGGAAAGGCCGAAGGCCGGCTCACAGGATGTGGTTGAAACATTCCTTGCGCGGCTTGATCAGCAAAAGATGCTGCTCGCGGAGTTTCAGTCGGACCCCGATGGTTTCAAGCGCTGGCGCTCGGCCTGGTTTCGCAAGGTAGCCAACGGCTTCGGCGTCAGCATCGGCCACGATCTGATCGATGCCGGCGGTGGTCTGCGATATGTCGTCGTCGATACGCTCGAAGATATCTCTCGTTTTCTCGACGACCTCCGTCACCATGCGAGAACCGACCTCGATTTTCGACGGGCGCTGGATGCCAACCGAAGACAGCGTGCCGCTCGCCTGTCCTCACGGGCAACGTGATATATTTCGCGATGCGGCTGGAAAAAGCAAAGGCCTGACGCGCGAGAGGCGGCTCGCGGCGCAATCCGGCAAGCGGCCCACGGGCTCAAGCGCTTTTCCCGAGGTGACAATGACGCGGTAGAGCATCATGCTGCTTCTATTATGTTTTTCACGCGCACCTTCCATCGAAGATGGAACGAAATGTCGTTTGCGATGTTCCCCACTGAAATTTGCTGATGACGCTCCCTTGGGAGGACATCGTGCCTGACCTGACCGACACTATGCCAATAGACGCGGACTGGCTGGATATCGCCCTCCGTCTGCTGCTGGTCGTCGCAGCCGGAGGGCTGATCGGTATCAATCGGGAAATGGGTGGTCATGCCGCCGGGTTTCGCACGACGATCCTGGTCGGGCTCGCCGCATGCCTGTCGATGATCCAGGCCAATCTACTTCTATCCACTCTGGGCAAGACGTCGCAATCATTCGCTTCGATGGATGTGCTGCGCTTTCCGCTCGGCGTGCTGACGGGTGTCGGCTTCATCGGTGGCGGCGCCATTCTCAAGCGTGGCGACCTGATCACCGGCGTAACGACGGCGGCGACCTTGTGGATCATGACGGCAGTCGGCCTGTGCATCGGCGGCGGTCAAGTGATCGTGGGTTCCGCCGGGGCCATTATCGCCTTCATCGTGCTATCGCCTTTCAAACAGTTCGACAGGCTGATGCCACGCAAGCAGAAGGCGCGCCTCGTGATCGAGTTGCCTCGCGATGCAGGCGTTGCGATCGCCGATGCGCAAGCAGCGCTGGAACCGCTCGGATATGCTTTCTCCTTCATCGGCTGCAGGACAGGGCCGAGCGACGCGACAACGCATATTTCCTACGAGGTGCGATGGCGGCAGGCGGGACCGGATGGCGGTGGTGCGCAATTGCTTGCGTCCCTTGAGGAACATTACAAGGTGGTATCCTTCGAAATGCTGACGACAGGGGCCTGACGCAAGCCCTGAGACCGGAACATTCCGGAGCGGCAAAGGTTAAGCCCTCATCGAACAGGGAGAAAACCATGACCAAAATCAGCGATAGGTCAAACGCAAGGGGTTCCCCGCGTCGTGGCGATACGCGCACCGTGCAGGCACTCGACCAGGCAGCCGGTGGGTCCGGGGATATCGAGTCCGAACAGCGGGCAGGAGAAGCCTCGCCAATAGAACTACGGCCCGAAAATGGAACCGACGATGCGCGCTGCGAAGATTCGGCTACGCATGATCTATTGCGCAGGCAGATGGCTGATGAAGTTTCCGGCAAAATCTCGGAAGTGAGGGCAGCTTCCGGATCAGAAGAGGCCAGCGGAGATACACGATCCGAACCCCCTTACGCATCGACGCCGGAGAGAACAGACGTTGAAATACGAACGGAAATCGAGAGCAGGCTGAAAGCCGATCAACTGCTCGATGAGACCAGTATCTTCGTGACCGTCAGTCACGGGCGCGTCGTTATTGAAGGTTCCGTTGAAAATCACGAGGCCAAGCAGCGTGCGGAAGCGCTATCCCGGCAGGCCGGCGGCATTATCGGGCACGACAGCAACCTTGCCGTCCGCAAATCGCAGCGGGCGTAAGGCATTTCAGATGCGGATGCTATTGCTCGTCATCTTCGGCCTCATGGTCGCGTCCGTTCTGGCGATTCTCGTCATCAAGCCGTTTACGTCAAGCGACGGCCGAGATAGCGGCGCCGTTAAGAACGGCCCCATCGAGCAGCCAGAACCCAAACCCTGACGGATCAGTCTCATTTGCCCGGCTGTTGATTGTCCTGCTGTTCTGTGTTGCCAGGCTTGATGACGGGAGTGTTGCCCACCTGCGGCGCGGGCTTTTCCATCTTGCTGTCGCCGACTGACGGCGGTTTCAGCACACCGCCACAGTCGGACAGTTTCCGGCTGGGATTATGCGTAGCCGGCGGCGTCTGTTCGCCTTGCGCCTGCTGGCCATCAGTCTGGCGGTTGGTTTCTTCCGCTTTGCAGCGATCATCGTTCGATTGCTGCGCGATGGCAAAATTCCAGGACATGGCAGCCGTTATCGTTGCGATCAACAGCAGGCGGCCGCTTTCAGTCAGGTCCCAACCGTTCCACTGGCGCGGTCGACCAGCCCTCAGGCGCGCGCGCGCCGCCAGGGTCGACAATTTTTGCGGCGTCATCGCGTTGACGGTATTCATGGGCATTGTTCACCCTCCGTAAATGTTGGAGGGGCTGCAGATCGGATGGATAGGAAGCTCGACTGCCGTTTCGTTGGCTATGGAGAGAAAGCGGAAAAATCTCCATATTCTTCAGCACCATCGCGTCCACTTGGCACGATCTGCAACCTTATTGGGCTAACGCTGGGCTTTCCCTGTTGTTCCGCTTCGACCCAATTCCTTGGTGCCCCTCTGGAACTATCGCCGGGTGTTTTGGTTAGGTCGATATGAAATTTGCAATAGATGGAGGCTTGCTATGACGTTCGACGAACAGAAGAAGCCCCGGGAACAGACGAAACCACTATCCGCGACTGAAGCCCGGCAGGGCGTGCGGGGAACAAATCTGTTCACCGTGCTGGTGACAGCGCTGGTTCTGGCGGCAATCATATGGGTTGGCGTGGAAATCTGGGGTCGTTACATCGAACCAGGCAAACCTCAGAATGCGTCGCCGACGATTAGCTCCTCCAGCGGACAGCCGCAGGCGGGCACCGTAGACAACACGCCGCCAGCCGGCCAGACGGCCCAGCCAGCGCCTACCGATCGCACGGAAAACAATCAGCAGGGCACGAAGAGCACGCCGGCCCAGCCGAACCGTGACGGAACGCAGAATTAGGGGACTTTTGAATTGCAGATGAAATCGCAGGATCAATGAGTCCGTCGACAGGTCAGCTCCTGGCGCATCTGATTGTTGGCCTTATCCAGCAAAAAAGCGGACGTCTATTATCCGGCGCGCCGGGCGCCGGACTGCGTTTTTCCCTCGGGTTCCTGACCGTCGCCGTCGGGCTGGTGCTTCGCGGGGGCTTTTCTGAATCTTGCGAGTATTTCTTCGCCATCTGCCGATGCGCGCGTTCTCTCCATGATCTCGCGTTCCTTCGCTGCCTGCTCCCAATGATGCTGGCTGCAGCCCCAAGGGCGCCCGGCCGCTTCCCAAATCGCATAGGCCCGTCTGCTGATCCACTCGAACCGTTCATCCGCCATCTTTTCCTCCTTCGTGGATGTTCTAAACAACTGGGGCGAGCGATGGTTCCATGGGGAACAATAGTGATTCTGATGTGTTCCACCTTAGTTTCAGAGGTTCACAGGCTCATGAATCTGCGATGATAAAAGGAGGATCGAATGGCTTTGACATTGATCAGCAAGGCCTTTGCCGAGGGTACGCCCATACCGCGCAAATATGCCCTGGAAGGGGAAAATATATTCCCGCCTCTTGCCTGGGGCGGCGCGCCGGAGAAAACCCAAAGCTTCGCACTGATCGTCGAGGATCCGGATGCCCCGAGCGGAACATTTCGTCACTGTGGTATCGCCAATATCCCAGCGCAATGGACTGGCCTGGTTGAAAGTCTAGATACGATGCAGGAACAGGCGCTGCGTTTCTACAGGAACGATTTCGGCAATGCCCGCTATGATGGTCCACGACCGCCTGCGGGCGATCCACCCCATCGGTATATTTTCCGGCTTGCCGCGCTTGATGTACCGAGGGTGACCCTTCCCGAGGCCGCCGGCGCGGAAGTCATGTGGCAGAAGGTGAAGAAACACACGCTTGCAGAAGCAAGTCTTACCGGCAGCTACCAAGCGTAAGTCGCGCCTTGCAAGCGGACACGATCGGCGGCGGCAAATTTCAACCTAATCCAAAGGAGATGTCATCATGCCAGCAAAGTCGAAATCACAGCAAATGGCTGCCGGTACGGCGCTCGCCGCCAAACGCGGCGAAAGAAAGAAGAGCGAACTGAAGGGGGCGTCGAAGAGCATGGTCGACTCCATGAGCGAGAAGGAGCTTCGCGACATAGCCTCCACCAAGCAAAAGGGAAAGCCGGAACACGCGTCCAAATCGTAAGGTTTGGCCGCTGCACGGCGGTGTTCTCGGCTTGTTGTCGAAGTCATGCCAGTTCTATCGTTTCCACCGCCAGTCGCGAACTTCCGGCATATCCTCGCCGTGCTGCCGGACTTAATCGTGATGCGTGACGAGCTTTGCCTTCAGGCCATCCACATCGTCGTTCATGTCAGCCTCAAATGAAGAGTGTCGACTACCATAAGTTCGCGCGCTCCAGCCCGGAGGCAACCGGGCATAGAGCCGCATGCCATCCTTATCGACATGGCTCCGCGGCGCGGTACTTCCATTGCCGCCCGTTAAGGAGGGCTTCGCGCCTGCGTGTGCCGTCAGATCTCCATCACATCTTCGAATGCTTCGGGGAAGCTTTCGCGCGCCACTTTCTCGTTGATGACGAGCATGGCTTCATAGGAGAGCGGATCGAAATCCTTGTCTGCGGGCAGCACCTCGCGCCCGAAGAGCAGGTTGAGCCGAGCAGCGTCGAGATTGCCGCGCTCGAAAGGTTCTGCTCCGAAATAGTGCCAGAGCGCATGCAGGAATGCGGCGTCGATCCGGTGTTCCTGCGTTCCCGGCCGCGCGCGGCGTGGCAGTTTCTTGATCGGCGTCACGCCCTTGGGGTTTGCGCGGCGAATGGTGAATTGCACACCTGTACCCGGCATGCCGGAAGGAAAGCCGCGATGTTTCGTCATGTCGGGAAGCTTGCCCATGGCTGCTGCTCCTCTCCTGTTAAGCAATCGGGTATTGCCTTTTCCGATGTCAGGCAAGCCGATGCGGTGGAGAAGGCCGTGTGGGCATCTACTCTGTCGTGATTTCCCTCCGCCAGTCAATTGCGGGGACGAGGCTTTCGTTATGCCGAAGGGGCGCCATTTGGTTCGACCTCCCAAGGAGAAGATTACCGCTCGCGAGTAAGCGGAGCCACTTGTGGAGAAGAGTCATACACCGAGAAGTTCGGTTCCACGTCAACCAAATGATACATCAGCGCGGCGAGCGCGACAAAAAAGACAGTGCCTAGAATGAAACGAAGGAATATCGGCCACAGGTAAACCATGATGATCGGTGCCAGACGCGCCAACATGAAAAGCCAATCGATAAGCGTGGGCGTCTTCTGCTTGTACATGATGTTTCATGTTTCCCTGGAGGGGCTTCCGATGTCGTTCGTCACTCCCTCGGAGGCCCATGCCTGCTGAGGGTTCCTTTCGTGTCGACAGTGGCAACCGCATCAACAAAAACGGCGATTGATCGCTGTCAGTGTCGGAAGACAACATGAACACCGTGCAGGTTTCGTGGAGACGAAATGCAGGCTTGGTGGATCGATTCTGGATGGTCGTCAGCTCTGACATTCGTTTTACTTTTACGTAAGCTTCATTAAGCTCTCTAATTGATATGCTATTCGCGGAGGGGGAAACGAATGAGCAGTCATGCTGATGTGGTGATCGTTGGAACAGGCCTGTCAGGCCTTGTTGCGGCTTGCGAGCTGCTAGAGCGTGGGAAACGGGTGATCCTTGTCGATCAGGAGCCTCGGGCAAGTCTCGGTGGACAGGCCTTCTGGTCTCTCGGCGGGCTGTTCATGATCGATACGCCGGAACAACGGCGGATGCGCATTCGCGACAGTCTCGATCTCGCCCGTCAGGATTGGTTGGGCGCTGCGGCCTTCGACCGACCGGAGGACTTCTGGCCGCGTGCCTGGGCAGAGGCCTACCTCAATTTCGCCGCCGGCGAGATGCGCAGCTGGCTGCATGGGCTTGGCATGCGCTGGTTTCCGATTGTCGGCTGGGCAGAACGCGGCGGAGGCCTTGCCGACGGGCACGGCAATTCCGTGCCGCGCTTCCATGTCACCTGGGGTACAGGTCCTGGCGTTCTCGATCCATTCGTAAAAAGGGTTTTGGCGGCGGAGAAGGACGGCAAGATCGAGCTCTTGTTCCGGCGGCGCGTGACACGATTGGTCGGTGATGAAGACGGCATTTTCGGCGTGGAGGGCGAGATCCTCGCCGAGGACAATATCCGCCGCGGTCAGCAATCGAACCGTGATGTTGTCGGCGACTTCCGCATCGAGGGCGCCGTGATCGTGGCAAGCGGCGGCATCGGCGGCAATCCGGAACTGGTTCGCCGCGCCTGGCCCGTCGAACGCCTTGGCGCACCCCCGGAGCGGATGCTGAGCGGCGTGCCCCATCACGTGGATGGCTTGATGATCAGTCATGCCGAGGCAGCCGGCGCGCGGCCGATCAACGGCGACCGCATGTGGCACTATACCGAAGGCATTGCCAACTGGGACCCGATCTGGCCGAACCACGGCATTCGCATCCTGCCGGGGCCGTCCTCGCTCTGGTTCGACGCCAATGGCAATCGCATGCCGGCACCTTGCCTGCCGGGCTTCGACAGCCTTTCGACGCTGCAGCACATCTGCAAGCTCGGGCATAGCTACAGCTGGTTCGTGACCACGCAGAAAATCGTCAAGAAGGAATTTGCCCTTTCAGGCTCTGAGCAGAACCCGGATCTTACCGGGCGCGATATCGGGCTTCTTCTGCGCAGCCGCCTTGGGCGATCGGCGCCTCCGCCGGTGGAAGCCTTCAAGGTGAAGGGCAGGGATTTCGTCGTTGCCGAAACGCTGGAAGAGCTGGTGGCCGGCATGAACCGTATCGGCGATCGTCCGCTCGATCTTGCCCATCTGCGCAGGCAGATCGAAGCCCGCGACCGCGAATTGGATAACCCCTTTGCCAAGGATGCGCAGATCGTAGCCTTGCGACAGGCGCGCGGCTATCTCGGTGATCGCTTCATGCGCACGGCCCCTCCGCATCGCATATTGGATGCGAAGGCAGGTCCATTGATCGCCGTGCGCCTCCATATTCTGACGCGGAAATCTCTTGGCGGTCTCGAAACCGATCTGAATAGCCAGGCGCTCGGGCGGAGCGGCGCACTCATCCCGGGATTGTATGTCTGCGGCGAGGCCGCAGGCTTCGGCGGCGGCGGATATCACGGCTACAATGCGTTGAAGGGCACATTCCTGGGAGGATGCATCTTTTCCGGCCGCAATGCGGGGCGGGCGGCATAAGCCGGTCGAAATGGGCGCGGTTTTAGGGGAGGGTGTCCGACGACACTGCGAGGGCATGCAGTCTCGCCGGACGCTGCGGTAGTCGGCTCGGGGGTGGCATCCAAGCCGATAGTGAATATCATATCAGCTACCAGAGGTTTATTTAACCTGCCCGAATGGATGGCTGGCGGCTTCGGTGGGCGGGGAGGGTCCGGCAACTGATGCTGCAGCGGCGGGATCATTCATGCCTCGTATTCGCTTGCGTAGCCTCATGGCCGGCCTATTTTCGCCGGTGGCGCGTCCGCAGAAGGTATAGAAGCATCCTGGCCCGTTCGAAATAGCCGGGTGGCGAAGGCGCGTTACTGTCACCACACGATGGAGCCTGACGATACTCGCCGCCGGAACCAGTCGGTACGGCATCGCCGGCAATCCTATACCCTGCAGGATCCTGTCGTTCGGACGTGAGATGACGCATGTCGGCAAACGCCCCGGGATATGGCGTTGCCATCTCGTCTGGCCGGACGGTATGGCTTTTGAGAATAGGGAAAGCCCACCCCGTGAGTGCCAAAGCGCCGATAAAAATAGGAACGGGAAAAGCATAGCGGAGCAACATTGGGGAATCCAGATTGTTGCCAAGCCACTAGAAGCCGAAGATTGCGTCGGCATTACAAATGCTCGACCGGACCGAGCTACACGGGCAAGGGGATCGCAACTTCATTCATCCCGAAGCAAATAATCGGTTGCGATCCCGGATTAGCCTCTACGCGATGTCAGGCCAGGCATCAGGCGGTGTCATTCTTGCCGAACCAGAAGTCGAGCTCGCGTATGCGGCGTTTGTCATAGGGCTGATCCGGCGATTTGATCTGCCAGCTGTCATCATTGGCAAGACCGGTCCACTTGGGCGCGCCGCCCTGTTTTTGGACGGATTGCCGCCAACGGTACTGGGCATAGATTTCCATGATCTTGCCGGCATATTGGCTGGCAAGATCGCCGTTGCCGGTGATGATTACCAGGTTCTCGTCGTTCACGCCGCTCGCCTTCGGACCCATATTGTGGGAGCCGGTCATGACGACGGGATTGGGACCATATGGATCGACGATGACCACCTTGCTGTGGACCATGGCATGGGCCGTTGGCAGCTTCAGAACTTCCTTCTGCCAATAGGCAAACCGGCCGGAGATAGCGGCGGGCAGCACGACGTCCGCATTGGCATCGATCCTCTCGCCTCTGTTGAACAGCACGACCGGGTTCTTTGCCGTGCCGGGGTTCTGGTTGACCACCCCCTGGATGTAGAGATCGGGCTTGAACGAAGGGCTCGACGGCGAGGCAAGCTCGATGATGTCGTTGAGAAGCGTGCCGCGAGGCCCGGGATTGAACATGGCGAACAGGATGCCCTGCTGGGCACCGCGGATCAGCTCGCTTGCCTGTTCGAGATCAAGCCCTTCGCGCATGGGCGTGAACCAGACTGTCGTATTCTTGGCCTTGGGCGTTGTTCTGGGCTCGGCATTGCTTTGATAGAGGGCGGGCGGCGAATCATTGCCGTCGGTGGCAAGCGTCTTCCACTGCTCCAGGTAGAATTGTGCGATGGCCGGATTGTCGATCAGAAGCGCATTGTTGGCCTGCGTGCAAAGGCCGGTCATCGTCCAGTTCGTGCTGCCGGTCCATACGGCCTGCGGCGATTTGTCGGCGCCGCAGATGACCAGGAATTTATTGTGCGCCAGCGCCCGCGGCGCGCTCATGCGATCCCTGACATCGCAGGAAGACAGGTCGGATCGAGCATCTTCGTTTTCGTCCTCGCCCTTTTTCTTGACGCTGCCATTGCCAAGCACGATATGAGCGCGCTTCTTGAAGCCCTGCAGCAGGGGAATAAGCTCCGGATCATCCAGCTCGAACAGGGCCGCATAGATATGCCCGCCGCTCGACCTGATATCATTGAGGAGCGAGACCAGCTTGTCGCGGATCGGCCCTGCAAGGAACTGGCGGATCGGGTCCTCGGGGTTGGCGATCGCCTTCTTGAGTTTGGTGGTGGGAGCCTCTTCGGGCAATAGGCGTGCAAGCCACTGGCTGGCGACGATGCCGCGATTGAAATAGCAGCTGACATGGCCGCTGGTTTCGGCCCCGATCTGCATGGCCTCGCTCCAGTCCGATACGTGATCGGCCGATTCCTGCAACGCCGTCTCGGGTCCGATCATGGCGGAGACCCGGTAGGCGACGATATCGCCCGGATTGACGGCGAAATCGGACCAGAGATATTTCTGAATCGGCCATTCCGTGGTCGGCTTGCGTGTGCCTTCCTCGACGGGAGGTCCGTCGGCGAAGCCGACCCAGCTGGCAACGATCTCCTCATGATAGCCATCGGCGTCGACATCGGAGACCGTGTTGGGGCTTCGCGGGCTTCCAGCCGCCCGCTTGATCTTCCGCCGCAGGGCAAAGCCACGGCACTGGTCGATGAAGTCGCTGCGCCAGGCGATAAGAGCACTATCGACACCGGGATGCACGATCAGATTTATGTTCATTATCCCTCTCCCTGGATGGTTGCTTCTGTTCCTCTTACTGCGGCGTATCGGATTTGCGCCGATACCTGACCGCGAAGCCTTAATCGGGCGCGTCTGGTGGTTTGGCCGGTTGAGTGGCTCTATCCTACTTTGCGTCACAGCCGTGACGGTCTCATGAATTGCTCTGGGCATCATCTTAAGGACGGCGCTATGCCATCCTGATTTAGCAGTCTTTGGAGCAGCTATGAAATTCGTGATTCATAGTCGCCTATGAAAATTTCGCTCGAAGTCGAAATGTGATCTTGCGTCTGGAAGCAAGTGGGGCAAGACTTCTGGGACCCCCTTGCGCCGGCGCGGCGCGGCGCGAAAAATTTCGGCAGACTGTATGAAAGCACCCAAAAGAATCGGCATTCTGGACGTCGCCCGGTTGGCCGGCGTGTCGGCTACGACCGTATCGCGCGTCCTGAATGGTCAGGTCGACAGCCGCATCCGCCTGGAGACGCAGGATCGTGTCAGGGAGGCGGCGAGCAGCCTCGGCTACGTTGTCAACCGTCTCGCAACATCGCTGAGAACACACAGAACCGGCGTCTTCGGGGCGATCGTCAACAGCCTGTCGGGCCACTATCAGCCGCATCTGACAAGCCGCCTGCAAATCGTGGCCCAACGTCGGGGCGTGGAACTCCTGGTCGCGCAAGCCAAGACGGAGGCCGGCGAAATCGCCGGCCAGCTGCGCTTGTTTCAACAGGATTTCTTCGACGGCGTCATCATGGTGAGCGACCTTCCGGGCCAGCAGGCGCTCTGCGATCACCTTGATCTCATAGGTAAGGCGCATGTGACGCTCGGTGCGGGGCTGACAGGGCCGCTTCCTGCGGTTCTAACCGATGATCGGCTTGGCATTAGACTGCTGCTTGATCACCTTGTGGAGCTCGGCCACCGCCGCATTTCCTTCGTCTACCGCATCAGCCGTAGCGCGCTTCGCGATCGGATGTCGATTTTCCAGGATGCGATTGCCGGCAGTGCTGGCTTGATCGCCGGTGATATCATCTCCTTTGAGAGGGGCGAGCACGACCGCACGCTCTTTGCCGATCTCCTGGCATCGTCGGAACGCCCGACGGCTCTGATCTGCGGCAGTGACGGGCTTGCCATCGAGGTTGTCGCCTTCCTGCGCGATCTCGGCCTGCAGATCCCCGCAGATATTTCCGTCGTCGGCTATGACAACGTGCCCGACACCGCCTATTGGGCTCCGCCGCTGACGACGGTCGCCCAGCCGACAGATGCCCTGTGCGAAGCCTCGCTCGATCTTCTGGTTGAGCTTTCGAACCTTCCGATGGACGCACGCGTTGCAAAGCGTCCGATGCGGTTCGTCACCCCCGAACTTGTCATACGTGCGTCATCGAGCTCGCCTAGCTTGCGGCCACTTTCCCTTGCGTAAAAGAAAAGACGATCTTGAACGCAAGTGGTCGTATTTCATATGCGCAAACGTTTGTGCGGCGATTTATAAATTGCTTTAACAGGAAAGTGTGCCGATGTCCGATTACCTGCCCAGCGGCTTCAACAGCCCGGTTACCCGCCGCACAACCCTTCTGATTGGAGCCGCGGCCGGCCTCAGCGCTTTTGTCCCAGCGTTGTCGGCCTCGGCCGATGCCGGCACTGACAAGAGGCCTGAACTGCGCATCGCCGTTCAGATGAATCCGGTGTCGCAGGAGCCCGTCGATGCCGCCAGCAACGTCGCCTTCCGCAATAACTTTTCCATCCACGAAACGGTGCTCGCGCTGGACATGCGCGGCGATTTCTCGGTGAAACCCAATCTCGCGACGTCCTGGACCTGGGTTTCGCCGACCGTACTCGAAATGAAGCTGCGCCCCGGCGTGATCTTCCATGATGGCCGCGAGATGACCGCCGAGGACGTCGCCTTCTCCTTCGGGCCTGAGCGGCTCCTGAACAAGGACGCACCGGGTTATCCGACCTATCGCACCAATTTCAGCAGCCTCGACCATGTCGAAGTGGTGGATTCGCTGACGGTCCGCTTCGTCACCAAGTTCCAGGATCCGATCTTCCTGCAGCGCCTTGCATCTTACGCGGCCGTGGTCATCAGCAAGGATGCCTGGCAGAAGAATGGCGGTAACTGGACGATCTGGCGGCAGAAGCCGGTCGGCGCCGGCCCCTACAAGGTCGAAAGCTATACGGCCAATGAGAGCGTCGTTCTCGCCGCACACGATCAGGCCTATCGCGGCAAGCCGGCCGCCAAGCGCGTGACCTTGCGCATCGTGCCCGAGGTTTCCTCGCGCATCGCCGGTCTGCTGGCCGGCGACTACGACATTGCGACGGACCTGCCGCCGGATCAGCTCTCGGTCGTCACAGCGAGCACCGATCACGAAATCGTCGGCGGGCCGGTGCCGAACAACCGCATCCTGTTCTTCGACAAGAACAATCCGGCGCTGAAGGACCCGCGCGTTCGCCAGGCACTCATCCTCGCCATCGATCGCCAGGCGATCGTGGACACGATCTGGAACGGTCGCACCAGGGTGCCGAACGGCCTGCAGTTCGAGCTCTACGGTCCGGTCTATCTCAAGGATTATCCTGCCTACAAATATGATCCGGACCAGGCCATGCAGCTCCTGAAGGATGCCGGCTATAATGGCGAGGAAATCGAGATCCGCTCGCAGAACAATTACTACACAGCGGAAAACCCGGTCACGCAGGCCGTTGTTGCCATGTGGCAGGCTGTCGGCGTCAATGCCAAGATGAAGTTCGTGGAATCAGGCAAACTGTTTGAGGCCTCGTCGACCCGCGCGACCGGCAACTGGTCGAGCACCGGCCAGGTACCGGACCCCTATATCTCCTTCTTCACGCAGTTCAGCTCGGCAGGTAATCTGAGCTCGTTCAAGATCTGGCAGAATGCCGATTTCGATGCCCTCGGCGCCAAGATGGAACAGGCCGTCGATCCGACCGACCGCGCCAAGATATTCCGCGACATGCTGCATCTGATCGAGTGGGAAGATCCGGGCGAGACTGTCCTCCATCAGAACGCTGTCTTCTTCGGCATTCGCAAGGGCATCAAGTGGCAGCCTCTGCCGGCCTTCCAGATGGATCTCGGCGCCGGCAGCCTTGCCTTCGAAGAGCAGAAGAGCTGAGCTGCTCGTCATGGCGACGCCCGTTCTTTCGGTCGACAATCTGAGTGTCTCGTTCAGAACGGGCGCCGGACGGTTTCATCCGGTCAACAACGTGTCTTTCGACCTTGCCGAGGGTGAGATCCTCGGCATCGTTGGCGAGAGCGGATCGGGAAAGAGCCTCACCTGCCTGGCGCTTGCCGGTCTTCTCGGGCCGAGCGCCAGCGCCACGGGCTATATTTCCTTCCAGGATGCCATGTATGACGCGGCCGAGCTCGGTCCGCGGTCAAGTGTGAAGCTGCCGCCGATCGGGCTGATCTTTCAGGAGCCCGTCTCCTGCCTCGATCCGGTGCGCACAATCGGCTCTCAGATCGCCGAGGCGGCGGTCAGCGCCGGCATGTCCGCAAGGGAAGCCAGGGACGAAGCGCTTCGGCTTCTGGCGGAGGTAGCGATTCCCCAGCCGGAGACGCGCTACAATGCCTATCCCGCGCAATTTTCCGGCGGCATGTGCCAACGCGTTATGATTGCCACGGCGCTTGCCATGCAGCCGCGATTGATCATTGCCGACGAGCCGACCACGGCGCTTGATGTGACCGTGCAGGCGCAGGTCATCGCTCTCCTGGTCAAGGCAGTGCGAGAGCGTGGGATTCCAATGATCTTCATCAGCCACGATCTCGATCTCGTCGCCGAAGTCTGCGACCGCATCGCAGTCATGTACGCGGGGTCGCTGGTCGAGATCAACCGCACCGACGATCTCTACGACAATCCGCGCCATCCCTATACAAGGCTGCTGCTGGAGGCCATGCCCGGACGCGGCAGGCCGCTGGAAAGGCTTGCGGACATTCCCGGCGAGCTGAAGCTGCATGACGATCCGCCGCAGGCCTGCGCCTTTGCACCCCGTTGTCCGCGTGCAGAGACGAATTGCGCGACAATGGTCCCGCCATTGATTGCGGGTACGGCAGCGCTTGCCTGCTTCAATCCGTGGAGTTCCCATGATGCCTGAGAAGCAAATCGCCTCTGATGCAAAGGAGGCTGGCGTCGCACTCGCGGCTCGTGATCTGCAATTTTCCTATGCGCCCGGCTTTTCCCTTTGGCCAGGACGGGCCAAGGGGTTTCATGCGATCAAGGATGTGAGCCTGGAATTGAGACCCGGCGAAACACTCGGTCTCATCGGCGAGTCCGGTTGCGGCAAGTCCACGCTTGCCTCGCTGCTCTGCGGCGATCGTATGCCAACCTCAGGCGAAATCACGTTGTTCGATCAGCCCTTCAAAAGCCTGATGAAGCCGAACCGGCGCGGGCTGGCAAAACATCTGCAGGTTATTTCGCAGGATACGATGGGCGCGCTCGATCCGCGCCGGAGCGTCGGTCATCAGATGGTGGAGACGCTCACGATTCACGGCATCGGCTATCCGACAAGCCGGCTCGATCGCGCGGCAGAAGTTTTCAAGGCCGTCAGCCTGCCGGTCTCCGCCTTGCAGAAATTTCCGCATCAGCTCTCCGGCGGCCAGCGTCAGCGCGTCGCCATCGCCCGTGCCCTCGTGGTCGAACCACAGATTCTGCTTTGCGACGAGCCAGTCTCGGCGCTCGACGTTTCCGTGCAGGCGCAGGTGCTGAACCTCCTGCTCGAATTGCAGCGGGCACGCGGTCTGTCGCTGCTCTTCATCAGCCATGACGTGCGCGTGGTCCGGCATGTCTCGCATCGTGTTGCGATCATGGAAGCGGGACAGATCGTCGAAACCGGTCCCACGGAGGACGTCTTCGCAAACCCGGCCCATCCCTATACCGCAAAACTCCTCGCCGCCGTCCCCCGCAGACGGCGGAGCCGGGTACCGCAGGCGGCGGACGTGCTCGAAACGCTCTGAAGGAACAGGCAATGCTTCAATCCATCCTGCGGGCGTTTCTAAGGGCGCTCGTGACGCTATTCCTGGCGATGACCTTCACCTTCGTCATCCTGCGCGTCAGCGGCGACCCGCTGCATTCCCTGTTGCCCATCGAGACGCCGCCGGAAGTGGTGGCGCTGATGCGGCAGCAATGGGGTCTCGATCAGCCGCTCTACATCCAGTATTTCGCCTATCTCGGCCACCTTCTGCGCGGCGATTTCGGCACGTCGCTACTGAACGGGCAGGATGCTCTGACGCTGGTTCTGTCGAAAGTCCCGGCGACGCTGGAATTGATGGGCGCCGCGCTGATATTGGCGTTCGGCGCCGGTGTGCCGTTGGGCATTCTGGCTGCACGCAACCGCGGCGGCCTGATCGACCGCTTTGTCATGGCGCTTGCGGTGCTGATGCATTCGCTGCCAAATTTTCTGATCGCCATCCTCCTCATTCAGCTTTTCGCCGTCTCCTTGCGGATCCTGCCGAGCGGCGGGGGATCGACGATGGCGCATCTCGTCATGCCCGTTCTGGTCATTGGCCTTTACAATGCCGGCATTATCGCCCGCTTCGTCCGCTCGAGCGTGCTGGAAGTGCTGGGCCAGCGCTTCATATTGGCAGCGCGCGCCAAGCGCATCGGCGAAAGTGCTCTTCTGTGGCGGCATATCATGCCGAATGCAGCCTTGCCGCTTCTTACCATGCTCGGCTTCCTCGTCGGGGGCATGATCGGCGGCGCGGCCGTGGTCGAGAGCGTCTATGCCTGGCCGGGTGTCGGCCGCTTTCTCGTCTCCTCCGTCGCGCAGCGTGATCTGAACATCGTGCAGACCATCGTGCTGCTCATCACGGCGACGATGGTGACGGCCAATCTCATGATCGATTGTCTCTACATTCTCGCCGATCCGCGTCTGCGGCATCGCGCATCGGCCTGATCGGCCGCTCGAAAGGTAAAAGCCATGGCGAATGCAGCGACGGGTGCCGATGCTCTCCCTAAGAAAAGATCGGAGCGAGCATTTCTGCCCCGCCTCCGGTTCGATTTGATGACGGCCATTTGCGTCATTGTGCTCGTGACCTTCATCGTGGTCGCGATCTTTGCCAATGTGCTTGCGCCTCATGGGTTTGCACAGATCGATCTTCATGCCCGCAAGGCGCCGCCGATCCTGTTTGGAGGCTCCTTCAAGCATATTCTCGGCACCGACGAGCTTGGTCGCGATATTCTGAGCCGCATCTTCTATGGCTTGCGCACCAGCCTGCTGATCGCGCTCGGCGCTTCGGCGATCAGCCTGACGCTTGGTACCGTGCTTGGCCTGCTTGCCGCTTTCGGCCGTGGATTTGCCGATATGCTGATCCGCGTCGCCGTCGATTTTCAGGCATCGATGCCGTTCCTCATCATCGCGCTCGCCGTCCTCGCCTTCTTTGGCGACAATCTCTGGCTGTTCATGGCATTGCTCGGCCTCTACGGCTGGGAGCGTTACGCGCGATTGGTGCGGGCCATGGCCGGGCTGGAACTACAGCGCGGCTATGTCGCGGCGCTGAGGCGAAATGGTGCAGGAACAGCGCGCATCGCCTTCCTGCACGTGCTGCCCAATATCCTCTCCGTCGTCCTCGTCAATCTGACCATCGTCCTGCCGGAAATCCTGCTGCAGGAATCGGCCCTGAGCTTTCTCGGCCTTGGCATCCAGCCGCCGCTCGTCAGCCTCGGCAGCATGGTCGGTGCAGGCCGCGACTATGTGATGACAGAATGGTGGATCGCGATCCTGCCGGGCATCGTGATCTTCATCCTGTCACTGTCGATCAGCTTGATCGGCGATTATCTGCGCGACGTTCTCGACCCGACACTTCACTAGGTTGCCCCGTAAAGAACCGACTCCAAGGAGACTTGCATTGCCTTTGCCCCTTCACGCCGCTCGTCATGGTTCGCTCCGTATTGCCGCTCATCGCGGCTTCAGCCGACGCTTCCCGGAAAACACTATTCTCGCCTTCCAGGAGGGTGTGAACGCAGGCGCCAACGAATGCGAAATCGATCTCATGCTGACGCGCGACGATCAGATCGTCGTGATGCACGACAGAACCCTTGATCGCACGACCAACGGCTTCGGCTTTGTTGCCGATCACGATCTCCAGCATATTCTTTCCCTTGATGCCGGCGCGAAATTCGATCCCCGTTTCGCCGGGACGCGTGTGCCGACGCTTGCCGATACGCTGCTGTGGGCAAAGCAAACGGATACCCGTCTCGCAATCGAGATGAAGGAGCCAGAACGTCCCGATCGCCTCATCGATCTCATGATCGCGACACTGCGGGAGCTCGATGCTTTTGAGCATGTCGCCATATCCTCCTTCGACCATCTTGACCTGTTGCGCGTGAAGGAACTCGAGCCGCGCCTGCAGACGGAAGCGATCCTCCACCATCGTCCGGTAGACATCGTCGCCTCGATGCGCGCCGGCCGCATTGACGGCGTCTCACTGGAACTGAACCGCTTTCATCGCACTGACGCCGAGGCGCTGCAGGAGGCCGGCATTGCCGTGCGTCTGAGCCTGCCATTGCCGGAAAAGCTTGCCCTGTTCTGGCAGGGTGGCCGCGACCTGCTTCCCATGATCCGCAGCTGCATTCGGGATCGGCTGGTCGATGCCCTTATCGGCGACGATGTGGATTTCCTCCGCATGCTGGGCGCGAGCGCCTGAGAAGAGAGCATCAAAGGACGGCTATCGTCGCAGGGGGGTAGTCCTCTATTGCTTCCTGATCCGGCATATCACGGTGGCATTCCCCGTTTGGGCTTTTTTGTTAGGGTCTTATGCAGGTCAACGCACCCGGCTCGCAATCCTCCCGGAATTCGTAGGGTCCGTTGGAGCCCTGCGCCACAAGGTTGGGACTTTGGTTCGGGCAATCCACAGCCTCCGTGCCGCGTTGCTCGCATGCCCAAAGGCTAAGGCCGATCAAAAGAAGACCAGGAAATTTGTTCATCATCTACTTTCGATTGCAGGATCGTATGATGAATACAAACCCATGAGCCCCTTGGGTTATGGGGAAACTAGGTAACTAGGCCATATGTCAAGGGGCATTGGGGCGTAAGACCAAGTTCAACCTCCCTGATTTTCATAGCGCACATGGAAGTGCGCGCTGATATCATATTATGACTTCGGAAAATCCGCGACGTTTGAAAGTCATTGGGACGACTTTGGTACGAATATAAAGACCAGACCCACGACAAAAGTCGCTAGGCGCGCTGCAGGCTACCGATAGAGCATATTCGCCATTCAGGCGACCTTTTATGCGCTAAACAATGCATACAAGGCGGCAAGCCAGCGCGTCTGCCACACCTCCTGGCCGAACCGAGCAATAATGCTCGACACGTTACAAAATTCATATTATGTCATATGATATAGATCAATCTCGTATGGAAGAGATGCTCCGTGTATGTAGGAACGCAGGTCGAGGCGCGGGATGATGACGACTATCGCGTTTTCGCTCAATTGGGGGTGAAACATATTTGCGCGGACCCGCCGGGAAAGCCGGAAAGCTGGACCCTTTCCGATCTTGAGCGCCTGCGCGACAAGGTCGAGAGTTTTGGGCTGATTCTGGACATGATCCAGCTTCCCTTGCCGTCTCAGCCGATTGAGAAGGCGACCTATCCCGATATTCTGCTTGCCGGACCGGATCGTGATCGCCAGATCGATGCAGTCTGCAAGCTCATCGAAGATGTGGCGGCCGCGGGAATTCCTGCAGCAAAATACAACCTCAACCTCATCGGCATCCCACGCACGCCGGAAGAACCTGGCCGTGGTGGTTCGCTGAATGCGAGCTTCCGCTGGGACAAGGCGGACCACCAGGCTGCCCCGGGCCTTGCCGGCATCCTGTCGGAAGACGAAAACTGGGAGCGCATCGACTATTTCCTCGAGCGCGTCGTCCCCGTGGCGGAGAGCAATCGCGTCCGTCTCGCCTGCCATCCGCACGATCCCTATACACCGCCGGGCTACCGCGGCGTCACCCGCGTCCTTGGCTCTGTCGAAGGTTTGAAGAAATTCGTGCTCATGCGCGAAAGCCCCTATCACGGGCTGAACTTCTGCCAGGGATCGGTCGGCGAGATGCTCGACAATCCGAGGGAGGAGATCGACGACATCATTCGCTGGTTCGGCACGCGCGGCAAACTTTTCAACGTCCATTTCCGCAACATTCGCGGCGGCAAGCTCTCCTTCATGGAGACTTTCCCGGATGAGGGCGACATGGACATGGTCCGCTCCGCGAAAGTCTACAAGGAAGTCGGCTATCGATACATGCTGATGCCCGATCATGTGCCGACCATCAGTGGCCGGGACCCGACCGGCGTCGCTTTCGCCTTCTGCTACGGCTACATCGCCGCCCTCGTTCAGTCGCTCGAAGGCGCCTGAGAACCGTTGTCATACCAATCGACGATAGGATTCCAAGATGGACCCGATTGAACTGAAAAAGGCGGTTGGCAGCGGTCTGCTGTCCTTCCCGGTCACCCATTTCGACAGCGATCTCAAATTCGACGAGGCGAAATACCGCCCCCATGTCGAATGGCTGGCAGGCTATGATGCTGCAGCCCTTTTTGCAGCCGGCGGAACAGGTGAATTCTTCTCCCTCAATCCCGCAGAAATTCCGCAGGTTGTCCGCGCCGCGAAGGCATCTGCCGGCAATACGCCGATCATCTCCGGAACAGGCTACGGCACATCGCTCGCCGTCGAGATCGCCAAGTCGGCCGAAAAGGCCGGAGCCGATGGGGTGCTGCTTTTGCCGCCTTACCTCATGTCTTCGGAGCAGGCCGGTCTCATCGCCCATGTCAAGGCGGTCTGCCAATCCGTGGGGATCGGGGTCATCATCTACAATCGGGACAATGCGGTGCTTAGCGCCGACAGCATCGCGCGGCTTGCCGACGAGTGCCCCAACCTCGTCGGCTGCAAGGACGGAGTCGGCGATGTCGACAAGGTGATCGAGATCACCACGACCCTCAAGGACCGTCTCGTCTATGTCGGCGGCATGCCGACCCATGAAGTCTATGCTCAGGCCTATTTCGCTGCCGGTGTCACGACCTATTCCTCCGCCGTCTTCAACTTCATCCCCGCGCTGGCCCAGCGTTTTTACAGTGCGTTGCGGAGCGCAGACCAGGCAACGGTGGACGAAATCCTCACAGGCTTCTTCTTCCCCTTCGTCGCCCTGCGCAATCGGAAGAAAGGCTATGCGGTCTCGATCATCAAGGCCGGCTTGCACGTTCTCGGCAAAGATCCCGGCCCGGTGCGGCCACCATTGACCGATCTGACGCCGGAGGAGCTGTCAGCACTCGCCAAGATTATCGAGATGGCCAAGGCAGCTTGAACCGATAGCGCAATTCCAGGAAAAGTGCGCAGCGGTTTTCCGTCGGCAGTTGCGGGAAAAGAGAGAGCGGTTCAGAATTTCGGTGAGCTGCATCCCCCGGGCGAACAGCACGCTCCGGGCTGTTCGATCGTTATTCCGTCGCCCTCGCCGGCGAGATGGTCACAGAATAACTATGGCCAAGGCTCAGTCACCATCGTGAACTTCACTGGCTTTCACATCCCGTAACGATGCCTGTCACCTTGGCAAGAAACCCGCGCCGAAGCGGAACTGCTGCCATAAAGCTGCCGTTCTATCGTCAACACGTCGCCGCGCTATGACCCCGTAGAAACCGTTTGAGGACCACATTGTCGCCGGATCGTTCCTGAAACCTAACCGGCGGTGATATCGAAACGATATGTCACCCCTAGCTCTACGCCGTCAAAGAGGTGTTCCCCCCGCACGACTGAAGAGGAATTGAGATGATTGTTCGTCATATCCCCGCTGCATCGCTGACCGCCGCAGTCTTGAGCTTGATGGTTCTCGGCAACCAGGCCTTTGCGCAGCAAGCAACACAAGGGCAGCCACCTGCGCAAGCGCAGCAGCCCGACAGCAATGCTGCGGCTGCACCCGTCAGCGACCAGAAGATAGAGGCCTTTGCCGTCGCCTATCTCCAGGTGGACAAGATCAGGCAGGAATACTCGGCCAAGATCGGCGCAACGCAGGATCCAACCGCGAAGCAACAGCTCCAGACCGAGGCAAGCAAGCAGATGGTGCAGGCCGTCCAGACCTCGCCGGGCATGTCGGTGAACGAATACAACGCAATTCTGACGGCCGCAAAGAGTGATCCGGCGCTTGTAAAGAAAGTCCAGGACAAGATCCAGAAAGCCGAGCCTGCACAGCAATAGGCGGCGCACGATCTCCAGATAAGTTGATCTCATGCCGCCGCCGCGCCAGGAGCTTCGATCTTGGCGCGGCGGCGGCATTTTTTACACAATCGTTTGAAAGCGGTCGTTGCGGCTTACCGGGCCGTTGCTTTCAGCACGATTTCGCCGAGAAATTCACCAGCACAGCAGCAGCTGAATAATCATGATGGATCTTCAGGCGAAGTTGAGGTGAGCAGCCAGGGCTATGCCGCGTTCGCAATCGCGGCTGCGAAATCACGGTAGCTCTGCAGCGGACGGCCGAGGATAGTGGTCAGCCGTTCGATGTCGCCGATCTCGGGGATCATGCCGTCGCTGACATAGCGTTCCGCCATCAGGCGCATCTCATAAGCGGTCCACTTCGGCATGAAGCTCGCCATGTTCTGCTCGAACCCGCTCGGATCATCGCCGCCGTAAACAACCGGGCGGCCGAGCAGGTCCGACCAGATCTTGGCTATATCCGGGCCGGTCAGCGTGTCGGGGCCGACAAGGTTGATCGTCTCGATCGGCAGCTTGCCGGGAGCCTGGTCGCGGCGGATCAGCTCGATGGCGGCGACCTCGGCGATATCGCGGGCGTCCACCATGGCGACACCCTTGCTGCCGATCGGCATCGGATAGACGCCGTGATTGAGGATCACGTCCTTGATCATCAGTTCATTGTCGATGAAGTAGGTCGGGCGTAGGATGGTGGCGCTGAAGCCCATCTGCACGAGCATGCGCTCGGCGCCGAACTTGACGGCGAAATGCGGCACATTCACCGCGCGATCGGCTTCGAACACAGAGAGATAGACGACGCGTTGGACGCCTGCCTCGCGGGCGATGTTGAGCGTGATGATTGCCTGGGCGAATTCATCGCCGGTAACGGCATTCAGCAGGAAGAGCGTGCTGACGCCATGGAAGGCGCTGCGCAGGGCATCGATGTCGAGCAGGTCGCCTTGGGCAACTTCGACGCCGGCCGGGACATTGGCCTTCGAGGGGGCGCGGGTCAGCACGCGGACCTTTGCGCCGCGCTTGACGAGTTGATCGACGACGTGGTGGCCGACACGGCCGGTGGCGCCTGTAACGAGAATGGTCATTGTGGTTACTCCGGTTGGGGTGTTCAGTTGACAGTCATCAATTTAATGATCCACATTGATCCCGATAGGCGCCACTTTTGGACTCGCTGTCTCACTGGTGAAACACATGGATCTGCTCGCTCTCGCCGATTTCAATCTGGTCGCCCGCCACGGCGGGTTCGGGAGGGCCGCTCGTGCAACCGGTCGTCCGAAGGCAACCTTGTCACGGCGCGTGGCTGAGCTGGAGGCAAGTCTCGACCTGCGCCTGTTCGAGCGCGGTGCACGGATGCTGAAGCTGACGGAGGAGGGGCGTGCGCTCTTTGAGCGAACGGGCGCGCTGCTGACCGAGCTCGACGAAACGGCGAAGGCGATCGCATCGGGCGGACATAGTCCCCGCGGTCGGTTGAGGATCAGCGCACCCTTGCTGTTCTCGCAGACGGCGTTGGGAAAGCTTGCAGCAGGATTCGTCCGGAAATATCCCGAAGTTCAGCTCGAGATCACGACGGAAGACCGGGCCGTCGACATGATCGAGGAAGCTTACGATGTGGTCATTCGCGTGAATCCGGAGCCGGATGAAAGTCTTGTCGGCCGCGTCTTCCTGCATGATCGGCTTGTTGTCGTGGCAAGTCCCGACCTGCCGCGTCCAGCAGGCCGCAATGCCGTTCCCGCCGTCAGCCGTGGAGCGATGAACCAGGCTGAATCGTGGGAGGTCACGACTTCAGCGGGAAAATTCCGCCTTATGGCAAGGCCGGTTCTGAGCGTCTCCTCCTTCGTCATGGTTCGCGACGCCGTCCGCGCCGGCGTGGGCGCGGCGCGTTTACCCCTATCGCTCGCTATTCCGGATCTGGCCACTGGCAGGCTGGTGAGTTGGGGTGAGGTGGAAGGATTTCAGACTGCCCTTTGGGCGCTATACCCGACGCGGCGGCTGCTCAGCGCCCGCGTGTCTGCATTTCTGGATTATCTTAAGGAAGCTTTTCCCCGGGGAGCGCCCGAGGAGCTTGCGGCCTATATGGAATGACGGCGTATTGCCGAACCATAAAGCGGGTGCATGGCCCGGTGTCTGTCTGGCTGAGCGCCGATAACGCCGGGCGAAAGGCCGTTGGTCCAGACTGGAGCTATCTCGATCGCTGCAGCGCGAACGAATGCTTCGATTGCTCCCTACTTTGGAAACCGAGGGCGCTTCCGATCGCTGCCGTATCTGCAGCTCCAAAGCTACCCTCGATAATCGGAGCAGACGCTGTGATCTCGCCCGTCAGCTTTGAGCGAGCGCGGTCTGTTTGCCGCCGCGTGCCGCCATCACGATGGTTCCCGCAAGGCATGCGGCCCCAAGGAACGACATGACGCCCAGCGGCCCCTGCAGATCGATCAATACGCCGCCCAGGACCGCTCCGCTCGAAATAGCGACCTGGAAAGCGGTCAGAAGCAATGCTCCTGCGCTTTCAGCTTCGTCGGGAGCAGCACGCGTGATGTAGCTCTGGATGGAGACGGGAAATGCGCCGAAGGCGAAACCCCAAATAGCAACTCCGACAATCGCCGCGAGCTCGGACGCGCCTATGGTTACGAAGATAGCGCCAGCAACGGCGATCAGGCTCGACGAGAAGACGGTGCCAACAGCAGCACTGCGCTCCGCGATCATGCCACCGACAATATTGCCGAAGAAACCACTGACGCCGTAGGCGAGGAGCACCAGCGACACCATCTCGACCTTGAGGTGGGCGATACCTTCCAGATACGGGCGAATATAAGTGAAGCCGGCAAAATGGCCTGCAACGATGAGAAGTGTGGTGATCAGACCCACCCGGATCTTGGGGCGCGTCAGAACGGCGCCGAGCGTTGACAAACCGGCGTGACCGGTTGGTGGCAACGACGGCACGGTGACAGCCTGGGCAATAAATGCGAGCACGCCGACAGCTCCGGCCAGGACGAAGGAAGCTCTCCATCCAAGGGTCGACCCCACATAGGAGCCAAGCGGGGCTGCCGTGACGGTGGCGAGGGAGACGCCGGTAAAGATCATCGCCATTGCTCGGGGGAGATGTTCAATCGGGACCAGCCGCATCGCGAGCGCACCGGCCATTGCCCAGAAACCGCCGAGCCCGACGCCCAGCAGAACTCGCGATACGAGGAGCGAAATCAAATTGTTGGCGGTTGCCGCCAGAACGCAGGAAAGAATCAGAAGAGCAGTCAGGCTAAAGAGCACACGGCGTCGGTCGAAGCTTCGAGTGGCTATGACGATACCGGGGCCTGCAAATGCAGCGACGACAGCCGTTGCCGTGACTGTTTGGCCAGTTTCCCCGGCAGAGAGACCTAGGTCGGAAGAGATTGGGGTGAGCAGGCTGGCAGGCAGAAATTCCGCGGTAACGAGACCGAACACGCCGAGAGCCAGGGCGACGACGGCATCCCATCTTGGTCGGTGGGATGTCTCTGCCGTCGGCTGGTTGTGAGGAGATGAAATGGGCCTGAAATCGCTGTCTGCCATGGCGGGAGATCCTATATTACGATGTCTTGGCGTACGGTTGATGCCATTGAGCAAAAGGTAGTGGTGACAGTCTGTACTTTCCATGCTAGGAAATCCGAGATGCTTGACTATTCGTCCAAAGATAATGCTGGCGAGACTCATGATGCCCTGAGCGAGATGCTGAGGGGCTTGCGGCTTGATGGCGTTGAATATGGGCGCTGTCGGCTCTCGGAGCCGTGGGCGACCTATTTTGCGCCGCAGTCGTCGGCGAGATTGCATTTCATTTCGTCCGGCTCCGCCTGGCTTCAGGCGCCGTCAGGCGATTGGCTTCCGTTGGGACCCGGTGACGCCGCGCTTCTGCCGCGTGGCAACGCGCATGTTATCGCAAGCAAGCCAGGCATTCGGCCGGTGCCTTTCGAGCAATTTGACCGCAAGGAAGTCTGCCGGGATGTCTTCGATCTCCAGTGCCAGGATGCGTGTGGGGGAACGGTGGCTTTGACCGCGGCGATGCGCTTCAATATCGACAACCTTCATCCGCTGCTGCGGTTGATGCCCGACACCATGCTCACCAGCGATCTAGCCAAGAACGAGCCGGCGATTCCGCATTTGCTCGACGCCATGACGCGTGAAGTGCAGATGGATCGGGTCGGCGCGGGAGGCATACTGGCAAGGCTTGCCGATGTCTTGACCGCAACATTGATCAGGACGTGGGTCGAACATGGCTGCGGCGATACCACCGGCTGGATTGCCGCGGTGCGCAACCCCGAAATCGGCCGGGTGCTGGCTGCAATTCACCTCGAGCCGGATCGTGACTGGAGCTTGGCGGCGCTTGCGAACCTGATGGGCATCTCACGCTCGGGCTTTGCGGAGCGATTCCTGAAGGTCGTGGGTGAAACGCCGGCGCGCTACGTGGCGAGGGTGCGCATGTATCAAGCTCTTCAATGGCTGCGCAATGGAATGCGCGTGTCCGTAGTCGCGCAGAGATTGGGCTACGACGCCGAAGCATCGTTCAGCCGTGCCTTCAAGCGTATTATCGGTGCTCCACCGAGCCAGTTCCGTAAGGGCAGCGGAGCTGAGACGAATTCGCTCCCTGTTGATTGAGGCACTCACCATCGAGAATGTGCAACGCCGGCGACAATCGGTTCAGAGATCGTCAGCCTTGGCCAATAACGCGCTCTTCAACGGCAATAGCGCGTGAGACAATGTAGACAGAAGCATGTCTCTTGGCACGCCGTCGGCCGCCTGCACTGATAGACCGTGAAGAAAAGCGGCGTAGAATTCCGCCAGCGCGCGAGGGTCGGCATCAGGTTTCAACTCGCCGGCCTCCGATGCCATTTTCAGACGCTCGTGTAGGGAGGCAGCGCGGTCCCGCCGGTATCGGCCGAGCCGCGTGCGAACGGCCTGGTTATTGATCGTATAGTTGGTGGCCGCCATCACGATCATGCAGCCGTGTGGGCGATTTGGGCGCGAATAGAGCAAAATCGCATCCCGCAGAAGTCGCTCGAAGGCATCGAGAATAGTCGATTCTTCAGCCAGTGCTCGAGTGGCAAATCCGCCCTCACCGGAGGCGTACAGCATGACCGCTTCCTGGAACAGTGCCTCTTTCGATTCGAAAGCGGCATAGATGCGCGCCGACGCTATGCCCATGGCGTCGACGAGGTCGGCCATCGAGACGCCTTCGTAGCCTCGCTCCCAGAAGAGGTCGCGGGCTTTGGCCAACGCCTCATCACGATCAAATTCCCGCGGCCGTCCTGCCATGCTCAACCTCAATCTTTGTCATTCAACAAATAATAACCTTGACTCGGCTGTGCAAGCTTCACATTATTTGTTGATCGACAAAGAATTGACGGAGAGGATAAATGGACCACATTGCAGAAAGACCGTCAGTCGGGGCAGGCGCGGCGAATTTCAACCGGGCGGCTGCGCTGGCGCTCCTCGCATTCGCACAGTTGATCATCTCGCTCGATATCAACATCGTCTTCGTCGCCCTGCCCAAAATCGGCGAGGGTCTCAACTTTTCCGGTCAGACACTGCAATGGGTCGTCAGCGCCTACACAGTCTTCTGCGGCGGTTTTCTGCTCTTCGGCGGGCGTGCAGCGGACCTCATCGGCCAACGCCGATTGTTCATCACGGCGCTCGGGCTCTATGCGATATCCTCACTGGTGGGGGGATTGGCCTGGGAGTCCGCAGTCATCATCGCAGCGCGAGCCGTCCAAGGCATCGGCGGCGCTTTTCTATTTCCGGCCACGCTTTCACTCGTCAACCGCTTGTTTGCGGAGGGGGCAGCGCGCAACCGGGCTCTGGCAGTCTGGGGAGGGGCGGGTGCCAGCGGTCTTACGATCGGGTCTCTTGCCGGCGGGTTTCTAACGAGCGCTTTTGGCTGGCCATCGGTGTTTTTCGTCAATGTCTTCCTCGCCTTGATTGCGATCATCGCAGCCTTTTTCGTCATCCCGCGAGATCCTCGTGTGTCTCATGGCCGCTCCTTCGACTTGTCGGGAGCGCTGACGGTTACGGGAGGCGCCACTCTGATGGTGTTCGCACTCGTCCAGGGGCCGGTGTTCGGCTGGAATGCCGCACCTATTCTCTGGGCCTTCGGTCTATCGGCGCTTCTGCTGCTGGCGTTCATGATCATCGAATCGCAAAGTCGCGATCCATTGATGCCTCTCAGGCTGTTCGGCAACCGCATGCTTGTGACGAGCATGGCCATCACCTTTCTCTACATGGGTACGTTTGGAGCCTTGCCGTATTTTCTGACGGTGCTGTTTCAGGATATCCATCACTTCACGGCCTCGGAGACGGGTCTTGCCTTCCTCGTTCCCTCGCTTGCCATTGCTGCCGGTACTCAAATCGGTGAGCGTTACGCGTCACGCTTTTCGGCGCGATCGACATTGATCGCGGGAATGCTGGTAGGGGCGGCGGGCACCGTTATCATGGTGGCCGGGGCGTGGCCCGAAAGCAGTTATGCGGCCATCGTTCCGGGTCTGCTCATCTCGGGGATCGGTCAGGGTGTCGTGTGGACCGCAATGTGGATCATTGCCGGTTCCGGAGTGCCGGATCGCGAACAGGGCGTTGCATCGGGGATGGCGTCGACCACGATGAACATCGGCAACGCCGTTGGCCTTGCTGTCCTTGTTGGTTTTGCCAATGCTTATGCCGGTTTCGCAGGAGGCAAGGTGTCGGCCAGCGACCTGGCGAGCGGTGTTCGTCTCGCCTTTTGGCTTTGCGCGGCGGGTGGCATCATCGCCACGGCTATTGCCGTAGCAACGTTGTTCCGACCGCGGCAGTCGCAGTAACGACTAATAGATGATGGAGCTATCCATCTTCGATTTAGATATCGATACGCCCAAGGAATAAAGCCGTGGAATTTCAGTAAATCGCGCCCCTATCGGCAGTGAACAAATTCCGAAGATCGAGGCCCTTCGTCCAACTCCTGCTCCCCTGCTGCGGCATCCCATCAATCGCAACATTTATCGTTGGAGCTGGCCCGACACCATCTGCATGATGAGTGTGATCCGGTGGGACCGGAAAGCGGGCCTTATTCTGCCGTGGCGCTCAAGCTCCGCCAATCCGTGGAGCGCCGCCCAGAAAGTTTCTGTTGCGGTATCCACATCCTGGGCGAAGGGCGCGATCACCGTCGCCATGGCTCCGAAGCCCTCCCGGAGCTGCGTTGGCGTATCGGATCTGGCGAAGCGTAGACCGGTGGGAAGGATAAACATCGCCTCGTACATTGCCGGTCGGGCAAAGGCGAAATCGAGATAGGCGGTCGCGACGCCTTTTATTGCCTCCTCGGGCGTGGACGACGGCCGGATCGCGGCGCGGAGTATCCCGGCCAGCTCGCCGAATCCTTCGAGTGCGACTGCGCCGACGATTTCATCGCGATTTTGGAAATGCGAGTAGAGAACGGGCTGGCTGTATTCGATCTCGTCGGCGAGACGCCGGATGGTGACCGAGGCCCAGCCGTCGCGTTCCGCGATCGTCCTCGCAGCGACAACGATCCTGCGGCCTCGTTCCTCCCTTTCCCGGGCTTTGCGTTCGCTGATACCCACCTTGGCTCCCGTCTTCATTCGCACGAATTCCCTTATCCTGAAGCTATCAAAAAGAACGTCGATTGACAAATTAGCACTGCTAGAATATATGATGACGCTATAAGAGCTGGTCGCGACGCGGCGTATCGGAGAAGAGATAGCAATGGATTCAGTTCAAATTTTCACGGGCACAACGGTGCTCAATACCGTCCTCGTTTGGCTGTCTGCCGCCGCGTTTCTCGTCGGGGCCATGGTCAACATGAGCGGCCATTCAAAAGTCCGCGCGGGCTTCGTGCAGCTCGGATTTCCGTTCTGGTGGTGCTGGATCACGGGCGCACTCGAACTCCTAACCGCAGTGCTGCTGGTCACAGCCGGCAGCCGATATATCGGGGTCGCCTTGGGCACCTGCATCATGCTCGCAGCGATCACGGCCATTGTCCGTATCCGGAACTATCGCGAGCTACCGCCGCCAATGCTGTTCCTGCTGTTGCTGATGTTGGCCGGTGTCAGCGGTCATGCTTGAGCGTCTCGCGGCACATAAGTTCATCACCCTGAGAACCTCCGCATAACCGGCTGGCTAAAGCTATCCATCGCCAGACGTTGGACGTCATCCGCCCCCCATCAACCTCTTTTGAAAGAAGGCACCGTACGGAGCGAAATCGCCTCCGGACTGCGCAAAGCCACGGCCCCAAGGAGGCCAGATCATCATGTCACATCGCAAAACCAATACAGCTGTCGTCTATCATTCCGGCTACGGTCACACTCAGCGAATGGCGGAAGCCATCGCGGAAGGCGCGGGTGGTACACTCTACGCCATTGACGCTGACGGCAACCTTTCAGACGAGGCCTGGACCGCATTGGATGCCGCTGACGCCATCATCTTCGGATCGCCGACCTATATGGGTGGTCCGAGCTGGCAGTTTAAAAAATTTGCCGACACGTCCTCGAAGGCCTGGTTTACCAACAAATGGCAGGACAAGGTCTTCGGAGGCTTTACCAACAGCGCCAGCCTGAACGGTGACAAGCTCAACACCCTCGAATATTTCGTTCTTCTGGCGGGACAGCACGGCGGTCTGTGGGTCAGCCTGGGTATGAAGCCGGCGAACGTGAAGGCATCGAAACGTGACGATGCCAACAGGATGGGATCGTACATCGCGCCCATGGCGCAGTCCGACGCCGATGCAGCCCCGAGCGAAATGTCGGTCGGCGATCTGGAAACAGCCCGCGCTTACGGCGAGCGCGTCGCACGGGTTGCGCTGCGGCTTGCGTCGGCTCAGGTGGCCTGATAGCGGCACCGGTTCTCAAGGCGTAAACGGCTGCTGGCTCCGGTGGGCAGGCGGCCGCTTACTGCGTGACCGGCTCTTGGCGTGGCGGCGTGAAGATCGACTGTGCATGTTCAATCCGGTTGGTTTTCCCGGTCCTTTTCTACCTACGGATCGCGGATTCTCGCATTGATCGTCCGTCAGCCTCTTTCATAAGGACGCGGCTCGGCTATGTCCCGGGAAGTTGTAGTCCCGTCCGTGGTGGAAAAATCCTGCCAGCCATTGTCGGGCGGCCCCCGTTTCAATCGTCCCTAAGATAACACGCCATAAATGGAGAGGACGATGAGCAACAAGATATCGACCATCATTATCGTCTTTGAACGATCGCCCGACCGCGGTCGGGGACTGGCGCGGGACATGCCGGTTCGCTGGGCGCTCGAAGAAGTGGGAGAGCCTTACGAGGTCCGCCTTGTGTCGTTCGAAGCGATGAAGGAGCCCGCACATCGCGCACGTCAGCCCTTCGGGCAAATCCCGACCTATGAGCGAGGCGATCTCATTCTCTTCGAGTCGGGGGCGATCGTGTTCCATATCGCAGAACATCACCAGGGCTTGCTGCCGGACGACGCCAACGGCCGTGCCCGCGCGATCGCCTGGATGTTCTCTGCGCTTAACACGGTAGAACCGCCGATCATCAACCGCGGCATCCACGAGCCCTGGTACGAGCAGCGCCGCCCGCTCGTCGAAGAAGGTATCCGCAATCGACTGGGTGACCTTTCAGCATGCCTCGGCGATGCCGACTGGCTCGAGGGCGCATTCAGTGCCGGCGACCTGATGATGGTGTCGGTGCTGCGCAGGCTGAACGCATCGGGAATTCTGAACGAATACCCGAACCTCCACGCCTATGTCAGTCGCGGTGAAGCGCGGCCTGCCTTCAAGCGTGCTTTCGATGCCCAGTTGGCGGTTTTCACCGCCGCGTCGGGCGACTAAGTGCGATTTGCCGAAAGGCTGGCTGTCATCGCAGTTTCCCCCGCTCAGTTAATTGAGCGCTCCGAACGATTTTGAGCTGGCGCTGCCTGCCGGAGCGTGCTGTCGGCTGTGCCTGCCGATTAGTTTTATGTCCACGCCCCGATCAGCATGCGCATGAAATGCTCGGCAGCGGGCGACAGCGTTCCTCCCCGGCGGCGGACAACGCCGATCGTGCGCGAGATTTCGGGGTTTCGGATCGGACGTGTGATCAGGAAGGGATGCTCTCCCTGCGGGGTCGCCATTTTCGGCAGCACGGAAATCCCGAGCCCTGCCTCCACGAGACCGAGCGATGTGGATAGATGGGTCACTTCGTAAAACCAGTTGAGCTTGATGTTGGATCTGGCCAGAGCAGCGTCGAGCAATGTCCTGTTTGCGCTGGAGCGATGAACCGTGATCAGCGGGTAGGGTTCAAGATCCTGCCATCGGACCTCTTTCTTTTCCGCTAGCGGATGGTCGCGCTTGGCCGCCAGGACAAACGGATCCTCGGCCAGCCTCTCGAAGATCAGATCGCTGTCGGAGCTCCCCATGATATTGATTCCGAATTCGACCTCGCCGCGTGCCACCGCCTGCAGTGCGTCAGTCGCGGTCAGATCGAGAATCCGAAGCCGAATATTCGGATATTCCTGGTTGAACTGGCGAATGACGGACGGCAGGAAATAAAAGGCTGCCGTCGGCAGGCATGCAATTGTTACCAGGCCTCCACGCTTGGTTCCCAGTTCCCGCATCGAAAACAGCGAACCGTCGAACTCTTCGAGCATACGCTGCACCAGAGGCACGAGCTCGGTTCCAAGAGCCGTGGCCGCGACATGGCGCGTCGTTCTTTCCAGCAGAGGCGCGCCGATCGCCTGCTCCAGCTTTTGGATGCGCCGGCTGAGCGCCGGTTGCGACATGTTCAGCTGATCGGCCGCGCGATGAAAGCCCTGCAGTTCGACCACGGCAAGGAAGGCTCTAAGGTCAAGGATTTCGCAATTGATGTTCATTCTGTATCAATGCCCTCGATTTTAGCATTTCACATATCAATCATTAATTCCATAATAGCAATAACAAGGCTGATTGATACGCCAATCACATTATACGGCGAGAAAAACGCATGAATGATTTGCTCTCCATACCGTGCGTGCTGATGCGGGGCGGCACCTCGAAGGGCCCGTTCTTTCTGGCGTCGGACCTGCCTAAGGACCCGGCCGAGCGGGATCAGGTGCTTTTGTCGGTGATGGGTTCTGGGCACCCGCTTCAGATCGATGGTATCGGAGGGGGAAATCCTGTCACCAGCAAAGTTGCCATTTGCGGCCCGGGAACGGTGCCTGGCGCCGACGTGGATTATCTGTTTGCGCAGGTTCGCGTCGACAGGCAGATCGTCGATACCTCACCCAATTGTGGGAATATGCTGGCGGCTGTTGGGCCGTTCGCGATAGAGGCAGGGCTTGTGCCGGTCGCCGGAGAGACCACCCTCGTCAAAATCTTCAACGTCAATACCGGCAAGATGATTGAAGCCGAGGTTCCGACACCGAACGGCGCGGTAGCCTATCTCGGCGACGCGAAGATCGATGGCGTACCCGGCCAGGCCGCTCCGATCGCGCTTACGTTCAAGGATGCGGCAGGTGCCCGAACGGGACAGCTCTTCCCAAGCGGCAAATCGATAGAGACGATCGACGGCATCGACGTGACCTGTATCGATTGCGCGATGCCGATGCTCCTGATCGAGGCCGCCTCGCTTGGCGTGACCGGATACGAGAGCGCTGCTGAACTGAACGGCAATCATTCGCTGATCGAGCGGCTGGAAGATCTTCGTATCCTTGCTGGCGAGAAAATGGGAATGGGCGACGTTCGCAGTCAGGTCACTCCGAAACCGGTCCTCATCTCTCCCGCCAGACAAGGCGGCGCATTGAGCGTACGGTATTTCATGCCGAATGAATGCCATCCGTCACTGGCGACAACAGGCGCTGTCGGGATTGCAACGGCCTGCGTAAGCGAAAACACCGTGGCATCCCGCCTTATTGGCGTTCAAACACCGCCCATCGTGCTTTCCATTGAACATCCGAGCGGCCATCTGGACGTGAAGCTGCAGTTGCGAGATGGGAAGCTCGTCGCCGGAATTCTTCGCACGGCACGCCGGCTGTTCGAAGGCCATGTCTTTGCGAAACCCGCCAAAGCGCTGGTTTGTGCAGCATAATCAATCAACCTATGGTGCCGGGAGGGTGCCAAAATGGAGGAGATCGAATGAAAAAGCTTATTCTCGCACTCGCTGCGGCGGTCGCGCTATCCGGAACGGCTTTCGCGGAACCTGTGCGCATCAGCGTTGGTTCCTACAACCTCAACAACCTGCCTTTCCCGGTCGCGCAGGGGTTGGGTCTTTATGAGAAAGAGGGCCTGGAGGTCACCGTCGAAAACTTCGCGTCGGGCGGATCGAAGACCCTGCAGGCGCTGGTCGCCGGCTCGACGGATGTTGCTGTCGGCTTTTACGACCATACGATTCAGATGCAGTCTCAGAACAAGCATGTTGTCGCCTTCGTGGAGCTCGGACGCAATTCCGGGCTGGTGCTGGCCGGCGGCAAAGAAGCGAAATTCGACCCGAAAAATCCGGAGACCATTAAGGGCGCCAAGATCGGGATCACCGCTCCGGGATCGTCCTCGGACTTCTTTATTCGCTACTATCTTCAGCGGCATAAGCTGTCGGCGAACGACGTTTCGATCATCGGCGTCGGATCGGGCGCCGCAGCAGTGGCAGCGCTTCAGCAGGGCAAGATCGATCTGCTCGTGAATTACGATCCTGCGGCAACGTTTGTGGTCGAGAAGGGTGTCGGAAAGATCCTGATCGATGCTCGCAACGACGATGGCGCTAAGGAAATCTATGGTGGCATCTATCCGACATCGGTGCTCTACGCCACCCAGGACTACATTTCCAAAAATCCGGAGACCATTCAGAAGGTCACCAATGCAACGGTAAAAGCGCTTCAATGGATGAAGACGCACAGCGCCGCAGAGATCGTCGAGAAGCTCCCGCCTGAATTCATTTCGGGCGACAAGGAGACATATATCAAGGCAGTTGAAAACGCCCGGCAGATCTTTTCCACGGATGGGCTGCTGGACGAACAAGATATCAAGACGCCTCTCGATGTCCTGACGTCGTTCAACGACAAGGTCAAGGCTGCCAAGATCGACCTTTCCAAGACCTATACCAACGAATTTGTAGCTAAGGTGCCGGCGACGGCATCGAACTGAGGGAGGTTAAGATGTCCGTGACAGCCTTAAAGCCGGCAGCACAGACACCGCATGCGGCGGCGTCACCCAAAGCGATGGTGGCAATCGAAAATGTCACCATGGCCTTTGGCTCCTTCGTCGCGGTCCAGGATGTGAATCTGGCGGTGGCCGATGGCGAATTCGTCGCTATCGTCGGGCCGACGGGCTGTGGCAAAAGTACGATCCTGAATGCGATCGCAGGTCTTTTGAAGCCGGCAAAGGGCTCGGTCTCCATCGATGGCAGCGTGGTCTCCGGCATCCAGAATAATATCGGCTATCTGTTTCAGCAGGATGCTCTGCTTCCCTGGAAAACCGCGATCGAAAATGTGGAACTGGGGCCGATGTTCCAAGGCGTCGGCGCGGGCGAGCGCCGGGAGCGAGCCCTTAAATGGCTGGCGAAGGTCGGGCTTAAGGGCTTCGAGGACCGCTATCCGCACCAGCTTTCGGGCGGCCAGCGTAAGCGTGTGCAAATGGCGCAGGCGCTGATAACCGGGCCGAAGGTTATCCTCATGGACGAACCTTTCTCCGCGCTCGACATTCATACCCGGCATTTGATGCAGAATGAGCTGCTTCGGCTATGGCAGGAAGAGCAGCGGGCAGTGGTTCTGATTACCCATGATCTTGAGGAAGCGATTGCTCTGGGGGATCGCGTTGTGGTTCTGGCCTCGGGTCCCCGGTCGCGTGTCATCGACAGTTTCCCTGTCGATCTGGAGCGGCCTCGCGATGTCGCGGAGATCAAGCTCGATCCCCGCTTTACCGAACTCTATCGCAATATCTGGTCTTCCCTGCGCGGTGAAGTGGAGAAAAGCTATGAACGCCATGACTGAGAGACTTACCCAACTGGCATTGCTGCTGGTCATTGTCGGCGGTTGGGAGATCGGCGTGAACCTGGGCGTGGTCGATGTCTTCTTCTTTCCCTCGCCTGTCGATATTCTGAAACAGGTATTCACATGGGTCACAGATCCAGGCTTCTTCAAGCATGTGACCATTACCCTGACAGAAACGGTGCTCGGCTACGTCATTGGCACGGCACTTGGCGTTGCTGCAGGCGTGTGGCTCGGATTGTCACGCTCCGCTGCCCGAATCTTCGATCCGTTCATCAAAGGCCTGAACGCCATTCCGCGTGTGGTCCTTGCCCCGATCTTTGTCCTGTGGCTCGGCTTGGGCCTGTGGTCCAAGGTGGCCCTTGCCGTCACGCTCGTGTTCTTCGTAACCTTCTTCAACGCGATGCAGGGCGTGCGGGAAGTCAATCCCGTGGTGCTGTCCAATGCCCGCATTCTCGGCGCGAAGAAATCCGAACTGCTGCGCCATGTCTATTTCCCGGCTGCGGCGAGCTGGATTCTTTCATCGCTTCGGACATCCGTCGGTTTTGCGGTTGTTGGTGCCATCATCGGTGAATATCTGGGTGCATCGGCCGGTCTCGGTTACCTGATCGCGCAGGCTGAAGGGAACTTCGATGCCGTCGGCGTTTTTGCGGGGATCTTCATCCTGGCAGTGTTCGTCCTGCTGATCGATCTCGTCCTGGATTTCGTCGAGGCTCGTCTGATCAAATGGCGTCCCCGCGCGGCAGAACGTACCACCTGATTGCGCAAAGATAGTCGGAGCGTTCACGCATTTCTTCGAATTGCGTGAACGCTCTTTGGTTCTATGCGCATCCGGCCGGAAAGCCGGTGCGCATTTTTTCTGGAATTGCTTTAACGCTCAAATGGCTCGCCGAGGGAGGCGACACCGTTAAGCTTGAGCAGGCGGCGGTCGGCCGAGATAATGCCGAGGACGATGATCGTCACGAGATAAGGAAGGCACGCCAGGAGTTGTGAGGGGACGGCAAATCCTGTCGCCTGGGCGGCAAGCCCCATAAGCGATACCGCACCAAACAGGCAGGCGCCCAGGAAGATCCTCCCCGTCAGCCAGGTTCCGAATACGACGAGAGCAATGGCAATCCAGCCACGCCCGGCGATCATGCCGTCCGCCCAGAGCGGTGTATAGATCGTGGAGGCATAAGCGCCGGCGAAGCCTGCCATCATGCCGCCGAATGCAACCGCGGCGAAACGGATCGCAATAATGGGATAGCCGATCGCATGCGCGGCTTTCGGGTTTTCACCGACCGCGCGCAGCACCAGGCCAACCTTGCCGTAGGCAAACAGCGCCCATATGGCGATCGTCACGACAAGCGAGATCCAGACGACGATATCCTGGTTGAAGAGGCCACCGATAACCGGGATGTCCGACAGCCCGGGGATCGCGATCTTTGGCAGCGTCGTGATGGTCAGGCTCTCATAACTTTTGCCGAATAGCGCCGAGAGGCCCTGGCCGAAAATCCCGAGAGCAAGGCCGGCTGCAACCTGGTTCGCGTTGAGACCCAGGATGATCCCGGCAAAGATCATCGAAAGGAGAGCGCTTCCTAAGCCAGCGGCGAGGAAGGCGAGAAAATGGCCGCCGCCGTGATAAACGACGATGAAGGCGATGGCGGCACCGAGCGCCATCAGCCCTTCGACACCAAGATTGAGGACACCGGCGCGCTCTGCGACAAGCTCGCCCAGGGCTGCCAGCAGAAACGGTGTTGCGGCCGCCAACATGCCCGCAAGAATGAACTCGACAGCACTCATGATGTGCTCCGTGCGGATGTGGGGCGCCATACGATACGGTAGCGCACGAAGGCCATGGCGATCAGATAGATGAGGAGCAGGCTGCCTTGGAATACGCGGACGGCGGCAATCGGCAGATTGGCGGAAACCATGGCGTTGTCGCCGCCGATATAGAGCGCTGCCATGACGATCGAGGAAATGACGATGCCGATGGGATTGAGGCCGCCGAGGTAAGCGACGATGATTGCGGCGTAGCCATATCCGGTCGAGATCGAACGCTGCAGCTGGCCAAGCGGGCCGGCAACCTCGGCAGCACCGGCAAGGCCGGCCGCCGCTCCGCCAATGATCAGCGAGAGCCAGATTGCCCAACTCTCCTTGAAGCCGGCATAGCTCGCCGCGCGGGGCGCCAGTCCGCCGACCTGCAATTTATAGCCGGCGAAGCTCTTCTGCATGAAGATCCATGCGGCAATCGACAGAGCAAGGGCAAACACGAACGAAACATTGACCCGCGTTCCCTCAAATAGGATTGGCACCATGGCATCGTATTGGAACATGACCGACTGCGGGAAGTTGAAGCCGTTCGGATCTTTCCATGGCCCGAGAAGCAGATAATTGAGCAATTGCGCGGCGACGAAGCTCAGCATCAGCGAGACGAGGATCTCGTTGGCATTGAGCCTGACACGCCAGAAGGCGGTGAGAGACGCCCAGAGCGCGCCGCCGAGGGTGCCGAGCAACAGCATCGCCGGCCAGATCCATTGGCCCGTTGCCTGCGGCATCCAGATGGGTATGGCGGAGGCGAAGATTGCCCCGAGAATGAACTGGCCCTCGGCACCGATGTTGAAAATCTTCGTTCGAAAGCCGATCGCGAGACCCTGTGCGATCAGAAGTAGCGGACCGGTCTTCAGCAATACCTCTGAGAATGATGCCCACGAGACGAACGGCTCGATCAGCATGGCGTAGATCACCGCCGCCGGGTCGCGGCCCATCGCAATGTAGAGGCCAAGATTGAGGGCGATTGTCACGACGAGGGCAATCGGCGGCGCGAGCAATTTCGCAGTCAGCGAGGCTCGTTCCCGTCGAACCAGGGTGGGCAGGACGGCGGAGAAGGAACTGCTCATGCGGGCGCTTTCTCGCGTTGGGGCTGTACGCCGATCATGTATCGACCGATCTCTTCCGGGTGGGTATCGCGCGTGACGAGCGGCGGGCTCAGCCTGCCGTGATAAAGGACCTGGATAAAATCGCTGAGTTCGAACAGCTCCTCGAGTTCTTCCGATATGACGAGAATGGCCATGCCCTGATTGCGCAGCTCAATCAGCCGCTTGCGAATGGCGGAGGCCGCGCCCACATCGACGCCCCAGGTTGGTTGCGCGAGAAACAGCAGTTTCGGCGCCAGCATGATTTCGCGCCCGACAATGAACTTCTGCAGGTTTCCGCCGGAAAGCGAGCCTGCTTCCGCATCCGGGCCGAGCGTGCGCACGTCGTAGTTCCGGATGCATTCGTTTGCGAAGTCGGTCGCCTTGCCGCTGTCGAGGAGGCCATGTTTCACGAGCCTCAAGGGATGAGCCGTTAGCAGACCATTGAGCGTCAGCGACATTTCGGGGACGGCGCCGTGCCCCAGCCGGTCTTCCGGGACAAAGGCAAAGCCGAGTTTTCGACGGCTCGCCGCATCGAGACTACCCACGTCGTGCCCCATCATGAAGATCTGGTCGCGCTTGTCCCGCGGCAGGGTCGTTTCCCCCGAAATCAGGGCCGCCAGTTCCTTTTGTCCATTGCCGGAAATGCCGGCAATGCCCAGAATCTTGCCGCTGCGCACCGTCAGGCTGATGGTGGAGAGCGGCATGCCAAAAGGATCGTCGGGTCGGTAATCGAGGCCAATGAGTTCCAGGCGCTTTTCGCCTTCGGCCATAGGCAATGCAGGGATTGCTTCCGGCATGTCGCGGCCGATCATCATGCGGGCGAGATCATGGCCGTCATGCTCGCGCGGATCCACATGCCCGGTCACATGTCCGGCGCGCAGGATGGTGGCGCGGTCACACAGGGACTGGATCTCCTCCAGCTTGTGCGAGATGAAGAGGATCGAGACGCCGCCGTCTCGCAGCCGGCGCAGCGTCTCGAACAGCTTACCTACGGCCTGCGGCGGCAGCACCGATGTCGGCTCGTCGAGGATCAGCAGCTTCGGATCGGTCATTAGGCATCGGATGATTTCCACCCGCTGCCGCTCGCCAACAGACAGTTCGTGCACATGGGCGAGCGGATCGACTTCGAGACCGAATTCATCCCCCAATGTGCGGATGCGCCGCGCAAGTTCGGCCCTGCGGCCAGCCACGATCAAGCGAATGTTCTCGACGACCGTCAGGTTCTCGAACAGCGAGAAATGCTGAAAGACCATCCCGATGCCGGTACGCCTCGCCTCCGCAGGGGAGGCAAGGCTGAGAGGCTGCCCATGCCAGGCGATAGTCCCTTCGTCCGGTTGTTCGACGCCGTAGATTAGCTTCATCAGGGTCGATTTGCCGGCGCCGTTTTCTCCGAGGATGGCATGGATCGAGCCCTTGGCCACGTCCAGGTCGATATGCTTGTTAGCATGGACCTGGCCGTAGCTTTTGGAGATGCCGCGCAGCGACAGCAGCGGAATGGTCATGACGTGATTACTTCGGCAAAGGCGTCTTCACACCTTTGACATGCCAGTCCATCGCGACGATCTGGGCATCCGTCAATGTCGCGCCCGAAGCCGCTCCCTCGCTGCCGTCGGCCTTGGTGATCGGGCCGGTAAACGGCGAGAAGCTGCCGCTTGCGATCTTGCCTTCGGTTTCTTTGATCTTTGCCATGGTATCGGCGGGGATTGCCGTGCTCCAGTCAACGACCTGGACGACCTTCTCCGCGACGCCGAGAAACGCGTTGGCGCCTTTGAACGTGCCGGCGAGATGGGCATCGACCGATGCCTTGAAGAACGGCGACCAATCCGTGGACACGCAGCCGAGATAGGTTTTCGGCGCATATTTCTTCATCGAGGAGTTCAGGTTGAAGGCGTAGACACCGGCTTCCTCGCAGGCCGATATGACCGAGGGCGTATCCTGCGCGTTCGAGAAGATCACGTCGCAGCCTTGCGAGATCAAGGCCTTGGCCGCTTCCTGCTCTTTGGCGGGATCGAACCACGAATTGACCCAGACGACCGATACTTCGATGTCTGGCTTCACCGCTTGTGCGCCGAGCGTGAAGGCGTTTACCGACGTGATCAGTTCGGGAATCGCGAAGGCGGAGACCGAACCGAGCTTGCCCGTCTTGGAGACGGCGGCAGCCGCCATGCCAAGCAGGTAAGTTCCTTGAAAATACTTGGCGGCGAATGGGGAGAAATTCGGTGCGACCTGGAAGCCGGAGGCATGCAGGACGCTGACCTTCGGATTGCGACGGGCAACCTGAAGCGCGCCGTTCTGATAGCCGAACGAGCCGGCGATCAGGAAATGGTTTCCATCGGCGACCGTCTTGTTCATGATGCGGTCCGCATCCGGACCTTCGGCAATGTTCTCGATCACCGTCACCTTGACCTTGTCGCCATAGGCGGCCTTGATCGGATCAAGGCCCGCGGCCAGCGCATGGCCCCAGCCGACATCGCCGATCGGCGAGGGCACGACGAGCGTGATGCCGAGCGGTTCGCTTGCGGCAAAGGCAGAGCGGCCGGTAAAGGCCGTTGCGAGGCCTGCAACAGCCGCGCTCTTCATCAATGTTCTGCGGGTCAGATTCTTCTGCATCCCAGTTCCCCTTTTGGTTTTTCAGAATTCTACTGTTGCAAGTGCTGCCTCGGCCGCGGCAAACAGCGCAGCCTCGTCCAGTCCGGTAAATTCACCGCCCTGCCAGACGATGCGTCCGTTGATCATGGTCAGATCGGTGGGCATGCCGATCCCGACCTTGGCAATCAGGCTCAGCGGGTCATGCCGAGTCCCGACATAGTCCATCCGTCGCGTATCGATCGCGAAGAGGTCGGCTGCCATGCCCGGGGCGAGACGGCCGATATCGGTGCGCCCGAGCAGGCTTGCGCCTCCGCTTGTCGCATAGCGCAGAAAATCGAGCGGGGCGGGGACCGAGTGCTGACGCGTCGAGGCCGTCAGGCACTGCAGCATGTAGGCGGAATGGATGCAGTGCATGAGGTTCGAGTTGTCGTTCGATGCGGCTCCATCGCAGCCGAGGCCGATGCGCAGGCCGAAAGCCTGCATCGCCGGGATATCGGTCACTTCGGCGCCGACGAGGTAGACCGGCTCCGGGCAGTGGGAGACGCCGGTGCCGCTTGCCGCCATCTTGCGCAACTCGTCATGCGTCAGTTCCCAGCAATGGGCGTAGAATGCATCAGGGCCGGCAAAGCCCAATTCGGTGCAGTAGTCGACCGTGCGCATGCCATGCCGCGCCTCGATGACCGGGCTTTCGCCTTCGCCGACATGTGTGTGCATCTGCACGCCGCGATCGCGCGCCAGCGCAACCGACTCGACGAAGGTTTCGCGATAGCAATTGACCGGCTGGCAAGGTGCGACCACCACCTGGCGCATGCTGAAGGGGCCGGCATCGTGATAGCTGTCGATCAGCCGCGCGCAATCAGCGATGAACTCATCCGTGGTTTCGAGCATGGCATCCGGGATCGTCGACCCCTCGGACTTCGGCAGGGTGTTGCCGCCGCGGCCTGCGTGAAAGCGCATTCCGAGCAATTTCGCCGCTTCGAACTGGCGATCGATCAGGCGCTTTCCGGCATGGCGGGGAAAGCAATATTGATGATCGAAGGCGGTGGTGCAGCCATGCTTGATCATCTCGGCCATGGCGGTGACCGAGGAATGATAGAAGCAATCCTCTGTCAGTCGCGAGAAGATCGGATAGATGCGGTCGAGCCATTCGATGACGGAAAGTTTCGTCCAGTCGAGATCCGCCCGGTTGCGCACGAAGCATTGAAAGAAGTGGTGATGGGTGTTGACGAGCCCCGGATAGACGAACCAGCCGGTAGCATCCTGAATGATCGTGCCCTCAGGCAGGACATTCAGCGACAGGTTTTCGCCGATCGCCTGGATCGCCGGACCCTTGGTAAGCAGGTCGACGTTTCGGCGTACGCTCGGTCCCGTGCCCTCATCGACGATCACAGCGGCGCAATTTTTCAGGAGGTAGCCGGTCATTTCATCACCTCTGCGCCGCCGGGTGCGGATCGGGTTTCAGCTCGTGCAGGCGGTGAATGCCGGGCATTTCGATGAAACCGGGCAGGCTGCGGATGGCGCGCATCCAGAGCCGGATCAACGGGTAGGGGTCAAGCGAGATGCCGCCGTCGGGCGCAAGCGCGACATAGGGAAAGCAGGCGATATCGGCGATCGTCGCCCGGCTTGCTGCAAGGAATTGCATGCCGCGCTCGCCCTGTTCGAAGAGGCCAGCTTCGAGTTCGCGCAGGGCAGTAATCCCCTGAGCCTGTAGAAGCTTAATGTCACCCGGTCGCAGGAGCATTTCGTGGAGCCGTGCGCCACCAAGATTGGCTGTCAGGCGATGCGAAAAGGAGAGCCACTGCTGCACGCGCGCGGTCTCCTGCGGCGAATCCTGCCCCAGCCATTCCGGCGCAGAATTGGCCGCGAGATAGGCAAGCATCGCCGAGGATTCGGTGAGCACGAGATCGCCATCTTCGAGGATCGGGATGGAGCCCGCCGGATTGAGCGCCATAAGCTCCGGCCCGCGATGCTCCGCGCCGGGATGGAAGTCGACGGGCCGGATGTCGAGCTTGATGCCGAGGATCGCGGCCATCAGCCGGATCTTGTAGCAACTCGGCGATAAGATGTAGTCATAGAGTTTCATTGTGCGACCAACTGTGCGCCGTAGGTATAGTTATGGCGCTTGAGCCATCGCCGGTAGGCGACCGAGGTGAGGTCGGCCCTTGTCGGAATTTCCATGCCGGGATCGAGCGGAAGAAGCGCGGGTATCTGGTTTTCGAGGATCGAGCGGTCCTGCAGGAAGATCGTCTGCTGAAAGTGGATGAGGTCCGTCATCGGCGTTTCATCATCGAAGAGCGCCATCCACGGCCATACGTCGCATAGGTCTTCAGCGAGCGGCTGGACGAACAAGGTTATGACGTCCCATTCGCTAGGGCGCGGAGGGCATGTCTTGTAGAGGACGGAACAGGTCGGGGCTGGCACGCGATACATGTATTCAGTGGTAATGCCGCCGGTCGCGGATTTTGCAGCCTGCGGCTGGTAGAATTTTACTTGCGTTGCCCAGACTTCATCGACACCCTCGCGGATCTCGACCTTATAGTTTTCGACTTCCGTATGCGGTTCCGCACCGAGGATGTCGGTGTGGACAAAGGGAAAATGCGCGATGTCGAGAAAGTTCTCTACGGCGCGAAGCGGCGAGCAGCGCACACGGACCACGCCGACATCGACGAAGCGCCGGCCCGGCTGATCAGCCTCCGGAATGGCGAAAAGCTCCTTCTCCGGGTTCCCGAGGGAAGACCAGACATGGCCATACCGCACCCGGACGGGGAGGGCCCTTCCCTCGGCAGTAATCACCTGCGCATTGCCATGCCGATCGCGCGCGACCTCGATCGCCTCGCCCATTAGCCAGGTCTTGCTTCCCTTCTCGCTGAGTTGGCTGAAGAGGCCGACAGGATACCATTCATCCATCATGGCGCCGACTTTCATTCCGCGATCTCCCTATGGCGCTCTTCCGCCGTACGGCGAATGGATTCGACAATCCGAGACGCCGCAATGCGGTCTGCCGGGCTGCGATCCCTGTCGATCATGAGAAGTAGGAGCGCATGCTTTTCCTGTGGCGCCAGAAGCAACCCAATCCAGGGAAATTCCGGCAAGCGGATCAGTTCCCTAGCATCGATCTTCGCCCCTGCCGCGGCCTCGATTGCCGCGACATCCGCTTTCACGCCTAGAGTGCGTAAAGGGACCAGCTCGTCAAGCTGTGGAGGCTGCGTCGCCGGCTGTCCGACGGCTGCCCATAAGATGCCGCCCGCTTCTTCGATTTGCTGGACGGCGACACGAATGGTTTCCGGGGGAACCAGATCCGGATGGGCGGGAATGCGAATACATCCGCCTGACACCGCATAGCTCCAACCGTGATAGATGCAGGACAGCGCTTCGCCGCGGACGAAACCATGCGACAATCTCATTCCGCGATGCGGACAGCGATCGGAAGATGCAGTTGCGCGGCCCGACTGACTGCGCCACAGGGCAATCGGGCCAACCGATGTCCAGGCCGGTATGACGGTTCCTGGCGGCAGATCAGAGGAAAGGGCGACTGGCGCCCAGGATCCGGCCCCATCAAATGGCATGGTCTCAACTCTCTAATTTCACCAATGGCTTAGCGCCGCTGGTCATAGGCAGGCACTGATGCCTGCATCCCCGTAGCGTTCAAAGATTTTGCATAAATAATTCGCATTGGCAACAATGATTAAATAAAAGGCAATAGATCAGGAATTTCTAAGATGCGATGGCTGCGGGTCATTCATGACCCTGCGCTGAATCTCGTCTACCCAGACGTCGATCGGACCGAGTGAGCAGCCCATTTCCAGCATGTCGATTAGTTCCACAGGCCCGGTGACCTCAAATTCGATCCGGTCTGCATCGGAATGGAAAAACGTCTGCGAAAGCCCGAGCTTGTTGGCGTGACGCTGGATCCAGGGGACGAACGAGGCTGCGTTAAGGTCGCCCAGTATCGTCATGCGCTCCCGAAATTCACCTTGCGGCACGTGCATTCGCCAATGATCCTTGCCTCGCATCAAGATGACAGAATAACCGCTTCGTGGGTTTGCGAAAGGGGTCATCTTACAAAGCAATGCTCCGCCGCCCCTGTGGACAGCGGAGCATGGGGCCATGTCAATTCTTGACTGTATCTTCCAGGAAGAAGCGGCCGAGCGGGTTTTGATGGAAATTATCGACGTTCTTGCGCGCGACGTTGATATAGGGGCTGTAGTAAAGGTCGATCCAGTTGACGTCATCCTTCGCCATCTTCTGCAGATCGACATACATCTCTTCGCGCTTCTTGGGATCGAGCTCCAGGCGGGCCTTGGCAACCAGCTCCTTCACGGCCTCATTCTTGTAGTTGGTTGAATAGTTGTTGTTGGAATCGTGACCGAGCACGAAGGTCGTCTTCTGGTCCGGATCAAGGATATCGTTGGTCCAGTAGTTGACTGAGATGTCGTAATCACCGGCAACGGTCATGTCCCATTCCTGGCTCGGATCGACCTTCTGCAGGTTGGCGGTAATGCCGGCCTTGGCAAGCTGTTGCTGCACCAGGACGGCCGTCTGCTCATCCACTTCATCGCCGGCGCGAATGAGGTACTTTACAGTGAGATTGGAGACGCCTGCTGCCGAAAGCATCTGCTTGGCCTTCTCCGGATCGTAGGGGCGTTGCGGATTATCCGCATAGTAATACAAGGCGCCTTTGGGGATATAGGAGTTTGCAACCGTGCCCTGATGGAAGGTAACGGCGTCGACGATCGCCTTCTTGTCGATCGCCATGTCGAGGGCCTGGCGGACTTCCTTCTTGCCGAGGTCGCCATGGGCATGGTTGATCAGCAGGTGATCCTCACGCGTGGACGGATCGATCAGCACGTTGAGGTTCGGGTCCTTTTTCAGTTCTTCCACGCGCGAGAACGGAACGAAAATGGCGGTATCGAGCTGGCCGGCCTGCACGTTCAGCATCCGCGTGTTGTCGTCCGGTACCGAAATCCATTCGACGCCGTCGAGCTTCACGCGGTCGGCCTGCCAGAAGTTCGGGTTCTTCTTCAGGATGATGCGATCGCCGCGGCGCCATTCCTCGACGGAGAAGGCGCCCGAGGCGATTGGCTTTTCGGCATAGGCATCAGCGCCTAATGATTGCATGCCGGCCTTCGAGATGACCGAGGCATTCGGAAGCGCAAGCGTCGACAGGAAGGGTGCAGATGCGTGCTTGAGCTTGATCGTCAGCGTGTGCGGATCAGTCGCGACGGCGGTATCGATAACCTTGTAGGAATCGCTCCAGAGCGACGCCGGATCGTCGCGGATGCGCAGAAGGCTGAAGGCCGCATCATCAGCCGTCAGCGGCGAGCCATCGGAAAATTTCGCATCGCGGATCTTGAAGACATAGGTCAAACCGTCATCCGAGGTCGTCCAGCTTTCCGCGAGACCCGGCTCCAGCTTCGTGCCCGTCTTGTCGACGCGCACCAGCACGTCGTAGACGTTGGAGAACACCCAGTTGTCGATATTCTGCGCCGTCTTGATCGGATCGAACGTCGTCGAATCCTCGCGGCGGCCGATGGTGAGTACGCCGGCCGCTTCTACATAGCTCGCGCTCAGCGTCAGGCCGGCGAGAATGGCGGCAAGCCCGATTGTTTTCCACTTGTTGGTCATGAATTTGTTCCCTTCGTTGTTATCGCATGCGTTTGGCTGATTGGGTCTGCCCTGCCTGTGCCGCGTCGCGTTCGCCATGCAAGGGCCTGTCCGGATCGATATCGGGAATGGCTGCTATGAGCGCCGCGGTATAGGCATGTTTCGGGTGGGAGAAGATTTCCTGCGAGCGGCCTTCCTCGACGATCTCGCCGCGATACATCACGACGGTCCGCTCACAGAGATTGCGCACGATGGCGAGGTCGTGGGCGATGAAGATCAAGGTCAGGTTCATCCTGCGCGTCAGCTCACGGAAGAGATCGATGATCTGCGCCTGGATGGTGACATCGAGGGCAGCCACGCATTCGTCGGCGATGATGAGCTTCGGGTTGACCGCAAGTGCCCTTGCAATGCCGGCGCGCTGGCATTGGCCGCCGCTCATGCTGCGCGGCTTGCGATCGGCGAATTCGCGCTCCAGCCCGACGAGATCGAGCAATTCGCCGATGCGTGCTGGGATCTCAGCCTTTGCGACCTTGCCCTGGACTTTCAGCACCTCGGCAAGCGTCTGGCCGATCGTCAGGCGCGGGTTGAGTGCGTTGAACGGGTCTTGGAAGACCATGGCCGTTTCGCGCCGGAGCCTTGCCAGGCCGGCGCTCTTCTGCTGGGTCAGATCGATACCGTCGAAAGTCACATGACCGGAGGAGATCGGGGTAAGGCCGAGGACGGCGCGCGCAAGCGTGCTCTTGCCGCTGCCGGATTCGCCGACGATGCCGATGGTTTCGCCCGGCATGACCTGCAGGCTGACGCCGGAAACGGCGCTGACCGTCTTTGCCCCGCTGCCCTTTAAGAAACCGCCGCCGACCCTGAAGTCGACACGCAGGTCATCGATTTCGAGAAGCGGCTTGGCTGACCTCTCCGGCCTTGTGGGTTCCGGCTGCGTCATCACCGCTTCGTCGGGCAGGGAAGGGTGGCTGTTGATCAGATCGATCGTATAGGGATTTTCAGGCCGGCTGAGGATCGTCCTTTTGGGACCCTGTTCAAGCAGCCGGCCGCTGCGCATGACGGCGATCCTGTCGCAGGTCTGGGCGACGATGCCGAGATCGTGGGTGATAAGTATGATCGAAAGCCCGCGCTTGTCGCGAATGTCGATCAGCAGCCGCAGGATCTGCGCCTGGATGGTGACGTCGAGCGCCGTCGTCGGCTCATCGGCGATGAGGACCTTAGGATTACAGGAGAGCGCGACGCCGATCATGGCACGCTGCCGCATTCCGCCGGAAAACTCGTGCGGATAGCTGTCATACTGCCTTTTGGGATCAGGAAAGCCGACCTGCTCAAGGATCTCGATTGCTGCTGCGCGCGCCTCGCGCGTTTTGAGCCCCTGATGGTAGCGGATGCCTTCGGCGATCTGGTCGCCGATGCGCATGACAGGATCGAGATGGCTCGTCGGATTCTGGAAGATCATGCCGATCTCGCCGCCACGCACCTTAAGCATCTCGGCGTCACTGATTTCTGTGAGCTCTCGCCGTTCGAGGCGAATGGAGCCGCTTTCGATCTTCAGAAGCGACGAGGGTAGCAGCCGCACCAGCGAGCGGCACAAGAGGCTCTTGCCCGAGCCGCTCTCGCCGACAAGGCCGAGAATCTCGCCCTTGCCGAGATCGAGCGAAACGCTGTCGATCAGCGTGCGGGTGCCACCATCGAGTCTTGCCTTGACCACGAGGTCTCGAACGGAGAGCAGGGAGTCGCTCATTCATGCACCCCCAGCAGCTCGCCGAGTGCATCGCCCAACATGCTGAAGCCGAAGGCGAGGCAGACGATGGACAGGCCGGGAAACAGCGTGATCCACCAGGCCGTGGTGATGAAGCTCTGGCCTTCCGCCACCATGACACCCCATTCGGCAAGTGGCGGCTGAACCCCGAGGCCGAGATAGCTGACGGCCGCGCCGCTCAGGAGCACCAGAACGGCATCCGACATGGAAAAGACGATCGAGCCGGCAATGGCGTTCGGCAGCAGGTGGCGGAACATGATCCTAGGCCGGCTGAAGCCGAGACTGACGGCAGCAACGGCATAATCGCTGCCCTTCAGCACCAGCATCTGCGCGCGGATGAGGCGGGCATAGGAGACCCAGCCGACCAGGGCCATAGCAATATAGAAGCTGCTCAGCCCCGGTCCCAGAATGGCGATGATCGACAGCATCAGCACCAGGAAGGGGAAGGCGAGAATGATATCGACGATGCGCATGAAGAGCGCGTCAATAATGCCGCCGAAAAAGCCGGCGGTGGTGCCGACCGTCGTGCCGATCAGAAACGGGAAGAGCACGCCGATGACGGCGATCTGCAGATCGATGCGCGCACCCCAGATGACGCGCGAAAGGATGTCTCGTCCGAAATTGTCGGTGCCGAACGGATGCAGGAACGACGGCGCCTGCAGGCGCATGTCGGCATTCTGGAAGATTGGGTCATAGGGCGCGACAAGTGGCGCTGAAATCGCCAGAAGTAAGAAGAACAGAAGGATGCCGCCGCCGAGCGTCAGCGTCAGGTGCTTCCCCAAAAATCTGTTCCAGCCAAGGGATGCGGTCGCTGTTGCCTCGATGCTCATAGCTTCACCCGCGGATCAACGGCGACTGTGACGATATCGGCGAAGAAATTGACCAGCACCGTGGCGCACGCAAAGACCATCGCAACACCCTGAACGACCATGTAGTCGCGCGAGAAGATGGCGCGCACCAGCAGCTGTCCCATGCCGGGCAGGGCAAAGACGCTTTCGACGACGACCGTGCCGCCGATCAGCCAGCCGATGTTGACGGCGAGCAGGTTGATTGATGGCACCAGCGAGTTCGGCACGACATGCCGCCAGAAGACGATACCCTCCGGCATGCCGCGGGCGCGGGCCGCAGTCGCAACATCCGATTTAAGAGATTCGATCATCGCCGCCCGCAGGCTGCGGGTTAGCACCGTCGAAAGCGATAGCGCAACGGTCAGAGCCGGCAGGATGAGATGGGCGATCTTCTCGCCGATCGTCGAGCCGTAGCCCGAGACCGGCAGGACGCCGAGCTGGACGCTGAAGAGGATGATCATCATCAGCCCCAGCCAAAAGGGCGGAAAGCCGATGCCGAAGGTCGAGACGACGCGCACGATATGATCCGGTGCGCGACCGACATTGCGTGCGGCAATCGCCGACATCGGCACTGCAATCAGGATCGACAGGATGACGCTCGAGACGACCAGTGCGATCGTCGGCTCGATCCGGGTCGAAATCAGCGGCAGCACGTCGATCTTGTAGAGGATCGATTTGCCCATCTCGCCATTGCCGAGGTTTTTGATGAAATAGAAATATTGCATCCACATCGGCTGATCGAGGCCATATTGCGCCCGAATGCTGGCAAGCGCTGTCGGGGTGGCGCGTGTGCCGAGGATATTGCGCGCGGGATCGCCGGGAATGAGGCGGACCAGAACGAAGGTGATGACGCTGATGCCGAAGAGGACGGGCAGGAATTGCAGCGGCCGTGTCAGTACGAATCTATAGCGATGCATGGCGGCGATCGCCCCCTTGTCGTCGGTGGGATTGGATCACCTTAACTTGCATCAGCTTGCCCTATGCCGTGACAGGAAATCGAGGAGCGCCGGATAGTAATCCCACGGGTTCTCATAGAAGGGCATGTGGCTGGCATTGGTGAAAACCTTGAGTTCGGCATCCTTCAAGGCAAGCTTCATCCTGAGCGCGCAGGCCGGCGTCAACTCGTCATGTTCGCCCGCCGTGATCAGCACCGGCATGGCAAGTTGCGGAAGGTCCGGAATGCGGTTCCAGTCCTTGAGATTGCCGATATAGAGAAATTCGTTCGGCCCCTGCATCGTCTCGTAGGGACCCATGTTCCAATCGTCGAGCGAACGGCGGAGCGGTGCCGGCCATTCCTGCAGGCGGCAGACATGGCGATAGTTGAGTATGGTGACGGCGGCGAGATATTCGGGGTGGTTATAGGTGCCTTGCGCCTCGTGCTTCTGCATCATCGCGACCGTTTCCGGGCCGAGTGCCGCGCGCAGCCGCTCCAGCTCCGAAATCAGATGCGGCATGTCCGCGACAGTATCTTCGAGGATCAGCGTCTGCAAGTTCTCGGGATAGGTCAGCGCATAGTCGATCGCCAGCCAGCCGCCCCAGGAGTGGCCGAGCATATGGACCTTGCCGAGGCCGAGCGCCTTGCGGACGGTCTCGGTCTCCTCCACGTAACGGCCGATGGTCCATAAACCCTTGTCGGTCGGGCGGTCTGAGGCGCCGGTGCCGAGCTGGTCGAAGGCAACGACCCTGTACCCCTTGTCGACCAGGCAGGAATGAGCCTCGCGCAGATAGTCGCAGGGCAGGCCGGGGCCGCCGTTCAGGCAGAAGACCGTCTCAGGGCCGCTGCCAAAGCTGTAGGCGACCACCTTATAGCCATCGACCTCGACGACATGCCGCGCCTCCGGCTCAATTTCACGCCACATTGACAACTCCGGCGAAAGATTCTGCTTGCTCAATATTTGAGCATGGCTAAATTTTTACCTTAAACCGCGCTCGGCACCAGCTATAAGAAGTGATAGGTTGGGAGGTCGCAGGCACAGATTGGAACCGCTGCATGTTCGATCAAATCGGAACCATCAGGCGCCAGTTCACGGCGCATCAGACGCTGGACGGCCGCATCGACCATATCTTCGAGGGTATGAAGGCAATCGGCTTCGAGGCTTTGATCTACGATTATTCGCCGGTGCCCTACGACCTTGACGGCAAGATCATGATCCCATCGCTTTTAAAGCTCAGGAACATCTCCGACGACATGTATGAATACTGGTTCGATCGCGGCTATTTCCGCATCGATCCGGTGCAGCAGGTGGCGCTACGAACCTCGGCGCCCTTCTTCTGGAATTATGATCCCGACGCCGATACGCTGATCAAGCGCTTCATGAGCGAGGACACGGTTCCCGTTGCGCGCTACCTGAGCGAGCGCGACATGTCGACGGGTGTCACGGTGCCGGTGCACATGCCGCGCGGCGATTACGCGACGGTCACGGGAATTCGCTTTGGTGCCAACAAGGAGTTCGAGCGCGACGCCCTGCGTTATATCGCCGATTTCAACCTGCTTGCGCATGTCTTCCACGAGACGGCCTATTCGCTCTTCGACACCGCAGCGCTGAGTGTCGGCAAGATCCGGCTGACGGAGCGCGAAAGGGAATGCCTGCGCTATTCCGCCGAGGGCTATTCCGCCAAGGAGATTTCCCGCATCATCGATCGCTCGGTGCCGACGGTCGTCATGCATTTGAATGCCGCGGCAAAGAAGCTCGGCGCAAAGAACCGCACGCAGGCGGTCGTCCGTGCCACGCATTATCGGCTGCTGGACGCACAGCCATCCTATAACTTCTGATAGCTGCCGCAGCCGTTTCGGTCGCGTTATGGTCTGGTCCATCGAAGCCTGGAGATGGAGAGACACGTGGCCGCAATCCCGACGCAGGAAGCCTTTCTGCCCTTTCGCGAATACCGGACATGGTACCGCATCACCGGTTCGCTCGATTCCGGCAGGCTGCCGCTCGTCGTCGCCCATGGCGGGCCTGGCTGCACCCATGATTATGTCGATAGCTTCAAGGGCATTGCCGAAATCGATGGCCGCGCCGTCATTCACTACGATCAACTCGGCAACGGCAAGTCCACGCGCCTGCCAGAGAAAGGCCCTGATTTCTGGACACCGGCGCTTTTCCTGGATGAGCTGGACACGCTGCTGAGGCACCTCGGCATTCAGGATCGCTATGCCTTTCTCGGACAGTCCTGGGGCGGCATGCTGGGTGCCGAACATGCGGTGCGTCGACCGAAGGGGCTGAAGGCATTGGTGATCGCCAATTCGCCGGCCAACATGCATACCTGGGTCGCAGAAGCGAATCGCCTTCGCGAGGAGCTGCCGCAAGAGGTGCAGGACACATTATTGAAGCACGAACGCGCCGGCACGATCACCGATCCGGAATATATCGTCGCCTCCCGCGTCTTCTATGATCGCCATGTCTGCCGGGTCGTGCCCTGGCCGGAGGAGGTTGCCCGCACCTTCGCCACCATGGACGAGGACAATACCGTCTACCGCAACATGAATGGCCCGACCGAGTTTCACGTCATCGGCACGATGAAGGACTGGACGATCGAAGACAGACTTCCGCTCATCGAGGCGCCTACCTTGCTGATCTCAGGCAAATATGACGAGGCGACGCCTCTGGTGGTCAAGCCTTATGTCGATCGTGTGAGGGGCTGCGAGTGGGTGCTCTTTGAAAATTCGAGCCATATGCCGCATGTCGAAGAGAAGGATCTTTGCCTGAAGACGGTCTCGGAGTTCCTGGAGCGGTATGACTGATCTTTCGGCCTTAGCGGGGTATCCAATTGCGCTGCCCGCCTCGCTTCTTCCTTCGTGGACCACTTCGGTCCCCGATGGATGGCGCGGTCGTTCTAGATCGGTTTGTGGAGCATAGGGCGACCGTTGTCGAAGCTCTTGCGCCCCTTTTTCCAGCCGGCAATCACACGGGCAATCTCGCGCACGGCCGCATTGGGGCCGGCGCTGTCGAGGAGCACGATCGTTGCTTCGTCGCCCGCCTGCAGACGCGTGCTGCCATCGAGTTGGCCCGCTGCCATTCCGCTCACCATGTCGAAAACCAAGGCCATATCTTCGTCACGCGAAAGCTGGGCCACATTGGCGTAAAGATTAGCCATGCGGATTAGCGAAGCGTCGCCATAGGGCGTGAAGGGATTAAGAATATTGTTGGTCGCAATCGACGTGGCGACCCCTCTTCCGGCGAGCAGATGGGCCGGCGCTACACCACGTGGAACCAGGCGGTCGTGTCCGCGGCCCATCAGAAACAGATCGGTTGCCGGCAGCACCGACAGAGCGATCCCGGCTTTTGCCAGGTCATCTGCGATGGCAAGCAGCTGTGCCTGTGGCATAGCCGACAGATTGGTGACGTGGCCGATCGATACGCGGCCCTGCCAGCCATGACGGAGCGTCGCGTCGATCACCTTGGGCAGATCGGTTCGATCCGGATCGAGACTGAAATCGAGATGAAAGTCGACCGCAACATTGTGCTTTGATGCCAATGCGAAAATCATGTCCACATGCCGGCCGGGAGAGGGATCCGTATAAGGACAGCCTCCCACCAGATCTGCACCATCGGCAAGTGCTGCGTCGAGCATATCGTATGTTTGCGGATCGTTCGTCAGCCCGTCCTGGGCAAAGGCGCAGATTTCGATGTCGATCGCGAAAGCATAATCCCCACGGACACGCTTGATCGCTTCAAAGGAGCGGAAGCCTGCGCGCGGATCGATCTCGACGAAGGTTCGCATCCTCGTCGTGCCGTGCGAAATCGCTCTCTCCACGACGCGTGCAGCGCGCGAATAAACATCGGCTTCTTCAAAACCTACCTTGGCTTTGGCGACTTCCTGCACGGCCTCGCTCAACGTACCCTCGCAAATTGCGCAGCGGTCGAGAATGCAGGCCTTGTCGAGATGGATATGGGTATCGACAAATCCGCCGAAGGCGAAGCTTCCCTCGCCGTCGACGTCCGATACAGCGTCGCACCGAATGCGGGGTTCTATGGCTGCGATCCGGTCGCCCCGAACTGCGATGTCGACGAAATCGCCGTCCTCCGCGATGCGAACGTTACGGATGATGAGATCGAATTGTTGATCGCTGGCGCTCAAAGTAGGATCGCGCCTCCATCGCTGCGCGGATCATGCGCGCCGTCGATCGATCCGTCGTTTCCGATGCGGATGACACCGGCTTGGCCGCCAAGCGGACTGAGAGCGCCGATTGTCGAGATCTCATGTCCCATGGCGGCAAGGGCCGACACCAATTCGGCGCCAATATTTTCCTCGATCTTCAGGCTGTCGCGGCTGTTCGAGAATGTGCGGCCGAGCAAAAAGCGCGGGCGTGCAAGGGCGGCAGCGGGATCAAGGCCGTGATCGATCAGCAGGCTGAGCAGCAGCGACAGCGTCTGTGGCTGGCCATCCGCCCCTTGCGTTCCATAGACCAGATGCGGGCGCCCGTTCTTCAGCGCAAGACCTGGATTGAGCGTATAGAAAGGACGCTTTCCAGGCTGGATATGATTGGGGCTTGCCGGATCGGTGCTGAAGGCTGCTCCCCTGTTTTGCCAGAGGAGGCCGGTGTCGCCGATTACCACCCCGCTGCCCCAGTCGAAATACAGGCTTTGCAGCAGGGAGGCGCATCTCCCATTGGCATCCACGGCGGCAAGCAGCGCCGTATCGCCGTGTCGATAGTCTTGCGGCCAAGGCAAGGCCCATGCCGGATCGATCGCGGCAGCCTTGGCCACGAGGCGATCCGGATCGAGAAGGTGTTTCGCGACATCTGCGGCGCAGCGAGGATCGGCGATGGCGTGCCGATCGAGGAATGCCTGTTTCACGGCCTCGACCAGTGCATGATAATAGGCTGGGCTGTCGGGCCGGAAATCTGCCATCGACAGGTGGCCGAGCACACCCATGATGCCGAGGGTGGTTATGCCTTGGGTCGGCGGTGGCGGAGCAAGAAGTATCGTGTCGCGATATGCCTGCCGGAGGGGAGCGACAATATCGGTCCGCGTGGCGGCGAGATCGGCGGCGGAGAGCGGAGAACCGACCTCGGCAAGCCCGCTCGCAATTCGCCGGGCCAGCGCACCCTCGTAGAATTCGCGGGTGCCGTGACGAGCTATGGCCTCGAGCGTCCGGGCCAAAGCGGGCTGGTGCTGGACGCCGCCAGATCGGAAGAGCCCGTTGAAGCCCGGCCAGTCGTTCAGCTCATCGCGCCGGAATTCGTACCAGAAAGCCTGCGACTGACTGACTTGAAAACCATCGTCCGCGAGCGCGATGGCGTCGTCGAGAAGGGCCGGCAATTGTTCGGTGCCTACCCATTCGGCAGCGGAGTAGGCCAGAGCCTTCTCCCAGCTGTCGACGAGACATGCTGTCGTGAGCGTAGAGGCCGGCCCCCGCAGAGGTATCTCTCCCCGCGGCATGGCTGCCGCGGCCTGTCCGATGCCGAGGAAAGTCCGCGCATTACCTTTCTCGTCTGACACCAGCCAGACGGCATCGCCGCCGAGACCGCAGAAATGAGGATAGGTAACCGACAAGGCAGCGCCGGCTGCCACAAGCGCTTCGATTGCATTGCCGCCGCGCTTCAGCACTTTCGCGCCAGCTTGGCTGGCCAGCCAATGCGGTGTCGCGATCATTGCGCTGGAAGACGGCGAATTCGTTTGCGGGGTCTCTTTAGCAGAAGGGCTCATGAGTAGATTTCAGCGATGCTTCCGGTGGCGATGCGGTTTGGCGTGGAGCGACGGCGGCGGCTTTCGACCGATACTCGGCCATTGGAGTCACGAAATCGTCCTTCAGGCTAACGGTAATGACATGCGTTTGGCATGGGCACAATCCTGACGGCATGATCTGCACAACCGTGCATGCAATACCGATGCCATAAGGAATCCTGGTTAGCCGTGCTCAGCATTTCGCCTGCTAAGCTTTTGTGTTTTATTTGGAATAAGTCTGCGGCCAACCATCCCGGAAGAAAGCGGCCTTTGCCGGTTCTCCGAGATTGCCGCAGCCGATGCCTAACAATTCATTTCGTCATGAATAGGTGACGGAAAAAGTGGCAGTCGGTTAAAGGCCTTCGAATTAACCGGCATGATGAGGTCGGCATAAGGCCGTTTTGGAAGATTCTTCTCCTTCTCATCGGGATGGGGGATCGGCGGTGGGTGCGGGCGGGACGTCGGCGCCCGCACCCTTCTCTTCGGCCGGTCTCTTGGTCCGGAGGAGGGACAGCACAAAGACGAAAAAGACCGGGACGAAGAAGACGGCAAGGACCGTTGCGGAGATCATGCCGCCAAGGACGCCCGTACCGATCGCATTCTGGCTGGCGGCACTGGGACCCGTTGCGATCGCCAGCGGCACGACGCCAAGCGTGAAGGCAAGCGACGTCATCACGATCGGGCGGAAGCGGACGCGAGCAGCCTCGGTCGCTGAATCCAGCAGGGACTTGCCTTGTGCGTAATAATCCCTGGCGAACTCGACGATCAGGATGGCGTTTTTCGCCGACAGGCCGATGATCGCAATGAGCCCGACCTTGAAATAAAGGTCGTTCGGCATGTCGCGGAGGATCGCCGCCAATACGCAGCCGATAATGCCGAGTGGTACGACAAGCATGACCGACAGCGGGATCGACCAGCTCTCATAGAGGCCCGCCAGCAGCAGGAAGACGAAGAGGATGCTGAAGGCGAAGAGGATCGGCGCCTGGCTGCCGGAGGCGATTTCCTCGCGCGACTGACCGGACCACTCGTAGCCGAAACCGTCGGGAAGTTCGGATGCGAGGCGTTCCATCTCGGCAATCGCAGAACCCGAAGACTTGCCTGTTGCTGCCTCGCCGGTGATACGGACGGTCGGATAGCCGTTGTAGCCGACGATCTGCGGATCGCCCTTGCGCCAATCAGCGGTCGCGAAGGATGCCAGCGGCACCATCCCGCCGCTTGCGTTGCGGACGTTCAGCTTCATCATGTCTTCCACCTGCATGCGGCTGCGGCCATCCGCCTGCACGATGACCTGCTGCATGCGGCCGGCGTTCGGATAGTCGTTGATATAGGAGGAGCCGAGGTTCGCGGTGATCGCATCGTTGATGTCGGTGAAGCCGACGCCGAAGGTGTTCGCCTTCTCGCGGTCGATCGCAAGCATGATCTGTGCGGCTTCCTGCATGCCCTCGATGCGGACGTTCGTCGCCACGCTGCTCTTGGCCGCCTTTGCCATCAATTCTTCCGCAGCTTGCTTGAGCGCCTTCTGTCCGCGCCCGGCGCGATCCTGGAGCCGGAAGGAGAAGCCGCTCGTCGTTCCGAAACCTTCGATTGGCGGCGGCGAAAGGGCATAGGAGGTGGCGTCCTTCAATCCGGCGAGCTGTGCGTTGACGCGCGCGGCGATTTCCGGCACTGAACTGCCGGCAGGCCGTACGGCCCAGTCCTTGAGCGTAACGAAGGCGATGGCCGAGTTTGGCCCGTTTCCGGAGAAGCTGAAACCCTGGACGGCAAAGACGTTTTCGACGGCCGGTTCGGCCTTGAAAATCGCCTCGATCTGCTTCAGCGACGCGATCGTGCGGTTGGCGCTCGCCTCCGGCGGTCCCTGGACGTCGACAATCAAGATGCCCTGGTCTTCCTCCGGCACGAAGGAACCAGGCAGGTTGACGAAGAGGTAGCCGAGGCCGACGGCAAGTGCGAGATAGACGGCCATCACGCGTCCCGACCGGCGTGCAAGGCCGGCAGCCGTCTTGGTGTAGCCCGCCGTCATTCCGTCGAACTTGCGATTGAACCACCCGCCGAGCCCCTTCTTCTCATGATGATTTCCGTCGATCGGCTTCAGGAAGGTGGCGCAGAGCGCCGGCGTCAGCGACAGCGCCAGGAAGGCGGAGAACATGATCGAGACGACCATCGTCAGCGAGAACTGGCGATAGATGATGCCGGAAGCTCCGGAGAAGAATGCCATCGGAATAAAGACGCAGGACAGCACCAGCGTGATGCCGAGGATGGCGCCGGTGATCTGCTTCATTGCCTTCTGCGTCGCGGCTTTCGGCGGCAAACCCTCTTCGGCCATGATACGCTCGACATTCTCGACCACGACAATGGCGTCATCGACGAGGATGCCGATCGCGAGCACCATGGCAAACATGGTCAGCACGTTGATGGAGAATCCTGTCGCATACATGATGGCGCAGGTTCCGAGCAGGGCAACGGGCACGACGAGCGTCGGGATGACCGTGTAGCGGAAGTTTTGCAGGAAGACGAACATCACGATGAAGACAAGCACGATCGCCTCGATGAGCGTATGCACGACCTTCTCGATCGAGGCATTGACGAAGGGGCTGGTGTCATAGGGGATCGAGTACTCGACACCTTTCGGGAAGAACTTCGACAGCTCGTCCATCTTCGCCTTAACGGCCCCCGAGACGGCAACGGCGTTGCCGGTGGAGGAAAGCTGGATGGCAAGGCCGGCGCTCGGATTGCCGTTGAGCCGGCTTGCAGTCGAATAGGTTTCCGCGCCATCCTCGACGCGGGCGACGTCGCGCAGGCGCACGGTCGAACCGTCGGGATTGGCGCGAAGGATGATGTCACCGAATTGCTTCGCGCTGTTGAGCTGGCCCTCGACGATCACGGTCGCGGTCAGATCCTGGCTGACCGGATTGGGCGTGGCGCCGATCTGACCGGCTGCGACCTGCGCGTTCTGGGCGGTGATTGCCGCGCTGATGTCGGCCGCAGTCAGATGGAGGCCGACCATCTTGTCCGGGTCGATCCAGACGCGCAGCGCCCGCTGCGAGGCGAAGACCTGCGCACGGCCAACACCGGGAAGGCGGCGCAGCTCTCCGAGGATATTGCGGTTGATGTAGTCGCCGAGCGCGATCTCATCCATCTTGCCGTCGGTCGAGGTCAGAGCCGCGATCAGCAGGAAGCCGGCACTGGCTTCTTCGACCTGAATGCCTTGCGTGCGAACCGCCTGCGGCAGTCGCGCCTCGATGCGCCGCACCGCATTTTGCACGTCGACGGTCGCCTTGCCGATATCGGTTCCGGAGACGAAGGTGGCGTTGATGCTCACCGAGCCGGAATTGTCGGAGGTCGACTCGAAATAGGCGATGCCGTGGACGCCGTTCAGCTCCTGCTCGATCAGCCGGGTCACGCCCTGATAGATTTCCTGCGGCGAGGCGCCGGGGTAGGAGGCGGAAATGGAAAGCTGCGGAGGAGCGACGGCGGGATATTGCGCGACCGGCAATATCGGGATGGTAATGATCCCCGCAATCATGATGAAGAAAGCAAAGACCCATGCGAGGACGGGTCGCCTGATAAAGAACTGTGCCATGATTTGATTACTTTGCGGCCTGGTCTGAGGTGTTCGGCTCGGCGCTTGGCGGCGTCCACGGTTCGGCGACGACCTTGCCACCGGGCGTGACCTTCGGGACTCCGTCCGCTATGATGGTTTCGCCATCCTTCAGCCCGGAAAGCACGATCCATTCGGCGCCGAGAGACGTGCCGAGGGCGATGTTGCGCACCTGTGCTGTTTGGTCGGCGGAGATCACGAAAATTTGCGGATTGCCCTCGGCGTCCCTCATCACCGCCCTTTGCGGAATGGTGATGCCGCTCTTCTGGACCGCCTGTTGGATGCGCACGCGGACATACATGCCCGGCAGGAGATCGCCATCGGGATTGGGAAATTCCGCACGCAATGTGACCTGTCCCGTGCTCGGGTCCACATTCGCGTTCGAAAACAGCAGCTTGCCCGGCTTGGAATAGCTCTTTCCACCGTCGAACACGAGCTCGACGGATGCCTGTCCGGGTGCCGGGCTCTGCAGCTTGCCTTCGCTGACGGCCCGCTTCAGCGCCAGGAGGTCCTGCGCGGATTGCGTGAAATCGGCATAGACCGGATCGATCTGCTGGATGAGCGCGAGATTGGACGCGCCTTCCGCGGTCACAAGCGTTCCCTCGGTCACGAGAGCGCCACCGATGATGCCGGTGATGGGCGCTTTTACCTCGGTGTAGTCCAGATTGATCTCAGCTTCGTCGAGGGCGGCTTGCTGAGCCGCGACATCGGCGTCGGCCTGTGCGAGATTGACGGCGGCTGTATCATAGTCGACGGCGGTCGAGACATTGCGCTCTCGCAGCGAGCGCTGGCGTTCCAGCTGTTGCCTCGCATTGGCCTGGACGGCCTTCGCCTTCTGCAAGGCCGCCCTGGCGCTCGCCACCCGCACCTGAAACAGCTTCGGATCGATCCGGTAAAGAACGTCGCCCTTATGGACGAGGCTGCCCTGCTCGAAGACGCGCTCCTGGAGAATGCCCGAGACGCGAGCACGCACCTCGGAGACCCGGGTCGCGGCGATGCGCCCTGGAAGCTCGCTCATGACAGGCACCGGATGCGCCTTGATTTCCAGGACACCGACTGTGGGAGCGGGCATTTCGCTGCTCTCCTGCGCGTAAGCGTGGCTGGAAACCAGCATAAGCATCGCCATTGCCGCCAATATCGCCTTCCCGCAAGGCAGTTCGATTGCAGATCGCATAGATGTATTCCCAATTGACCGGGACGTGAGGAGATCGTCGCTCCGCGTCTCGACGGCATGAACCCATTCGAAAGGAGCCGCTTCAACGCCGCGAATGGCACTTTCGTCCGAGCCTAAGCAAACATCGGGATTGTTGGCCTTCGGTCGACGTTTTGTGGAGGTTTTATGGAGGAGGGCAGAGGAATGTTGACGCGCAGGCCCTGTCTGACGTTTCTATCCGGTAAAGGAGCCTTGGATGGAAAATGCATTGATATTGATCGTCGAGGACGAGCCGGAAATCTCCGATATTCTTGAACGCTATTTTGAGCGCGAGGGGTTTCGTGTGCTGACGGCCTCGGATGGCGAGATCGGGCTTTCCCATCACCAGCGGCTGCGGCCCGATCTCGTCGTCCTCGACGTCAAACTGCCGAAGCTCGACGGTCACACCGTGCTTGCCACCATCCGCCAAAGAGGCGATACGCCTGTTATCATGGTCACGGCACTTGCGGACGATCTCGACAAGCTGCATGGGCTGCGCTCCGGCGCCGACGACTATGTGGTCAAGCCGTTCAACCCGGTCGAGGTGGTCGCCCGGGCGCGGGCGGTTCTGAGACGGGCGACGGGAAGTGCTGCGAACAAGGTGCTGCGGGTCGGCAGGCTCGCAATCGATCCGATCGCCCACATGGCCGTCGTCGAGGACGGCGAAAGCCGCATGCCGTTGAACCTGACGCGCACCGAATTCCGCATCCTCGAATATATGGCTGGGTTCCCGAACAGGGCCTTCGAACGCGGCGAGATCGTCGATGCCTGCCTTCCCGAAGGCGATGCGCTTGACCGCACTGTCGACAGTCACATGAGCAAACTTCGCCGCAAGCTCGATGCCGCCGGTGTCGGCGAGCTTCTCAATGGCGTCAGGGGAGTGGGTTACCGCCTTGGCGATTTCGGTTAGCAACAGCCTTAACAGGCAAATCATCTGGTCGACGACCATCGTCGCCTTCGTCGCTCTGTCGGTGATGTTTTTCGGCTTCCTGATCTACGGCTATGTCTACGAATGGCTGTTCAAGGACTCCGCTCCGCCGGACGACTGGGCCGTCAGCGATTTCGTCGTGCTCGGCATCAACGTGGCGATCGGCCAGGCCGTCGGCGCTTATGTCGGATGGCGGCTTGCCCGGCGCCTCGTCAAGCCCCTGACGGCCGTGACGGAGGCTGCCCGCCTCATTGCGGATGGAGATTTTGCCGGCCGGGCAACCGGCGAAGGCAATTTCGGCGAAGCTGACCGTCTGATCAACGATTTCAATCGGATGGCAGAGGAGCTGCAAAGAGCGGAAAAGGAGCTCCAATATTCGAATTCAGCCATCGCGCACGAGTTGCGCACGCCGCTGACGATCCTGCGCGGGCGCATGCAGGGGCTGGCGGATGGGGTGTTCGAGCCGAGCCAGGAGGTATTCCGCGGATTGATCGGCCATATCGATGCTCTGACGCGCATCGTCGACGACCTCAAGACGCTTTCGCTGATGAATGCCGGGCGCATGGAGCTGCAGCAATCGCGTTTCGACGTTGGAGAAGAAATCGCAGACATCATCGATTCCGTTGGGCCGGCGCTTGCCAGCCTCAGCATCAGGATTGAAACCGACTTGCAGAAGATGCCGGTGATTGCCGATCGGGCGCGCATCCGGCAGGCAATGCTTGCGCTCATCGACAATGTCGCACGCTACGCTCCGGGCTCGAGGTTGAGTGTAGCCTCTCAGGAGGCCGGCAACCTGTGCGTCATCATGGTTTCGGATGACGGCCCCGGCATGACGGCTGCGGAAAGCGAACGGGCCTTTGAGCGGTTCTGGAGGGCCGACGATGCGAGAACGCGAAGAGGCGGCGGGTCAGGCCTCGGCCTCGCCGTCGTCAAGGCGATCGCCGAGGCGCACGGCGGCCACGCGACGATCGACAGCCGCAAGGGTGGCGGCACGACCATCGTGCTGACAATCCCGCGCTGCTGAGATCGTGCGCAGGGCAGCAAATAGCCTGTTCCAGGCGTTCGAGAATCCTCATGCGCTGAGAATCCGCCGCAACGCCTCCACCAATTCGATTGTACCTCGACGGATCTCGCCCACATCTTTTTCGACATCTATTCGGTCCGCATTGTGGGCGGTATAAAGTTCGACCAGTAGTCGCGCATAGTCTTCGGAAAGACCCGCCCGCATGAGTGCGGCTTGCCATTCGGTCTCGGGAAGCGGTTTGGCAACGACCTCGCGCCCGGCCAGCAAGCCGATGGCCGCCGCAACGTCATTCGGCGTATAACGCCGAGGACCTTCGGCATGAACAATCCTTAGCGCGGTGTCCTGCTTTTCCAAAAGCAATTCGGCCGCGATCGAACCCACGTCATAGGCGGAGATGGTCGGAAGAAGCTTGGTCAGCGGATGATAGAAGCTCGGCAATCGGCCGCTATCGGCCGCTACTTTTGCCAGACGCGCCCAGTTCTCCATGTGCTCGGCCGATCGCAGCAGGATAAGCCTTTCGGTCTCCAGCCGACGCAGCCGTGTTTCAAGCGCGTGGAAGATCAAGGTGACGCCGGTGCCAGAGCTATGCTGCGCGCCATAGTCGGAAATGGCAAGAATGGTTCGCGGCTTGGCGGCTGACAGCGCTTCGCCAATACGGTCCACCAGTCGTCTCATGCTGGAATAGGCTTCAGCGGCACGAATATCGACCGGGCAGATGATCTGGACGGCGCTCGCCCCTTCGAATGCGGCCGTCAGCGCCCGATGGTCGTGCACATCGGCAATGGCGATCTCGCAGCCGAGATCCGAAAAAACCTGTGCTTTCGAGCCGTCGCGCAGAATTGCGCGGACCGGAACGCCGGCCTTGCGCAGGGCGGCGATGGTCGTGCGGCCAACCTTGCCGGTGGCGCCCAGAATTGCGTGCATTGCATCTTCTCCTGTCGATTTTCCTGCAGTCTAGCCATGTATGCTCGCGGGATCGCACAGATCCGGATGGTCAATTGCAGGTTTGGACGACAATCGAAGTCATGAATGCATCCGGCTCAGCATGCCGGGGGTGAGGCCGAGGATGCGCCGCATCCAGTGCGTCATGTGGCTCTGATGGGCAAACCCTGTCGCCAAAGCGATTTCGGCGAGCGGCATGTCGGTGGAGAGGATGAGCAATTTGGCGCGCTCGATCCGGCGCGTCAGCACGTAGTGATGAACCGGCACGCCGAAAGTGGCGCGAAAGAGTGGTTTCAAATGCGATACGCTGAGATCGACCGCCGCGGCGAGATCGGCAAGAGACAGCGACTGATCGATATGGGCTTCGATAAAATCCAACAGGCGTCGTTGATGGCGGTTTGTCAAAGTGGCGCCTGTCGCGGCTGTACCGACCGAAGTCTGTTCGCCGCCTTCCACCAGGCGGATCGCCAGCGCCAATCCCAGCGCTTCCGCATAGGTTTTGTCCGACGGGACCGGCGACTCGATTTCGGCCTTGATCGCCCAGGCGATCGATTCAATCCGGGAATCCCGAAGCTGGAATTTTGGTGCCAGAGAAACCGCATCCGAATTTCTGCCGAGCGCTTCTGCGGCGGATTGAAGGAGTTCGTGCTGGATATTCAGGCGTAGAATGGTGCAGTCCCCGTCATCTTCCCACCAGCCATCGAGTCCGGCAGGAACGATATCGATATCGCCATGCGCCTGCCGACGGCGGTATTGACGGCCGTCGCACTCACAAAAAGCATTTACGGCCCGCCCGAAATGAATGCCGAGCCGATGCGTCTGCGACCCCGGCACATGGGTTCGGCCAGCCTGAATACGAAGGAAATTCGCTTCCAGGCCCTTCCAGCCGCGATCCTTGCTGGAGAGGAGTGTCGCGGCGGTGCTGTTCAGCTGGTCCATGATTATGCGCTTCCGCGGATTCTATCGTCCCGAACTGAGGCGATCTCGATCAGGAGAATATAGGTAGAACGGCGTATCCGGTCGAGCTGTCCTCGGAACGATGTACCCGTCACGAACGATGACGTTCTTGCGTCGGAGATCAGGGAATGAAAGGGGAGAATGTCCGGATGAACGCGACCTCGCTGGAGGGATCGCGTCCATCTCGGCTGGTCGAATATTACTTCCAGCTCGTATAGTCCGAGGCGGTGCATCCGAAGGGCGCGCGCTGATCGCCGAAACGCTTCTTCAACTGATCGCAGCCCCAGCGGTTGAGGGGTGCCGGCATCATATTGTTGATATCCATGGCGGGGGAAGTGAATTGCGAGCCGGCGCTGGTCACATACCAGACCCAGTAGCCGAAAATGCCGACAATGAAGAGAAGGATAACTAGGAACCCCCTGGCAAGCCGTGCCATGACGGACGGCCCTCTCTTCCCTTGAACAATGAGTTCCGGCGGATGAGCGCCAAGTTCCGCTGTGAGCGGAGCGAGAATGCCCGCGCGTTCGTCCGCCGAGATGTCGATGCGTTCCAGCCGGCTGTCCAAAAGCACTGGGAGAGCCGTATTCCCATGCCAGACGGCCAGTGCCACGGCCTTGTCGCCCTTTGCGCCGACGACCAGTGGCTCCTCTCCAGGCCCGAAATTCGTATGGGCCGCCCGTCCGGTTTTTCTGCCGCCGATCTTGTCGGCATAGGCCACCATCAGCCGCTTGCCGCGTCGCTGGAAAGCGGTGATTTCCACGGGGACCGGCTCAAGCTGGGCAGGCCGGCGCAGTTGTCCGCGGGCGCGCCAGACGCGCAGGATCTGGAAGATCGCGGCAATGCAGGCGCCGCCAAGAAGAGCGACGAAGACGGCAAGCGTTATGATCCGGTTCCAGAGCATATCCAGTCCGAGGCTGAGGGTCGCCAAGTCTGGATGATCTCTGGAGATGACGAGGTCAGTGTCATAGTCGCCGGCATGGATATCGACGAACATGATTTCGACATCCTTGTCGAAGGTCTGCCCATTGTAGGCATATTTGAGGTGCGCCTCACAGGTGATGAAGAAGCCTCTTCGGGTCGAGCATTTTCCGTCGCGGATATCACCATCGACGAGATTGATGGGGTTTTGGCTGATCGTCCAATCCCTCAATATGCCTGGCGCTTCATAAACTGTTATGAAAACCGTAAGCGCGATCACGATCGCCAGGGCGAAATAGGCGGCCTTCGGCATCGTAATCACGCCCTGAGCGAGCATGATGGCTCTCTGGGGAAGCTTAATCGTCGGAAATATCATTGTCTGCCCTGAAACTCCGAATGGTTGCGTAGGCAGCCGCAAGGCGAGGAGCGAAGCATATGCTTCGCAAAATCCTGGGAGTGATTTGGCGCCCACATTAGCAGCGCGGGAAGATAGGCATTTTGATTGATAGCTCAATATAAGGTTGTGGATCCTTCCCCGACTTTACGATGATGTGATATCAAATGCCTGCAGGGTGTGACCTTTTTGCCTCGCAGGATCAATCGACGGATCGAGCCCGCTGGTTTTCACTTTGAACCGATAGTTCGAGGCCAAAAAGAAATGCAACATGATCATGTCGCCTGGAGCAGGTCTGCGACCGCTCCGTCACGTCGCATCCAGATAGGGTTTCAGGGGCATGTCGTCGTGCCGGGGCACCGTCTGCCGTTCGATCATGTGGTGAATGACCGGCGGCCCGTCGCCACGATGCAGTCTATCTAGCTGTTCGGCGACCTCGACATCGGCATGCGTCTGGCGCTGGCCGTGGCGGACATAGTCGATCCATGTCGGCAGATGGTAGCTTTCCGTCCAGGTGTTTGGCTTTTCGAGATCGCGCAACAGCGACCATTGCTTCGCGCCATCGCGGATTCTCATCCGGCGGCGCTTCGCCATGACGGCCAGGAATTCCTCGACGTCCTCCTGCTCGATGTCGTAGTCCACCATGACGAGGATAGGGCCGCTTCTGGGGCGCAGGTCGAGCTGCAATTGCGGCTCGCTGAAGGTGTTCGTCGGATCCAGATTGAGGGATTCGAAGTCCGGCTGCTGCAACAGGAGGCCAAGCAGACCGCCAATACCGAGAGCGGCGCTTGCGATGAGGAGGGCGCCGGTCACGCCATGGGCATCGGCCAGTTCGCCCCAGAGCCAGCTCCCCACAGCCATGCCACCGAAGGTGGCGGTCTGATAGAGAGACAAAGCGCGGCCGACGACCCAGCGCGGCGTGGAAAGCTGAACCGTGACGTTGAAGAGAGAAAAGGCCTGCACCCATGCGACGCCGGCCGGCATGAGCAGAAGGCAGCTTAGCCATACCTGGTCGCTAAGCGCCAGGAAGAAGCAGCTGACGGCCAGCGTGAAGAAGGCACCACGGATCACCCATTCATTGCTCAGCGCATCGCGGATACGGCCGATCAGCATCGCGCCGCAGATGGCGCCGAAGCCGAAGAAGCCGAGCATGATGCCGTAGGTGATGGCAGTGCCATGCACATGATCGCGTGCAACGAGAGGCAGCAAAGCCAGAATGACGATTGCCGTCAGGCCGAAGACGAAGCTGCGGCACATCACCTTGAGCAGGTTCGGCGACATCTGGACGTAGCGAAATCCGGCAGACATTGCGCTGCCGAAAGACTCGCGCGGCAGCGTGTTGCGCACAGGTGCCTTCTTCCAGCGCCATAGAGTGAAGATTAGTGCAAAATAACAGAAGACGTTGAAGAGAAACGCGAAGGCCGCGCCTGCAGCCGCCACGATGACGCCGCCGATCGCCGGCCCGATGCTGCGCATGAGGTTATAGCTCATGCTGTTGAGCGCCACCGCACCCGGCAGATGCTCGCGCGGCACGACATCGCCCATGGATGCCTGCCATGACGGGTTATGCAGCGCGCCGCCGCAGCCGATCATGAAGGTGAAGCAAAGCAGTAGCCAGGGCGTCAAGGCATTGCTGTAGGACAGGATCGCCAGCGTTGCCGATACGCTGAGCATCAGCGTCTGCGCGATCAGCATGATCCGTCTTCGGTCGTAATTGTCGGCAAGCGCGCCGGCAGCGAGCGAAAAGATCATGACAGGCAGCGTCGTGGAGGATTGAACCAGGGCGACCATGCCATGGGAGGTGGCGAGGCTGGTCATCAGCCAGGCAGCCCCCACACCTTCGACCAATCCGCCGAGATTGGAGATGAGTGTTGCCGACCAGAGAGAACGGAATGTCTTGGACTGAAACGCGACGAGCGGGGAGGTTCTCTTGGGCATGTCGGCTTTTCTTCGCAGGATTGTCTTGCTCGGCGGCAAAGCGGACTCGCTCAAAGCGTACGCACCGCCGAGTCGGTATCAACCCTATAGTGATTTGCTAACTTCCGAAACGATCTTGGAATAATATTCTCGTCAATGAAGGCGGAATTGAGCTCTGGCCGAGGCCCTCGTTAATTCAGAGCAGCTCTATGAGCCTCGGCGCCATAAGCTTTACCCGGCATTTCGTTGACTAGGTGACATCTGGCGTCTTGATGATTCCGATCGCCTGGGTCGCCTGGCCTCAATCCAGCGGGTCTAGAAGAATGGCACGGAAGTCGTTGATGTTCGTGCCGGTCGGTCCGGTGACGAATAGGTCATCGATCGCGGCGAAGGCCGACCAGCTGTCGTTGCGCTCCAGGAATTCGGCTGCATCCTTCTCTCGAGCGGCAAGCCGTGAAACGGTGGTGCCGTCGGCAAAGGCGCCTGCATTGTCTTCGGAACCGTCGATACCGTCCGTGTCGGCGGCAAGCGCCGAAATGCCCTTTTGGCCGGAAATGGCGCAGGCGAAGGATAGGAGGAACTCGCTGTTGCGGCCGCCTTTGCCTTTGCCCCTGATCGTTACCGTGGTTTCCCCGCCAGACAGAAGAAGCATGGGTTCTTGCGATGCCAGCCCCCGCTGCAGGATCTTGGCTACGATCGCCCCATGTTGACGACCGACTTCCGATGCTTCGCCCTCGATGGCATCGGAAAGCACGATCGTCTCGACGCCGGCCTTGCGGGCGACATCGGCAGCAGCATCCAGTGCGATAGCCGCCGAAGCAACGAGCTTTACCTCGTTGCGGGCGAAACGAGGGTCCGAGGGCAGGGGCGGCTCATCCGTGCCATCCTCGAGATGACGCATCACCGCGTCAGGTAAATCGAGACCATAATGTTCTATGATCGCAAGTGCATTGGCGCGGGTCGTCTGGTCGGGAATAGTCGGGCCGGAGGCAACCAGGGCGGGGTTGTCGCCGGGAATATCGGAAACGACCAGAGAGACGACGCGGGCCGGATGGGCAAGGGCCGCCAGCCGCCCTCCTTTGATACGCGAGACCTGCTTGCGCACGGCATTCATGGCGCCGATCGGTGCGCCGGAGGCAAGCAAGGCCCGGTTGACGGCGATCTCATCGACAAGCGTGAGATCGCCGGCCGGCGCGGGCAGCAGTGCCGAGCCGCCGCCGCAAATAAGGGCGACGACCAGATCGTCTTCGTTAAGACCGCTGACCGCAGCCATCAACCGCTCCGCTGCGAGCAGCCCTCTTTCATCCGGTACGGGATGGGCGGCTTCGAGAACCTTGATACGCTCACACGGCACGGCGTAGCCGTAACGCGTCACAACAACGCCGGAGAGCGGTGCATCCCAGAGACGCTCGAAGGCCCGAGCCATCTGCGCCGCTCCCTTGCCGGCACCGACCACCACCGTCCGGCCCCTCGGTTTTTCCGGCAGATGGGCGGCGAGCGCCTTGTCCGGATCGGCAGCCGCAACCGCTGCATAGAAGAGCCTTTCCAGAAAGGCGCGGGGATCGGCGATGTCAGGCATCGGGTCTCTCACATGTTACGCGACGGGATGGTTCGCCATGCGCTCCAGCGCCTTGACGAGACCGGAATGATCGAGCCCGCTATCGCCATTGGCGGCGCATTGGTTGAAAAGCTCCTGCGTTGCCGCAGTGTTCGGCAGCGAGACGCCGAGAGCCTTGGCGCCTTGCAGGGCAAGGTTCAAATCCTTCTGATGCAGGGAGATGCGGAACCCCGGTTCGAAGGTGCGCTTGATCATCCGTTCGCCATGCACTTCCAGGATGCGTGAGGAGGCAAAGCCGCCCATCAGGGCCGAGCGCACGCGGGCCGGATCGGCACCGGCCTTCGAGGCAAAGACGAGGGCCTCGGACACGGCCTCGATCGTCAATGCGACAATGATCTGGTTGGCGACCTTTGTGACCTGGCCATCGCCGCAATCGCCAACGAGCGTGATGTTCTTGCCCATCAGCTGGAAGAGCGGCAGCGCCCGCTCGAAGCTGGCTTCGGAACCGCCGGCCATGATCGAGAGCGAGGCGTTCTTGGCACCGACTTCGCCACCGGAGACGGGCGCGTCGACATATTCGGCGCCCGTTTCCCGAACCTTCCTGGCGAATTCCTTGGTCTCGATCGGCGAGATCGAGCTCATGTCGATGACGAGCTTGCCCTTGGACAAGCCGTAGGCAACCCCGTTCTCGCCGAAGAGCACGTCTTTGACCTCGGGCGTATCCGGCAGCATCAGGATGATGGTATCGACGGTTTCGGCGAGCGCCTTCGGCGTTTCGACAAATTGCAGGCCGTTGTCGAGCAGCTCCTGGCGCGGCGGAATCGAAAACTTCGATGTGACGACGATGTGGCCGGCATTTTGCAGGTGGCGCGCCATGGGGGTTCCCATGATGCCGAGGCCGATAAATCCGATATGTGCCATGGTTGTTAGCTCCTGATATTGAGAATGGCGGCGCCTTCGGCGTGGCGTCCGGCTGCGGCAAACCAGCCGAGCCCCGCCGCGGTCGTCGTGCGCGGCTTATATTCGCAGCCGATCCAGCCGTCGTAGCCGAGCGCATCGAGCGTTTCGAAGACAAAGGGGTAGGCGATCTCGCCGGTGCCTGGTTCGTTGCGACCCGGATTGTCGGCAAGTTGCACATGGGCGATCTGCGCCTGGTGCTTCTTGAAGGTGCCGATCAACTCGCCCTCCGTGCGCTGCTGGTGATAGAGGTCGTACTGAATGGACAGATTGTCGCTGCCGACTTCGGCGATGATCGAGGCCGCCTGGTCCGGCGTGTTGAGATAAAACCCCGGAATGTCGAACCTGTTGATCGGCTCGATCAGCAGCCGTATCCCATGCTTGCCGAGCTCTTCCGCCGCATATTTGAGGTTGACGACGAAGGTGGTCCGCAGCACCTCATCGGGCACGCCGGCCGGCGCGATGCCGGAAAGGCAGTTGACCTGTCTGCAGCCGAGCGTCGTCGCATAGTCGATCGCCGAGGCAACGCCGCGGCGGAATTCGTCGATGCGATCGGGCAGGATCGCGATCCCTCGCTCGCCGCCGGCCCAATTGCCGGCGGGCAGATTGTGCAGCACCTGGGTCAGGCCATGACGATCGAGTTCGGCGCGCAGCGCTTCCTTCGCAAAATCATAGGGAAAGAGATATTCGACGCCCTCGAAACCGGCCTTGGCGGCCAGCGCGAAGCGATCCAGAAACGGCGCCTCGGTGAAAAGCATAGTGAGATTGGCCGCAAACTTCGGCATGTTATTGCTCCTTCAGTCCAGCAGAGCGAGGATTGCGGTTGGGGCATCCTCGCCACGTTCGGCAAGTTCCTCGAACTCGACGACCGCATTGATGTCGGCGCCCATGGCGATGTTGGTGACGCGCTCCAGAATGAACTCGATGACGACGGGAACCTGATGCTCTGCCATCAGCTGCTTTGCTGTCGTGAACGCCTCTTGGAATTCGTTCGGGCTGCGCACCCGGATCGCCTTGCAGCCGAGCCCTTCGGCAACGGCGACATGGTCGACGCCATAGCCGGGTTCGGCGTTGTCAGTGGCATTGATGTTCTCGAAGGCGAGGCTGACCTCGAAATCCATGTTGAAGCCGCGCTGGGCCTGGCGAATGAGGCCGAGATAGGAATTGTTCACGACCACATGCAGATACGGAAGCTTGTGTTGCGCCCCAACCGCCAGCTCCTCGATGAGGAACTGGAAGTCGTAGTCGCCGGATAGGGCGACGATCGGGCGGTCCGGATCGGCAGCGCGCACGCCGAGCGCTGCCGGCAGCGTCCAGCCGAGCGGGCCTGCCTGGCCGCAATTGATCCAGTTGCGCGGCTTGTAGACATGCAGGAACTGCGCGCCGGCGATCTGGCTAAGTCCGATGGTCGAGACATAGCAGGTATCGCGGTCGAAAGCCTTGTTCATCTCCTCGTAAACGCGCTGCGGCTTCAGCGGCGTCTGGTCGAAATGCGTCTTGCGCAGCATGGTGCGCTTGCGCTCGCGGCATTCCTCCGCCCAGGTCGACCAATCGCGCAGCTTGCCTTCCGTCTTCCATTCCGTCGCAACGTCGAGGAAGAGCTTCAACGCAGCACCGGCGTCGGAGACGATGCCGAAATCCGGAGCGAAGACACGGCCGATCTGGGTCGGTTCGATATCGACATGCACGAAGGTCCGCCCCTCGGTATAGGTGGAGACATTGCCGGTATGGCGATTGGCCCAGCGATTGCCGATCCCGAAGACGAAATCGGAGGCAAGCAGCGTTGCATTGCCGTAGCGATGCGAGGTCTGCAGCCCGCACATGCCGGCCATCAATGGATGATCGTCCGGGATCGTGCCCCAACCCATCAGCGTCGGGATGACCGGAACGCCTGTGATCTCGGCGAATTCGACGAGCAGGTCGGAAGCATCGGCGTTGATGATACCGCCGCCCGCGACGATCAGCGGCCGTTCGGCCGCGTTCAGCATGGCGAGCGCTTTTTCTGCCTGTGCCCGCGTCGCCGATGGCCTGTAGGGTTCGAGTGAGGCATAGGTTTCGATATCGAACTCGATCTCGGCGAGCTGGACGTCCACAGGCAGATCGATGAGGACCGGGCCGGGGCGACCGGAGCGCATCGTGTGGAATGCCTTCTGGAAGACGTAAGGGACGAGCGCCGGCTCCATGACGGTCACGGCCCATTTGGTGACGGGTGCTGCTATCTTCGCGATATCGACGGCCTGGAAATCTTCCTTGTCGAGACGGGCGCGCGGCGCCTGGCCGGTAATGCAGAGGATCGGGATAGAGTCGGCCGAGGCCGAATAGAGACCGGTGATCATGTCGGTGCCGGCAGGTCCAGACGTTCCGATGCACACACCGATATTGCCCGCGCGGGCGCGGGTGTAGCCCTCGGCCATATGGCTTGCGCCCTCGACGTGGCGGGCAAGTACATGGCGGATCGAACCGCGTGCCTTCATCGCCGAATAGAAGGGGTTGATCGCAGCGCCGGGAACGCCGAAGGCGCAATTGACGCCTTCCTTTTCCAGAACCAGCACTGCGGCATCGACTGCGCGCATCTTCGCCATGGGAATTTCCTCCGTTTCTGGATCGAAGGTACCGCATGGGCGAACAAGTGCAATCTAAAAATGGAAATCAATCCCATCATATGGAAATAAACATTTTCAAGGAATCTGGAACAATCGCAGCGAAGCGGATATGTCATGAAGCCCAAGCGGGCCGCGCCGAATTGCGCGGCGTGCGTTCGGTAAAGTGAGCGTCATGGCGGAAAATCGGGAAAAGACGAGGGGCAGGCCGGGTCGGAAGCCGGCAGAGAATGCGGCGGCTTCATCCGTCCAGGTGCTCGATCGAAGTCTGAAACTCTTGGAGTTGGTGGCCGAAGCCGATGGCGCGGTTCTGACCGATCTCGCCGATAGATCGGCCATGGCGCCGTCCACCGTCCATCGGCTGCTGACTTCTCTCGCCCAGCACGGCATGGTGGCGCATGACGAGGAGACCGGCGCCTGGACGATCGGGGTGAAAGCCTTCGAGATCGGAACGGCCTATTTGCGCTTCCGCAAGCTCGGTACCATCAGCCGGCCTTTCCTCAAGCAGTTGATGGAGGCGTCTGGCGAGACCGCCAATATTGCCATCGAGGAAGATGGCGACGTCGTCTTCATCTCCCAGGCGGAAAGCCATGCGCCGATGCGCGCCTTTTTCCGTCCTGGTCGGCGTGGGCCGATCCATGCCTCCGGTATCGGCAAGGCGATCCTCTCCACCTGGGCGGACAGTCAGATCGGGGCCCTGCTCGGGGAGCGTTCGCTCCAGCATTTCACCGACAAAACCCGGGATACACTGCCTATGCTGCTTGCGGATATGGCCGAGATCCGCTCTCGCGGCTGGTCGATCGACGATGAGGAACACACGCTCGGCATGCGATGCGTCGCCGCGCCGATCTTCGACGAATATGGCGAGGCTATTGCCGGAATCTCGATTTCAGGTCCGGCCGTGCGGCTGCCGGATGAAAGGGTCGCGGCGCTCGGTCCGGTTGTGCGGGCCGCGGCAGAAGAATTGACGAAGGCAATGGGCGGAAAATCGAAGCGGGTATAAAAACGCCTTCGCCATCGTCTCTCTTCCAGAGACGATGGCGTTGACGGCCCGCCGCATAGTGGGTCAGGCGAACTGCAGTTGTTCGCGTACTGCCGCTTCCGGCGTTCGATTGCTTCTGGTTTTCATCGCTTTACCCGCGACATAGACTTCGGCGACGCAGCGATCGTCGCCCATGGTCTGCAGGATAAAGAGCTCCTCGGCCAATGAGGTCGCGGTGCGCATGCGGAATTCCATCGCCGACTTGGCGCGGGAATCAAGCACGACGATATCGGCGTCCGCGCCCGCCTGCAGCGAGCCGATCTGCTTTTCGAGCCCGAGTGCGAGAGCGTTGCCGCGTGTCATGCGATAGAAGGAATTGAATGGCGTCAGCCGCTGCCCCTGCAGGTGCAGCACCTTGTAGGCCTCATCCATCGTTTCCAGCATCGAGAAGCTGGTGCCGGCGCCGACATCGGTTGCAACGGACCAGCGTGCACCGACCTTGTCGAACTGAGCGGCATTGAAGAGCCCCGAGCCTAGGAAGAGGTTCGAGGTCGGGCAGAAGACACCCACCGCGCCCGTCTCCGCAAGCACCGCGACTTCCCGTTCGCTCATGTGGATGCAATGGCCGAGCAGCATGCGGTCGTTGAGCAGACCGTAGCGGGCATAGATATCCGTATAATCCTTGGCCTCGGGATAAAGAGAGGTAGCAAAGGCGATCTCGTCCCGATTTTCCGAGAGATGCGTCTGAACGTAGCAATCCGGGTGTTCGGCAACGAGAGCCTTGCTCATTTCCATCTGCTCGGGCGTCGAGGTAATCGCAAAGCGTGGGCTGACGGCATAATGCGCGCGGCCGCGGCCGTGCCATTTCGCAATCAACCGCTTCGTCTCGTCATAGCCGCGCTGCGGCGTATCGCGCAGTGGATCCGGCGCGTTGCGGTCCATCATCACCTTGCCGCCGATCATGCACATGCCGCGCGCTTCGGCTGCCGCGAAATAGGCATCGACGCTTTCCGGGTGCACCGAACAATAGGCGACGGCCGTCGTCGTGCCGTTGGATAGGAGTTCGTCCATGAAACGGTCCGCCACTTCGGCCGCATGGGCGGCGCGGGCGAACTTCTGTTCCTCGACGAAGATATAGGTGTTCAGCCATTCGAGCAGTTGCGCGCCATAGGAGGCGATCGCCTGCGTCTGCGGGAAATGAAGGTGCGTGTCGATAAAGCCCGGCAGGATAAGGTTCGGGCGATGGTCCGCGATCCGGATACCGGCGTCTGCCAGCTTGCGAATGTCGCCATAGGCACCGATATCAACAATCTTGCCATCGCGAACATAAACCGCGCCATCCTCGATGTAACGATAGGAGATGGTATCGTCGATGCCCTGCGGTTCGGCAAGGAAGGTCAGCACACGGCCGCGGATCAGGACTTCATTCATCGGGTTTTCTCCCCATTGATGGCATTTTCGTACCAGGAGACGAGCAGCCGGCGCTCCTCGTCGGTTATGTGCGAGGCGTTGGCGGGCGGCATGGCATGGCTGCGGCCAGCCTGCAGGTAGATCTCGCGCGCATGGGCGGCGATGTCGCGGTCGGTCTCGAACATCACGCCCTTCGGCGGCGCAACGATCCCCTCCCAGCTCGGCTCCTTCGCATGGCACATGGAGCAGCGTCCCATCACGGTGTCGCGGACCTTCGGGAAATCCTGCGCCGTGATGAAGGGCTGCTGGATGGCAGAGACCTTCGTTGTTGGTTCGCCGGCCAGGATCTTCGGCACCGTGGAGAGCCACATGATGATGATGAACAGGATGACGGTGGCAAGCCAGGTCCAGGTCGGGTTACCGGCATTGGCGTGCCGGGTGTTGAACCAGTGGCGGATCGTGACCCCCATCAGGAAGACGAGCGAGGCGATGATCCAGTTGAACTGCGTGCCGAACGCCAGCGGATAGTGGTTCGACAGCATCAGGAACAGCACCGGCAGCGTCAGGTAGTTGTTATGCGTCGACCGCTGCTTGGCGATCCTGCCGTATTTAGCATCTGGCGTGCGCCCGGCAAGCAGGTCGGCGACAACGATCTTCTGGTTCGGAATGATGATGAAGAATACGTTGGCCGACATGATCGTCGCCGTGAAGGCGCCGAGATGCAGGAAGGCGGCGCGGCCGGTAAACAGATGCGTATAGCCCCACGCCACTGCCACCAGAATGAAATAGAGCGCCACCATCAGCCGCGTATTGTCATTGCCAAAGGGCGACTTGCAGATCAGGTCGTATAGGAGCCAGCCGCCTGCGATCGAGCAGAGCGAAATGGCGATCGCCACCGGCTTGGAAACGTCAAGCACGGCCGGGTCGATCATATAGAGGTCGGCGCCGGCATAATAGACGAGACAGAGCATGCCGAAGCCCGACAACCAGGTGACGTAGCTCTCCCATTTGAACCAGACGAGATGATCAGGCATGTTGGCCGGCGCTACCAGATATTTCTGGATATGGTAAAAGCCGCCGCCGTGGACCTGCCACTCCTCTCCGTAGGCTCCCGGCGGCAGTGCCGGATGTTTTTTCAGGCCTAGGTCAAGTGCTACGAAATAGAACGACGAGCCAATCCAGGCGATGGCGGTGATGACGTGCAGCCAGCGGACGGCAAATGTCAGCCAGTCCCAGGCGATGGCATATTCATACATGGGAACTCCTCCCGGCCTTCATAGGCCCGATCTTTACGGGACTGTTTGCCATCGCGTGATTTTCTCGAAAATCCCAGTGAATCCGCCAACACTTTCAAAAAAATCTATAAGATGAACCCTGGTTTGTTCCGCGTGCCGATGTGGTAGAAAGGTGCCATGTCCTATCTCGATAATGTCCGTGTCTTCGTTCGCGTGGTCGAACTCGGTACTCTCTCGGCAGCGGGACGCGACCAGCGCGTCACGCCTGCGGTCGCGAGCAATCGCATCAAGGAGCTCGAGCGCCATCTTGGCGTGCGCCTCTTCAACCGCACCACGCGTAAGCTCTCGCCGACCGAGCATGGCCGCGTTTTCTACGAAAAGGCGGTGAAGATCATCGAGGCTGTCAATGAGGCGGAAGCGGCGATCGCCGATCTCTCACGCAATCCGAAGGGTTCGCTGAGGATCACCGCGCCACTCGGCATCGGCCGAAGGCTGATCGCCTCGGGCATTCCGGAGTTTCACGACAAATATCCGGATATCGAAGTACGCCTGCGCCTGTCGGATCACAATGTCGATATCCTTGCGGAGGGTGTCGACGTCGCCTTCAAGCTCGGCGTCTTGGAAGATTCCAACCTGCGCATGCGCGGCATCCTCAACTGCGAGCGCGTGCTGTGTGCTTCGCCGACCTATCTCGCGCGCCGCGGCGTACCGGCGCGCGCGGATGCTCTAATTGCCGACAAACACGACTGTCTTCTGCTGCGCTATCCTGGCTCGAAGGAATATTACTGGACGCTGATGACCGCAGAAGGCCCCCGCAAATTCGAAGTCGCGGGCCCCTATGACAGCGACGACGGCGACGTGCTCACCCAATGGGCGCTGGAAGATCGCGGCATCATCAACAAACCGCTGTTCGAGGTGAAGGCCTATCTGAAAGAAGGGCGATTGGTCGAGATCCTGAAGGAGAGCCCTCCGGCGCCGGTTCAACTTGCGGCCATCTATCCGCACAAACGGTTTCAGGACCCCAAGGTGCGGCTGATGATCGACTTCATGGCGGAGCGCTGCCAGCGGCTGATCGGCAAGCTGCTCGAAGATGAGCCCGCCGCTGTGGCTACGGGCGGTTAACGCTGCCCGCAAACCTTGCGTGATCAGCCGTCCAGCTCAGCGCTGCCGTCATGATCTCGGCGGCCGCCAGTGTAGCGATGACGGTCGGACGTTTGTCTTTCACAGCCGTTCCGCCGATCGGGCAGATGAGGCGATCGAAAAGCTCCGTCTCGCCGCTTTCGCGCGACAGCCAGTTGCGGAAGGTGGCGCGCTTCGTCTTGGAGCCGATCATGCCGACATAGGCGGCATCCGAGCGCTTGAGCGCTTCTGCGGCAATCAGGAAATCGAGCGCGTGGTCATGAGTGAGGATGACGAAGCTGCTGCCGGCGGGCGCATCGCGCACCACGGCTTCCGGCATGGCTGTGAGACAGGTCTCGATGCGCGGCACGTTGGAGGCAATCAGCTCCTCTTCCCGCGTATCGACAAGCACCACGCGTAACGGTGCCAGCGAAAGCGCCATGGCGAGGGCATCGCCGACATGGCCGGCGCCGAAAACATAGACATGTGGGCGTGCGGCCATCTCGCGGTCGCTCCGAGCTATGAGGTCATTCGCAAGCTTCGGGTTAAGCGTGGTGAAGGCGAGGCCCACCCGGCCGCCGCAGCACTGGCCGATCTCCGGACCGAGCGGTACGTTCATCGGCTCCGCCGCAAGGCCGGAGCGCAGTGTCCGTCGTGCCTGGTCGATCGCCATATACTCCAGTGCGCCGCCGCCGATCGTCGCAAAGATTGCCCGTTCCGATACCAGCATCCAGGCATCCGCATCGCGCGGCGCGGAACCTGCGACCCCCGTCACCTCGACGAGCATCGATGCCGGTTCGCGGCGCAGGAAATCCCGGATATCTTCACGGGCGGCAGGCATGATCTTACTCCTTCTTCGCCGCCTTGAGGCGCTCGATCGCCATCAGCACCCGTTCGGGCGTTGCCGGCGCGTCGAGACGCGGGCAGATCTTATGGTCGGCGACGCTCGCCACGGCATCCGAAAGCGCATGCAAGACGGAAAGCCCGAGCGGCAGCGGCGGTTCGCCCACGGCCTTGGAACGATGGATCGTCGGTTCATGGGCCTCCGACCAATCGGTCAGGGCTACATTGAAAATCTTCGGGCGGTCGGATGCAAGCGGGATCTTGTAAGTCGAGGGCGCGTGCGTTCGAAGACGCCCCTCGCCATCCCACCAATGCTCCTCCGTCGTCAGCCATCCCATGCCCTGGATGAAGCCGCCCTCGACCTGACCGATATCGATGGCCATGTTCAGGGAGCGTCCGGTATCGTGGAGGATATCGGTGCGTTCGACCACATATTCCCCCGTCAGCGTATCGATCGATACTTCCGAGCACGCCGCGCCATAGGCATAGTAGTAGAAGGCGTGGCCACGGCCCGCCTTGCGGTCCCAATGGATCTTCGGTGTCTTGTAGAAGCCGGCGGCTGAAAGCTGGACGCGGGCCATATAGGCTTTCTTGACGAGATCGTCGAACGGCATCTCGATGTCGCCGATGCGCACCCGGTTGGGCAGGAAGAGAACCCGGTCGCGCGGCACGTGATGGCTTTCCGCGGCAAAGGCGATCAGTCGTTCCTTGATCTGGCGTGCAGCGTTCTGCGCCGCCATGCCGTTAAGATCGGCGCCGGAAGAAGCAGCCGTTGGTGAGGTGTTCGGCACCTTGGCTGTCGTCGTCGCGGTGATCTTTACCCGGTCGAGATCGATCTGGAACTCTTCCGCCACGACCTGCGCCACCTTCAGATGCAGGCCTTGTCCCATTTCGGTGCCGCCATGATTCATGTGCACGGAACCGTCGCTATAAACATGCACCAGCGCGCCGGCCTGGTTCGATTCCGTCTTGGTGAAGGAAATGCCGAATTTCACCGGGGTCAGCGCGATGCCGCGCTTGACGATACGGCTCCTGGCGTTGAATTCGGAAATTGCCTTGCGGCGCCCGGCATAATCTGCGCTTTCTTCCAGTTCGGCAACGATGCGCTGGATGATGCAGTCCTCGACCTTCTGGTGATAGGGGGTGAGGTTGCGTTCGCCTTGAACGCCCATTGCGTCGTAGAAATTCAGCTTGCGGATGTCGAGCGGGTCCTTGCCGACAGCGAAGGCGACTTCGTCGATGACACGTTCGGCGCCCACCATTCCCTGCGGGCCGCCGAAGCCGCGGAAGGCCGTGTTGGAGACGGTGTTGGTATAGAGCGGCGCCGACTTCGCCCGCACATGTGGAAAGAAATAGGCATTGTCGCAATGAAACAGCGCGCGATCGCCCACGGGACCGGAGAGATCGGCGGAAAATCCGGCGCGCAGCGCGAAGGTGTAATCGACGCCGAGGATGCGGCCTTCATCGTCGAAGCCGACATCGTAGTCGATGGCAAAATCATGCCTTTTGCCGGTCGCCACCATGTCTTCATCGCGGTCGAGCCGGATCTTGACGGCACGCTTCAGCTTCTTTGCGGCGATGGCCGCGATCGCAGCACACTGGTTTGCCTGGGTTTCCTTGCCGCCGAAGCCGCCACCCATACGGCGAACCTCGATCGTAACAGCATTGCTCGGGACGCCCAGCGCGTGGGCGACCATATGCTGCGTCTCGCTCGGGCCTTGGGTGGAGCAATAGACGACGACCTCGTCATCCTCGCCGGGCACGGCAAGCGAGACCTGGCCTTCAAGATAGAAGTGATCCTGGCCGCCCAGCCGCATGCGGCCCTTCACGCGGCGCGGAGCGCTGTTGAGGGCGGCATCCGCATCGCCGCGCTTCAGCGTAAGCGGTGTAACCACCTGCCGATGGGTCGAAACGTCGAGATCCCAGATGTCGATATCGGCCGGCAATTCCTCGTATTCGATCTTTGCCAGCTTTGCGGCGCGGCGGGCCTGCTCACGCGTTTCGGCGATCACGCAGAAGATCGGCTGACCATGAAACTCGACCTTGCCGGCGGCAAGCACCGGGTCGTCGTTCATGTAGGAGGGGGAGATATCGTTGACGCCAGGCACGTCCTCATGGGTGAGCACGGCGACCACGCCGGGCGCGGCGCGCACTTCTGTCAGATTGACGGATTTCAGGATGCCGTGCGCAACGGTGGATAGGCCAAGCCCTGCATGCAGCGTTCCGGTCGGTTCGGTAATGTCGTCGATATAAACGGCGGCACCGGAAACATGTTTGTGCGCGGAGTCATGACGGGGGCTGGTATGAACCCCGCCAACGATGGTTTCGGCCTTGATGTCTGAAGCGTGTTTGTTCATGGCCTATGCCGCCTCATATCTAGACACCTGAACCGGTGCCTCATTGGACGTCGTTTCCAGGAAGAAGCGCAGCAGAAGGTTCCTTGCCGCCAGCGCACGATATTCCGCCGTGGCGCGCATGTCGGTCAGCGGCGCGTAATCCTCGGCATATTTCTCCATAGCCAGATTTACAGTTTGCTCGTTCCAGGGCTGGCCGAGCAATGCCTTTTCGACGGCGAAAGCCCGCTTTGGCGTTGCGGCCATGCCGCCATAGGCGATCCGGATTTCGGCAACCGTGCCATCTTCGCCAAGTGTCAGCCGGAAGGCGCCGAGCGTGGCGGTAATGTCCTCGTCCCGGCGCTTCGTCACCTTGTAGATGGCGAATTTCTCCGAAGCTGCAGGAACCGGAATATGCACGGCTTCGACGAATTCGCCGGGCTGGCGGTCCTGTTTGCCATAGGCGATGAAGAAGTCTTCAAGCGCGATGGTGCGCCGGACGGCGCCCTTGCGCAAGGTCAGGGATGCCCCGAGTGCGATCAAGGCTGGCGGCGTATCGCCGATCGGCGAACCATTGGCGATGTTGCCGCCGATCGTGCCCATGTTGCGCACCTGCTGGCCGCCGATGCGGGTAATCAGCGGCCCGAGCGCCGGAATATGCTGCGACAGCGTCGCGATCGCCTCCGAATAGGTGACGCCGGCGCCGATGGTGACGAGCCCGTCTTTCACCCCGATCGATTTCAATTCCTGCAGCCCGGCAACGAAGACGACCGGCGTGATGTCGCGCATGTGCTTGGTGACCCAGAGGCCGACATCGGTCGAGCCGGCCACCACGGTTGCCGTCGGCGATGCCTTCAGAAACGATGCGAGATCATCAAGGTCCGCCGGCACAATAAGCCGATTACGACCCTCGCCGATTTCGACGCGGGCGCCGTCGCGAAGGGCCTGCAGGCGCGCGATCATGGTTTCGCGCTCTATCAGCAGCGGGTCGTCTTGTGTCCCGCCATAGCTGGAGATGGAGCGGGCAGCGCGCAGGATCGGCTCATAGCCGGTGCAGCGACAGAGATTGCCCTGGAGCGCCGTTTCGATCTGCTCGTCCGTCGGGTTCGGCGTCTGCATCCAAAGTCCGTAGAGCGACATGACGAAACCTGGCGTGCAGAAGCCGCATTGCGAACCGTGAAAGTCGATCATGGCTTGCTGCACCGGATGCAGGTGCTCGTCGCTCGGGGCGAGATGCTCGACGGTGACCACGTGACAGCCGTCCAGTGAGCCAAGGAAGCGAATGCAGGCGTTGACGCCCTCGTAAACGAGGCCGCCCGCTGGCGTCAGCCGCCCCACAAGCACGGTGCAGGCGCCGCAGTCGCCCTCGGCGCAGCCTTCCTTGGTGCCCTTCAGCGAGCGGGAGAGGCGCAGCCAGTCAAGCAGCGTCTGGTCTGGTGCCACGTCGGTAAGAACGACGTCCCGGCCGTTGAGAATGAAACGAAGTTCGGAGCGGATTGTCGTCGATGTCATCGCTCAGCTCCCACGGTAGGTGGAATAGCTGTAGGGCGAGAGGAGGAGCGGCACATGGTAATGCGCGCGTTCGTCGGCAAGACCGAAACGGATCGGGATGATGTCTAGAAACATTGGGCCATCCGATGCGCGACGGAGATAGTCGCCGGCATGAAAGCGCAACTCATAGATGCCCGCCTGCATGGTTTCTCCCGACAGCAGCGGCGCATCGCAGCGACCGTCGTCGTTGGTCTCCGTAGACTTCACGAGGTCCAGTGCATCGCCCTCGATCCGGTAGAGTTCGATGCGCAGGCCCCGGGCGGGCTTGCCAAGCGCCGTATCCAATACATGGGTCGTGAGCCGTCCGGCTCCTGGCGAGTGAGACTGCATGCTTTTCTCCCGAACGTAGCGCTCCTGTCTCTACTATCGGCCAGGCCCATTCCCATGAAAAGCAGCTGTAACCTTCGAGACTTTCAAAATTTCCAAGGGGAATAGCGCGCGCGATTTGCGGTTAGACATTGGGTATCGAAGACGTTTGGAGGAACGTTTCATACGATGTCGCGGCGGGACGGATGAGCTCGACTTGCGCATTTCGCATGCACTGAGGCGTCGAAATACGTGCCGATATCGCGATATGCATTTCATGAAAAGGCAGGTTTTCGCCGGTCTCGCTGCATGGCGGAAGTAATGAGTGCGCCGATTTTCGGCTGGCCCTGATGGGTGTCAGTTTGAGACGCTTGGTGGCAGAAAAACCTTGCCGCAACTGGCGGGAAACCGATGTCGTGGTCTTCGCGATCAGCGTCGGCAGTGATCGACCATGGAAATAGCCGCCGCATGGCGGCTGCCGGAGTGCCAGCCGCGCTCCGGTCGATTTCTGCTGCCCGCACCGCGGGTCAGGCGTCGAACCCAAGCGAACATATCGTCGATCGAGGAAGAGATGACTTCGGAGAATGGAAACGGGAGACCATGAATGAAAGTGATCGAAATTCAACCGCTGACAAGAGCCGCATTCGCGTCTTTCGGCGATGTGATCGAAATGGAGGGTGCGCACAGCTATCCCATCAATGCCGGCAAATGCGTTCGCTACCATGACCTCGCAAAGGTCGAAGCGATCGGCGAGGAGGCACGTACGATGATCAGCTGGCTGCGCGGCGAACCCTATGCGCTGCCATTGGAGCTGAAGATGGTCGAGCGGCATCCCCTCGGCAGCCAGGCCTTTGTGCCGCTGACCTGCAATCCATTCCTCGTCGTTGCAGCGCCGCAGACGAACAATGGTCCGGGCGAGCCGGTGGCGTTCCGCACCAGGCCCGGCCAGGGCGTCAATATCTGGCGCAATGTCTGGCACGGTATTCTGACGCCCCTCGATGGTGTCTCCGACTTCATCGTCATCGATCGCGGCGGCAAGGGCGTCAATCTCGAGGAGCATTTCTATGAGGAGACGTTTTTGATCCGCTGAAAGGAGCTGGATCGGTTCAGATGTTGGAAGGGGCGCTGCCATCGCAACGCCCCTTATTTGCTAGAGCAAGTTCCCGCTTCCAACGGCTCTCGAATGCCAAAAGACCGGGTCGTTCCAGCGAATGATCCGGTCTTGCATTTAATATCCACCGTTAATCCGCAAAGAAGGCGAAGCGTACGACGAACAGGGCGGCGACGATCTGCGTTGCCGGATGCAGCATCGACCAGCGGCCGGTGAAGACCTTCACGGCGACATAGGTGATGAAGCCGAAGGCAAGGCCGTTGGCGATCGAGTAGGTGAAGGGCATGGCAAGCGCGGTGATTGCCGCCGGTGCCGCCTCTGTCAGGTCATCCCATTCGATCTCGGTCAGCTCGCGCATCATCAGGCCGGCGACATAGAGCAGCGCCGGAGCCGTCGCATAGGCGGGAACGGAAGCTGCGAGCGGCGAGAAGAAGAGGGCGGCGATGAAGAGGGCGGCGATGGTGATCGCGGTCAGGCCTGTGCGGCCGCCAGCCTGCACGCCCGAAGCGCTTTCCACGAAGGCTGTCGTGCTGCTCGTGCCCATCAGCGAGCCGGCGACGATGGCGGCGCTGTCGGCAAGCAGAGCCCTACTTAAGCGGTTCGGCTTTCCGTCCTGGATCAGGTTCGCACGCTTGGCGATGCCGATCAGCGTCCCGGTGGCGTCGAAGACTTCGACCAGCACGAAGACGAGGATGATATGAACCAGACCGCCATGGAGAGCGCCGACGATGTCGAGTTGCAAAAAGGTCGGCATGATGGACGGCGGCGCCGAAACGATGCCGTGAAACTGGCTGACGCCAAGGATCCAGGAGAGAATGGTGACGGCGAGAATGCCGATGAGGATCGAACCTCTTATTTTCAGCGCATCGAGAACGGCGATGACGAAGAAGCCGAAGATTGCGAGAAGGGGGCCGGTCTGCTTCAGGTCGCCGAGGCCGATGAGGGTCGCCTTGTTTGCAACGACGATGTCAGCGCTCTTCAGCGCGATGATCGCCAGAAAGAGACCGATACCTGCGGCAATCGCACTCCTCAGCGAATGCGGGATACCGGCGATCAGCCAGCTGCGCACGCCGGTCACCGTCAGCAGAACGAAGATGCAACCGGAGATGAAAACCGCTCCGAGCGCCTGCTGCCAGGTAAAGCCGAGTGCGGCAACGACGGTGAAGGCGAAGAAGGCATTGAGTCCCATGCCCGGCGCCATGCCGATCGGCCAATTGGCAACAAGGCCCATGACGATCGAACCGAGCGCGGCTGCGAGACAGGTGGCGACAAAGACTGCATTGCGGTCCATGCCAGTCGTCGACAGAATATCCGGATTGACGAAGATGATGTAGGACATCGTCAGGAACGTCGTGACGCCTGCGATGAGCTCGGTGCGCACGGATGTACCGTGCTCACTCAATTTGAAAAGTCGTTCAAGCATTGTTCCTCCCTAAGCGTTCCCGACGCTCGTGAAATCATGGGGCTTGCCCGCATCTCCTCCAGATGCGGGCCGCGAGAAGCGGCTTTCAACGCTTCGTGGCGAGGGGGGATTGTGCGCTTTTAATGGCTTTGCGCGCTAGAGCCGGATTTCCCTGCAATTCGCGAAAGACATTCTAAATTTTCGAGCTATTTCCGCGCGAATTTCTTCCGGTTTCGGAGCCGTTACTTGATGGTCGAAGCCATCCCTCCGTCCTGCACCAGCGCTTCGTGCGGTGCGGGCAAGAAGATATGTATGCTATCTATAGCCGGAAGGTGACAAAGCCAAACTATTTCCATCGCCTGGCGAAACCGTGAAGGCCACACAGACAGCGGCTATGAAGGATTGCGGCGAGCCCGGTAACCAAAATGGAAGGCTACCGAAGGCGGAGCGCACTCAATCCGGCTGGACGCCGATCATATCTGACCGGCGCGATATTGATCGGCGATGTTTCTGCAGGCGCGGATGGTCAGGGCCATCACGGTCAGCGTGGTGCCGGCAATGCCGCTGCCCGGAAAGGCGGAAGCATCCGTCACGAGCAAGTTGGGTATGTCCCAGCTCTGGTTATGGGCGTTGAGGACGGATTCCTGGCTCGATGTCCCCATGCGTGCACCGCCGGTTTCGTGGATGGCGGCGCCCATGCACATGGTCTTGCGGAACCATGTGCGGAACATGAAACGGCTGAACGGATCGGCATCCGGGAAGGCGCCACGGCCCATTTCTCTAAGGCCGGTGGGCGAGCCGATGAATTCCAGCTCGCCGCCGACGCCACGGATCATCTCGATCAGCACCTCTTCCTGCCGGCGCAGCAGGGTGTATTCCTCCTCGCCCATGGCACATCGGATATGAGGAACGGGGATCCCCCAGGCATCCTTCCGTCGTGCATCGAGCGTGATGCGATTGTCGGCATAGGGCAGCATGCGGCCGAAGCCGAAGAAGGCCAGCCGCGAAGGCTCGTCATCCGGCGTCGGGGCTCGACCGATGCTTCCCTGATAGTCGAAATCATCACGACCGGCATCGCCCTCTCCAAAGCGCGGGACGAAGATGCCGCCGGAGGGATTGTAGAAGGGATCGACAGGCGCGGAATCATCGGCCGCCCATCCCTTCGCCTTGGAGAAGGAGCCGAAGGCAAGACATGGAAGCTGATCCATGAAATAGCGCCCGAGTGCGCCCGAGCTGTTGCCAAGCCCATGGGGATGGCGAGCGCTGGACGAATTGAGAAGTAGCCGCACGCTTTCGATCGGCGATGCCGAGAGCACGACAATGGCTGCTCGGGCGGCCTCGACCTTGCCGGTCACTCGATCGATGAACTCGGCACCCGTCGCCCGGCCGCCGGCATCGTCGGTGGTGATACGGCGCACGATGGCGTCATGGCGGATCGTCAGCCGTCCGGTCGCCAACGCCTCTCGTAGCGGCTTCGGCGTACGCTCGGCGTCGGGCGCGATATACCGCCAGGAAACCACATGCCGCTTGGGCCAACGTCCCTCGACTTCGGTCTTGAAAGTCTCTTCGGCCGGCGTCAGCTTTGCCGGATGGGCGTAGACGCCGTCGGGCAATGTGTCCACGCCATCCTCATTGCCATAAAGGCCAAGGCTGGTTTCGACCTCCGCATAGTAGGGAGCGAGCTCGTCATAGGAAAGCGGCCAGTCGACGCCCCTGCCGGTCTTCGACCGGATCTTGAAATCGTCGTCGGTCCAGCGCAGCAGCACTCGGCCAAAGCTATGCAGGCGGCCGCCGCCCTGACGGCCTCGTATCCACAGGAACGGCGCATCCTTCGGCGTCGTATAGGGGTTCTTGCGATCGTTCACGAAGAAATGGCTGAAGCGCTCGGTAAAGAAGGCGGCGCGCGCCTGGATGGGCTGGCCCTTTAGCGTGGCGCGTGCGCGCTCCCAGATATTGATGCTGCTCGCCGGCGCCTTCTTGCGGTTCGGATCGAAATCTTTCTGCGTCACCGCGGGGCCGGCTTCGAGCAGCAATACCGACAGCCCTTGGGCAGTTAATTCCTTGGCGGCGAAGGAGCCGGCGGCGCCGGAGCCGATCACCAGCGCGTCATAGACAGTCTGAGACATGGATAATTTCCGTATGCTGTGAAAATGGTCTTAAAGACGGGTGCCGTCAGCGCCGAAGAGGGAGGCCTTGGCGATATCGAGGCCGGGTGCGATCGCCGTACCCGGCTGCAGGATGGCATCTCCCATGATGCGGTAGGAGAGGCTTTGGCCCGCCCAATCGAACCACAGCACAGTATCGGCGCCCATCGGTTCGACGACCGAGACGGTGCCGGGAATGGTGGGCCAACCCGCGTCAGCGCCATTCGGGGCGATATGTTCCGGCCGGATGCCGAGCGTCACGGGACCTGCCTTGGCGGCGCTGAGGAAAGGATAGCCGGCTAGATCGATGGCAAGCCCGTTGCTTTCGAAGACCGGCGTGCCCCCTTTCAAGACGATCTCGCCCTCGATGAAATTCATCGCCGGCGCGCCGATGAAGCCGGCGACGAAGAGATTGGCGGGGCGGTGGTAGATTTCGGACGGGCTGGCGAGCTGCTGGATCACGCCGTCCTTCATGATGGCGATACGATCGGCAAGGGTCAGTGCCTCGACCTGATCATGCGTGACATAGATCATCGTGTTGCCGAGGCTCTGGTGCAGCTTCTTGATCTCGACGCGCAGCTCGTTGCGAAGCTTGGCGTCGAGATTGGACAGCGGTTCGTCGAACAGGAAGACGTTGACCTCGCGCACAAGGGCGCGGCCGATGGCGACACGCTGGCGCTGGCCGCCCGACAATTCCGAAGGGCGGCGATCGAGCAGCTTGTCGAGGTGCAGAAGCGAAGCCGTGCGGGCGATGCGCGCCTCGATCTCGGCTTTGGGAAGACCCGCCACGCGCAGGCCGAAGGACAGGTTCTTGCGCACCGACATGCGGGGATATAGCGCATAGGACTGGAAGACCATGCCGATGCCGCGATCCTTCGGCTCGGCCCAGGTGACGTTCTTGTCCGATATCCAGATTTCGCCGTCGCTGATGTCCTGCAGGCCGGCGATGGAGTTGAGCAGGGTCGACTTTCCGCAGCCGGAGGGGCCGAGTAGAACCAGGAATTCCCGAGGCGCGATGTCGATCGACATCTTGTCGATGACGGTGTGATCGCCATAGGCGATCTTGAGATCCTTGACCGAGACGGCAGGCTGCATGGCGTTACCCCTTGACGGCCCCGGCGGCGACACCACGCAGGAACCAGCGGCCGGAGAAAAAATAGATGGCGAGCGGAACGACGGCGGTCAGGATGGTGGCCGCCATGTTCACATTGTAGGCGCGCTCGCCCATGGTGGTGTTGACGATGTTGTTGAGCTGCACGGTCATCGGCAGATTGTCGCGTCCGGCAAAGACCAGGCCGATCAGAAAATCGTTCCAGATGCCGGTAAACTGGAAGATCGAGGCGACAACGATCATGGGCACAGCCATGGGCAGCATGATCTCGATGAAGATCCGCCAGAAGCCGGCGCCATCGACGCGAGCCGCCTTACAAAGCTCTTCGGGAATGACGACGAAATAGTTGCGGAACAGCAGCGTCACCAGCGGCAGGCCAAAGATAACGTGAACGAGGACTACGCCTGCCACCGAATTATAAAGGCTGAGATTGGCGAGCAGCCGCACCAGCGGATAGAGGAAGATCTGGTAGGGGATGAGGCCGCCGGCCATCAGAAGTCCGAATAGCAGGTTCGAGCCTCTCGGCCGCCAAAAGGAGAGGGCATAGCCGTTGATCGCGCCGATGAAGACGGAAATCGCCACGGCCGGCACGGTGATTCTGACCGAATTCCAAAAGCCGATGCGCACGCCCAGGCATTGCGTGCCCATGCAGGCGCCCGACCAGGCGGTCTTCCAGGCGCCGAAGTCGATGCTATCTGGCAAGGCGAAGATGCGGCCCTGGCGGATCTCTTCCATCGACTTCAGCGAGGTGACGAGCATCGTATAGAGCGGCAGCAGGAAAAATAGCGCAGCAAGGATCAGGAAGGCATAGAGCCCGATCTGGCCGGCCGTCAGCCGTGATGGCTTGGGACCGCGAGGATGAAGAGCCGCCATCAATGTGCTCCCCTTCGTCTGGCTCGCATGGCAAGCGCATAGCGAAACGGTGCGACGGCCATGACGACCGAAAGCACGAGCACGGTGGCGCCGGCACTCGCAAGGCCGAGGTTCTGGCGCTCGAAGAGATTGTCCATGATGAATTTTGCCGGCACTTCGGTCGAGTAGCCGGGGCCGCCCCCGGTCTGCGCGACGATGAGATCATAGGTCTTGATCACGCCCATGGAGAGCAGCATGCCCGACGCGGCAAGTGCTGGCCCAAGCTGCGGCAGGATGATCGAGGTATAGATGCGCCAGACCGGAATGCCGTCGATCTGAGCCGCTTTCCATTGTTCCTCGCCGATCCTGCGCATGCCTGACAGTGCGATGACCATGACAAGGCCAGCACCCTGCCAGACGCCGGCAAAGACCACCGTGTAGATCGCCATGCCGCGATTGACGATCCAGTCGAAGACGAAGCTCTGCCAGCCGAGCGCCCTGACGGTCGCCTGAATGCCGAAGGTTGGGTTCAGCATCCACTGCCAAATGAGGCCGGTAACCACGAAGGACATGGCATAGGGGTAGAGGAAGATGGTGCGAAATACGCTTTCGAAGCGAACCTTGCGATCGAGTGCCGCGGCGAGCACGAAGCCCAATGCTAGGCAGCCGGCAACATAGAGTACGCCGAAGATCAGCACATTTTCCAGGGACGCGAGCCATCGCGATGTCCGGAACAGCTTGGCATATTGCGCAAATCCGACATAGTTGGACGACGGGAAGATGGTCGAATCCGTGAAAGACAGGCGCACCGACCAGACCATGGTGCCGATATAGACGAAGATCGCGGCAATCCATGTCGGGAGCAGGGCAAAGGTCGCAGCAAGGGGACGTCTGCGCTTGGCTTGCATCAGCAAACTTTCTCGAAAGGATGGGCAGAGCCGATCGACAGGGAACTCGGACGACCGGCTCGCTGAAGGTCTATTCGAAGATCGCGAAGAACTTCTCCGCACCTGAGGCGCTGTCTTCGGACGGATTGGTCCAGAACTCGTCGACGAAGTCGTTGAGGGCGCCGGCCTGCTGCGGCGAGAGGATCAGAGCCTGATCGGGCACGATCTTGCCGGCGCTCATCAGCTCAAGGCCTTTCTGCGCGCAGATGTCGAGCTTGGACTTGTCGACGTCGGTCCGCATGGGCACCGAGCCCTTCTTCAGCGAAAACTCCACCTGCACGGCCGGATCCATGGCGACCTCGGCAAGCAGGGTCTGGCCCTTCTGTGCGGTCGCATCGGCGATCTTCGGGAAGGAGAAGGAATCGGCGACATAGACCATGCCCGGCGATTGCGGCGCGAGCATGCAGCCATAGTCCTTGCCCAGTTCCTTGCCGGCGGCCACGAACTCACCCTTGGCCCAGTCACCCATGAATTGCACGCCGGCCTTTCCGGTGATGACCATGGCGGTTGCGTCGTTCCAATTGCGGCCGGCGGCACCTTCATCGACATAGGCGCGCAGCTTGCCGAGGATATCCAGCGTCTTCTTTACGCCTGCCGTCGAGGCGTCGCCCTTGTCTTTGTCGACATAGATCTTGAGGAAGCCGTCAATGCCGACCTGGGTCAGCAGGATCATGTTGAAGACCTTGGATTCCTGCCAGGATTGGCCGCCCCAGGCGACGGGCTGAATGCCTGATGCCTTCAGCTTGTCGAGGGCCGAGAAGAATTCGTCCCAGCTCTTCGGCTCGTCAGTGAGGCCAGCCTTGGCGAAGGCATCCTTGGAATAGAACACCCAGCTCTCGCCATGGGCGCCGGTCGGAGAGAGGTAGACCTTGCCATTATAGGAGATGAGGTCGTAAATCGACTTGGGCAGGACATCGGCCCATTTGCCGGCTTTCGCCACATCGTCGATCGGGCTCATAAGTCCCTGATTGACGAAATCGGTGTTGGCAAGGCCGAGCACGGCCTGCTTGGCGGTCGGCGGGTCGCCCGCGACCAAACGGTTCTGGAAAGCCGCATCGGCCGCGCCGAAGCCGGCGATGGACGAGTCTTTCCAGGTGCCACCGCGCTTTTCGAACTCCTGTTTGATGACGCCGAGGGCGGCGGCCTCGCTGCCTGAGGTCCATGAGGTCATAACCTCAGCCTGCGGCTTGTCTTCTGCATGGGCAGTCATCGAGGCCGTGACGAGTGCGGCTCCCATCAATAGCAATTTCACTGTATTTTTCATCGTTCCACCTCTTCAGGAAAGCCCTCTTGGCGGGGCCATTCGTTTTCGGATTTTTGGTATCAGCGATAGATCGGCAAGAGCGCCTGCCTGACGAGTGTGAGCCCGCTGGCGATATCGCCGACCGGATCGGGTGCGGCGTCGAGCTCGAGGATGGCCCAGCCTTCATAGCCCCGGTCGCGCAGCAGCCTGGCCCAGCCCGGCCAATCGACCCGGCCGAGGCCGAAGCCGCAGAAATAGGGGCGATGGCGGTCATGGATATGCTCGTCGATCACCGTATCGGCCGGCATCGGACCCAGCGCATCCTTCCAGTGAGCGATAATGACGCGCTCGTGATGGCGATCGACAAGCTGCAGCGGATCGGAGCCGGCAACGATGATATGCGCCGTATCCGGGCACATATGCACGTAGGCGGGATCGGTCAGTAGCATCAGTAGATCGACGTCGCGTGCTGCCGCGAAGATTGAATGCGCCTCGGTGTGGAGAGCGAGACGCACACCTTTGACATAGAGAGCAGCGCCGAGGCGATTGAGGAAATCGGCAATTTTTCGCGCCTGCTCGAAATCGAAGAACCGCACCGGCTGAGCACCGAGCGTCTGGCGAAGTGGCGCACCGATGACCATGATATCGCTGCCGCACGCCTTGAGGAATCCGGCATATTTTTCGGCCTTGTCGATGATGGCGGTCTGCGCTGATGCCTCGGTGAAATCACCGGCGGCTTCGAGCTCGGCAAAGAAGCCGCTCGCAAGCGTCAGCCCACGCCTGGAAAGCTCGGCCGCGAACTTGTCGACCGAACCATAGGTCTTCGTTGCATCCTGCCAGTTGAAGGGCGAGAAGGTCAGCTCCACGCCGGTGACGCCGGAGGCTTGTACGGCGTCCAGTATCTTGTCCCAGAAGGCGCGCGGCTCGTTGCGCGATAACGTGATGATGCCGTCATAATCCTCTACGCCCCAAAATCCGGGGTGGAAAAAGGTGACGAGATCGACACCAAAGCGCAGCCGTTCCGTAGAGGTCATGGGACTATCCATTGTTAAGGCATGGAAGATCACTCGCGGAACCATGGCCCACGACAAATAATCCATAATGATTTCAATGCACTATGATTGGCAAACGTTTGCCGTGCCTGAATAGTAGACAAGTCGTTTTTTTATGCAAGCGATTTTTGGCAAACGTTTGCTAAACGGCTGGGATTGCCGTAGCATCCCGCGCGACGGGCATTGGGAAGGACGCCAAAAAGTGAAGAATAACAAGGATCTGCCGGCAGAAGAGCATTCCGGTCCTCTGATGGCGGATGTCGCTCGGCTGGCAGGCGTTGCGATCTCCACGGTGAGCCGGGCGCTCGCCAATCCCGGTCGCGTCAACGAAAAGACGCGCGCCAAGATCGATGCCGCCGCCAAGCAGCTCGGCTATACGCCCAATGCCATGGCGAGGGGGCTCCGTGTCGGCAAGTCCAATGTCGTCATGATCATTCTGCCGGGCTCGCTCTATTACGGTGTTTCGCAGGTCATTCCCCTGGTTCTGCAGGGGATAAACCGCTCCCTGAGCCAGAATGGCTACCATTTGATGATTGCCAACCTCGATCGCGACGAGGCTTCGGAGCGCCATATCCTCGATCTGGCTTTCGGAGGCACGGTGCGTGGCGCCATCATTCTCTCCTCGGATCTGCCGGTTCATGGCGGTCGGTCACTGAAGGATTCCGCTCTGCCGATTGTCTCTCTTTTGTTCGACATGAGCCACGCAGCCCTGCCGAGTGTCGTAACCAATGATCGCCAGGCCGTTCGCGATGCCACGACCGAATTGATTGCTCTCGGCCACCGGCGTTTCCTTTATCTTGCCGGTCCCGAGGGCAATTACCATGACCGAGAACGCTATCTGGGTGCCGTTGAAGCGCTTGCCGCCGCGGGTCTGCCGGAGGCGGCGATCGTCAGGTCCGGCGGCAGCCTTGATTATCAGCATGGTTTCCAGATCGGCGTCGCTGCGGCGGCGGAATTTGCCGATCTCATCTTGAAGCCCACGGCCGTCATTGCCACCAGCGACGACATGGCGATTTCTTTCATGAGCTGCGTTCAACGCATGGGCTGGAAGATTCCAACCGATCTTTCTATTGTGTCCTTCGACGGCGCCCCGGTCTGTGAATATTCGCTGCCGCCATTGTCGACCATCGAACAGCCCGTCGAGGAAATGGGGCAGATGGCCGTGAGTTTGCTGATGGAGCGGATCGACGCGCCGGATAAGGCGACGGCCTTCCGTCATGTCATTGAAAGCAAGCTCATTCGGCGCGAAAGCTTTGGTCCGGCGCCGTCAAATGTTTAGGGACAGCTCTGCATTTTTCATCCGGGCGTAAAAGAGCCGCAGCTATAGGGACATCATTATAGTGAATTATAGCGAGAGCACCGACGTTCTCTCCCGCTCACCGTATGACATTCGGTATGGAGCGTTCGATCCGGACATCCAGGCGGATGACACGGGTGCTGAGTGTTTGAGATTCGCGCAAGATCTCGAAAACAGGCAGGAAAACCGGACGGATGATGGTAAACCACGAAGCGACATCATCGATACCGGCGCTGACACTTGCGGCCGCGCCGCTTTCATCCCTGCCAACGATCAAAAGATTACCAGCCAGCGGGGAGGAGTGCCCCTTCAAATCCGTAACGCTCGAAAGGCCGTCGATAAGGCCATTGTTATCGGTATAGAGAAAATGCGCATCCTCGATTCTGATAACATCGACTTTGCTGGCCCTCACCAACTTGCGGATGTATTCGGTACGGTTGCTGGCGGGAAGCATCACCGTGCGAATGGTTCCATCAGCCGGATTTAAAAGATACGCCTTGGCTTCGGGCGGGGAAGTTTCTTCAGTTTGCACTTCCACAGGGCGTGGTTCCAGCGCAGGGAGGAGTCGCAGCTTTGTTCGCGCTCTCCCCTGGGATCCAGATCGGCCATAGCTATCCGTCATTCACCGTTCCCTTGCCACATCGAGAATTAGCATCGGAAGAGACAGGGCCTTATAGGCGCGAGATTATGCAACTTTTGCAAGCATCAAAATTCGCTCGGTGTGTTGCCTTTTCTTCAACGGGAGAGTGGCCCCCAATCTCCTGCGTTCGAATAATTTCACGGAGATAATCATAAGACTCGCGGCCTCGCCGTATGCCGCTTAAGGAAGAGGATGATCAGGGGAAGTCAGGTGGCAGCGTAGATAAGCAGTGACTTGCCTCGATAGGGAACGGCTATTCAAACGTATTGGTCGATGTTTTTCCATTTTGAAGAGAAATCTCATCAAAATACTTCTCAAAGTATCTGCGCGCAATGATTGAAGTCATCGAGAGACTGCGCTTGGGATCGACGATTAGAGAAAGCACCATTGGCGGTAAGTCGTTGTCCGCTATGCGGGCGTAGCGCAATCCAATCTCATGGGCAAGGGGCCTGCCGGCAGGCATGGCCGTCACGCCGAAACCGCAGCCCTCGCGGACCATGGAACGCATGAGCGACAGGCTATTGGTGGTCAAAATTGGCTGAAAGCGGATGTCCATACGGGCAGCGGCGATATCGACGATATCCCGCAGGTGGCTGCTGGTGTCGGGTACAATTATCGGCTTCTTGAAGAATTCGTCTATGGATATGCTGTCAGGCCGTTCAAGGTGGGGATCTCCCGGCAGCATGGCAATGAGATGAAAGTCGGCGGAACGCGTGACGACGACTCCCGGCAAGGGCAGTGGGCTGAAGGTTAGGCCGAAGTCTGCGCCCCCATCCCTAACCAGCTGCCGCACACGGTCGGAATCCTCCACTGCGATCGCATTGCGGATACGAGGATGATCCTTCGTGAACCGCGCAATCACTGCGGGCAGGAAATCGGGCACCGCTTCTTGCGACGAGGCTATTTTCACCTCGCCGCGGCGAAGTCCTTTCAGCTCCTCGATTTCGGATTTGATGCGGGAAAGGTCTTTATTCCATTCCCTATAGCCATTGACGAGCAATTCGCCCGCCGATGTCAGCCGCATGCCGCGCGGCAGGCGCTCGAAGAGAGTGACGCCAAACTCCTCCTCGGCGCTGATGAGCTGTTTGTTGATCGCTGAAGCCGATACGTTCAGCTTTTCGGCGGCCTTTCTGATCGAGCCGTGATTGGCGATCTCGTCGAGGTAATGCGCGAAGCGGGAAAACAGGAGCCTGCTCATTCGGAGCTATACCTCGTTGAAGAAAAGGAAACATACCAGACGAATTTTGTTGGTTGTAAAAATCGTGTGATCTGGTGTCTATTAAGACGAGAATTTAAATGCAAACAATGTGCCAAAAAGGCCGCAGTGATGTATCTTGAGACTTCTCAAACCTATCAGGTACAGGTTGCGGGCGAAAATTTCAGCTTGCCGATCGTCCGGCTGAGCGAGCGTCGCGCGATCGCATTGCTGATGGTAATCGATATGGGGATCCGGTTCGGAGATCTCGTCGGCGAGGCCCTTGCCCGTCATTTCGCGCAGTCGAAACCCGATATTGTCGTCGGCAGCGCTACTTTGGGCGTGCCGGTCGCCATAGAGGTTTCGCGGCGCCTTGGTATCGATCAATATGTCATCTTGCAGAAGTCGCCCAAGTTTCATCTTGCCGATGCCTTGGTCGAGGATGTCCGTTCCATCACGACCGCAGTGCCGCAGCGTCTCCTGCTCGATCGCCGTTCGATAAAACTGCTTCAAGGCAGACGCGTCCTTGTTGTCGACGATGTTATCGCAACCGGTTCCAGCATGGCGGCTGCACTCAGGCTGGTGCGCCGTGCTGGCGCAAACATCATTGGCGCCGGCGCCATTCTGACCGAGGGTCATGCCTGGCGGAATTTGCTGGGTGATGACGCCCGTCTCGTGACCAGCCTGGGACATATTCCACAGTTCGATATTGTCGATGGGGTGGCGACGCCCGATGTCGTCACCGAAAAGGACGCTTGGACGGATGATCTGGCTTCGCCTGGCAAGAATTTGACGCAGTTCCAGCGAAGACGCACGGTAATCCAAAAGAGCGCAGCAGGGATGTAGGCAAGTTGCCGATCCCTAGCATGGCTATCTTGATGCAGCCGGTCCATGACGCGCATGAATGGATTGGCCGATCGATGTTCCCTATGCTAGGTCATGTTTTATATGCAATCTGAAATGGTTTTTACGAACGGAAACACGCATAGTCACTCAATTCTTGGAAGAGGTTTTTCTGTGAGCCGGCAATCGATTCCCATCCCAGTCTCAATTCGATTGCTTCGCGATCTTCGTTTCAAAAACTCATCCAAGCCTCTGAAGTTCGAGACGTACTGTAACTGAGGTTGGCAGGTGGCGTGTTCACACTGCCTTTCATGATCGGATGGGCGATTATCCGAGCAAGTGCATGCATTATAGATAAAGCGCGTCCCTGCGCTTGAATGGTCGTGGAGAGCCTTTCAGCCGGTTCTCCGGCAATTTTTGGAAATTACTTTTTAAAGGAACCAAAATCATGCAGCCAGCGAGCATGTCCCAAACTGACGGCAATACTCTCTTTCCCATCGTCCTCTCGATCGTGGCGGCAGCCGCGACCGGTGTGCTTTGGGCCTATGCCAATCCGATCCAACTCGTGCCGGGGATCATTCAGTGGCGCATTTTCGCCTTCCTGCCGCCAGTGATCGGCATTCTGCTCGGCTGGCGCAGCGGCTTCATCTGCGGCTATCTCGGCACCATTGTCTGGTCGCTTCTTGCCGGCACGTTCATACCCGCACATTCGCTTATTGTTGATGGCATCATGGTCGGTCTGACCGGTCTCGTGCCGGGGCTCTTCTTCGATCCTGCCAAGACGGTCTTCGATCGCGCCGCGCTGATCAAAATCGCGATAGTCTGCCTTGTCATCGGGCTGATCATGGTGGCGGCGGTGTCCGCAAGCCTTGCCTATCTCGGCATTTTCCCGTTCTGGTGGGGCTTCGGCTATATCGGCCTGTCCGACATCGTCCCGATGGTCGTCGGCACGCCGCTTCTGATCATCCCGGCCCTGAAAATTCTGAAGAGTGCTCATCCCGCCGGTTTCAAGCGCTTCTGAACCAATCTGGATCGACAAGTGCTCAATATTGCCAATCTGACGATTGGTTTCGGCGGCGCCGCACCGGTGTTTGCCGATACCAATTGCATGCTTGACGAGGGGCAGCGGCTTCTCGTCTGTGGTGAAGCCGGCAGCGGCAAGTCGACGCTGCTCGGCGTTGCCGCGGGTTTGATTCCGCGTCTCATTCCCGTTGCCGAATTCTCCGGGCAGGTGGAGCTTGCCGGCCGTCCGCTGCCTTCCCTTACAAAGAAGGAACTCTTCGACACGATCAGCTTCGTGTCGCAAAATAGCGAAGACCAGCTTTGGGATATCTGCGTCGAAGACGTCATCGCCTTCCCGCTGGAAAACAAGAGTGTCGAGCGGAGCGTGCTCCGGGACCGGCTCGCCGAATTGATGACCGAGTTCGGGCTGGAAACACTGAGCGGCCGGCGGGTTCTGACCCTTTCGGGGGGCGAACGGCGAATGGTCACCATTGCTGCGGCGATCGTCTCCAGCCCATTGATTCTGGTGCTGGACGAACCGACGACCGGGCTCGATCCGGCTGCGCGCGTGCGGTTGTCCAATATCCTGCGCAAAGTGCTGGACAGCACCCCGACATTGCTGATTTCCGAGCAGGACCCTCTGCCGCTTCGTTCCGTAATAGACAGCATTGCCTTGTTGCGTCGCGGCGGCATCTCTCCAAGCATGCCGCCGAAGATGGTGCTCAGGCAGGATTCCGCCTGGATCGATGCCGGCATTTTGCCGCCGATGCGCGCCCGGCCCGCGCGGCAGACGGTCGAGCGAGGGCGTCCGCTATTGACCGTATCCGGGCTGGCGAGCCAGCTTTCGCGCTCGCGCGGAAACCCCGTGCTGAAGGACGTGAGCTTCGATGTCCGGGCCGGAGAAGTGCTGGCGCTTATCGGCCGTAACGGTGCCGGGAAGACGACGCTGTTCAAATCGATCCTCGGGCTGACGAAAACCACCTCGGGTTCCATCCTCCTCGACGGGACGAAGGCTGACAATTGGTCGGTCGCCGCGCGAGCCCGCAAGATCGCCTATATCCCCCAAAACATGCGGCATATCTTGTTCAACATGACCGTGCTCGGTGAGGTGATCTTTGCCATCACCGCGTCGAGCGCATCGTCGAGCGACCCGGCGGTCATCACGCGCGCCAAGGCGGCGCTGGAGCGCTACGCACTCCTCGACCTGGCGGAAGCCAATCCGTTTGCTTTATCGGCCCGCCAGCAGGCGCTGCTGGGGCTTGCCTGCGCCGATGCCACCGGCGCACTCGTTGCCATCACCGATGAACCGCTTCTAAGCAGAGACATCAAAGGCCGGCAGATGCTGGAGCTTTTCATCTCTTCGATGCAGTCCTCGGGCCGAGCCGTGATGCTGATTTCGCACGATCTGGAACTGGTCGACGATCTGGCCACCCGCCTGATGATCCTCGACAATAGCACGATCGCGTTCGAGGGAACGCCAGAAGAGGGCTGGAAAAGCGATCCCTTCCGTTCTCTCGGCTGGCAGACGCCCTATGATATGACGGCCTGGAGCATGGCATGACGCGGCTTCATGAGCTCAATTTCTTTATCAAGCTGGGCGTTGCCTTCATCATCATGCTGGCTGCCTGGTTTGCTCCGGATTGGCGGTTCGGCGTAACTCTTGCGCTTGTCTGCCTGGTCCTTCTGTGGGGCCTGAGGGTTCCTGGTCTTCGCGGCTACATCAAGGGTGCTGCTTTGCTGACGGGCATGGTCATGGTGAGCTGGATGATAAATCTCTGGCTGCAGGGTTTTTCAACGCCGCAGGCCCTGCCTGTGGCGGCGGCGATGGCCGCCAGGCTGGTGACGACAACGGCCGCCTTCTATTTCGTCATGGAAACAAGCTCGCCGGGCGAAATATTAGCGGCGGCAAGCGCCGCGCGGCTACCCTCTATTGCCACTCTCGTTCTGTCGCTCACCTTCGGCGTCATTCCAATGCTGCGCGACGATTTCGAGCGCATTGCGGATGCCCAGCGTTCTCGCGGCATGGAGATTGACGATGTCGGCCTACCGACGAAATTGCGCTTTGCATTGGCACGCGGCATCCCGCTGCTCGTTCAGGCGATCCGCATGGCGCATGCCATCTCGTTTTCGCTTACCCTTTACGGGTACGATCTGAAACACAAGCGAACAACCTGGCGCGAGGTTGGCCTGATGGTCGAGCAGCGCCTTAGCATGAAGGATAAGACCTATGAGCTCTGAGACCGCCGACCCGAGAACCGGGCAGAACTGGAAGGTCGACGTTGCCGGCTATACCGTTGATCTGCCCATCGTGGCGATCAAGCCGGATTTTGCCATTTCGCTGATGATGGTCATCGATCTCGGTGTGAAGTTCGGTGAACATGTCGGCGCCAAGCTTGCCGCCAAATTCGCATCGCTCAAGCCCGATATCGTGATCGGTACCGCGACGCTCGGCATTCCCGTCGCCATCGAGGTCACGCGTGCACTCGGCCTCAACGACTATGTCGTCCTGCAGAAGTCGCCGAAAATCCATTTGGCGAATGCACTGGAACAACGCATCTCCTCCATCACCTCCAAGGGCGAGCAGCGCCTGCTGCTGGACCGTGCCGCAATCCCCCTTCTCAACGGCAAGCGCGTGCTTGTCGTCGACGACGTGGTCGCCTCCGGATCGAGCCTCAAGGGCTCGCTGGAACTGGTGCGCAAGGCTGGAGCCGAGGTCGTCGGCATTGGCGTCATTCTGACGGAAGCCCGCGATTGGCGCGAGACGCTGGGATCCGATTGCGATCTCATTCAGAGCCTCGCCCATATCCCGCAATTCTCCAGGACCGGCAATTCGACGTGGGAGCCGATCCCCGGCACTTGAACTTTCCGCAGCGACTGGAGCAGTATCTTGGATCGAGGGGTGCTCGTCATCGACCCGAGCAGCCGACTGTCCTACACATGGAATTGCGCACATGATGATCCAGCTTCGGGCCGGATCAGAAACAGCCCTATGGAGATGCCAAGGCGGGGATGGCGTAAGTTGAGGCTATTGCTGGCAAACCCGGGATGCATTCATGCGAGCTTGGCCCGGCCACTTGCTTTCATCAAGCCTTTGTCTTGTTCTGGCTGATGGCGTGGATACTTCAGATAGCCGAACTATAAAGTGGATGAGGATATGATCACCGATATCGAGGACTTCTTTGCCAAGGGATGCGGACGCTGCGAACGCTTTGCGACGCCGGACTGTTCGACGAGGTTGTGGATTGACGGTCTGAACGAACTGCGCCGAATCTGTCTGGAGGCGGGGCTCGTCGAGACGGTGAAGTGGGCCCATCCATGCTACATGCACGCGGGTCGCAACATCGTCATCATCGGCGCCTTCCGCGGCGATTTTCGCCTCACTTTCTTCAACGCGGCGCTGATGAAGGACCCTGAGGGCGTGCTCGAAAAGCAAGGGCAGAATACCCAGTATCCCGATATGATCCGCTTCGTGAGTAACGCCGCCGTGGCGAAGATGGAGCCCGTCATCCGAGCCTATCTGAAGGAGGCGATGGGATATGCGGAGGCCGGCATCAAGCCTGCAAAAGAGGTGGGCGAAATTGAATTGCCGGACGAGCTGATCGAGGCGCTGGATTCCGATCCCGAGCTGGCGGAGGCTTTTCACGATCTGACGCCAGGGCGAAAGAAAAGCTATGTGATCAGCCTCGGCTCCGTGAAGAAATCCGAAACGCGGGCCGCGCGGATTGCTAAGTTTCGCAATCATATTCTTGCCGGAAAGGGCGCGCTGGAGCGCTAGCCGGCAATTGATGTCTCCTGCTTCTTGATCATCATCGATGAGTTCGAGCCGCTGCGCAATCTCAAGTCAGTTCGGTTTGGGATAATACCAAGCATAACCAAAGTGATAACGATCCGGCTCCTTGCCGTAGTAATAGGGAAGGGCAATGTCCTGCTGCGGCGGCAGTTCCGCCGCCGTTCCGTATTTCGACGTGAGCCATAGCTGCAGTGCGTTCGGCATGGTTGATTGATGCCCGTCGCGTTCGTTCCAGACCAACAGGACCGGTCCATCGCCTATGACCTGCCGGCTGAGATCTGACGCAGGATATTCCGTCGATACGACCGATGTGTGCGGCATGTTCACACGCAGATTGCCTGCCTTGAGCCAGGTCGTCGTGACGACCGCCGAGGGTTGTTTTCCTTCCGGGGTGACGACTTTGTCCACGAAGGTGGCATAGGGCGCGTTCAGATGCTCGTACGAATGGAAAAACCGCGCAAAAAGGACACCTCCGGCTATGATCAGAGGTAGCGCGATCATCATGACGATGGGTACGTAAAGGAATTTCTTTATATCGGCCTGGCTCTGCTGTCCCGCTGCATCGAGCTTCAGACAGAAGTAGGCTGGCAGCAGAAATAGGAAGGGTAGCAGCCAGCGGTCGCGAAATTCCGTAAGCGTGATCACCAGTATCAAGAGTACCAAGATAGCGGCGGTGCTTAAGAGTATCCTGCCGACGAAATCGCTCCATTCACTTCTGGCTCGCAGGGCTCGCAGAAATGATTGACGGAAGAACAGCAGAAAGATCACGCTCGTGGGAGCTATGATGGCGACGCTCGTCTTTATCAGCTCCAGAAGTCCGAAACCGATATCGGAAAGCTTTCCGCCGGCGCCTTGCTCCGACATGGTTTGGACCGTCGTTGTCAGGACCCGATCCATGTTGGACACCATCCATATCGCGTGCGGCAGGAACACGAGAACGGCGATTGCGAGCGTCAGCAGGAGGCGCCAGTCCAGAAGCCTTTTTCGCCCGACCGGATGAAAGAAGGTCGCGATGAGGACACTGCCAATCACCAGAGCGAAATTGTACTTCGTCAGCATGCCAAGCCCGGCCCAAAGCCCGATCAGCGCGTAGGAGAGGACTGTCGGACGACGGATGGTGACGATGACGAAATAGATCAACATGAGCACCGCAAGCAGGGTGCCGACGGAATGTGTCAGGTCTCTCTGCGCCTGCCAGAACATCTGTGGCATCGTCAGGAGCGATAGCGTTCCGACCGCCGCCAGCCTTTTGTCGGCCAAGAGCGATCGCAGAAGCTTGTAATAGGCGAGATAGACCAGGAAAAGCAGAAGATTCTTCACGATGACGAGCGATGCGACACTCGTGCCGAAAATTTCGAAGATGCCGTACTGAATCCAGTTGTAGAGCGGCGGCTGGGCGTCGTAACCCCAGGCGAGCCATTGGCCGACGAGAAACTGCTGCGCTTCGTCGATCCGCAGCGAGCTCGATATGGCGATGCGGATGGCTGCCTGCACGATGAAATATATCGCCAGGCTCCCGGGTACCCACCAGTATTCGGAGGATGACCTGCTGTCGATTGATGCAGTCTGCTGTCCGACACCGGCAAGACTGTTTTTTCCCAGGGGGTTCATCCGGTTCTCCGTGCGATTGCCAAGATCGTTGCACGGCCATCTCATAGATGTCGCGACGGCACAATCGTTTTCAGTGGGATTTCTAGGGTTGGCATGTCGAGGATGGATCTAATTCCTCAGATATCGTTCCTGAGCAGCCGGGTCATTCCGGGTCACTAAAGTATCCTCGTCATTCATCGCATTCAGCTTTCCGACATCATGCCGGTCGAATTCGCATGGTCAATAATTGACTAGGGCTGCGGGAGTATGAAGGCCACACCCGGCGCCAACAATAAATTTTCTCTGAATGTTGCCATAATCTCCTTGAGATCAGTTGTCAAACATACCGAATGTATGTATATAGAATCCAAGCTTGGACGAGGGGCGCTTTTCAAACTCCGAGTCCGACCGCCATCCGACACTCTGTGTCGGTAGCTGCAGCCCATCGTTCCAATCCGATGCGGCTGCCCACCCCGATCGGTTGACCTCCGATCAAGACGAGAAGGATTCGGCTTTCCCTCCGAATCCTTCTCTTTTTAATTTTTAAGCTGTTTGGACTTTTGCCTTCCGTGGATGCGGAAATAGTCGCGCTCCGTCTGGTAACACTCGATCTTGTCGAATTCGACCTGAGCGAACATGTCCCTCGACTTTATAGAGGTTTACCGCGTGCTGTTCATGCCGCCGGCTGCAGCAATTCCTCGATCTGCCCGCGGAGCCAGCGATGCGCCACACTCGATCGCGGCGATGCCAGGTCCGGACCAATGGAAAGCTCGGCAGGACGAAGAGCACCTTAAGACATAGACGCATGGCAATACGCTCGAATTGTCCTTCGGCCAGGACATCGCGTTCGCGACGGAGCAGTTGAGAGCACTGGCCAGGCCCGCCTGCATCCATCTAAATGTTGCGGAACCTTTTGCCGTCCAGCGCTTTTCATTGGACGATTTCAGAAACCATGTAGTTGTCACTTGTCGCGCTCATCCCCCAACGACCACCACCAAGCCCGAGCTCTCGTCCCCCTTGGATTTCTGAATTTCTTCATGGCCGATGTTCAGGCGGGCATCGGACCCTTCCTCGGGGTTTTCCTCGTCGCCCATGGCTGGCAAAGCGGATCGATCGGCTCCGTCATGACGATCGGTGGGATTGCGGGGATGGTGATGATGGCCCCCGCCGGAGCGTTCATCGATGAGACCACGCATAAGCGCACATGCGTGATCGTGCTTGGCATCTGCACGGTCCTTGCCTCGATGATCATATTGGTGTCACAGTTCTTCTGGGTCGTGGCGCTGTCCCAGGTTGCGACCGCTATTGCCGGCGCCGCGATCGGGCCAGCGCTTAATGGCATTACTCTCGGCATTGTCCGGCAGGTGGGCTTCAATCGGCAGAATGGTTACAATCAGGCATTCAATCATGCCGGCAACCTTGTCGGTGCCGGGCTGTCGGGGTGGCTCGGCTGGATGTTCGGGCTGACTGCCGTGTTCTGGCTGTCAGCCGTCTTCGGCGTGCTGACTATCATTTCCGTGCTGATGATCCCAGCCGACGCGATCGACGATGACGAAGCCCGCGGCGCGACCCTTGCCACCGTTGGTCCGCCGGGAGAGGGGGAGCCTGCCAGGCACCGAAAACCGAGCGGCTTCAAGGTGCTTGCCGAATCGAAGCCGCTGCTCATCTTGGCCGGTGCGCTTGCATTGTTTCATCTTGGCAACGGCGCGATGTTGCCATTGTTCGGGCTGGCTGTCGTCTCCGCCGGTCAGGCCGATCCCGCGGGCTTCGTCGCGCTGACGGTGGTGGTGGCGCAGGGCACGATGATCATCACTTCTCTGATCGCGATGCATATGGCGGAAAGGAGAGGACAATGGCTCGTGCTGCTGGTCTCGTTCGCCTCCTTGCCGATCCGCGGTTTCGTGGCGGCGCATCTGATTACGTCCTGGGGGGTCTATCCCGTTCAGGTTCTCGATGGTATCGGCGCGGGCTTGCAAAGCGTTGCCGTGCCGACGCTCGTCGCCCGCATCCTGAACGGAACCGGCCGTATCAATGTCGGCCAGGGCGTCGTCATGACCATGCAAGGGGTCGGCGCATCCCTGAGCCCGGCGATCGGCGGCTGGCTGGCGCAGGAGATCGGTTACAGCACGATGTTCATGATCCTCGGCAGCTTCGCGCTCGGGTCGATTGCGCTTTGGGTCGGGTTTCATGGAGTGGTGCGGGTTGCCGCTTCCACACCGGGGCGACCTCAGGGCGTTGTGTTCTCAGGTGATTGATTGCCTATCTCCACCCTATTGCGGGGCCAGGAAAGCATCATCCTTTGGGCATATCCCTGAGCGCTCCGATCAATCGAGTTTTACCGTGGCGCGGCCGCTCGTGAGATCCCGAATAGTGTCAAAAACCTGTTCGGCGAGCGACGCGGCTATGGTCACGCTGAGCAGGGCTCCGGATTCGGTGAAACGCTCTTCCAGAACCTGCACGCCGGCCTCGCTATGAAGTTTCGCTTTTACGAGAGCGAGGTGCGAAAACTGCACATCGATCGTTGCCGCAATGGTCGGCAGTATTTCTCTTTTTTCCGCGCGTTGCAGACATTGCGCGGCAGTGCCGCCATAGGCGCGGATCAGTCCGCCTGCACCCAAAAGAGTGCCGCCGAACCAGCGTGTTACGACGACGGCGACCATATCCAATTCGAAGCCGTCGATAGCCTGGAGGATCGGCTTGCCGGCCGTGCCGCTCGGCTCGCCATCATCGCTGAAGCGATAGTTCTGTCCGATACGCCAGGCCCAGCAATTGTGATTGGCATCTGTGACAGAGTGCTGCGCGACAAACGCCTGTGCCGCCTCGGTATCGGCGATCGGAGCTGCCGTCGCAACGAACCGGCTTCGCTTGATTTCTTGATTGGCGGTGGCGATCGAAACAAGCTCAAACATATGGCCTCTTAGCCAATTTCGTGCACGCTGCGAAGAGGCAGCTGCCGCCGCCCGAAAAGACATGCGGTGGCGCGCGGTGAGATAAAATGAATTGGATGAGCATAGCCGTGGAAAGTATCCAAGGCCTTCGATGGCGTAGCCGAAGCTCGTCGAGCATGATCCAGGCAGAGAAAGCTCTGCCTCATTTGCATGAGGCAGAGCAGAGAGCCTTATCGGCGCCTCGTGCGAAACTTTGTTGGGGGCGCAAGTATTCGCACGCACGCAGTGTACAACGGCTAGCTGAAACGTAGCTGAGGCTCTGAAGCTCCATGATCTTATGGTCTTCGACCTGAAATCCGAATTCGCCTTGAAATCAAGGTGATAGAACGGGAGGTCGCCCGAAGGCCATCCACACTTTTTGGCATTTTGCTTTAGCCGCGAGTCTCATGCACCCGCAGCCGGCGAGGCGGTCGACGTCACGTCGGCGACGTCGATTCCTCGGCCGTGAGAGGCACGATGGAACTCTGTGACTACTTTGCCGCGGCCCTGGACATGCCGGCCTGGAGGTCAGCCTCATCGGCAACGATGGAAGCCGCCTCGTTCTGCAGGATATCCTTTGCGTTCTTGCGGGCCTTCTCGATGGCGATATCGGCGCTCAAGCTGCGCTCATTGGCCTGCAGGCCATCATCCTCGCCGGTATCGATGCCATCATTCGCCTGCCCGCGCGCCTTGATGCGGTTTGCCTGGGCGGTCAGCTCATTGCGACGTTCGGCTTCGTTGAGAGAGATGACCTTCTTGTCGCGCTGCTCCTTCAGCGTGGTGAGGTCTTCCACGAAGCGCTTATATTCCGGATCGTCCTTCACTCGCGCGTCATGGCGGCTTTGCAGCTGCGGCAGCAGCGCCTGGAGGTCACCCCAGGGCTTGTAGTTCGCAGGCTTCACCTGTGTCCAAGGCAGCGCGTTGTCGTAGCTGGATTCGCCGAAGGTCTTGAGGTCCGAAATTCCGGGCAGGCTGATATCCGGCGTCACGCCGCGCAACTGCGTCGTACCGCCGTTGATGCGGAAGAATTGAGCGACGGTCAGTTTCAGCTCGCCGAATTTCGGTTTCTGATTGTGGGCCACCTGATCAAGATTGACCACGGTTTGCACCGTGCCCTTGCCGAAGCTCGGTTCGCCGATGATCACGCCGCGCCCGTAATCCTGGATCGCTGCGGCGAAGATCTCGGAGGCCGATGCCGAGCCGCGATTGATCAGCACGCCGACCGGGCCGGTCCAGGCCGGGGCGGCAAGATCATCGCTTTCGACCTCCACCTCGCCGCCTGCATCGCGCTGCTGGACGACAGGACCCTTGCCGACGAAGAGCCCCGTCAGGTCGATCGCTTCCGACAGCGAGCCGCCGCCATTATTGCGCAGGTCGATCAGGACGCCGTCGACCTTCTCCTGCTTCAATTCGCCGAGAAGCTTGGCGACATCGCGGCTGGCGCTGCGGTAATCCTTATCGCCCTTGCGCCGGGCTTCGAAATCCTCATAGAAAGCCGGCAGAGTGATCACGCCGATCCTGCGCGTCGTATTGCCGTCCTTCACGGATAGGATCGTCTGCTTGGCGGCCTGTTTGTCGAGGCTGATCTTGTCACGGACGAGACTGATGACGTGATGCTTGCCGTCCGGCCCGGCATCAGAAGGCAAAATGTCGAGGCGCACGACCGAGCCCTTGGCGCCGCGTATCATCTGCACGATTTCATCGAGCCGCGTGCCGACGACTTCCTTGATCTGGCCGTTCTCGCCTTGACCGACACCGATGATGCGGTCACCGACCGCAAGCTTGCCGGACAATTGCGCCGGGCCGCCGGCAACCAGTTCGCGGATCGTCGTATAGTCGTCCCTTTCCTGCAGCACCGCGCCGATACCGACCAGGGAAAGTTTCATCGAAATATCGAATTCCGCCGAGGCGGTCGCGCCGAAATAGTCGGTGTGCGGATCGACTGACGTCGTATAGGCGTCCATGAATGTCTGGAAGACATCGTCGTTTTTGTATTTATAGGCGCGCTCCAGCGAGTTTTCGTAGCGCTTGTCGAGCGTATCGCGAATGGCGGCATCATCCTTGCCGGCAAGCTTCAGGCGCAGCCAGTCGTTCTTGACGCGTTTGCGCCAGAGATCATCGCTTTCAGCTTCGGTTTGTGGCCAAGGCTCCTTGTCACGCGCAAGCGCGTAGTCTTCCTTGGCGGTGAAATCCAGCTTCTGATTGAGGAGGCTGCGCGCATAGGTCATGCGATCGACGACGCGCTGCTCATAGACGTTGAAGATGGAAAACGGGATGTTCAAGTCTTCCTGATTGATGGCGTCATCGATCTTGGTGCTGCCTGCCATGAACTTGTCGATATCGCTCTGCAGGAAGATGACACGATCCGGATCGAGGGATTTGATGAAGCGATTCATGATCCGGGCGGAGAGAACGTCGTCGAGCGGAACGGGCTTGTAGTGGAAGCGCTGCAGAAATTGCGCCGTCAAATGAGCGGCCTGCGCCTGCTGCGGCAGCGGTGTCAAAACTGGCGGTGAACCGGCTTCCAGAGCATATGCCGATGACGCAAATGCCAGGAACAGGCAGAAGAAACCATATTTCGTACGCATCAAGTCTTGGCCCGATTCTCAACGTTAAATGTTCAATCTATAATCTAGGTGGAACAATTATGGTTTTTTGGCAACCGGACAGATGCTTTCCTTCGGGAAAGATTCTCGAAACATTTGTGTTACGCGAGTGCGAAGACGGTCAACACGGCCGCGAATACGAAGCTGCACCTACCGGGTTCGACCTTGGAATGCCGTAGAAGATGCTGCGCGAAACGTTTCTTGGCCATGCCGAGGTGCATCGGGGATATCGTCCTCGGATTTTGAGGGGCAGAGGAGCTTTCTTGGGTCTCGCGACGGGCAATGTGCGACAACGGAGAGGTGAGCGAAAGCAATGTTATTTCCTGGCGCGCCTTCATCGCAGTAGGCGCAGGCCACCAGGCCGAAAAGTTTCGCGTCGGTAACGCGTGCGCTTCCTCTCGCATAGCGGGGAGGCGCGTATCATGCGGATTGGATATGGCAGCCGGTACGGCTTTAACGAATTGTGGAAGAAGACCCGGAGGGAAACCAGGTCTTCTTCCGTCTCTGATCGGAGGTCTAGTTCAGATCAGATCAGAAGCTGCGCTCGAAGCGGAGGATGCCAGCCCACTGGTCCTTGTTGATGGAGTCCCAGTTGGTGTAGGTGACTTCCGGCTCGATGAGCAGGTTCTTGACCGGCTTCCACTTGACGTTCGTGGTTGCCGAGAAGGTCTTGTTGTCGGTGTAGGCGAGCTGCAGGTTCCACTTCAGCTTTTCGTTGACCGGTACGCCAACGCCGCCCCAGACAGCCCAGTCGCCCCAGCTCTGGCCAATCGAATCGCCAGGCGCATACTTGTTGAGCTTCTTGCCGTCGGTGTTCCAGCCGCCCATCAAGAAGGCGTCGAATACGCCGAAGTCGGCATCGACACGGGCCTTGATGGCGCCTTCTTCGACGATCGAGTCGTAGCCGCCAACCACCTTGAAGGACCATGCGCCAGCCTTGTAACCAGCACCGGCAACAACGTCAGGGATGTAGTGGTTCGTGCTGTCTTCGCCGTTTGCGCCAGTTGCGCCCTTACCGGAGTTCGAGTCTTCAACCGAGATCACAGCCGTGAAGCCGTTGCCGGCGTCGTAGTTGTAGGTGATCTGGTTCAATTCGTACGGGCCATCAGCGATCACGTCGTCGTTGATGACGTCGCCGGCGTAGCCGGTGAAGACGTTGAACTGCGAGTCTTCCTTACCAACGGTGAAGCCGCCGAGGCTGATGCTGGCATGCAGCAGATTGGTAGCCGTAGCGCCGCCGTCATTCCAGTCCCAACGCAGCTCGGTGTTGGTCTTCAGCGCACCGTATTCGGTGTCGGTTGCCGTCTGCAGCTGCAGCTCAGCACGCGTGTGCCATAGAGTGCCAAAGTGAGTGTCTGGGCTGTAGGCGTCGTACCATTTGCCTTCGGTACGAACCTTACCGCCGATCTTGAGGCAGGTTTCCGTGCCCGGGATGAAGAAGTAGCCAGCACCGTATGCGTCGCAGATGCGAACGTATTCCAGCGGCTCGGGCTCAGCAGCGACGATTGCGTCAGCCGCGTGGGCGCCGGATACTGCTGCAAGCGCAGCAGCGGAGCCGAGAAGAAGGCTCTTGATATTCATTTTTTCTCCAATCGATTTGCCGGATCGGAACGTAGCCGGAGGTTTTCCACCACGTTCATCAATTAGGCGTTCCCTCTAACCGAAAGCCCGAAAGACTTTCGTATCGGCACGCTAGCGGTGCTTTTGACGCATCGGAATAGAATAATTCGAAGTGATAAAGTAATTACCGTCATAAATTCGTCAAAGATGCAAAAATACACCATAAAATCACACGATCTTAGTATGTATATGAAGTATATTAGAAATCTATACGTAATAAACGTACAAGATGTATGTTATTAATCGAAATTTTGTAAAAGTAATAAGTAAAGAATACAAACTATACAATAACTGCCGAGGTGTGCTTGCAGGGCGAATCCTGATGCGATCTCACTCAAGTCAGTTAGAGGGGTTGCAGAAGGATCGGAGATCTGCGGGGGAGAGGCAAAAGTGCCGCTCGGCAGTGCGCCTGAAGCCGAACTAGGCCGCAGGCCACTTGCGAACTCGGGCAATACTTCAGCAGCCGATGTCCCCGGCCAAATGGCTGGATTGCGAGACCGGCGCGATTGTGGGACCGTCCGGCCTACATGGTTCTCAGCCGTGCAGAATGCTTTGAAGCCGCCGAAGTAGATCCCTCTGTGGTTTAATGGGCTTCCGCGGGGACCAATGGAACTTCCGTGCCATTGGCGTCGTAAAGCTTACCGTTCAGGAAATAATCGCCGTCATGCAGGCCGGCAATGTCCTGATAGCGGATCAGACGTTCCGTTCCCGCAACGAAGACCGATTGCTGATCCGAATTTCCGGTCGTCAGGTGGTTGAACAGGAGGTTCAGCATGATCGCCATCAGCGCCGCCGAGCTGATACCGGAGTGGAAGATGGTGATGATCCATGCGGGAAAATGCTCGTAGAAGCCAGGCGACGCGATCGGGATCATGCCGAAGCCGATCGAGGTCGCCACGATGATGAGATTCATGTTGTTTTCATAGTCGACCTTGGCGAGCGTGCGGATACCGCTTGCCGCGACGGTCCCGAAGAGGACGAGCCCCGCCCCGCCGAGTACGGAGCTCGGAACGGCAGCGACGATGCGGCCGACGATCGGCAGCAAGCCGAGAGCGACGAGAAAAAGGCCACCGGTCGCCACGACAAATCGGCTCTTGATGCCGGTCACGGCCACAAGGCCGACATTCTGGGCAAAGGCACTCTGCGTGAAGGAGCCGACGACCGGGGCGAGGATGCTGGACAGCATATCGGCGCGCAAGCCGTCGCCGAGCCGGCGCGCATCGACCTTGGTGCCGACGATCTCGCCGACAGCGAGAATATCCGCCGAGGTTTCGACCAGTGTCACCATGATGACGATGCACATCGAGATGATCGCGGCAATATCAAACACGGGATAGCCAAAATGGAAGATCTGCGGCAAAGCGACAAATGGCCCGTTCATTACTCGGGAGAAGTCGGCAATGCCGGCTACATAGGCGATCCCCGTGCCGACGATGATGGCGAGCAGGATCGAGAGCCTTGATATGGCAGCACTCCCCAGCTTGCTGAGCAGCAGCACGATCATGAGTGTCGCGGCGGCGAGCAGGACATTGGCCTGGCTGCCGAAATCCGGTGCATTCCTATTGCCGCCCATGGCCCAGCCCGCTGCGACCGGCATCAGCGTCAACCCAATGGTCGTGATGACGATGCCGGTGACGATCGGCGGAAAGAAGCGGGTGATGCGTGAAAAGACCGGCGTGATGAGGAGCCCGATGAAGGATGCTGCAATGACCGCGCCGAGAACGGCCTGTATGCCACCATGCCCGGTAATGGCAATCATCGTCGCGACGCCGGAAAAGGATACGCCCTGTACGAGGGGAAGGCGGCTGCCGAAAAACGGTATCCCGATTGTCTGCAGGATGGTCGCAAGACCGCCGGCAAACAGCGATGCGGTCACGAGCAGACCGACGTCGGCCGGCGTCAGGCCCGATGCCTGGCCGATGATCAACGGAACGGCGACGATGCCGCCATACATCGTCAGAACATGCTGAAGGCCATAGGCCAGGTTGGCGCCGATGCTGAGTTTTTCATCTTCGGGGGGTAGGCGCGCGGTATTTTCCTTTGCTGCTGCCAAGGTAATCTCCTCCATACCTTTGCGTTTCTCGTTTCCTCCAAACGAGGGCTGCACGTTACGGCGTGCGCCGTCACAAGACTTTATAGAAAAATGCGAAACACCTTATCGGCAGGCCGCGCCCGGTTTCGTGGGCAGATACCGCGCTCCGCCGGCGGCCGTTTAAAAATGCCCGGTCTTGGTCCAACTGAGATAGGGCGAAAACTGATGTCGGCACGCATTGTCGCAGGACTTATGCATCTGCCGAACCAATACAGTCTCGGGAAAGACTGTATATGCAGAGCCTATAGCGGAGTTGCGATTCGAATATCATTCAGAAGATTTGGATGGATTGTATGAGTGAATACCAAAATAAGGCAGTCAAGCTGCTGGCTTCGACTGTGAGCGATGGGTCTCTAATGGATTTGAATGATCGCAGGGATGCATTTCTGCACAGAGCTCTGGAGCTTTATTTTGCGGCCGGTGGCACCGAAGATGCTATCCAGCCGATGGTTGAGAAAGTCTATTCGGCGAGTAAGCCGCGCGTGGATATAGCCGTCGGCGATGTGCTCTACAAATTGGCCGGTATCGGTCACGCATGCGATATTGATATCATACAGGCAGGTTACAACAAGCTCGACGACGCCAAGCAGACATTTGCGGGCGAGCATCATCACCCCTGATAGAAGTAGATTCCTTCCAGGCCAATGATGAATGTTGCAAACGAGCCCATCCGTTGTGTGGATGCCTGGGCTCTTGGCCAGCCCGCACGGGTTGCGTGCACTTCAACAGTGCCATCTCGGTGCCCGCTTCCCTTTAAAAAGGTTGAGATGAAACCGCACCATCAGCCTGAAAAGGGGCGTGTTGAAGCATCATATCCATATCCGCATATATCGTGCACATTATTTGATGAAGCAGTGATTATCGTGCGCAGAAAGAAGATTTTAATCTCCAAATCGCGCACCTCTTGCATGGCCTTGCTGATATTCTGAGCATCAATGATCTGCCGGGCTGCGGAAGGGGAAAATACAAAGAATGACCGACAATGCGATCTATGTGTACCAGTCGATTGCGCGTGCGGTGCGCGATCACGATGTCGGCACGATGTTCGGTCTCATGGGAGATGCCAATCTCTTTATTATCGACCATTATGTGCGCGGATGCGGCGGCCGCTTCGTGCCGGCAGCGCATGAGGGTAGTTCGGTTCTGATGGCGCTTGCCTATGCTCACGTCGCGGGTACGGTGGGCGTGGCGAGCGTGACCCACGGTCCGGCTTTGACCAATTGCGTCACCGCGCTCACCGAAGGTGCCCGCGGCTCCATCCCCATGGTGCTCCTGGCGGGCGACACGCCGGTCGTCAACCCGCACCATCTGCAGAGCATCGATCAGCGCGAGGTGGTCAAGGCCACCGGCGCCGGCTTCGAGCAGATGCGCTCACCGGAAACTGCAACCCGGGACGTTGCTCGCGCTTTCTACCGTGCCCGGGTCGAGCGGCGTCCGATCGTCTTGAACATGCCGGCCGATTTCATGTGGTGCGAACAGCCTCACGAGCGGGCTGTCTTCGAAGTCTTCGATGCTCCCGGATATGTGCCCGAGGGTGACGCGCTGGACAGGGCCATCGGCATGATCGCTTCGGCAAAGCGTCCGCTCATCCTCGCGGGTGGCGGGGCTTGTGGTGCGCGCGATCAGCTGATCCGGCTGGCGGATCGGCTGGAGGCTCCGCTTGCGACGACCTTGAAAGCAAAGGGGCTCTTCGGCGGTCATCCCTATAATATGGATATTTTCGGTACGCTGAGTACGCCCGCCGCCTATGACCTGATTGCCAGGACGGATTGCCTGATCTGTTTCGGAGCGGGGTTGCATGATTTCACCACCGACCGGGGCAAGCTCCTGAAGGGCAAGCGCATCGTCCAGATCGATATGGATGCGCGCGCCATCGGCAAGAACATTCATCCGGATGCAGCCCTGGTAGCCGATGCAGGATTGACGGCAGACAATTTCGTTCATTGGCTGGACGAGGCGGAAATTCCGCCGAGCGGCTTCACGCACGAACTGGATGTCCTCTCGCTCACCACCCACCCATCCGATCAGCGCGGCAAGACGAACACGGGATATGTGAATTACATCTGGGCGCTCGAAGAGCTGGAAAAAGCTCTGCCGAAGAACAGGGTGCTTGTGACAGACGGCGGGCGTTTCATGACCGAGGTCTGGTGCCGGATTTCGGTCAGCGATCCCGGCAGTTTCGTCGTGACGGCAAATTTCGGCTCGATCGGCCTTGGGTTGCAGGAAGCAATCGGCGCAAGCGTTGCTGCGCCGGATCGACCGGTGGTGCTTTTCACCGGGGATGGCGGTTTCATGATGAGCGGCGTCAACGAGTTCAATACGGCCGTGCGTCTTGGGCAGGACCTGATCGTCATCGTCTGCAATGATTCCGCCTATGGGGCCGAACATATCCAGTTTCGCGATCGGAAGATGGACCCGGGGCTCACCCAGTTTAACTGGCCTTCGTTTGCCGAGGTCGCAACCGCGCTTGGCGGCCAAGGTATTGCGGTCAGCTCGGCCGACGAGCTGGAAGGCGCCCTGGGCGCCATCCGGAATCGCAATCGCCCGGTGCTGATCGAGCTGCGCCTCGATCCCAATGACGTGCCGCGCATGCGCATCTGACGATCTCCTGCGAGGGCACGAGAGGCAAAACCGCTTTCAGGGCTCAACATGTCGACATCGACTTGGCCAAGAGCTGTCGTCACCTCATGGCCGAAGGATTTCTTCAGCCGTTCGATGCTTGCTTTTGATTTGCCGCAATCGAATAGTCTTCTGCGAGACGGTATATGTCTCCAATACCGTCGATCTTGCCGCGCTGGGCGGCGGACTGGCGGAAGTTTCAAGGCGCGCCTTGTCCTCAATGAGCTATAGAATTTCGATGAAATCGAGCGAGTCGATGTTGAATTTCCTCAGCCTCCGCTCCGGCGTTAATTCAGCAGGTGAGGCATCGTGGTCGGCTTGATTCGCATCTATCGCTATCTGCTTGCCCTGCTTGCTTTGTCGGGTATCGCGATCTCATATTTTGCTGTCATACCGGGCGTGCATGTTTCGCGACTGACCATGACGTTGAATTTTTTCAGCTATTTCACCATTCAGTCCAATCTTCTCCTCGCTGCGATACTGCTTTGCGCGCAAATCGCGCCGCGCTCGTCGATTGGCCGATGGGCGAGCAAGCCGTCAATACGAAGCGCCGTTCTCATTTACGTCGGGATTGCGGGTATCGTTTATGTTTTGATGCTAAGGGACGTTTGGCACCCTCGCGGCTGGCAACTGCTCGGAGACCAGATACTCCATTATTGTGTTCCGGTGCTGTATGCCCTGGATTGGATTTTTCTGAGTGAACGCGGCAGGCTTTGCTGGCGCGATATGCTCTGGTGGCTGGCTTTTCCCGCAGCCTATTCCGCTTATACGCTTGCGCATGGATATATCTCTCACTTCTACCCATACCCGTTCCTGGATGTCCGCGATATCGGCCTTGAAGCCGTCCTGCAGAACATGGGGCTGCTGGCAGCAGCCTTTCTGGTTCTGGGAGGGGTGCTGACTTTTCTCGACTGGGTCAGCACCCGGCAACGGGTCTTTCGGCGCGCATAGGTTGCGGGAATAGGCAAAGTTGTTCCGGGGCACATTCGTCACGGAGCAATATGCCGCTGCAGGCGGCTCTCCTGTCTCCTTATTCGGCCAGCTGTGTAGCGGTGGCGGAGCTGGGCGCCCGGGTGCCGGAAAGGCTTGCCTGGCCGAGCGCTATGACGATGACGGCTGCGATGGTTGCCGCGACTGAAACCCAGAAGCCGTTGGCGGGGCCGAAACTATCCACCACCCAGCCGGAGACGAAGGCGCCGAGTGCCATGCCGATACCGATGCCGGTCATGACCCAGGTCACTCCTTCCGTCAGCATGGCCTCCGGTACGCGGCGTTCGATCAATCCGAAGGCAGTGATGAACGTCGGTGAAATGGCGACGCCGCTGAGGAAAACGGCAAAGGCGAGCAGTGCGACCGAGGTGCTGGCTACAAGAAGTGGCAGGGAGGTGATGGCAAGGACGGTGGCGGCCACCAGCAGCTGACGTTGCAGCGGCATTTTGAGGTTCAGCGCTCCAATGATGAGGCCGACGATGAAGGAGCCGAGCGCATAGACACCAATGACGATGCTTGCGGCACTCGGTTCGCCGAGCTGCTTGGTGATGGCCACGGCACTGACTTCCGCCGTAGCGAAGGTGGCTCCCACGAAGATCAGCGCGAGCGTGATGATCTGGACCGGCCGCTGCCAGATCGCCGAGTGCTGCGGCGCTTCGGCATCGATTGCACGAACCTTGGGCTCCGTCGATCGCTGCATCAGGAAGGCTGCTGATCCGAGCGCGAGGAAGATGGTGCTGGCGATCATCCCGGCTTCCGGGAACAGTGAAACGGCAAGTCCAACGGAAAAGGATGCGCCGGTGATGTAGACGAGCTCATCGGCTGCCGATTCGAATGCGAAGGCCGTGTTCAACTCGGGCCGGTCTCGAAAGATTTCCGTCCAGCGCGCGCGCACCAGGGCAGGTATGCTCGGCATGACAGCCGCGAAAAAGGCCGATGCGAACAGCGTCCAGGCGGGCCAGCCCTGATTTGCCGCGACGACCAGAATGATGAAGGAGAGGACCGAAACGATGGTGCTCGGCACGACAACGGCACTTTGACCGAGCCGGTCGACGAGGCGCGATATCTGCGGCGAGACGAAAGCATTTGTTAGAGCGAAGGTGGCCGAAACCGCGCCGGCCAGCCAATATTCGCCACGCGTCTGCGACAGCATGGCAACGATGCCGATCGGCGCCATGGCAAGCGGAAGACGTGCGAAGAAGGCGGCGGCTGAAAAGCCCTTGGCTCCGGGCGCTCGGAAAATCTCTCTATATGGATTGGACATCGGAACATTCCCCGAATTGAACGAGATTGCGTACGCATACGCGGCGTATGTCAATGGATAATTGCATACGTCGCGTATGTCAACTAATATACGCAGCGTATGCAAGTGAATGCAGAGAGCCGACGGAGACGCAATGCGCAAACCTCGCAGTGAAATGATTGCCGAAACGCGAGCCAAGCTGCTGACCGCCGCCCGTAAGGCATTCGGCAGCGTCGGCTATGCCGAGGCATCGATGGATGATTTTACAGCGACGGCGGGGCTGACGCGAGGGGCCCTTTACCACCACTTTGGCGACAAGAAGGGCCTGTTGCAGGCCGTGGTCAACGAGATCGATGCCGAAATGACCGCAAGGCTCTGTCAGATCTCATCTCAAGCACCGTCGCGCTGGCAGGCATTCGTTGACGAGAATGTCGGTTACGTCGAGATGGCGCTGGAGCCGGAAATTCAGCGCATCATGTTTCGTGACGGTCCGGCCGTGCTCGGCGAACCCTCAGGGTGGCCGAGCGCCAACGGTTGTATCGCCACGATTACAGAAAGCCTTCGCTGTCTTCGCGAAGACGGTATCATCGTCGATATTGACCCGGAAGCGGGCGCTCGCCTGATCAATGCGGCAAGCAGCTGCGCGGCGCAATGGATCGCCAATTCGGACGATCCAGAGACGACCTCGAAACGGGCGGTCGGCGCATTTCGCACTTTTCTCGAAGGATTGCGGGTCGAGAAGGGCTGATTTGCGTAGCGACGTGACGCCGTGGACGACGGCGGCACCCGGGTTATCGCTTGTCGTCCATTGCGCGATCAGGTCTTTGCGGCCTTGGCAAAGGTCGGATCGAATGTCTTCTCAAAGGGCACGTCGGCATTGGCGAGTTCGGGATCGAGCGTTTTCAGGACGCCCATCATGGAATTATAGCCTTCCATCGTGACCATGCCGTCCGGGGAATACATTTCCTTGGAATTCTTGAAGGCCTGCATATAGAGGTCGCGATTGCCGAGCAGATATTCCTCCGGAACGACGCCCGCGACATCTTCGGGGCTTGCAGCCGCGATCCATTTCAGGGCCTTCATGAATGCATTGACCGTCCGCTGCGTAGTGATCGGGTTTTCCTTGGCAAACTCGCGCTTGATGTAGACCGTTGCGGCCGGGTTCGGGCCGCCGAAGAGCGCACGGGTGCCGGCTTCGGTGCGCGTATCCAGCAGAACATTGATGTCGCCGTCATATTGCAGTTGCGCGATGACGGGATCGAGATGGGAAAGGCCGTCGATCTGACCGCTCTTGACCGCGGCAACCGCGCCGGCCCCGCCGCCGACGCCGATCAGCGATGCATCATCGGTCTTCAGCCCGTTTTTCAACATGGCATATTGGAACATCAGTGCTGTCGAGGAGCCCGGCGCGGTCACGCCGATCTTGCGGCCCTTCATATCCGCCATCGACTTGATCTCGCCGGCGAGATCCTTACGCACGGCAATCACGATGCCTGGGAAGCGGCCGAGATTGCAGATCGCGACGATATCCTGCCCCTTGTTCTGCATGCGGATCGTATGTTCATAGGCGCCGGCGACGACATCGAGGGAGCCGCCGATCAGGCCTTCGAGCGATTTCGACCCGCCGGCGAAATCATTGATGGTGACATTGAGACCTTCTTCCTTGAAGAAGCCTTTTCGCTCGGCGATCGTCAGCGGCAGGTAATAGAGCAGCGGCTTGCCGCCGACGCCGATCAACAGATCCGGCTTTTCCGGTTTCGCATCCTGTGCCGCGGCGGGCAAGATGCCGGCAAGCGATGCGCCGATCCCGAAGCTTGCCGTCCCGATCAGAAATGTCCTGCGTTCCATGTCCTTGTTCCTCCACTTCGCTATTCTCGATGCGCTACTGGCTGCGCCAGGAGAGCAGGCGCCGTTCGACCATCGTCATGACCCAATCCACCAGCAGGACGAATGCGGTCAGAACCACCATGCCCGCAAAGACGCCTGTCACGTCAAAGACACCTTCAGCCTGCTGGATGAGATAGCCGAGGCCGGCGGCCGAGCCCAGATATTCGCCGACAACGGCGCCGACGACGGCAAAGCCGACTGAGGTATGCAGGCTGGAAAACACCCAGGAAAGCGCGGATGGCAAATAGACATGGCGCAACAGCTGTCGCTCGTTCATACCGAGCATCCGGGCGTTGGACAGCACCGGCTGGCTGACCTCCTTGACGCCCTGATAGACGTTGAAAAAGACGATGAAGAAGACGAGGGTGATGCCGAGCGCGACCTTCGACCAGATACCGAGGCCGAACCACAGCGCGAAGATCGGGGCGAGCACGACGCGGGGCAGTGCATTGGCCGCCTTCACATAAGGGTCGAAGACGGCGGCAATCAGCGGTCGGCGCGCGAACCAGAAGCCGAAGACGATGCCGCCGAAGGCGCCGAGCAGAAAGGCCAGGATCGATTCCGATAGCGTGATCCAGAGGTGATACCAGATCGATCCGGTCGCAAACCATTGAATGACGCGCTGCGCCACCTTGAGCGGATCGGCAAAGAAGAAGGATATGGTTTTCGGGTTGCCGAAAAGGCCGGTATTCGTTGCGAGATGCCAGATAGTCAGAAGGGCCACAGCCACCAGGATTTGCAGCAGGAGAAGGAGAGAACGGTTCATGCGATCTCTCCGCTGCTCTGGCGATAGGCAGTCATCACCTCATCGCGCAGCGCCTGCCAGATATCACGATGCAGCCGGTTGAATACGGGATCGTGGCGTATCTCGCCGATATCGCGGGGCCGCTCCAAAGGGACCTTGAAATCGCCGATGATGCGGGATTTCGGACCGGCCGACATGATGACGACACGGTCGGCAAGGGCGATCGCCTCATCGAGATCGTGGGTGACGAACATCACCGCCTTGCGGTCCTCGGACCACAGTTTCAGCAGCAGGTCGCCCATGATCAGGCGGGTCTGCGCATCGAGCGGCCCGAAGGGTTCGTCCATCAGCAGCAGTTTGGGATTGCGGATGAGCACCTGGGCGAGGCCGACGCGCTTGCGCTGGCCGCCCGAGAGCATGCGCGGGAAACGATCGGCGAATGTGGCAAGGCCAACGCGACCCAGCCAATCCCGCGCAACCCGTCTTGCCTCGGCTCTATACGCACCCGCGATCTCAAGTCCGATCGCAACATTCTCGAGAACCGTTTTCCACGGCATCAGCGAATCCTGCTGGAAGAGATAGCCCGCCTGTATATTGATGGATTTCAGCGGCTGGCCGAAGACTTCGACCGTGCCGGACGCCGGCGTCAAAAGGCCCGCCGTCGCATTGAGAAGGGTGGATTTGCCGCAGCCCGTCGGCCCGACGATGGCCACGAACTCATGCGCTCCCACCTCCAGATTGGTCGCCGCCACGGCATCGAACCGTGTCCTGCCGGCTATTGCAAAGGAAATCGCCACCTGCTTCAGGCTGACCGCCCTCACAGCCTCCATCGTCATGCCCTGCTTTCCTCCCCGATATCCGTCTACCTCCGGCGGACATCAGGCATTGTCATGTTCGGCCAACAGATCAAAGCATGCCCGGCCAGTCAATATGCGGATTGGCTCTGCTCTCGCTCTGCTGCAGGGAAAAGATGCGAAGCCCCGACAGTTGCTGCCGGGGCTTCGCAAGTTTCGTTGGAATCGGGCGGTCAGGCTGCTCGCCGCCGGTGCCGGCCCTCCTGAACCTCCTCGACGATCTTGTCGACGAAGGCCGGAAGATCGTCGGGCGACCTGGACGTGATGATGCCTTCATCGGTCACGACCTTTTCGTCCTTCCAGGTCGCACCAGCATTTTTGACATCCGTCTTGATGGACCAATAGGAGGTTGCCTGGCGTCCTCGCAATGCGTCGGCCTCGACGAGCAGCCAGGGTGCGTGGCATATGGCGGCGACCACCTTGCCGGAATTAAGGAACTCGCGGACGACACGCATGGCGTCTCCTTCGAGGCGCAGCTTGTCGGGATTGATCTGGCCGCCCGGCAGCACCAGCGCATCGAACTGGTTCACGTCGACATCCTTGGCCAGGAGATCGACGTCGACGCTGTCGCCCCAATCGGTCTTGTCCCAGCTCTTGATGCTGTCCTTCTTAACGGAGGCAATCTTGACGTCGGCGCCACGCTTGCTGAGTTCGTCGAGCGGAACGCGGAGCTCTGAACGTTCGTAGCCGTCCGTCGCCAGAATGAGAATATGTGCGGAATTGATGGAAGGCATGATCTATCCTTTCGCTGTATCGTTGATCGGATGCCCGTTTCCAAACCCCAGCGGCAGGCAATCGTTCCCGAATTTCCGCGGGAACCGCAGCGAGGTCCGGCGGTTATGATGGCAATCGACAGGGAGAGAACGGATGGAGCAGGCAATCCAATTCGAGCAGTCCGGCTGGGTTCCCAACAACAGGCGATTTCCGGTTATCGTCTATCGGCAGGTGCTTGACGGCCCCGACAGGGCAGGGGCTTTCGAACGGCTATTTCAGACCAATGGGTGGGGCGGCCTCTGGCGAAACGGCGTCTATTCCTTTCACCATTTTCATTCGACGGCCCATGAAATATTGGGCATCGCCGCAGGTCAGGCCCGGCTGATGATCGGTGGACCCGCCGGTAAGGAAATCGCGGTCCAAGCCGGCGATGCCCTGCTGCTGCCAGCCGGAACCGGCCATTGCCGGCTGGAGGCGAGCAACGACCTGCTCGTGATCGGCGGTTATCCGCCAGGTCAGGAGGCCGATCTCTGCCGGGAAATGCCAACGGCCGAGCAGCAGGCGATGATCGACGAGCTTGGCATACCGGCAAGGGATCCGCTGAAAGGAGAGGCCGGTGGCCTCCGCTCCCTTTGGCATGGCAACACCTAGCGCCGGTGAAACAGAGCGTCACCAGATACCCGGCAGCAATCGGAATCGAACGCGCTTGGAATAGTCGGCATAGCCTTCCAACTCGCTATGAAGCAGCGTATCTTCCCAACTCGTGCGCAGGATCAGCACGGCGCTTGCCCAGGCGGCAGGGATCAAGGCCCACCAGGAACCCAGTGCCAATGCCAGTCCCGCAAATACCAAGATCGCGCTGACATAGCCGGGATGACGCACGTAGGCGTAGGGACCGTCGCTGATGACGTGCTGGCCGCGTTCGCGCTGGAGGCGCACGCCGGGTTCGAAGAATCGATTGACCGCCTGAGCCCATGTCGCGAGCGTGATGCCTGCCGCGAGCAGAAGATAACCGAGGATCACGATGAAGGTTGGCATCACCGACCATTCCATCCTGCCGGCATCCAGGGCTCCAAGCGGTATTTCGGCGATCATGCCCAGGAAGATCAGCGAGACCAGGATGAGATCCCAGCCTTTGGTTCCGGCCTGGAAGCGGCTGCGCGCTTGGAAGATGACCGGATTCACGCGCCGCATGATCAGAAACGCTATTCCATAGCTCACCACCAGGAACGCGATGAAGACCCATCCAGGCCGCCAGTCGAGACGACCGGCGGGCAGAAAGATAAGTACGAGCAGCGCCAGCGGCAGTCCGATCGCGTAGGATAAGGCCTTCGTGCGGGACATCGGCTCGGGCTCGGTAACGGTCATGTATTGGCTCCTCGCAGGACAAACCTGCTGTGCTCGTCGACAGATTCATACCGTATCGATGATGGAAGTGGACGGATCGAGCGGTTCGAAGCCTTGACACCCGATGCGCCGGGTTTAGACCGGCCGAATGTCATTGTGCTCCCTCCCCCGGAGATTCCATGAAATTCCTGGCATCCTTTTCCGCCTTCGTCGGCAAGACCTTTTCCATATGGGTCATCCTGTTTGCCGTCCTCGGTTTTTTCCTGCCCGACGTCTTCAAGCAGCTTGCCCCTTGGATCGTCGTGCTTCTCGGCATCATCATGTTCGGCATGGGACTGACCATATCCGTTGACGACTTTCGCGAGCTGGCGCGTCGTCCCCATGAGGTCGCGATCGGCGTCATCGCACATTTCGGCATCATGCCGGTGCTGGCACTGCTTTTGACGCGGATCATTCCGATGCCGCCGGAAGTCGCCGCCGGGGTCATTCTGGTCGGCTGCTGCCCGGGCGGCACCTCGAGCAATGTCATGACCTATCTTGCGCGCGGCGACGTAGCGCTGTCGGTCGCATGCACGAGTGTGACGACGCTGGCTGCGCCGATCGTCACGCCGTTCCTCGTGTGGATGTTCGCAAGCCAGTATCTGCCCGTCAATGCCTGGTCGATGTTCATTAGCATCTTACAGGTCATCATCGTGCCGCTTCTGCTCGGTTTTGTCGCGCAGAAAGCCATGCCCGGTCTGGTTCGTGCCGCAATACCGGTTCTGCCTCTTGTCAGCGTCATTGGCATCGTACTGATCGTTGCGGCTGTCGTCGGCGCATCGAAGGCGGCTATTGTCCAGTCAGGCCTGCTGATTTTTGCCGTCGTTATCCTGCACAACGGCCTTGGCTATCTCTTCGGCTACTATGCATCGAAAGTGCTCGGACTCAATTTCTACAAGCGCAAGGCGCTGGCTATCGAAGTGGGCATGCAGAATTCCGGCCTGGGTGCCGCGTTGGCGACGGCCTATTTCTCGCCGATCGCCGCGGTTCCCAGCGCCATCTTTTCCGTCTGGCACAATATTTCCGGCGCGACGCTGGCAAACTGGTTTGCCTCGCGCGAAGACGCCGACGCACCGCCGCGTCCCTGAAATATCTACGCTTGCGGGAAGGCGCGGGTCCTTCTGCCACCGCCTTTCTAGCCGGGCTGCTCGCAGCCGAGGGATCGTCGCTCAGCGCATATCCCTAGCAAGGGCACAATAGACGGATTGATCCGCAGCGTTGGAAAATCGAGTCACTGCGAGCGCAATCGGCGGCAGCCGCGACCCGGCGCCAAGATGGATCGTTGTGCCATCGGTGCGGAGGAGGTTCAGCTGCGCCGCCAGATCAGGTTCGTCCAAACCGTCAAAAATGCCGCGGCCGCTGATCTTCAAGGCAGCCTCCTTGGCGACCCAGAGTCGGTAACAGACCTCCAGCGCCGCTGCGCTATCGAATGTGGCCACGGCGGCCGCTTCCTTTGGCGAGAAGTGGTCGGCGGCAAAGGCTACCGGTTCGAAACCATTGATATCTTCAACCTCTATATCCACGCCGACAGCGCTTTTAGGCGAATAGCCCGCCAGCAGCACATCGGTGCGATGCGAAAGCGAAACGCCCAGTTCGTGATACGGAGGCCTTAGCGCCGGCCGCTCGCTGGGCCGGCGATAGATGGAAAGATCGTCCCGTTGTGTGGCTTCTCTCAAGGCCATTTGCGCGATCTGATCACGCTCTGCTCGTCCGCCGGGCATCGGGCGGACGAGGATGGCGATCGCATCAGCGACCGCCAGGACGACCTCGAATCGAGGGGTCGTCATACCGCGCTCACGCAGCGGCGGAGGGCAGGGTCTCTTTGTGAGCGACCGGAGCTGGCTCCTGCTCGGCTTGAACTGCCTGGGCGGGTGCGCCGACCCACGACGTTCCCTGCGGAATGGCCTCACCCTTCATGACCAGGGTCAGCAATCCGATTTCGGCGAAATCACCGACATTGGCCTCGTAAAGCACGGTGCTGCCTGAGCCGATGGAGACGCCTTCGCCGATCGTGATGTGGCCGACCTTCATGATGCGGTCTTCATAGAGATGGGTCTGCGGGCAGGATCCCATATTGAGAACCGCATGGTCGCCGATATGGGTGCAATCGAATTCGCAGATATCGGTGCTGTTGATCCACGCACCCTGGCCGATCTTGGCGCCGAAGGGACGGAGCAGCCAGGGCAGGAAAGGCGTGCCGCGCAGATAGTCGAGCAGCATCTTGCTGGCGAGACCGCCGTAAAACACCGCGACGGCCTCGGTACGCATCGCCCACCACGACCACATCGGCCGGTTCATCGGCTTGTAGGTGCCGATCAGCGTCCATTTGAATGCGACGGCGACGAGATAAAGGATGCCGGAGGTCGCCAGGCCCGCGGCCATCAGCGTCCAGAACAGGCTGCCCCAGGCACCGTTGTCGATTTCGCTGGCCAGCATGTCGGACATTGCGAGTGCCATGACGATCAGGATGGCTGTCGGCAGCGATGTGTGCATGGCCTCGAACAGGATGCGCACAAGGCGCATGCGGAGCGGCGGTGCATAGGTGGTGTTCGCAGCCGCCTCCAGCCTCTCGCGCGTCGGGAATTGGAAGGCGGGGCTGCCGCACCAGGTTTCACCCGATTTGACGTGCAGGGAGTCGGGCAGGCGCGTCTTGATGCCGATGAGCGAATCGCTCTCGATCACCGCACCCTGCGAGATGACGGAGGAGTTGCCGAAGAAGCAGCGATCGCCGGTCTTCAGGCGCTTGAGTATCATCCAGCCGTTCTGGATTTCCTCGTCGCCGAAGATGGTCTCGTCACCAATGAAGTTGTCGCGGCCCATTTCGATCAGATCGTAGCGGCCGGCGAAGTTTGCCGAGATCTCCGTGCCCTTGCCGATCTTGGCCCCCATCAGGCGGTACCAATTACGCATGAAGACGGTGGCGTACAGCGAATTCAGGGTTTCGAGCATGGCCTCGGTGGTCAGGCCGACGACCCATTTGCGGAAATAAAGATTGCCGAAGATGGAGTAGCGGCCCGGCACGACGCGAGGCAACAGCACCCATCTGAGCGCCACGACGACAGCCATGGACACGACGATCAGCAGGAAGGCGGCCGGCCAGGAGAGCGCGGCGATCATTCCCCAGGACAACGCTTCGTCCGATCCCGGTGCGTAGAGCTGCTGCACGGCAGAGAATAGATAGAAGGCCGGGAAGATCGGGAGCAGGCCGACGACGAGGCTAAGATTGTAGGCGACGAAATAGGCGGCGAACTGGAAGATACGCCCCGCGGTTCCAAGCTCCGGATGAGCGGGCATGTCTTCGTGCTCGGCATGCCCGGTCTGGCGGGCGGGCGAGCCGTCCCAGCGCGTATGGGCCTCGACATGCGTGCCAGCGGCAATCGCCGTCAGATCGCCGATGACGGCACCGTCGTCAATCTTGACGTTGTGACCGATGACGGAGCCATTGCCGATCTGCACGCCTTCGCCGATATCAATCGTGCCGACATGGATCTCGTTGCCGATGACTTCGACATTGGCGAGCTTGATCTTGACGCCGAGGCTGGATCTTGCACCGATGCGCACAAGGTCGATCGCACCCTCTTCGAACTCGTCGATCATCGCGTCCTTGCCGACCTTGGCGCCGAGTGCGCGCATATAGACGCGGATAAGTGGCGAACCTTTGAGGAATTTCGGAGCGGTGAGCTGTACGATGCGCTGCATCAGCCAGAGGCGGAAATAATAGGTGCCCCAGAGCGGATAAACGCCTGGCCGTGTGCGGCCGATCACAAGCCACTTCAACGCCACGACGATCAGCTTCTCGCCGAGATTGAGACCGAGGTAGACGCCGCCGAGAATGAGGATTTCATTCCAGAGCGATGCACCGTCATCGATCAGCAGGATCGAGGCAAGCAGCAGGCCGATCCATTGCAGCGTTGCGATCGCGACGATGAAGGGCAATACCACGGCTTGAGCGAGACCGCAGAAAAAACGCCGGCGCCACGGCACCGGTTCGAAACTCCTGCGCTCCTGTCCCGAGGTGCTCTCGGCGCGCTGCTCCAGGATCGCGGCAATGCCACGCAGCGTGCGGCCGGCATAGACGTCGCGCAGGGCGATGCTGGCGAGCAGCGGGATCTTGCGCACTTCGGAAACAAACCGGGCCGCCAGCATGGAATGGCCGCCGAGTTCGGTGAAGAAATCCGCTTCGAAGCCGATGGAACGCAGCCGAAGCGCCTCGGTCGCGGCCTTCAGCAGCTGTGCTTCCGTCCATGTGCGCGGCGGCTCTTGTGCCTGGGTCGGCTGGTCGGCTACGAGCGGGATCGCGGCCAGCGTCTTGCGGTCTATCTTGCCGGAAGGAAGCCGCGGCAGAGAGACATGACTATGCCAGGCGGCCGGTACCATGTAGGGCGGCAGCTTGGTTGCAAGCACGGCGCGGGCCTTGTCGCGATCGAAGCTGCTACCCGTGGTAACGATGTGGGCGACCAGCATGTCCTCGCCATCCGGCGGGCGGTGCACGACGACGGATGCGGCCTTCACGTCGGGAAGTTCGCCCACGACGGTTTCGATCTCGCCGAGCTCGATGCGATAGCCGCGAATCTTGACCTGATCGTCGATGCGCCCGAGGAAATGGAGCTGCCCTTCCTCGTCCATCAGCACGGCGTCGCCGCTGCGGTAAAGCACCGGATCGTCATGGCCTGCGAAGGGGTTGGCGACGAATTTTGCGGCGGTCAGCTGCGGCAGGTTTCTGTAGCCGGTAGCAACGCCCGGTCCGCCGATCAGCAATTCGCCGGTATCGCCGCGAGCAACGAGCAGCAGGTTTTCGTCGACGACGTAGGCGGTCGTGTTGGCGATCGGGCAGCCGATCGTGATCGGTCGGGAAGGATCGAGTTCGGCGTAGGTTGCAACCACCGTCGTCTCGGTCGGGCCGTAGGTATTGATCAGGCGCCGGCCGGCCTTGGAAAAGCGGCTGACGATCGCCGGAGGGCAGGCTTCGCCGCCGACGATGATGACGCGCAGGCTTTCGACATCGCGCTCGAGCATGGTGAGCAGGGTCGGTACGGTGTCGATGACCGTGATCTTTTCCGCTTCCAGCACATCCGCGAGCCTGTCGAGCTCGGCCATGACGGCAGATGTCGCAACCTTCAGCGTCGCGCCGACCAGATAGGGAACGAAGATTTCTTCGAGAGAAAGGTCGAAGGCGACCGAAGCTTGCTGCAGAACGACGTCCGATTCGACCATGCCGAGGACGTCGTTGCCGGCCCGCAGATAATGGCAGATATTCCGGTGCGTGATGACGATGCCCTTCGGCTTGCCAGTGGAGCCGGACGTATAGATGGCATAGGCCGGCTCATCGTGAGCGGCGGCGCGGGGCGCGACGCCATCATCGTCTTCTGCGAGCAGTGCCTTGAGGATCAGGGTTTGGCCGTCGAATTCGGGCGCGAGGGCCGCCTTTTCATCATGCGTCAGCAGCCATTTCGCGCCGCAATCGGCGAGGCTGACGGCCACGCGGTCGGCAGGGGCAGCGGCATCGAAGGGAATATAGGCAGCGCCGGCCTTGAGAATCGCCAGAAGTGCGACATGTAGCTCGAGGGAGCGCTGGAACCAAAGGCCGACGAAATCGCCGGGGCCGATGCCGCGACGGCTGAGCGCACGCGCTGCCTCATCGGAAAGCCGGTCCAGTTCGGCATAGGTCATCGCCTGGTTGGTTCCGATCAGGGTCAGTGCCGTCTTGTCGGGGCTGCGGGCAACCGTGGCCTTGAAGATGTCCACCAGGGTTTCATTGCGGACGAACTCAGGCCGAATGCCGCCTGAGGAGACCGAGAGGCTGGCATTTGGGGTAATCGAAGAAATCTGGATAGTCATGGTATCTTCTGCGGAACGAAACTCGGCACAATCAGCGTGCCATCTGCCCGTGCTTATACACCCTTCAATTTGCAGCTCTCTTACGGGCGTTGTCAGTGAATTGTAATGTTGGGAAAGCTATGCTTGGTTCGCTGCAGGGCGAGCCCTGTGTGCCATCTCGAAAGAAGGATTGATATCGTTGCGCATATTCGGGCGAAGAGCCGGCTGGCCCCGCTGGCTGTCCGTTCTCTTGGTAGCGGTTCTGCTAAGCTTGCCAGGCATGGAAGCATTGGCTCGTATACATAGCAATGTTCTGGTCGAAGATGCCGGCAGCTTGCGGCCGCTACGCGACATCTATGCGGTCGTTGCGCGCGAAATGCCGGGAAAGGTGCTGCGAATCAAGCGGGTTCGCCGGGCTGGGCGCCAGGCCTATGCCGTGCGTGTGTTGAAGCCGGATGGCAAACGTGGTGATATAGTGCTCGACGGCGCAACACTTGCCGTAATCGAGAGACGCTGAGAATGCGCATTCTGATTGCTGAGGATGAGCCCAGTATTGTGGCGGACATGCGCCGCTGCCTGGAGGATCAGCATTATGTCGTCTCGACCGTAAGCAACGGCGAGGAAGCATGGTATCGCGGCGATATCGAGCATTTTGATCTTGTCATCCTTGATCTCGGACTTCCGAAGCTTGATGGCCTGACGGTTCTGCGGCGCTGGCGCGCGGAGCGCCGTGGCATGCCTGTCATCATATTGACGGCGCGAGACGGGTGGCGCGACAAGGTCGACGGCATGGATGCGGGTGCCGACGATTATCTGACCAAGCCCTTCCGCATGGAAGAGCTTCTGGCGCGCGTGCGCGCCCTGATGCGCCGCGCCGCCGGACAATCCTCTCCGATCCTTTCCAATGGCGTGCTGGAGCTCGACACACGCCAGCGCACGGTTTCGTTTCGCGGGCAGCCGGTTCAGGTGACGGCACTCGAATACAGGCTTCTTGCCTATCTGATGCACAATGCCGGCACCGTGCTTTCCCGAACGCAGATCGCCGACAGCATCTATGATGAAGAGACGGAGCTGCTGTCGAACGCGCTAGAAGTGGTCGTCGCGCGTCTCAGGCGCAAGTTCGACGGCACCGTCATCGAAACCCGGCGCGGCCAGGGCTACATCATTCCGCGCGAGGCGCCGCCGTCATGACACCGTTCTCGCTGCGAGGGCGGTTGCTGCTGGGTTCCGTGGTGGCGATCATCGTTGCAACCTTTCTTGCCGGGGTCGGCATCAACGCCATTTCCGGGCTGGCCGTCAGGGCGCTTGCCCTCTCGGAGATAGATGAGGAGTTGCGCGTTCTGCTGGCGGCGGTCGATATAAATTCCTCCAATCAGCTCTTCCTCGACGACACGCCAACGGATCCCCGCTTCGGCATTCCGAATGGTGGCTTCTATTGGCAGGTCGGCCGCAACGGCACCGTCGAGCTGCGCTCCCAATCGCTCTGGGAGCAGAACCTGCCCTGGCTGCGTGCCCGCCCTCGCGATGCCGGGCGAGCGACGGATATGAAAGGGCCGAACGGCAGCCGTCTTCTTGCCGTCGAGCGGTCGATTTCGATCCCCTCGGCCACGGGCGACCAGATCGTCGATATCGTCATGGCGCTCGACAACAGCGAGCTTGCGCCGGCGCGCTGGCGCTTCTTCTACGCCATGGCGCCATCTCTTGGCGTGCTTTCAGCCGCCCTCATCGTGGCTGTCATCGCTTTTCTGCGATACGGGCTACGACCCCTCAATGATCTGCGCGCAGCCCTGATGGCGGTGCAGGAGCGTTCGGCACGCAAGATCACCGGTCAGTTTCCGCGGGAAGTCCAGCCTCTCGTGGACGATCTCAACGGGCTGCTTGCATCGCGTGAAACGCAGTTGACACAGGCACGCGCGCGCGCCGGCGATCTGGCGCATGGCCTGAAGACGCCGCTCGCGGCCTTGGAGGCGACGGCGCGCCTTCTGTCGGAAGAGGGCATGTCGGAGCGGGCCGCAGCCATCCAGACGGAGATCAGCCGGATGGAGGCGCAGATCAAGCGAACGCTTGCGCAAACCCGTGCGAGCCTGGCGGCCGCCCATACCGTTGGCGTCATGGACGCCAGCGCCGATCTGCAGAAGATCATCTCCGTGATGCGGCGGCTATCGAGCGAGCGCAAGATCGACTTCGAGCTTGTGGCGCCGCCCGAGATGTGGCTGGCGATCGACGAGGCGGATTTTGCCGATATCACCGGCAATCTGATCGACAATGCCAGAAAGTGGACGGCCGGCAAGGTGAAGGTCCGTTTGTCGCAGTTGCCCGAGCTCGAGGGCGTGGAACTGTGCATCGAGGACGACGGTCCGGGCCTGCCGGAGGATGCCGAGATGGCCTTCATTCGCCGCGGCAGGCGGCTGGACGAAAGCATCGCCGGAACCGGTTTCGGCCTGGCGATCGCCAAAGATCTGGTCGAAGCCTATGACGGCAAGCTGGCGCTCGCCCGCTCTAGCCTTGGCGGTTTGTCTGTCACCGTCAATCTACCGGCGCGCTTGGTGAAGGACAGGCAGACGGCGTTGGAAAATTAGGTCTGCGGCATTTCCGGCGCAAGATTCTCAGTTTGCGATCGCCTTCAGGTACCTTTCCGCCGAACGCTCCACCACCTGGTTGCCGTCGCTCTCGACCGTTCGGCCGGGAAATGCGCCGTAAATCGCTTCGAAACGATAGGGCCGAACCGCTTCCAATATCCTCGTTACTGCCTTGGCGTCGAGCGGAACGAGGTTCGGGTAGCTGCGCATGAAGCTCACGAATTTACGGTCCATGGTCACCTGCATCGTGTCGCCGACGAAGAGGGCGCCGCGCCCGCCTTCGAGCCAGGGGCAATGGAGCACGCAACTGCCGTCGAAATGGCCGCCGCATCGGATCATGGTCGCCGAGCCGATCGACAGCGTCGCGCCTCTCCATGGATGCAAGGCGGCATCCGGCCTTTGCACCCATTCGCTATCGTCGCCATGGATATGGATCGGTGCGCCGCCGCAAGTGGCACTCCACTCGACCATCGACGTATAGAAATGCGGATGGGAGATCGCGATCGCGCTCAGGCTGCCCATCGCAGCAATCCGCGTCTTGCTGGCCTCATCGATGAGGCTGAGGCAATCCCACAGAATGTTGCCATCCGGCCCTTCGATCAGAAATGCGCGCTGGCCGATACCGAAATCGGGCTTGATCTGCAGGCTATGAACGCCTTCCGCTTGCTTGGTCCAGATCACGCTATGCGTCTGGCCGATGCTTGCCATATCGGTCCATTCCTGACCTGATTGGGGTACGAATTGACGCTCATCCTCGCAGATCGGGCAGGCTCGCGGCGGTGCGTCGCTCTCGCTGAACTGCGTACCGCATGTGATGCAGACAAAATGCGCCATCTCGAATTCCTCGCCAAGCTATCGCCTCAGCCGGCGGACGGGATCTGGCGCAGGCTGAGATGGCTGTATAGGTACATTGGTCAGATATACCCTGGATTACAGGGAAAAGGCGAGGTTGTGTTGCCGTGGATAGAAACCGTCGTTTTTGGACCGATCTTTTCCGGTAAGGCGCTTATTCGTCATAGTGGGGCAATCGTATCTGTGTCGGTTTATCTTGCTGATTTTAAATGAAAAAATATTACAATAACAGTTTTATGACAATCCGCCCTTGCAAAAGGTGCAAAGACAAAGAACATAGTCGGCTAATGAAAGTTTACAATCTGCAATCTTGATTCCCAGCGCTTGTCTCGGGAGAGATCGCAGGCTTATGGAGGACCATTATGGCGCTTATCCTCGGCCTCGTTGCTCTGGCCGGCCACATCGCCCTTCTGCTCTGGGGCACGCGTATGGTCCAGACCGGCATTCAGCGCGCCTTCGGACCTGATCTGCGGTCTTTTCTGGGCCGCGCGCTTAGCAATCGCACCAAGGCGTTTTTTGCCGGGATCGGTGTCACTGCCATCCTGCAGAGCAGCACGGCAACCGGCCTGATGGCTTCCGGCTTCGCGGCCGGCGGCCTGGTGGATCTCGTGCCGGCGCTTGCCGTCATGCTGGGAGCCAATGTTGGCACGACCCTGATCGTCCAGGTGTTGTCTTTCAATGTCGCGGCGGCTTCCCCGGCGCTGATCCTGATCGGCGTGCTGATGTTCCGCCGAACCGGGAATTCACGCGTGCACGATCTTGGCCGGGTTATGGTCGGGCTTGGCTTCATGCTTCTGGCGCTGCATCAACTTCTCGACCTGATGACTCAGTATGAGGGATCGACGGCGCTTGCATACGTCCTCGATGCGATTGCCGCGACGCCGGTGCTGAGCATGCTCCTTGCCGCTATTCTGACATGGGCCGCCCATTCCAGCGTGGCCGTCGTTCTGCTAATCATGTCTCTCGCGAGCAAGGGTCTTGTCGATGTCGACCAGGCTTTTGCGCTCGTTCTCGGCGCCAATCTCGGAACCGCGATCAATCCGCTCATCGAAGGGCAATCGGGGACCGATCTATCGGTGAAACGCCTACCCATCGGCAATATGATGACACGCATTGTCGGCGTCGCCGCGCTGATTGGCTTTCTCGAACCGGTCACGCGCCTGTCGGCGCTGGTGGATAGCGATAGCGCCCGCGCCGTCGCCAATTTTCATACCGCCTTCAACGTCGTTTTGGCCATGGTGTTCATGCCGCTATTGCGGCCCTATGCCGATCTCCTGACCAAATTGCTGCCGCGGAAGATTGACGAGGCCGATCCGACGCGTCCCCGATATCTCGACCCGGCTGCCAAGGAGACGCCTGTCGTCGCGCTTGGCGCAGCAGCACGGGAGGCATTGAGATTGGTCGATGTCCTCTCCGAAATGCTCGCCGGCGCCAAAGCTGCCCTATCGGCTACGGATCGAAAGGCGCTGACGCGATTGCGGTCGCTGGACAATATCCTCGACAGTCTGAATGCGGCCGTAAAGACCTATCTCACCTCGATCGATCCCGATGAACTCGGCGAGGCCGACAGACGACGCTTGAACGAGATCCTGCTGTTCTCGATGAATATGGAACACGCCGGCGACGTTCTCGATCAGAACCTCTTGCCGCATCTGGCCAAACGTCTGCGCCGGGGTCTGAACTTCTCGAAGGAGGGCCAACTTGAATTGGCGCGGCTGTTCGATCGATTGCAGACGAACCTGCGCACGACGTCGGCCTTGCTCATGACCCAAAACGAGAGCACCGCTCGCATGCTGGCGGAGGAGAAGGTTATCTTTCGCAAAGCGGAACGCGAGGGTACAGAGGCTCATTTCCAACGCCTGCGGCAAGGCGGGATCGAGACCGTCGAGACCAGTTCTCTTCACCTCGACCTGCTACGCGATCTCAAACAGATCAATTCCCATCTGGTCGCCGCTGCCGCCTATCCCGTTCTGGAGGAGCGCGGCGAACTCCTGCAAAGCCGGACTCCAGGCCCAGCTCCGCAGGCCGCAGCAACGGTGCATGACTAAAAGATCTATCTCGGTCCTATGGCCAGCGATCGCCTTGCGGATCAATGTTCGTGGCGGCTCTTGCTATACGCTTTGAGTAAGGAGAGCCTTCTTCAGCCGATGAATATGCCCGGCGCCAATCCCGCAGCAACCGCCTACCATCGTTGCGCCGGCATCGACCCATGAACAGGCAAAGCGCGAATAGGCGTCGTCATTCAGATCTTGCCGGGTCGCGTGAAGGCCTTCATTGGCGGCCAACTCGCCTTGTTCACCTTCGAAGGCATTGGCATAGACGCCGATCTGCAGATTATGGCCGCTCTGCTTGAAAACCTCCGCTGCGACATCGACGGCCTCTCGCATGACCTCCGGTTTGCTGCAGTTGAAAAGAAGCGCGTCGGCACCGGATGATGCGGCCCAGCGAGCCGCATCCTCGACGGCTTCGCCGGATCGGAGCTTGGGCGAGGCGCCATTTCTTTGCGCGGCATCGTCGGCCAGTGTGAAGGAGATCCAATACGGCTTGCCGGTTTCGGCGACCGCGGCCCGAACCGCCTCTCCCTCTGCGATCAGGCTGAGGGTTTCCCCGAGCCAGACATCGACATAAGGATCGAGGTTTTCTACCAGAACCTTGAGATAGTCCTGAACGCGTGACGGATCGAAATTCTGCGGCTCATAAGAGCCGAAGATGGGCGGCAGCGAGCCGGCGACCAGGATTTTTCGATCCTTGCAGGCATCGGCGGCGTCGCGAGCCAGCTGTCCGGAAAGCGCGATGAGATCGGCGCCTTCCTTCCAGAACCGCTCCTCGCCAATGTGGAAGGGGACGAGCGCGTAGCTGTTGGTGGTCACAACGTCCGAGCCGGCGGCGATGAATTCGTCATGCACCTGCCGGACAATCTCCGGCGAATCGACGAGCGCGAGCGCCGACCATTCCGGCTGCTTCAGTTCCGCGCCGAGACGCAGCAGTTCGCGGCTCATGCCGCCGTCGAGGATCAAGGGTTTGCTCATGAATGGGATCTCCAGAATGGTTCGGATCAGCGGAGAGGTTTGATCTCTCCTTCGTGCCGTGGGTTAGCGCCGCACCGGCACCTGCGCTTCCAGGAAACGGAAGCTTCGCGCGATGATGGCTGTGATGATGAGATAGAAGACGGTGACGACAACAAGCGGTTCGTAGACCAGCAGGGTGTCCTGGCGAACTTTTGTGGCAACGGCGTAGAGATCCATCACGGTGACGGTGAAGGCGAGCGGAGTGGCCTTTAGCTGCATGACGATTTCGCCGCCGATCGTCGGCAGTGCGATGCGAATGGCCCGCGGCAGCCAGATGCGCCGCGTCAGCGTGAAGGGTCGCATGCCGAATGCGCGTCCGGCTTCCAGTTCGCCTTTCGGAACGGCAAGCAATGCGCCGCGCAAAACCTCCGCCTCATAGGCCGCATAGTTGAGCGTGAAACTGACGGCCGCGAAGAAGAAACCTTCGCGCAGGATCGGCCAGAACAGACTCTGACGTATACCCGGAATCATCGGCAGAAGAGAGCCGACCCCATAGTAAAGCAGCCAGAGCTGTATCAGCAGCGGCGTGCCCCGGAAGAAGGTGCAATAACCACGGGCAAGGCTTCGCAGGATGGGGCCGCCGCTGATCTGGGCGAAGGCGAGGCCGATGGCGATCACAAAGCCGAAGACGACGGAGATCGCAAGCAGCGACAGCGTCTGCACGGCTCCCGTCAACAGAAGCGGCCAATAGACGGATATCCATGAAAAGGTCATGCCGGCACTCCTCACGCGAGCTTCGGCTGGCCGCGCCGCACTCGCCGCTCGACCAGATTGAATATGGCATTCGAGACGAGTGTGAGGGCGAGATAGATGAGGGCGGATGCCAGGAAAAAGATGAAGTAATGCTTGGTGCTAGCGCCGGCGAGACGCGTGGCGAGAGCTAGTTCCTGGTAGCCGACCACCGCGACGAGAGCGCTATCCTTGGTGACGGACATCCAGAGATTGGCAAGGCCGGGCAGGGCATTGGGCAGCAAGGCGGGCAGAATGATGCGGCGGAAGCGCAGGCGTGCACCCATGCCGAATGCCTTTGCTGCCTCGATCTGGCCGACGGGGATCGCCAGGATCGCGCCACGCAGCACTTCCGTCATATAGGCGCCTTGCACGAAACCGAGTACGGCGACCGCGACCGCAAAGCCGTTCAACTCGAAGGCCGGCAGATTGAGCGCGGCGAGGAGCCGATTGAGGCCATCCATGCCCGCGTAATAGAGGCCGACGATCAGGATCAGCTCCGGAACGGCGCGGACGGCGGTCGTATAGAGTTCGAGCAGTAGCCGGAGCGGCCTGATGCCCGAGAGCTTGCCCAATGCTCCGCCTGTGCCGAGCAAGAGGCCTATCAGAAAAGCGCCGGCGGAGATGGCGACCGTGGAGGCAGCCCCGGTCAAGAGCACTCCACCCCATCCGGGAGGATAGGGGGAGAGCAGGTCCAGAATGCCTTGTGAGGAAGTCGCCATCGTCGCGATCGTTTATTTGGCGCCGTAGATATCGAAGCTGAAATACTTTTTGGTGATTTCGTCGTATTTTCCGCTGGCGCGCACCGCGGCGATTGCCGCGTTGAGCTTTGCCTTCAGCTCGGTGTCTTCCTTGCGAAGGCCGCCGGAAACGCCGGCTCCGAGGACTTCCTTGTCGTCGGCGACGTCACCCATCTTGGCGCAGCAATCCTTGCCGCTTTCGCTTTTCAGGAAGGCGTCAAGCGCAAGGGAATCGCCGAAGACATAGTCGATGCGCCCTGCAGCGAGATCCTGAAACGCCTCGTCGAGCGTCTGGTAGGTCTTCTCATCCGCGACCTTGGCGAAGTACTTCTTGTAATATTCCGACTGGATGGTCGACACCTGGATGCCGATGGTCTTGCCCTTGACGTCGTCTGCCGTGGCGCCAGTCTTTTGGTCCTTGGGGCCGATCAGCGTGCTGGGTGTATTATAATATTTGTCGGTGAAGTCGATGATCTTCGAGCGCTCCGCCGTGTTCGACATCGATGACCAGATCACATCGAATTTCTTGCTCTGAAGCGCCGGGATGAGACCATCCCAGGAAAGCTCGACGATCGAGCATTTCTCTTTCATCTGCTTGCAGACGGCGTCCATCATGTCGATTTCCCAGCCCTGCCATTTGCCGGAGGCGTCCTTGGCGAAGAAGGGCGGATAGGATTCGTTCATGATGCCGAAGCGAACCTCGGCCTGCGCTGTCATCGAGGAAAGCGCGAAGGCCAGTCCGGCGAATAATGTGGAAACCAGTCTCATATATGGGATTCTCCTAATGTGTTGTCTGCGAATTGGAGTGGATCAGGTCGTCAGCATGCCGGTAAATTCTCGGCAGCGGGTGCTGATCGGGGCGTCGAAGATCTGCCGGGGCGGACCTTCCTCCTCGATCCGTCCCTGATGCAGGAAGAGAACATGGTTCGAGACGTCTCGGGCAAAACGCATCTCGTGGGTGACCAGCAGCATGGTTCGGCCCTCCTCGGCGAGATCGCGGATGACCTTGAGGACTTCGCCGACCAGTTCGGGATCGAGCGCCGATGTCGGCTCGTCGAAGAGCATCACGGCCGGATCGATGCAAAGCGCGCGGGCAATCGCGGCTCTTTGCTGCTGTCCCCCGGAGAGAAAGGCGGGATAGGCATCGCGCTTGTCGTAAAGCCCGACTTTATTGAGAAGAGCCTCTGCCTTCTCAATCGCCTCGCGGCGAGGAACGCTAAGGACATGCACCGGCGCCTCGATGATATTTTCGAGGACGGTCATGTGAGCCCAGAGATTGAAGCTCTGGAACACCATGCCCAATCCGCTGCGCATGCGTTCGATCTGGCGCCAGCTTTTCGGCTGCATCTGTCCATGGCGCCCCTGCTTCAGAGCGACTTCCTCGCCGTTGACGACGATGCGGCCGCGATCGGGCATCTCAAGCAGGTTTATGCACCGCAGGAACGTGCTTTTCCCGGAGCCGGACGAGCCGATGATGGAAATCACATCCCCTTGTTTGGCGGTGGTTGAAACGCCCTTGAGAATCTGATGTGACCCAAAGCTCTTGTGGAGATCTTCCACACAAAGAGCCTGGGAGGGCAGCTCTGTCATATATAATTCCGATGAAAAACAATTTGCGGAGAATATCGCGAAGACCAGCCGAATTTGCGCGCAATTTCCGATCAATTTGCATAAAAAAAGCAAAAATGTATTTCTTGTGCATCTTTTATGATGGAATAGAGATGTCGTCGCCTGGTTTCATCGCGCATAAAGGGGTAGGGAAATGGAAAGTCCGGATCGTTTTGATCGCGATATTCTCGATATCGTCCAGCGCAATTGCCAGCTCACGGCCGAAGCGATCGCCGAGGAGGTCGGGCTTTCGACGTCAGCGGTGCAACGGCGCCTGAAACGGCTGCGTGAGGACGGTATCATCAAGGCGGAAATCGCAGTTGTCGATCGCAAGGCGACCGGGACGCCGATGGTGTTCATCGTCGGCATGGAGATCGAGCGGGACAATTACGATGCGCTTGCGAAATTCCGCCTTTGGGCGGAAAAGCAGGACCATATCCAGCAAGTCTATTATGTCACGGGCGCTGTCGATCTCATCGCGATCGTCACTGCGCGGGATGTCGAGCATTATGATGATATCGCCGCCGTAATCATGGCGGAGAATCCGCAGATCCGGCGCATGCATACGAATGTGGTGCTGCGCGACGTCAAGCTCGGATTGTTCGTGCCGCTGGCAAACGGTGACGAGGCAGGCTGATCGAGGCCGAGCCGCAGCGCCGAGGCTTCACCCTCGGCGCCGGGCTTTAAGGATCGTGTCAGACGGATTGCTCGATCACAAGCACGCCGTAGCCTTGAAGCTCGCTCCGTCCCGATATCGTCCTGCCGGTCAGCAGGTCAGTCCCTGCAGGCAGGTCGACGATTTTCGTTTCATGCTCCGTATTGAGCACGAACAGTAGCTTCCTGTCATTGCTCTCGCGCAGCGACACTTCGACACCGGCAGGCAGGTTCTCTACCAGCGGTGCGGCAACGCCGTTGCTGACGAGAATCTCCCCGATGACCTCTGCGAGCGGCGCGGTGAGGTAGGTGCCGAGATAATAGACCTGCCCGTTGCCATGCCGGCGGCGCGTCAGCATCGGCGTTCCTTCCAGGAAGCGGTCGGACCAGCGGCCGACGATCTCGGTATCTGCGGTCGTTTCCAGCTTCTCGTAAAGGTGCCCGGCCTCAAGCTGACGATTGCCGATCGTATAGGCATATTTGCGTGAGGCCGAGGATGCCGGCGGACGCGGGGATGGCTGATGGCTGCCGATGCCGCCCTCGCGGAAACCGCTGAACAACCCATCCGCCCCCGGAGCGGAGACTGGTCCGAATTCGTAGACGCTGACGCCGGAAAGCTTGGAAAGCGCGGTGCCCGGCGCCTGGGTGCGGATGATGTGGTTGTTGTCATCGCGGGTGCCTGTCATTGCCGACAGGATGAGCGTGCCGCCGTTGGCGACGAACTTTTCCACCGCTGCCGACCACTCTTCCTTCCACATGACCCAATGGGGAACATAGAGCGCCTTGATGCGTGAGAGATCATCTTCCGGATGGATGAAGCCGCAGGCAATACCGGCCTGATAGCATGCGCGGTGCAGATGGGCTGCATCCTGCATCGGGCTTGGCAGGCCGATCGCATAGGTCTTGTAGGCTTCCTGATTGTCGAAATCCGCGCCGGCGATGGCAATATCCATGCGGACGGTCGTGCCAAGCAGCTTGCCCTCGATCTTGCGGATGTCGGATGCGAATCGTGTTGCTTCCTCGTAACGGCGGCGCGGAACATCATCGTGATCGATAATACCGTTCCAGTAGATCTCGGCGCCGAAATGCGCCGGCCGCCAGCGGAAAAACATAAGGCCGTCCGCGCCGCGCGACACCGAAGTCATCGCCATGCGGCGCATCTCGCCGGGCTCCGGCACGGATGAGGAGAAGCCCGGCTGACTGCCGAGGCCGGACGCCTGTTCCGGAACGATGAAATTGCCGGAATAGGCGCGGCATTGGTCGAGATGGAAGGCCTGCGTGACCGCATGACCGCCGCCGCGGCGCATCTCGTCATAGAGGAACGGGTAGATATCGAAGCCGATGAAATCGAGATCCTGGCCGAACTGGCCGCGGAAATCGATGTCCACAAGGCCGCCCAGATTGTGGAAGATGAACCATGCCGGATTGGTCGCCCGCAGGATTTCCACCTGATCGTGCTGGAAGAGAGCTGTCGCGAAGGCGAGGAAGCGATGATAGTCCTGCACGTGACCGGGGCTGGAGAAGGACGGATTCATCGGTTGCGGGAAGACGATCTGGTCGAAGGTCTGATAGGCCGTCGCCCAGAAATCGCCGCCCCAGGCAAAGTTCAGGGCTTCGATCGTGCCATACTTCGCGCGGCAGAACTTCTGGAACTCGATGAGCGCGGATGGCGAGTAGCTTTCGGAAGTCGTCGTATTGAGCTCATTGTCCGTCTGCCAGCCGATGACATCAGGATTGTCGCAATAGTGCTCGGCCATCGCACGGGTAATACGCTGGCTGTGCCGCCGCAGCACCGGGCTCGTCGTATCGCAATGCTGGCGCGATCCGTGGCTTGCCTCTCTGCCGTTTGCATCGACGCGCAGGACTTCCGGATATTTTGCCGTCAGCCAGCGGGGCGGCGTTGCCGTCGGGGTGCAGAGAATGGTCTTGATGCCGTGCTTGGCCAGGCCGGCGATCGCCTTGTCGAAGAGCGAGAAATCGAAGTGATCCTCATGCGGCTCCATGATATGCCAGGCGAATTCCGCCATGCGAACGGTATTGAAACCGGCAGCCGCCATACGTTCGGCATCGCGGTCCCAATAGCTCTCGTCGACATGTTCGGGATAATGCGGCACACCGACCATGAAGCCGTCGAGGTTGAGCGTCCGCCAGACCGAGAGCGGCTTTCTTTCCAAAACTTTCATGAGATCATAAGCTTTCTTTACAGAGAGGCGATGGTGGGTTTCGGTCGGCTGAGGGTTCTGCCATCAGGACCGAAGAGGTAGAGGGAGGATGTGGCGGCGGACAGTTTGATCTGCTCGCCAGCCGAAAAGCCGGTCGCGTTGCCGAGCTGAACGGTGAAATTGCGCGTGCCGCTTTCCGAGCCGATCGTTGCGAACGGACCCGCATCGACGTAGAGAATGGTTTCGCGTCCGAGCTGCTCGACAAGGCGGACCTTGCCGTCCAAGGAGATAGCGACATCCTCGGTGGAGGGGCCGATCTTCAGCGATTCCGGCCGAACGCCGAGGATGAGATGGGACTCAGCCTTAAGATCGCCGACGTCTGCTACGGGAACGAGGACCGTCGTGTTGCCGCCTTCGAGTGCGACTTCAGCTACACCGTCACGAAGGGAAACGAGCTTCGCATTGATGAAATTGATCCGCGGCGCGCCGAGGAAGCCAGCGACGAATTGGTTCGCCGGATTGTGATAGAGATTGAGCGGCGCGCCTTCCTGCTCGATGATCCCCTTGTTGAACACGATGATGCGGCTCGCCATGGTCATCGCCTCGACCTGATCGTGCGTCACATAGATCATCGTCGAGCCGAGCTGCTGGTGCAGCGTCGAAAGCTCGACGCGCATCTGCGTGCGCAATGCCGCATCGAGATTGGAGAGCGGTTCGTCGAAGAGGAAGACTTCCGGCGCGCGGGTGATGGCGCGGCCGATGGCGACGCGCTGGCGCTGGCCGCCCGAAAGCTGCTTCGGGCGCTTGTCGAGCTGGTCCGATATTCGGAGGATATCAGCGGCCCGCTTGACGGCAGCGTCGATTTCGACCTGCGGCCGCTTCGCCATCTTCAGGCCGAAGCCCATGTTCTCGGCGACCGTCATATGCGGATAAAGCGCATAGGACTGGAAGACCATCGCAATGCCGCGATCGCCTGGCTCCTCGCGCGTGACGTTGCGGCCGTTGATCCAGATCTCGCCCGAACTGATGTTTTCGAGCCCGGCAATCGTCTTCAGGGTGGTAGACTTGCCGCAACCCGACGGGCCGACCATGACGATGAATTCACCTTTGTCGACGGAAAGATTGATCGAACGCAGGGCGTGGTAGCCGCCGTAATGTTTGTCGATGTCGATCAGCTGTACATGGCTCATGAATGATACTCCAAATCTGTTCGCGCGGTGCGGGACATGTCAGCCCTTGACGGCGCCCATGGTCAGGCCCGCGATGAAATGCTTTTGCATCAGGAAGAACATCAGGACCGGCGGGACGGCGACGAACAGGGTTGCTGCCGCCACGATGTTCCAAGCGGATGTCCATTCGCCCCTGAGGTTGTTGAGGCCCGCCGTCACCGGTTTGACGACATCGCTTTGCGTCAGCACGATTGCCCAGAAATAATCGTTCCAGACGAAGGTGAAGATCAGGATCGCAAGCGCGGCAAGGGCAGGCCGCATCAGTGGTATGACGACATGGCGCATCGTCTGCCAGGGGGAGGCGCCTTCCGCACGCGCTGCCTGGAACAATTCGTCCGGCAAAGCCGCAATGAAGTTGCGCATGAACAGGGTCGCAAAACCGGTTTGGAAGGCGACATGGAAGATGATCAGCGCGAAATAGGTATCGTATAGGCCGACCGAAACCATGAGATCGCGCACCGGGATCATCATGATCTGGGCTGGCAGGAAGTTGCCGCCGACAAAGAGTGAGAAGAGCAGGGCGTTGCCCCGGAAATTATAGCGGGCGAGCACATAGCCCGTCAGGGTCGAGAATACGAGAACCAGCAGCACCGAGGGCAGGGTGATGATGAGGCTGTTGATGAAATAGCCCCACATGTTGGTCTGCTGGAAAACCGCCTGGAAATTCTCGACGAGATTGAAATGCTCGGGCCACGTCCAGTATTTGCCGGCCATGATTTCATCAGCCGTCTTGGCCGCCGTCAGCATGACGGCAACGAGCGGCAGCAGCCAAAGTATGAGGATCAGGCCGACGAAGCCGGCATAAAGGCCGCGAAGCGCGGGCTTTTCTTCAGGGATTGGGCGAGGATACATCAGCGTGTCTCCCGTTCCATGCGCACCATGACGCGCAGATACCAGGTGATGAAAACGATCATGATTGCAAAGAGGACAGTGGCGATGGCAGCGCCGTAGCCGAAGCGATAGGAGAAGATTGACTGCTCGTACATCTGATAGGCCAGCACTTCCGATGAACCGAAGGGGCCGCCCGATGTCATCACCGCGATCATGTCGAAGGATCGCAAGGCGCCGACCACCGTTACGGCAAGGGCAATGAAACCCACCTGGCGCAATTGCGGCAGGACGACGTGCCAGAGCATGTTCCAGCCACGGGCTCCGTCGACGCGCCCGGCGCCGATGATGTCGGAGCTCAGATTGTTAAGACCGGCGAGAAAAAGCACCATGCAGAAGGCGATCTGCGGCCAGAGCGCGGCGATAACCACGGCGAAGGTCACGAAATGCTCATCGGCAAGCAGGGCAGGCGCCGTCGCTCCAAAGAGACTGAAGATGAGCGCAAGGAGTCCGTAATTCGGATCATAGACCCAGCCGAACACGACGCCGACCGTGACCGTGGCGAGCACCAGCGGAATGAAGAAAAGCGACTTCAAGATTCGCATGCCAGCGATCTGCTGGTTGACGAGCAGCGCCAGCGCCAACCCGAGCGGCGGTGCCGCCATGAACATGACGAGCCAGATGATGTTGTTCTTCAGCGAGACGTAGAATTGCTGATCGGCAAAGAGTTCGGAATAGTTTGCCAATCCCACCCAGCTCTTCTGCCCGACGCCATCCCAATCGAAAAACGAAATCCAGATCGATTCCACGGAAGAAGCGATGATGATCGTTCCGAACAGGATGCATCCAGGCACAATGAAGAGGACGGGCGTCAGCCAGTTCCTGTGTTTTTTCCACATGGCTCAGACTTCTTGGTTCGATAATTCAGGACATTTCTGGAAGCGCGATTCTTCAAGAGAGGCGCGACGGGACGTCGTGTAAGCCGACGCCCCGCCGCGCCCTGGTCCGGGAGGACTATTTGAAAATGCGCGCGCGGGTCTTTTCGAGTCGTGCCAGGATCTGGTCGCGCCGCTCCGGCTTGACCATGAATTCCTGGAAGCCCTTTACACCGTCCTGCGCCATGTCCGGATCGGTATCGCGGTCGTAATATTGCGACGTTCCCTTCACGCTCTTGAGCGATTCCACGGCGATATTGACCAGGGGGTCCTTGCTTGGCGGGCAATCGTTGCGTGGCGGAATGGTGCCTTCGGCTTCGAGGAATGCGCCGAGATTGTCAGGCTGATAGAAGTGAGCCAGGAAATCACGCGCACCTTGTCGGTTCTTCGCCTTGGCGGGGATGTGCACCGAGTTGACCGAGAAGTCCTCATAACGTTCGACGCCGGGGACGATTTCCGGGAAGGGAGCGAAGGCGATCTGACCTTCGTCGCTTGCCGGGAAGGCGGATTTGATGAAGCCTCCGAGGTCCATCATTGCAGCCTTCTTCTGCGCCAATGCCGCCCCGGCCTGTTCCCAGCCGAACGACGGTGCGCTTGCGGAGAAGAAATTGGCCTTGATGAGCTCTTCCCATTTGTCGAAGACCGGCTTCAGCATCGGGTCGGTATAGGGGATCTTGCCCTCCATCAGGGCGAGGTGCTTGTTGAGACCGTTGATGCGCAGGTTCATGTGGTCGAACCAGCCTCCGGTCGGCCAGAGTTCCTTCGTACCCATGCTGATCGGCGTCATGCCGGCGGATTTCGCCGCGTCGCCGAATTTCAGGAACTCGTCCCAGTTCTTCGGCGCTGTCCAGCCCTTCTCGGCAAAGACGTCCTTGCGATAGAAAAGACCCCAAAGAATGCCGCCGAGCGGCAGACCGTACTGCTTGCCGTTGACGGTAACTGCTGTCATCGTGGCACCGAGCTTGTCGCTATAGCCTTCCTTGGCAAACAGGTCGGAAATGTCGTCGAACAGTCCGCGATCGACAAAAGCCTTCATTCGATTGCCGGAGAACCAGAAGCAGACATCGGGAGCGCCGACAACGAGATAGCTACGGATGGCCGTCTTGTGGGCCTCGTGATCCATATTGTTGATGGTGACTTTCGTCCCGGTCTTCTTGGTAAAATCAGCCGCGATGCGGTCAAGGACGGCCCGCTGTCCAGCATTGCCGATATCCGAAATGATCGTCACCTCGCCGCCATTGGCAATTGCCGGGCGATAAAGCGCCGTGGTCGCCAAGGCGACCCCCGTGCCGATCATGAACTGGCGCCGAGACGCCTTGATTGCATTGGCGAGTGAAAGTTCGTTCTTCGATGCCATCTATTTCCTCCCTAGGCACATCAAATCCAGGCCCGCCCACAGATATGGGCAGCCGCTAACCTTCAGAAATTACGCAATAAACCGGCAATTCCGCTTGTGCTGATACAAGCAGACATTCCTCCATTGCCATGTGCTATTGCATACCGTATCTTCCGAGAAGCGACAATAGTTAATTTACAAAATTAATTTAAGGATCATCGTGCGCGGCAACCCTGGTACTTCCCGAGCCCTTAATCGGCGGCTCATCCTCAACCTGCTCAGAAATCGGGGGGCGATGCCGCGTGCCGAAATCGCCACCGTGACGGGCCTTAGCCCCGCGGCCGTGACTTTCGTAGTCACGGAATTGATCGACGAGAGGCTCGTCATCGAGGGAAAAGCACAGACGGGTGCGACGGGACGGCGGCCCGTGCCGGTCGATATCAATTACGATGGCCACCTGGCTGTCGGTTTCAAGCTTCGCCACGACAGCATTGACTGTGTTCTCACCGATCTCGCCACGATGCCGATCGCCTCTTTCGATATGCCTGTGTCGGACACACGGCCGGAAACGATGGTCGAGGCGATTGTGGCGGCGATCCCGAAACTTCTTGCCGATGCCGGCCGCACCGGATCGCCTGTTATGGGCGTCGGCGTTTCCATCCCCGGCGAGGTGGATGCGGTCAACGGCATCTGCGTCCAGAGCCCGCGCTTTGGCTGGCGCAATCTTGCCTTTCCCGAATTGCTGCGTGAACGGGTCCATGTCCCGGTCTGGATCGACGACGACATCAGCGCCTTCACCGTCGCGCAGCGGCTCTTCGGTGCGGGCCGCAACTACAGCAATTTCGCGACGATCGCCGTCGGTACCGGTGTCGGGTCTTCGCTGGTCATGGGAGGAGAGATCTATCACGGAAGCCATGGCTTGGCCGGAAAGCTCGGTCACGTCATTACGGTACCCGGCGGCCGACTTTGCGAATGCGGGAGACGGGGTTGCCTCCAGGCTCACACAGCCGAGGCTGCGATGATCGAGGACTGGGGCCGACAGAGAGGCGCAAAGGCCAATCGCGACGAATTCGCAGCCGCGATCGATGGGGGCGATCCGGCGGCTCTCCAAGTCATGGCGGAAGCCGGCGAGCTGATCGGGCGCCATCTGGCCGATCTGGTGAACCTGTTCGATCCCGAGGTTCTCATTGCCGGCGGCGAAGCCATGCAGTTCGGCGAAGCGATTCTCGAGCCGATACGGCGTTCGATGGCGAAATATGTCTTCTTGAATACGCCGGAATTACTTCCTGACTGGGTGCCAGGTTCGTGGGCGCGGGGGGCTGCCGCCCTTGCGACCCAGCACTTCTTTGATCTGGATGTTGAATGATGCTGCTCTGCGCATGATCCGCATATGCGCCTCGCGCCGTCAGGAAAATTGACCATCGGCATCCGGCTCGCATCTCATCGATAGCGCCGTCCCGTTTGCGTGATGATCACATCCATCGGAATGTCGTGAGCGAGCGGACGGATGGTGTCGATCGCCTGCGATTCGAAGCCGACGCCGATGACCAAAGGCTTGCGCTCGAGAGCGGCGAGGGTTCTATCGAAAAAACCACCCCCATAGCCAAGACGGTAGCAATAGGGATCGAAGCCGACCAATGGCGCGATGACGATATCAGGAATGGCTTCCTTGCCTTCCGCGGGTACAGGAATGTTCCATACCCCGCGTTCAAGCCTCTCTCCCATTTTCCAGGATCGGAATACTAGCGGGGTTGCCTTCGCCACGACCACGGGCAACAGGCAATCTGCGCCGCGCGCCGTTGCGGCTGCCATCCATCCTCTAAGGTCCGGCTCTCCCAGGAATGGCCAAAACAGGCTGATATGCTTTCCGTCAACATCGGCGACGACCTGATCGAGATGCGCTGCAATCGAGCGCGTATAATCTTCACGCTTCGCGAATGGCAGTGCCTTTCGGTCGTCGATCAATCGTTGCCGCCGCATCTTTCGCCACGCGAAAATATCCGAGATCCGGTCCTCGTCGAGCGCGATGCCGCTATAAGCCGGGTCGACCTCGTGCAGCGTGCAGGCGGGCGACGCATATTCGCGGATTTTTCCATTGGTTTCGTGTCGATCTGATTTTGTCATCCGTTCAATTTTTCCGTTCTGGGCAGGACGCCCAAACATGCTTGAGCTGCGGGAATGATTTTTATATACGGAATGATAAGGCAGCTTAATTCCTGAATCGAGATCTTTTCGTTGGACCTTTCATCGATCGAAATATTTCTGGCGGTCGCGAGCGATCGCAGTGTGACCAAGGCTGCGAAGGCCGTCGGACGCGTGCCGTCGAACGTGACGACGCGCATCCAGCAGTTGGAGGACGACCTCGGCGTCCTGCTCTTCAGCCGCGACGGCAAGAAGATGACGCTGACAAAAGAGGGCGAGACGTTCCACGTCTATGCCAATCGTCTTTCGGCGCTTGCTCTTGAGGCACGCCAGGCGGTCAGGCCTCGGCGCCCAACAGGCACCTTGCGCTTGGGAACGATGGAAAGCACGGCGGCAAGCCGGCTGCCCGCGGCGCTCAGCCGGTTCAATCATATGTGGCCGGATGTGGCGCTCCAACTGACGCTTGGCGCTTCCCGAGATCTTGCCCGAGATGTTCTGCGCGATGTGTTGGATTGCGCGCTGATCGCCCGGCCGCCGAAAGCGATGCTGGATGAGGATCCAGATTTCGCGGACGAACTCAGGCAGCTCGAAGCCGAACCGGTATTTGTCGAGGATCTGCTGCTGTTATTGCCCTCCGGCCATCCTGCGATCCGATCCGCCGCCGATTTGCGGGTCGGATCGATTGCCGCTTTGGAGCCCGGATGCACTTATCGCAGGATTGCAGAGGGCTGGGCACGCAGGTCGAGCGCTTTGCCGACGACCGAACTTGGTTCCTATCATGCCATCCTGGCCAGTGTAGCGACCGGCAATGCGGCAGGCGTCATGCCAAGGTCGGTTCTCGATCTCATGCACTGGCCGGCGCCGTCGGCGACGCATCAGCTTGCCGTCGTCGATACGGTTCTGATCTCTCGCAAAACCTATCGCCCGAGTTCCTTCGATGCGTTTCATGAAGTCCTCGGCGCCACTAAGGGAAAGAGCGTGCCGCGTTGCCGAGCTAGCCGGCGTCCTGCCGTTCATCCTCGAGAGATTCTTCCTTAAACTGGTTCCATCGTGCAGAATTCAGAGCCCCACAAGGCCGGTTCCAGCCGGTTCCGCCTGTTTTCCCCGACCCTCGCCGGAGCCACCTTGCGCGAACGGCTGATCGCCTGCCTTGGCGCCTTGATCGGCATTGGCCTTACGGGGGTCATCAGCGGTTACCTCTTCGGGCAGGGGCCGCATCTTCCGCTGATCGTCGCGCCGATGGGAGCGTCCGCAGTGCTGCTTTTCGCGGTTCCGGCAAGTCCGCTCGCCCAGCCGTGGTCGATCATCGGCGGCAATACTATTTCGGCCATGATGGGTATTATCGCGGCCTATCTGATCCACGAACCGATCATCGCGATCGGGGTCGGCGTCTCGCTTGCGATAGGAGCCATGTCATTTACGCGATGCCTGCATCCGCCGGGCGGCGCGGCCGCGCTGACCGCCGTTCTCGGCGGCCCGGTCGTTGCGGGCTGGGGCTTTCTGTTTCCCTTCGTACCGGTTGCCTTGAATTCCTGCATACTCGTCGGCCTCGGCCTGGTGTTTCACAAGCTCTCCAGGCGCAACTATCCGCATGTCGTCGCCAAGCCAGCCGAAAACACCCATCAGACGCGCGATCTGCCGCCGCCTTTGCGGGTAGGCTTTCGTGAGGAGGACGTCGATGCTGCCCTGGGCGTGCTTGACGAGACCTTCGATATTGATCGCGCCGACCTCAGCCGCCTTCTGCGGCAGGTCGAATTGCAGGCAGCGATACGATCGCATGGAGATATAAGCTGCGCCGACATCATGTCGCGCGATGTCATCGCCATTGACGAGCACGCAGGGCCGGAGCACGCTCGGCAACTTCTGCTGAAACACAATATTCGCACCTTGCCGGTGAAGGACCGGGAGGGTCGCCTCATCGGTACGGTCGGGTTGCGCGAGCTCTCGGCAGGCCTCGACACTATCGTGCACGCCGTATCGAAGCCGGCGGTTGCCGATGCTGCCGATCCCGCTTTGTCGTTGTTGCCCGTTCTGACGGACGGACGAACGCATGCGGTCATCGTCGTCGATGCCGACCAGCGCGTCCTCGGTCTGATATCGCAGACGGATCTTTTGAGCGCCATGGCGCGGCTCCTGCCGAAGAAGGACATTCCGGCGCGGGTGGTCATCTGAATACGGTGGAGACAGTTATCGCTACCATCGAACGCTGCACCTGACGCGGCGTAACACCGCCGGCCTCGCTCTTGCTGATGTCGCGAGGCCATAAGCGGTCGACCAGGATACGCTTGCCGCCGCCGTCCGCGGGTTCGTAAATTCGCTTGATCCGTAGAGACATATTCACCGCCTTTCCGCGGCGGACGACGGCAGCCGATGATAACATCAGTCTGCAGGGCTTGGCCAATGATCCGGAGACCCGCGGCTTTGCATCTTACCTGTCGCGGCGCGGCATAATTGCCAGCGATTCGCAGTTCACCTTAATCCATCGGACGCATAGCGTTGGGCGCGCGCTTGATCTCGACGACAGATGTTCGCGGATTGGTTGACGTGGCTGCATCCGATCGTGGCGGCCTGGATCAATCGTCATCACCGCAATGCTGCGGCTTTATTTATGGCTGTTTCTGGCGGTCGATGAGCAATAGAGATTTGCCGGGGTGTTTTGAAGTCCCTTGTCTGGGCCGCAGAATAACTTCCGCTTTTCTTGTATCTATTATGCTTCGGTCGGGGAGTTGCCCAATGATATAGAGTTAATGACTGTAATGAAGTTTGCCTTGCTTGCAGCATAACGATAGTGTGATTTGATGTTGGCTCTTGAAAATCCCCGAGCTTCCTTTCAGATTTATTTTGCGTTGGGAATGTGATAGCTGACATATATTACGACTGCGAGAGTGAGAATGGTAGAATTCAAATTTAGCGAGCCACCTCAAGGAAGTGCGGAGGACCTCTCAAGCGAGTGCCAACGCCAATTGCAGCCTATTGTCAGTGAAATTGTTCAAGCTGCAACAGCGGCGGGATGGAACCAAAAAGACGTGCTTCTGGCGATGGTGGACGTTGCATGGGATCTATATGAAAAAGGCCGGGGCAAAACCTAAGGTCGAACAGATCGCAGTATTTTTCCTACTTTTAAGGGAAATATGGCTTAAAATTTGACTGCACGTTTAGCTGGTTTGAAATAGATCTAATCTCAACTATAAGAAGAAATGGTCTGATGGCATACCCTTTCTTAGCTATATGGCTATCTCCCCTTCCAAACTTGGCGATTTATACTATTTAATCTTCCGCAATAAGCTGCTTGCGGCGGCAAGCGGCGGGCAGAGTTGGGAAATGAGATCTCAAATGAAAGTGGGATCTGATCTGCCTGTTAGTATTTGCAGGACTTCGTTCGGGCGGGGCGATGAAGAATGGGCTATGCGGGTGAGGTCCGGGAACGGGCCGAACGATATGTGTTCGATATAATCCCTGAACATGCAGGGCCGAGAAAGACGACCGCCCGCGGGAGCGTTATCAATTCCGTACGCAATCCCGGATCGCAGACATTTCTCGCCAAAGAGCATGCGATGGGGATTGTACTGGCTCCCATGCGCGGCTTGCGAGCCTCTCTCGGCAGCGACCGAATCACCCAATATGATGCGCCTGTCGGTTGCCTCATCATCAATCCCGCCGGTGTGGATAGCAGCCTTGCCTGGTCCGAAACCAGGAAAAATCTTGTCGTCGCCATTCCTCCGGACACTCTGTCGGAGCTGGCGCTTCAGGAGTTCGATCTCGCGAACGTAGAACTCCGGCCACCTGCCTTCGGAACCGTCGATCCGATCGCGCTCGATATTGCGCAGAGGATTTCTGTCGAATTAACCGGGAAGGCAACTCCGAATGAACTCTTTCTGGATTCATTGGTTACGCTCTTTAGTACCCATCTCATCCGCAACTATGCAAGCAATATGAAACAGCTTCCGTCGCCAAGGGGAGGGCTCTCCGCCAAAAGCGCCCGTCGCGTTGAAGAGTATCTCCGTGAACATTTTACGGAAAAGGTTCATGTCGCGGAACTGGCGGCTGTCGCCGGCATTTCACCCAATCATTTCATCGTAAGATTCGCCAAGACCTTCGGCATGCCGCCACACCGCTACCTCATAAATCTGCGCCTGGACCTCGCCGAAAAATTGCTGGCCGAAGGTGAAATCGCGATCGCGGAAATTGCCTATATGGCAGGGTTTTCGGATCAAAGCCATTTGGCGACGACGATGAAGAGATACCGGGGACGCACGCCTACAGAGCTTCGATATATGCGATAACCGCATGGGCTTGAACGCAAGCCCGCTTCTGTCCCAAACCAATTCGAGTATTCCCAAATTCGCTATTTCCCGCGTCCACGCGAGAGATGTATGGCGGGGATGGGCGTCTTCCGCTCATGCGGCAGAAGAGATTTTTCGGAATGGAAAGAACCGCTTGGTGCTTATCGTCCGGCGGTTCGCCTCTTCGTACAGAACAGCCTAAGGTTAAGTGTGGCAAAGTGGCTACACCCGCAGCCGGCTAGGCAAAAAACCGTAATTTTCTAAAAAAAATCCGGAATTTTATAAAATACGCTTGCGCTGAAATAAGGCCATCTTCCCGCACGGTAACTATCCGGTGCGGTATGGACATTCAATTCCCTGAATTTGAAATCTTTGCTCCGAAGATCGAGGTAGCCTGGACTGCCTTGCAAGACCGCTATGCCAGCCGCTTGAGCGGCGCGGAGGTCGATTATCTATTTGCCTGCCTGGTCTTCGGTTTGACCTCTCCGGCTTACGGAGAAGGGGAGCCGCTATTCCATTTCGATGTCTGCCGCGCCCTGGTGACGATGAAGCTTCCCCACGAACGGGCGGATGCCGCCTTGTATTCCGTTCCGGAGTTGACGCAGCCGTGGGTCGATACCGTCCGCGAGCAGCTCGAAAGCCAAGCCGCCAAAATGGGTCGCGCGCTTCTGCAAGCGCATAATTTCAACGACGACGCAGCCGCAGATGCGGGTTCACGCGTGCTCGCTCGTCCAGATAGCAGCGAGGAGAAGGCAGCATGAGGGAATGCGTTGGGGAACATCTGCAGACTAAATCTCGCATAGGATTGGCTGGAAGCTTTGTTTCAGCCGATCGCACCGATCGGTCGCTCCGGCGCCGCCTGATGGCTGTACTGCGGATGGCGTCTCGCGTGCTCGGGATGCGCCGCAAGGACATAGGCCCCGGCTCGTTAGGCGCCGGCGGGAGCTTGCGTTCGGCAGGCGTGATCGGCGGCCTCGCCGCGCTCGCCGCGCTCGGCCTTTCCGCGCCGGCGCAGGCGCAATATCAGGCCGGCGGCGGAACGGCGTCAGCCGCCAACGCAGTTGCCATCGGCAACGGTACCCAAGCGAATGGCTTGGAGAGCGTGGCGTTGGGCACCTCTAACAGTGCTACTGGCAACGCTTCGATCGCCATCGGCTATTCGATGGCTGTCAATGGCCTCAACGCCATTGGCATGGGTGTCTTCGCGAACGCGACCGGCACCAATGCTCTTGCCGTGGGCGGGAACGCCCGCGCGCTGGCGAGCGGTGCATCGGCCTTTGGTGTCAACACCACTGCAAGCGGGGCGAACGGCGTCGCTTTCGGCTCCGCGGCCACCTCTTCAGGTGGTGCCTCGGTGGCGATCGGACTATCGTCCAACGCCTCGTCTGCAAACGGTTCTGCCATCGCCATGGGGGCCGGCTCCAAGGCAAACGCTGGAACGGGTGGCGGTTCTCCCATTGCCATTGGTACGAATGCCAATGCAAGCGGCACCGCTCCTTCCGGCTTCACGTTCGAGTCTGTTGCGTTAGGCTCCGCTGCGACGGCCACGGGAGCATGGGCGAATGCCGTTGGTTCGAGTTCGTCTGCGACGGGGACAGGATCCAGCGCTTTCGGCACGTCGGCCGCCGCAACGGCAAATCAAACTACTGCGATCGGCAATGGGGCAGCGGCTTCCGCCCTAAGAGGTTCCGCCATGGGTTATCTGGCCCAGGCCTCCAACACGGACACCATCGCTCTCGGCACGAATGCTGCCGCATCAGGAACCAACTCGCTTGCAATTGGCCCAACCACCGTTGCGTCGGGGGCTTTCGGCGTTGCCTTGGGTAACCAGGCGCAAGCGCTCGCCGCTGGTGGTGGCGTTGCGATCGGCTCGGGCTCAATCGTTGCCAGCACCGCGACTTCCGGCGTCGCGCTCGGCAACAATGCAAATTCTGGTGGTGTTTTATCGACTGCCGTGGGCGCCGGTAGCAACGCCAGCGGCGACAATTCCACCGCTACAGGACGCCAGGCGGTCGCCAGCGGCACGAACGCCTCCTCATATGGATCTGGAGCGCAGGCGACGGGGAACAACTCTCTGGCAGCCGGCGTCAGCGCCAACTCCAGCGGTGCCGGCAGTACCGCACTCGGCATCGGCACGGTAGCCAGTGCAAGTCAATCGCTCGCTGCAGGCTACCAGGCGGCTGCCAGCGGTACCGGCGCCACGGCCATTGGCCAGAGCGCCATCGCATCCGCCGCATCGGCGATCGCCGTAGGCCCGAATGCCAAGGCGGATGCGGCCGAAGCGGTCGCCATGGGTAACAATGCGGTTGCGACCGGCGGCAAGGCCGTCTCCATCGGCTCCGGCAACACCGCTTATGGCAACGGCGCGGTCGCGATCGGTGATCCGAGCTATGCGAGCGGCACGGGTGCCTTCACCGGCGGTGCCAACAACATCGCCAACAGCGACGGCACGGCAAGCGCCACCGCCGCCAACCAGGCACCCGGCGCGGTGGCGATCGGTAATAACAACAAGGCGATCGGCCAGGGTTCGGTTGCGCTCGGCAACGGTTCCACGGCAGGTGCCTCCGGTTTCGTCGGCAATGTCGCACTCGGTAACGGCGCGACGGCGGCGGCAAGCTCCGGCGACGTGGCCCTCGGCTCGGGCTCGGTGACCGCCGCGGCGGTCGGCACCGCCAGTGGGGTGGTCAACGGCACGACCTACGCCTACCAGGGCACCAACCCGTCTTCGACGGTGAGTGTCGGCGCTGTTGGTGCCGAGCGCACCATCACCAACGTCGCGGCGGGCCGGATCAGCGGCTCATCCACCGACGCCATCAACGGTTCGCAGCTCTTTGCCACCAATCAGGCGGTCGATGCCATCGGTACGACGGTCAACAACATCAATACGGGCGGCGGCATCAAGTATTTCCATGCCAATTCGACGGCGGCGGATTCGTCGGCGACGGGCGCGGAATCCGTGGCGATCGGACCTCTCTCGGTCGCGTCGGGGGCGAATGCCATTGCGGCGGGCAACGCTTCGGGTGCCTCCGGCCTCGACTCGGCCGCGTTTGGATACATAGCCAAGGCCACGGGTGACTTCAGCACTGCCATGGGCCCCAATGCCAATGCGACGGCGACATCCAGCACCGCGATCGGCCAGAATGCATTTGCAACTGCCGCTCAGTCCACCGCTCTTGGCGTCAACGCCAGTGCCAGCGGCGCGAGTGCCCTCGCGCTCGGCGCCAACGCTGCTGCGGGTAACGCGGGCGACGTAGCGCTCGGCTCGGGCTCGGTGACCGCCGCAGCGGTCGGCACCGCCAGCGGGGTAGTCAACGGCACGACCTACGCCTACCAGGGCACCAACCCGTCTTCGACGGTGAGTGTCGGCGCTGTTGGTGCCGAGCGCACCATCACCAACGTCGCGGCGGGCCGGATCAGCGGCTCATCCACCGACGCCGTCAACGGTTCGCAGCTCTTCGCCACCAACCAGGCCGTCGACGCGATCGGTACGACGGTCAACAACATCAATACGGGCGGCGGCATCAAGTATTTCCATGCCAATTCGACGGCGGCGGATTCATCGGCGACGGGCGCGGAATCGGTTGCGATCGGACCTCTCTCGACGGCGGCGGGCGCAAACGCCATCGCGGCCGGCAACAGCGCGACTGCTTCCGGCCTCGACGCAGCGGCGTTGGGATACATCTCGAAGGCGACGGGCGACTACAGCACCGCCATTGGCCCCAATGCCAATGCGACGGCGACATCTAGCACCGCAATCGGCCAGAATGCGTTTGCGACCGGTGTTCAAGCGAGCGCTCTCGGCGCAGGAGCGAGCGCCGGCGCTCAGAACGCCCTCGCGTTGGGCGCCCTTTCCGTCGCCAACAACGCAGGCGACGTGGCGCTCGGCTCGGGCTCGGTGACCGCTGTCGCGGTCGGCACCCCCAGCACCACGATCGGCGGCAACACCTATAACTTCGCCGGCACAACACCGGCCTCGACGGTCAGCGTCGGCGCGGTGGGTGCCGAGCGCACCATCACCAATGTCGCGGCGGGCCGGCTCAACAACGGTTCGACGGACGCCGTCAATGGCTCGCAGCTCTTTGCGACCAATCAGCAGGTTGACCTGAACACGACAGGCATCACCAATCTCAGCAATATCGTCAACAACATCAACACCGGTGGCGGCATCAAATATTTCCATGCCAATTCCACCTTGCCGGATTCCCAAGCCCTCGGGACGGATTCGGTTGCCGTCGGCCCGAATGCGGTCGCCAACAATGCCGGTGATGTGGCCATAGGTCTGAATTCGGCATCGGGTGCGACGACGGCGGTCTCGGGCGCAACAATCGGCGGTACCGCCTACACCTTTGCCGGCACAACTCCGGCGGGCGCCTTCTCGGTCGGTTCGGCGGGCGCCGAGCGCCAGATCCAGAATGTCGCCGCCGGCCAGCTCAACGGCGGCTCGACAGACGCGGTCAACGGCTCGCAGCTCTTTGCCACCAACCAGGCGGTCGACAGTCTCAACACGACGGTCACCACCATCAACGGCAACCTGACCAATCTCGGCAATACGATCAACAACATCGCCGGCGACACATCGACGACCTATACCGATGCCAACGGTAAGGGCATCCGGTATGTGCGCACCAATGACAGCACGCTTGCCGTCAGCGATTCCTCGGCTCAGGGTGTCGGTTCCACAGCCGTCGGCTATAACGCGACCGCTGCGGCAGGCGATGCCCTGGCACTTGGAAGACAAAGCCAGGCCACCATCCAAGGCGGGGTCGCCCTCGGTTCCGACTCGGTTTCCGATCGTCCCCTGGCACCCACCAGCGGCCAGATCGCGGCCGGCCCGACGAACTTCATCCAATACAACACGACGGATAAAACGCTGCTGGGCGCGGTTTCGGTCGGTTCGAGCACGGCCTATCGACAGATCATCAATGTTGCCGACGGCACCAACGCGCAGGACGCCGTCACCGTTCGCCAGCTTCAGGGCGCCATCGCTTCGGTAGCGACGACCCCAAGCAAGTACTTCCATGCCAACTCGGCGGCAGGCGACTCCCTTGCGGTCGGTGCGGAATCGGTGGCGGTCGGCCCGACCACCGTGGTCAACGGCGACAACGGCATCGGCATCGGCAACGGCGCGGTCGTCGATCAGGTCGCGCCTGGCGGCACGGCCGTCGGCCAGAATGCCCATGTCATGCTGGCCGACGGCGTAGCCCTCGGCACAAACTCGCTGGCGGCGGGCGTGCAGTCGGTCGCATTGGGCGCCGGCGCGCAGGCAAACAATATCAACAGTGTCGCGCTCGGCGCGCAATCGGTAACGACCGTGGGTGCTCAAGCCGGCTATACCGGCTTTGCCCTGACGGGCCCGCAAACCTCCGTCGGCGAGGTGTCGATCGGCTCGGCCGGATCGGAGCGCAAGCTCACCAATCTGGCAGCTGGTTCGGCAAACACCGACGCCGTCAACGTCAGCCAGCTCAAGGGTCTCGGCACCAACATCACCAACCTGATCGGCGGCGGCACGACGGTCAATCCGGATGGCTCGATCACCGGCCCGACCTATAATGTCCAGGGCAACAACTACACCACGGTCTACGATGCCTTCGGCGCGGTCAATAACACATTGACCAACATCACCAGTGGCGGCGGCATCAAGTATTTCCACGCCAACTCGACGCTGGCGGATTCCACCGCCAGCGGCACCGATAGCGTTGCGATCGGTCCGCAGAGTGTCGCCAGCGGCGTGAGCAGCCTTGCGGCAGGACTTGGATCTGCGGCGACGGGGCAGGGTGCGGTTGCCCTCGGCCAGGGTGCGCAGGCCAACAATGCCAATGATGTGGCCTTGGGCTCCGGTTCCACAACACAGGCTGCTGTCGGCACATCCGGCACGACCCTTCAAGGCACGCACTACGACTTTGCCGGCACCGCGCCTGTCGGAACGGTGAGTGTGGGTTCTCAAGGAGCTGAAAGAACCATCACGAACGTCGCTGCCGGCCGTATTTCTTCCGACAGCACCGACGCCATCAACGGATCGCAGCTTTATGCGACCAATCAGGCGATCGACAGCTTGCAGACCGGTGTCGGAACGATCACCAAGAACGCCGTTACCTATGACCTCAATCCTGATGGCAGCAAGAAGAACAGCATCACGCTGCAGGGCGGTGATGTGAACGCACCGGTGGTCATTTCCAACGTCGGCAAGGGTGTCGCTCCCACGGATGCGGTGAACGTTGCCCAGTTGGGTGACAGCATCACTCAGGTCAAATCCTATACGGATACGGCTGCCGCCACCACGCTGGCCTCCGCCAACAACTATACGGACCAGAAATTCGGCCAGCTGAACCAGGAACTTGGGGACGTCCGTTCCGAGGCAAGGCAGGCGGCCGCAATCGGACTTGCAGCGGCATCGCTTCGTTATGATGACCGTCCGGGCAAGGCGAGCGTGGCTCTCGGTGGCGGTGTCTGGCGAGGCGAGGGCGCGGTGGCCTTCGGCGCCGGTTACACCAGCGAGAACGGCCGCGTCCGGGCGAATTTGTCCGGTACGGCCGCCGGCGGACACGTGGGTGTCGGCGCTGGCGTCAGCTTCACTCTGAATTGAGGCTGTCATGATCAAAGGAACGCTTTACGGCGTCCCGACTTTCCTGATGTGCATGCTCCTGTTCGGCTCGATTGCAGCCGGACAGGATGCTGCCTCTCCCGCGTTTCGTATAAAACCTTCCGAGGTCGTTGTTCCCGGGGAGGTGAAGCTTGGCGACTATCAGCGGACCATTCGTCCCTTCGAGAACTGGACGCTGATTTGCGACGAAAATCTCAAAATTCGCCAGCGGGTCTGCAACGTCACCCAGATCATCGAGAACGATGCCGGGCAGGTCGCATTCAGCTGGTCGCTCGCAGCGACGAAAAAGGGCGATCCCTATATGATCTTGCGCGCTGCCCCGGTTGCCAAAAGCGACGGCGGTATCCTGTTGCAATTCGAGGGCCGCAAGGAGCCGATACAGGTCCGGTTCAACGGCTGCAACAACACGGTGTGCGTCGGCATGCTGCCGGTCGGACCCCTACTGCGCGAGCAGATTTCCAAAAGTACGGCGCCAACGGTTTCCTATCCGACAGCGGATGGGAGGACGATCAGCGTGACCGCAAATCTCAAAGGCCTTTCCACAGCCGTAAAGGCGATAAAGTGACGGATGGATTTCAATGACCCAGCAATCAATTCACGATCGCATCATGTCGCGAAACACCAAGGATGCCGCAATTCAGAACCTGGCGGTCGAGCAAGCCGAGCCAAAGCGAAGCTGGCGAAAGACCGCCGCCCTTTCGGTGCTGGCGATCGCAATCGTCGCCGCTGGCGGCTATGCCGCCGTCCGATATGATGTCTTGGGTAATCTTCTCTCCCAGCCGGCGGTCGCTGCAGCGAACGACGCCAATCAGGCGCTGCCCGATACGCCGTTCCTGCAGCACGCCAAGCAGGCCGGACTGCATTCCTGTTCGACGATTTTCCCCGTTCTAGGGCAGCTGCTGACCAACGGCACGCAGTACAATGTCCAATCGGTGTGGAACAAGGAGGCAGCCGACAAGCATGCCGTGCAGGCACTTGTGGGCATGAACTATGCCACGCAGGGCTATAGCGGTCCGGCCGCCGGCATCGTATTTGCAGCACCGGTCGCATCCGGCTGCGAAGGAGCAATGGTTCGGGTCGCACCGTTCACAATGTCTTGCCCGGAAGTTTCGGCCAAGTTCCCGAACGGAAGCAAGCTCGTCAACAATCTCGACCAGGTCGGTGTCTACCAGCTCGGCAACGATGGTGGCGATGCCATGCTTTTGCCGACAGGAAGCGGCTGCGTCGTCATTTCCGTAGCTTCGGCAGCAGGAAAGCAAGGGAGCTAAACATGAGATTGAAATCCGCGATTTCAGCGATAGGCATGCTTCTTGTCTCCGCCGCCCATCCGTGGGCTGCCGATCTCTTCACGACTGAGCAGCCGCCGGCTCCCCCGCCTGACGAGCGCGGCATATGGGCAGCCATCGCCTATTCCGCACCTGATGAAAAATATGGCTTCTTCTGGGGAGCCGACAAACGCCAGGAAGCCATGGATATCGCTCTCAAGCATTGCGAGCGGGATAAGGGTAAAAGCTGCGTCGTCGTCAGTGTCTTCCGCAATCATCGTCACTGGGATGACGACGATAAGACCGGCTTTCCATACAATCATTGCGGCGCGCTTGCCACCGGCAAGGAAGGCGGCAAGCGCGTCACTCCGTGGGGCGCAAATTCGGCGCCGACACGCCGCGAAGCTGAAGATCTCGCGCTCAAGGCATGCGAGGGCTCCGGCTCCCGCTGCAGCGTGCGGGAATGGGTATGCACGTAAGCGCCTCCGCGCGAGATCGCCCTTGGGCGATCGGTTCGCGTCGAAGGGTGGCTGCCGACGCTAGTTCTTCATCCTGGCCTTTGCGGAAACGATTGCATAAGGTCGCATTTCAAAGCTGAGAGATCTTATCCCTTGTCAAATTCCGCATTCATTTCACTTCGGACAATCGGCCGCATTTCTTATGCGGTGCTCGCCTTCATCTCCGCGAGCTTTGCTCTGATGCTTGCACCTGCGGCCTTTGCCCAATCGGCCCTGCCGAACGGTGCATCCAGCCTGCAGGAGACGTATCAGGACTGGCATGTTGCGTGCAATCAGCGCGATAAGGCACCTTCTTGTGCGCTCTCGCAAGATCAAACTCAGCAGAACGGTCAAAGATTGCTCGCCGTCGAGATGCAGATGCGTCCCGATGGCAGTGCGCTTGCGACGCTGCTGTTGCCGTTCGGAATTGTCCTCGACTCGGGTGTCACGCCGAATATCGACGATCAGCCTCCCTTGAAGCCGGTGCGCTTTCGCACCTGCCTGCCGAACGGCTGCATAGCCTTGCTTCCGATCGATGCTCCGACACTTGCCAAATTGCGAACCGGCTCCCGCTTGAACCTCAAGGTTGTTGCCGATGGCGGCAATGCTTTGGGCTTCCAGGTGTCCCTGCAAGGCTTTTCAGCGGCTGCCGATCGCGTTGTTGCATTGGCCAGCCGATAGGAAGTGCACGGTGCGGGCGGCTCGCGCCGAAGATCCGATGAGCTATTTCCTGGGCAGCGAGCTGTCTGCCAGCAGCTAGCCGTCGAAGATGAGGCTCGCCGCGCCGATCAAGCCGGCATGGCGTCCGAGTTGTGCGGCAACGATCGGCACGTCGCGATAGGCAGGCATGGCGCGCTCGCGAACTGTCATCACCATTTGATCGTGCAGAAGATCGAAGCCATGCGAAATTCCTCCGCCCATAACAAGCACGTCCGGCGAATAGAGGTGAAGCAGGTTCGTAAAGCCGATCCCCAGCAAGCGCGCCTCGTCAGTCAGCAGCGCCAATGCATCAGCGTCGCCCTCTCGCGCGGCTTCAACGACGTGTCGTCCGGTTACATCGGCATCGGCGGCGAGCTTGCGCAGCATCGATCCGTCTGACGGCCTGGTGCAGGCCGTTGCCCGCCTGCCGAGCGCCGTGCCGGAGGCGACGGCTTCGAAGCAGCCGACCGCGCCGCAAAAGCAACGTTCGCCCTCGCTCGTGATCGTCATGTGGCCGATCTCGGCAGCCAGGCCCCGTCTGCCATGCAGGATACGGCCATCGGCAATCACGCCGCCGCCGATACCGGTCGATACCGTGACGAACACCATCGATTCCGTCCCGCGGCCGGCGCCATATCGCCATTCGCCGAGCGCTGCCGCGTTTGCATCGTTTTCAAGCCGCACAGGCAGCCGGAAGTGGCCGTGGAGAATGTCTGCCAACGGAACCTCATGCCATCCGACGAGCGTCGGGGCGGCAATGACGACACCGGCGTCCGGATCGAGCGGGCCGGGGGCGCCGATCCCAATCCCTATCGGCGAAAGACCAGGCGTTTGCGCCAGCACCGTTTCGGCCAGCTGTTCGATCTGGCGGATGACGGCGGCGGGGCCGCCGGCCGCGTCCGTCGACAGCGACGAGAACGACAGAAGGCATCCCGCATCATCGATAAGCGCGGCGCGAAGCTCCGTTCCACCGAGATCGAATGCAAGAGCGACCTTTTTCACGAAACCCGGCTCTCCAGTCCATGCAGCCAGGCGATCCGGTCGGCAAGATTCTTGTCGCCGAATGCCAGCGATCCGAGAACGACCGTCTGCGCGCCTGCTTGGCGCAGAAGCGGCACCGTTTGTTCGCGAATGCCGCCGTCGGCTGCGAGTATGATCCGATCTTCGCGGCCTGCCTTCCTCAGCAGAGAGCGCGCTTCGATCAGCCGGTCGCAGGCTTTTTCGGAAAGGCTTTGTCCCTTGACGCCGATCGAGGTTCCGAGCAGCGTCACGAAGGCGACATGATCGATGAAGGGGTCGATCGCCGATACGGGCGTTTCCAGCCGCAGCACCACGCCGGCTTCGGCACCCAGATCCCTGGCAAGTGCAATTGCGCGCAAGCCTGCATCACCGTTTTCAGCATGGACGCTGATCAAATCCGCGCCCGCTTCTATGAACTGGCGCGTCTGCTCCTCGACGATTTCAGCCTCGACCATGAGATGGACGTGGATCGGTTTGGCGGTCGACTTGGCGATGCGTGCAACGAAATCCGGAAAGAACAGGAAGCCCGGCGTAAAGCGCGCATCGGCGACATCGATGTGATGCAAGTCGACATAAGGCTCTATGCGCTTGAGATCGGTTTCCATATTGGCAAGATCAGCCGACCAGAGCGAGAATTCGCCCAGCAACCTGTTGCGGGGAAGCGCTGCGATGGCCGCCGGGCCGGAAAGGGGTCTGGACGTCATGATGGAATGAAACTCCGGGGTGTTTGGGCTGCTAGAAAATGCGCGATGGCGTCTTGGACCTCAGCAAAATGCCTGCCTTTGTCGATGGCCTTGGCGGTAACTTCGACAAAGCTTGCGCCTGGAATGACATTGGCGAGCGTCTGCGCGCAGGAGAGCGGATGGATCGCGTCGTGCCGGCTGCCGATGATCAGAGTGGGCACGCTAAGAGCGGCAGCGGCTGCCTCGGACACATCCGGTCCGTCTGCGGCAATGTCAGCCAGAACGGAGGCAAAGGCGAGAGCATCCGGCCTGTCGAAATAACCGAGCAGGGAAGAGAAGTTGTCCGGCGCCTCCGCAGCGATCCGTCGTCCGGTCTCAGAGGCGACAAAACGGTTTTTGGCTTCCTCGATCGGATGTGAACGGATCAAAGCGGCCACGGCGCGGATCGGCGTGAGATTGCCTGGCGATGCCTCGAAGGTCCAGGCGGGGCGCACGAGAACGAGCCCGGCAACCCGGTGGCGGTGATGATGGGCGAGGTGTAGGGCAATGGCCGCTCCCATCGAAATGCCGCCGATGACGAAGCGATCGAACCGATATTCGGTGGCCGCGGCCAGAACGTCCTCGGCAAACATGCGGATCGAAAAGGGTCGCGCATTGCCGAGCGAGGATGCGCCGTGCCCGCGGCATTCCAACGTCAGTCGGTGAATAGCCGAGGTGGGGACATTCTGCGCGACCTGCGCCTCATCGCCGCCAAGACCGTGTTGGAAGATGACCGGAAGCCCCTGTCCATCCTCATAGATGGCCAGTTCCGCATCGCCGCGCTTGAACGATTTCTGTCCCATCAGATCAGCGCCTTGAGAAAGCGGGCTACGCCGGATGCTTCGGAAGCCGAAAGGCCATGTGTCACGAGCGGTCCGTCGAAATTCACCGAACGCAGCCGCGCGATGAAATCGGCAAAATCCACCACGCCTTGGCCGACGGTCGCGAAGCGACCATCGCCGTGACGATCCTTGGCATGTGCCAGGGCGATATGATCGGCGGAGATTTCGACCGCCTCTGCGACGATCGCCCGCGCTTGCGCCCGCGGCGCCTGCTCGAAAAGATTGGCCGGATCAAGCACGATGCGCAGCCGCGGCGATCCCATCTCGTCGATCAGCCGCCGGGCGTCGCTTGCCGAGGTGACGATATTGGCCTGTTCCGGCTCGATGCCAAGATCGACGCCATGCCGTTCCGCCAGCTCCAGGGCCTTCGACATTTCAGCGGCCATGTCGGCCCAGGCGGAAGCATCGCCATTGTCGGGATGATGTGCCCATTGGTCGTTCGGGTCGCGCGTTCCGGTGCAAAGCGTCACCAGCGGAATCGAGAGTGCGGCCGCCGTTTCGATGATGACGGCGAGCTGGGCGAGGCCCGATCGGCGAGCGGCAATATCGGGGTGAGCCATATTGTAGGTGCCCGACAGAGCAGCGAGCGAGATACCCGCCGCCTCGACGGCTGCCCGGATCGCAGCGATCGTTTCTTTCGAAACGGTATCGGGCATAGACGGGAGACCGCAGCAGGCAAGATTGAACTGCGCGCATGCGTAACCGCTATCCCGCACGGCCGAGAGAACGCCGAGCGGCTCCGTTCCGGGAAAGGTCTTGGCGAATATGCCGATTTGCATCAGACCGCTCCCGAAACCGATGCGAGCTCGACACGCTCGCCCCGTTCCACCGACCGGGCGATCGCCACCATCGCGCGGATGGAGGCCAGGCCGTCGTCGACATTTGCGCCGCGCATCGGCGCGCCGTTTAGCGCCGTGTCGGCGAGCCCCTCCAACTGCCGGCGGAAGAAATGGCCGTCGGCGCCGAGCGGCTTCCGGCTTGTCGCATCCTTCTCGTGAAAGATTTCCACTTCGCTCGAGCGGAAATACCAGGGATTGAAGGTCTTTGCGAGAACGGAGCCGTTTTCGCCGTAAAGCTGGAAACCTTCATGCCAGTCCATGCGCACCGCAACCGTCAGGTCCAGATGACCGAGGGCGCCGTTGGCAAATTCGGTTTCCACGAACCAGCAATAGGCACCGGCGCGTTCCAGAAGCCGGGCGCGAACGGCAATGATCTCGCCGCAGAAGAAGCGTGCGGTATCGACCAGATGCGAGCCATGCGCCAGCATGAAATATTGCCGGAGATCGGCCTTGGGATTGCCTGATGGTTTGCGTGCAAGCTTGCTGGTAACGGGCAGGGGCTGCACCGCATCCGTATTGGTGTAGCGGTGGGTGGAATCGCAATACCAGGCCTTCATCGCAAAGATCTGGCCTATATCGTCGCGCACGAAATCGCGCGCTGCCTCGAGCGCCGGATCGAAGCGTTTCATATGCCCGACCTGCAGGATCTTTCCGGACCGGCGCACGGCCTCGGCAAGCTGCTGCCCTTCCTCGACCGACACGCCGATCGGCTTTTCGCAGAGCACGTGCTTTCCGGCTTCCAGGGCCTTGATCGACATCGGCACGTGATAGGCGTCGGACGTCGCGACGATTACGGCCTCCAGCTCGGGATCGGCCAGCATGGCGTCATAATCGCCGTACATCTTCTGCGGTTCATAGGTCGCGCTCATGCGGGCCAGAAGATCGGGGGCCGCGTCGCAGATCGCATAAAGATCGGCATTCCGCGCCTTGACGCAGGATTCCAGATGCGCGAATTGCGCGATCGGCCCGCAGCCGAGGACTCCCACGCGAAGACGGCGACTTTCCTTTTCGATCATGGTCTTCTTCCTTATGCGCCGTAGCCGCGCATGGTTTGGCGATTGGCTTTGATCGCAGTGGCAGGGTCGGCGCCGGCCGACTCAGATTCCTCTTCCAGCACTAGCCAGCCATTGAAATGGGGAGCGACGGAGACGAGGTCGATCACGGCCGGCGTATCGAGAACGCCCTTGCCGAGCATCGCCCATCGGCCCTGCGCATCGACATCTTTCAGATGCAGGTAGCGGATACGGTTCTGATAGGTACGCATCGTATCAAGCATGTCGGCATGCCCCCGCAGGATATGGCCGGTATCCGGTACCCAGCCGACCAGATTGGGGTCGAGGAGTGTGAAGATGCGGTCGTAATCGGCACGGTCGAACAGCAGCGTATTGTGATGCGAGCTCGGATGTACTGCGACCTCGACGCCGGCGGCCTTGCCAAGCTCTCCCGCACGATTGTAGAACTCGCCGGCAATGGCGAACTTGTCGTCTCGCGGACCGTCGGAAACGACGGTCGCCGAGCCGATGGAAATGAGTGCGCCGGGAAAGTGCGCTGCATAATCGATCCAGCGCTTGGCCGTCGCCAGGTCATTCTTTATCGCGTCGGCCACCGTAAAGCCGCTCTTCGAACCGAAGGCGAAGGAGACGAGCGTCAAGCCGCAATCTCGCAATGCATTTGCGAAAGCATGCGGGTCCGCGCCATAACGGCCGATCATGGTGTCGGTGATTTCGATGCCGGAGTAACCGCCTGCGGAAATCGCCGACAGCAGGTCGTCAGCCGTTCCTGTCCAGGCATTGCCGAGCATTTCCCATGTGAATGTCTGGCAGCCGACTTTTATGTCCTTGCGCATTCCCGCTATTCCTTGATTCCGCCTTGGGTCAGGCCTTCGATGATGTGTCGTTGGAAGAAGAGCACCAAGATAATGAGCGGCACGGTGACGACGGCCGATGCGGCTGCGATGTCTCCCCAAGGCACATAATATTGGTTGGTGAAATTGGCGATGCCGACCGGAATCGTCTGGCTGTCGCTGTCCGAGGTGAAGGCCAGCGCGAACAGGAACTCGTTCCAAGCGGTGATGAAGGCAAGCAGGCCGGTCGTGACAAGGCTCGGCAACGACATCGGCAGGATGATATGCCAGAGCAGGCCGAGAGGGCCGACGCCGTCTATGCGGGCTGCCTCGTCGATTTCGCGCGGAAGCGTTTCGAAATAGCCGAACAGTACCCAGGTCACCAGCGGCAATCCGAGCGCAAGATAGGTGATGATCAGCGCCGTATAGGTATCGAGCAGCCCGAGATCGGAGGCGATGAGATAGAGCGGTCCGACGAGGGCGATCTGCGGAAACATCGATACCGAAAGGATGACCGTCAGGATGCCGAAACGCCCCTTCACATCGAGGCGCGATAGCGAAAAGGCAGCGAGCGAACCGACGATCAAGCATAGGGCGGTGGTCGCAAGGGAAACGACGAGCGAATTCAGCACGTAATGATGCAGGCCTTTTTCGACGAAGGCGTTGTAGTAGTGCTCCAGAGTGAACGGGTTCGGTATGAGCGAGGGCGTCCCCTCGGTCAGTGCCTTGTCGAGCTGGAGCGATGTCGAAAATTGCCAGATGAACGGGCCGGCGGACCAGATGAGGATGAACAGGGCGCCGAGATAGATGAGGATGTTCTGGAAGACTGAGCGTTCTCCGTTCATGTCGTCCTCCTGATCTGGCGCACGAGGAAGACGCAGAAGCCGATAGCGATCAGCCCCTCGGTGATGAACATGGCGGTCGAGACCGCCGAGCCGTAGCCGAACTGAAGCGTCGAAAAGAGCACCTTGTAGGAAAGGGTCGAAAGCGTCTCGGTGGAATCGGCCGGACCGCCGCCCGTCAGCACATAGACGAGATCGAAGACGCGGAAGGCATCGAGCGCACGGAAGAGCCCGGCGATCAGCAGCGTCGGCATCAGGAGCGGTAGGCGGATATGCCAGAAGATCGTCCAGGCTCCGGCACCATCGATGCGTGCCGCCTCGATCAGCGATTTCGGAACCGTTTGCAGCCCGGTCAGCAACAGGAGCGCCATGAATGGCGTGGTCTTCCAAACATCGGCAAGAATGATCGTCGTCAGCGCCGTGTCGGGCGAGCCGTACCAATTGACGTTCTGGTTGATGAGTCCGGCATGCAGGAGGATGAAATTGATGATGCCGTGCTGACCGTCGAAGAGCCAGCCGAACATTTTCGACGTCACCACGGTCGGCATGGCCCAGGGCACGAGCATGGCGGCGCGGATTATGCCCCGGCCGGCGAAGGTCTCGCAAAGGATCAGCGCCATCGCCAGGCCGATGAACGTCTCGAGCAAGGTCGAGACCAGCGTAAACCAGATCGTGTGCCACCAGGCATTCCAGAATGGCGGGTCGGCCAGCAGCTGCACATAATTGGCGATACCGACGAAATCATTGTCCTGGGTAATCAGCGAGCGGTTGGTGAAGGACAGATAGACGCCGTTGACGATCGGATAGAAGGATACCGATGCGAGCGAGAGAAATGCCGGCAGCAGCAACAGCCAGGGCCAGAGGGCGCTTGAGAGCGCCCCCGACTTGCCCGATGTTTGCCCGGAAACGGCAGCCGTCATCGTTACTGCCATGTCAACCGACGATCTTGTTGATCTGGGCCGCAGCCGCCTGCAGTTCCGCCTTGACGTTGCCGCTGACCAGTGCCTTCGAGATGCTGGACTGCAGTGCCAACGTCACCTTGGCATATTGCGGCGTGATCGGCCGCGGCGTGGCCCCGGTGAAGACGTTCTGAAGGCTCGCCATGAACGGCTGTTCGGCCTTCAGCTTCGCGTTCTGGAAGATGCCGGGGCGCGAGGGCGCAAGACCGAAATTAAGGGCAAGTCGGGTCTGGGTTTCGGGTGAAGACATCCAGGTCAGGAATTCGATCGCCGCTTCCCGCTTCTTGGAGTTGGCATTGACGCCGAGCTGGTAGCCGCCGAGGCATGCCGAGCTCTTGCCGCCGGCAAAATGCGGCAACGGCGCGACGGCGACCTTGTCGACCACATGCGAGGCTTTCGGGTCCTGCGCAATCGGATAGACATAGGACCAGTTGCGCATGAACATCGCCTCACCCGAGGTGAACGGCTGGCGAGATGGCTCCTCGTCCCAGGAGAGCACGTTCTGAGGGCTGATCTTCGTCTTGTTGATGGTGTCATACAGGAACTGGATCGCGGCAACGGCGTCATCGTCGCCGATGACGGAGGATTTTCCGTCGGCGGAAAGGATGGAGCCGCCATTGGATGCAATGATTTCCACCGCATCGCAGACCAGAACCTCGGCCTGCTTGCCCTGCCAGAGATAACCGAATTTGGCATCGCCGGCCTTTTGCGCCTCTGCCGCCATCGTCGCCATGTCGGCCCAGGTTTCCGGCACCTTGCCGCCGTGCTTTTCCACCAGGTCCTTGCGATAGTAGAACATGCCGGAATCGACGAACCATGGCAGTGCGGTCAGCTTGCCGCCGTAGGTGCAGGCAGCCACCGTGCCGGGGAAATAATCGGCGCGCTTGTCCTTCGGGAAATATTCGTCAAGCGGCAGCGCCCAGCCGGCAGACGCAAAACCGGCGATCCAGATGACGTCCTGGCTGAAGACGTCGGGCGTTCCGTTGCGGCGGGCGAGTTGCTGAACGAGGCCCTGATAGACTTCCGTCGACGAACTCGGCGGCGGCAGTTCGATGAACTTGACGGTGATGCGGCTTTGCGACTCGTTGAAAGCCTTGACGAGATCGCCAAGACCTTCCTTGCCGAAGAAGCTGGCGCTGGCAAAGCTGATTTCCGTCCGATCGGCCGCGCGTGCCGGGCGGATGCCCAGGCCTGAGGCAACACCAAGCATTGCCGTACCGATGGCGGTGCCGGCGGCACCCAGCACTAGCTGACGACGATCAAGCATTATCGATTGTCCGGCACTCTTGGCGTGAGCCGGCGTCTTCTTGATATCTGTCATGTTTCCCTCCCAGGAAGACCGGCGACCTCCAAACCTCCGCGCCAGTATTCGCATATGTTTTATAAAAATTTGTCGCGCGTCAAGAAATAAGATGCTTTAAATCGACCCCGGAGTCATCGTTCGGATGAGCCGAAGCGCGGCGACAGATGCGGTGGATAGGGAGGAATGGGTAATATGGCTGGCAATTCAAAAGCTAAACTCGGCATCGGCGTTATCGGCTGCGGTAACATCTCGATGACGTATCTGCGCAATGCGGCGCTGTTTGCCGGCGTCGAATTGCGCGCCTGCGCCGATATATCCGCCGATGCCGCGGCCTTGCGTGCCCGCGAATATGGCATTCGTGCCTTGAGCGTCGACCAATTGCTGGCCGATCCCGAAGTCGATCTCGTGCTGAACCTTACTGTTCCAGCCGTCCATTTCGACGTGACAATGTCGGCCCTGTCGGCTGACAAGCACGTCTTCACCGAAAAGCCGCTTGCGACGTCGGCGGCCGACGGCCGCATTCTTGTGGCGGAAGCGAAGCGGCGCGGACTGCGGCTGGGATCTGCACCCGATACGTTCCTCGGCGCGGCAGGCCGCCGGGCGCGGCGCCTAATGGATGAGGGCGCGATCGGCCGTCCCGTGAGCGGCACTGCCTTCATAATGGGGCGCGGCATGGAACACTGGCACCCCAATCCGCAATTCTACTACCAGCCGGGCGGCGGCCCGGTCTTCGATATGGGGCCCTATTATCTGACGATGATGGTGAACCTGCTTGGCCCGGTCGTGCGGGTCATGGCAATGGCGACGAAAGGCCAGGAAGAGCGCCTGATCACCGCCGACGGCCCGTTCAAGAACACACGCTTCAAGGTCGGCACACCCACAAACATCCTGTCGCTCTTGGAATTCCAATCCGGCGCGACCGTGAATTTCAGTGCCTCCTGGGACGTCTTTCGTCACTCCAATCATCCAATCGAGCTGCACGGCACCGAAGGTTCACTGCGTTTGCCCGATCCGGACACATTCGGCGGAACCGTGTCACTGTCCGAGCATGGCGCGGACTGGCGCGATTTCGAAAGCGACGGCGAACTTTACGGCGCGAAAAACTGGCCTTTTGACTCTCCGGACCGGGCAAATTATCGCATGCTCGGCGTCGCAGACCTCGCGCGAGGACTGCAGGAGGGCCAGCCATCGCGCGCATCCGGAGAGCTGGCCCTTCATGTCCTTGAGATCATGGAGGCTATCCTCCTGTCGGGTGAAAGCCGACAGTCGGTCAGGATCGACACGCAATTCACGCCGCCCCCGCGTCTTGACGAAGACGAAGCACGCAGTTTTCTCGCCTGATCGCTGCAGAGGAGGGATAATCAATGGAGAAGCTGGATGAAAGCGCCCGGCGCGTGCTCGCCATGACCAGCGGATCGAACGATCGGCCGTTTGAAACGGGTACACCTCAAGAGGCTCGTATCGACTACGATGTCGCTTGCCCGATGCTCCAAGGTGCAAAAGAGGCCGTCGCTTCGGTCGAGGATCGCCAGATCACCGGTCCCAATGGTCCGATCGCCTTACGCATCTATCGCGGTATCGGCGCAGCTTTGAAGGATGGTCCGGGCCTCATCTATTTTCACGGCGGCGGCTGGGTAATCGGTAATCTCGAATCGCACGACGAAATTTGCCGATGGTTCGCCAATATTGGCAAATGTACCGTGATCTGCCCCGATTACCGGCTGGCGCCGGAACACAAATTCCCCGTCGGCGTGAAGGATTGCGCCGCGACATTGGCATTCGCAGTTCAATTTGCTGCAGATCTCGGTATCGATCCCGCGCGGATCGCCGTCGCCGGCGATAGCGCCGGCGGCAATCTGGCCGCCGTTCTGGCATTGATGTCGCGCCGCGGTGAAGCCGCGCCGATAGCGGCCCAGCTGCTCATCTATCCCAACACCGACGCCACCCAGGTGGCTGATAGCTACCACCGCTATGCCGAGGGCTTCGGCTTGACCGCCGCTACGATGAGATGGTTTCGCGATCATTACGTCCGCACCACAGCCGATATCACCAATTGGAGGGTATCGCCGCTACGGGCTGAAACCCTCCTCGCCGGGGTGGCGCCGGCCTTCGTCGCAACAGCCGGGCACGACATTCTGGTTGACGAAGGCATGGCCTATGCCAAGCGGCTGCGGGAAGAAGGCGTGCCTATGGTGCATCGTCATTGGCCGGGACAGATCCATGGCTTCGTGTCGATGGGAAGGTACGTGGCGGAGGCCCGGCGGGCCGTGGAGGCGGCCGTAGCAGCCTGGCACAGCTTCGAGGCTAACTCTGGGTAGATGAACAGCGGGCGCGGCTTCAGGCCGACTGCCGCATGACAAGCGTTCCATTCAGGCTGAGCTTGTGCGGGATCGTCTGAACCGGCGCACTCGCGTCGCCAAGCAATGTCAGCAGCGTATTGACGCCGCTTGCCGTCATCGCGGCGAAGTCCTGCGCCATCGTCGTCAGCGGCGGGCAGGTGTATCGGCTCAAGGGATGGTCATCATGCGCTGCTATGCGCAGATGATCACCCTTTTTGCGCCCTACTTTGAGCCCATGGGCGAAGGCCGCCGACATCACGCCGAAGGCGAGGCGATCATTCGCGCAGAGGATGGTTTTGCGGGGAAGAGACTTTGCCCGGAGCAGGCTATCCATCTGTTCGTAACCGATTCGCTCGAACTCCCAAGTGTAGTCGGCATTGGTGCTGATCACCAGCGGCTCGCCGCCCGCCGCCTCCATGGTGGCGATATAGCTTGCCAGCCTTTCGGGTGAATTGTGATTGACGTGCGGTATATCGAGATAGGCCGGCGCTTCCCCGGACCGGCAGAGATATTCGACGATCGTTGCGACGCTCTGGTAGTTGTCATTGCCGATGAACGGCGTGCTCCCTTCGATATAGGTGTCGAAGTAGACGATCGGCAGGTTCTGCGCGAGTTTTTCAAAGGTGCGCGGGTCGGATTTCTGTCCCAATGGTGCGACAAGCGCACCGGCCACCTTCAACGACAACATCGTATTGACGGCTTCTGCTTCCAGTTCGGGTAATCCGTGCGATGAGAACACGATCGGCCAATAACCCTCGTTGCGTAGCCGCAATTCCAGGCGATTGACCATTTCGGCATAAAAGGGGTCAGTAAGGGCTGGAACCAGGATGCCGATATTGCGGGTTCTTTTGCGATTGAGGTTTCGCGCATACAGATTGGGTTGGTAATCCGACGAAAGAAGTGCCGCCTCGATCAGCGCTCGGGTCGCCGGTTTCACGCTGGTCGGATCGTCAAAATACTTGGAAAGGGTAGGGCGGGAGACGCCGCAGGACTTCGCGAAGTCCTCCATCGTCTTGTGCGTCAGTTTTTCCATCGAACCTCGGCCATTCCCTGTTACCCATCTCAGACGCCTTATGCGTCTGCAGGGAAGAGAGCGCAACCGGAAACGTAAGATCCAGGCAAGTTCTTTTGCGTTTTGCGCCGCCATAAAAGGTAACGCGCGTAAATTTTATTATTTTACGTGCTAAATTTAGACCGAAGACGAAGACACGAAACTGCAGCGAGCTGCCGGGCGTTTGTGGATTTTACGGCACTATGTCCGGCAAAAGGAAAAAGAGCGTTGCGTGTTCAACGCCGCTCAAGCAGCCCATGCAGGACGAGATCGATATGTGCCTTCACATAGCTTGCCTTGTCCAGGGTTCGCCGCTCGTCGAAAAGCAGCTTGAAGAATAGAAAGGCAATGGCCGGTGCCACGACCGCGTCGCAGAACGCCGCCGGTGCCTGGCGGAACTCGCCAAGCTTTACCCCTTGGTCGATAAGGGACTGCATCTGCCGTTCGAGCGGATCGATAAATATGTCGTGGTGCCTGTCGACGATCTGCGGAAACCGCGAACCTTCGGCGATGACGAACCTCATCAGCTCCCGCAATTTGCGATCCCTGATGATAAGATCGTAGATGAGGTCGATATTTTGCTGAAGCCGCGCCGTGGCGGTCCCTTTCAGTTCATTCGCGCTTGACAAGAGGTTTTCGAGAGGCCCGGAAATGTGCCGGATCATCGCCTCGAAAAGCTGTTCCTTGTTTTCGAAGTAGACATAGACGGTCCCCTTCGTAACGCCGACCCTACTGGCGATATCTTCAACGCGTGTTGCGACATAGCCGCGTTCCACGAACTCCTCAAACGCGGCATCCAGGATTTGTACGGGGCGACGGGCCTTCTGCTCCGCGCGCGTCAGCTTCTTTAGATCGGTCATGGCCGCACCTTGAGCGTGATTGACGGTTTGGCGTCAAGATAAATTCTATTGACTAATGGGTCAGTCAATAATATTCCTCCGGCCGACGGATGCAAGAGGTCAGATCATGAAAACTATCCTTGTCATCGCATGGCTGGGTGCGAGCGCGGTCGCGCTCTCCTCATGCGAAAAGCAGGCTGAAAGTGAAACCAAGCCGAAGAACGTGGAAACCGTCGTCGCCAAGCTCACGCCGGTCGTGGAAAACAGCGCCATCACCGGCGAAATCAGCGCACGCGTGGAAAGCGACCTTTCCTTCAGGGTCAGCGGGCGCATTGTCGAGCGCTTCGTCGATGTCGGCTCGTCAGTGAAGGCCGGACAGGTGCTTGCACGGATGGACGCCGAGGAGCAGAAGGCCGATCTGGATGTTGCCACCGCCAACCTGCAATCGGCGCTAGCCCAGCAAACGCAGGCTCAGCTTGCCTTCGACCGGCAGCAAAACCTCTTCAGGACGCAGGTTACGACCCGTGCCGCACTTGATCAGGCTCAGGAAACGCTGCTGACCGCCCAGGGAAGCGTGAAATCGGCACAGGCGCAGCTCGACACGGCTCAGGATGCGCTTTCCTATACGGAATTGCGTGCGGATGCCGATGGCGTCATCACCGCCAGGAATGCCGAGGTCGGGCAGGTGGCGCAAGCCGCACAGTTGATCTTTACGCTCGCTCATGACGGTCCCCGCGACGCGGTCTTCAACGTTTTCGAGTCCCTTTATCTGGGCCACAATCTGGAGAACAAGGTCGCGGTCAGTCTCCTTTCGGCGCCATCGCATAAGGTTGACGCTTCCGTACGCGAAATCTCGCCCACGATCGATGCGTCGACCGGAACGATCAGGGTCAAGGTGGGGCTCGAAGGCGCGCCCGAAATGCAGCTTGGCGCTCCGGTAATCGGCTTGTTCCGGTCAACCGCTCGGGACGCAATCGAATTGCCATGGTCGGCGATGGCCTCCAAAAGCGGAAAACCGGCCGTCTGGGTCGTCGATCCCTCTTCGTCAAGCGTGTCGCTGCGCCAGATCGATGTTTCCAGCTACGAAACCGGCCGTTTCGCAGTACGGACAGGCGTGTCGCCGGGCGAGATCGTCGTCGCCGACGGCGCGAAATTCCTGCGACCGGGCCAGACCGTTGCGTATGACAAGGGAGCCGCAAAATGAACATCCGAGCCACAAGCGGCCTTGCGATCCTCGCGTTGCTGCTCCTGACGTCCTGCCAGAAGCAGGATGAAGCCCATTACGAGCCGCCGCGCCCCGTACTTTCCGTCGTCGCCCAGTCCACCGCTGCCTCCGCCCTGACCCTTCCGGGGACGGTCGAGGCCAGGATCGAGACCCAGCTTGCATTTCGGGTCCTGGGACGGGTCATCGCACGCAAGGTCAGCGTCGGCGATATCGTCAAGAAGGGCGACATCGTTGCCGCCATCGATCCGCTTTCGCTGGAACTTGCCGTCAAGAGTTCGCAGTCCGAGCTTTCTAATGCTCAGGCGCAGTTGGTCAATGCCGCATCCACCGAGGAGCGCCAGCGATCCCTGCTCGAGAGCAGATCGGGAAGTGAAGCGGCGTTTGAAGAAGCGCAGCTTGGGCGCAAGAGTGCGAGTGCTTCCGTTGCCAAGGCGCAGGCCAATCTGGACAAGGCGGAGGAACAGCTGGGCTATGCGCAGCTTCGTGCGGAATTCGATGGCGTCGTGACCGCGACTTCGGCTGAAGTCGGGCAGGTCGTCTCCGCAGGTCAAAGCATCGTCACCGTCGCCCGTCCCGACCAGCGCGATGTCATCATCGACATACCGGTGGCAAGCTTCGATGGCCTCAAGGTGGGATCACCCTTTGAGATCGCCCTCCAGCTCGATCCGACCATTCGCGCAAGCGGCACCGTGAGAGAGATCGCCCCGGAAGCCGAGGCGACCACCCGCACGCGGCGCACGAAAATCACGCTCATCGATCCGCCGGCAACGTTTCGCCTCGGCTCCGTCGTCACTGCAACCGCGACTGTCGTTGCAGATCCAATGATCCTGCTGCCGTCGTCCTCCGTCCTGATGAAGGATGGAAAGCCGAACGTCTGGGTGGTCGATACCGCAGCTCGCAAGGTCTCCATTCGGCCGATCAAGATCGACGGCGATCTCGTCGAGGGCGGCTCCGTGAAGATCACCGAAGGCATCAACCCCGGCGAACGCATCGTTATTGCCGGCGTTCACAAACTTGCCGACGGCCAGGCCGTCAGGGTAGATTAAGGAAAATCCCCGTGAAGAAATTCAACCTGTCCGACTGGGCGCTCGAACATCGTTCGCTCGTCTGGTATTTCATGATTGTCTTCATTCTGGCCGGCGCGTTTTCCTATGTCGGTCTTGGCCGCGAAGAAGACCCCGACTTTACCATCAAGACCATGATCATTCAGGCGCAATGGCCTGGTGCGTCAGCCGAGGAGGTGACCAAACAAGTCACCGACCGTATCGAAAAGAAGCTCGAGGAGCTGGATTCGCTCGATTATACCAAGAGCGAGACGGTTGCCGGCAAGACGACCATTTTCGTCGAGCTCCTGCCAACGACCAAAGCCAGGGATGTCAATGCCATCTGGACGCGGGTCCGCAACATGATCGGCGACATCAAGGGAGATTTTCCGAGCGGTGTCGTTGGACCGTTTTTCAACGACACCTTCGGTGACGTCTATGGCAATATCTACGCTTTTACCAGCGATGGACTGACACAGCGACAGCTTCGTGATCTCGTCGAGAGTGCGCGCGCAAAGGTGCTGACGGTCGCAAATGTCGGCAAGGTCGACATCATCGGTGCGCAGGACGAGGCCATCTATCTAGAATTTTCTACACGAAAAATCGCAGCCCTCGGACTTAACCAGCAGTCCGTCATCGACACGCTGCAGGCGCAGAATGCCGTCACGCAGTCAGGCTTCGTCGATGCCGGTCCCGAGCGTATCGCCTTGCGGGTCAGCGGCCAGTTCACGTCGGAGGAAAGCCTTAGATCGATCAATCTTCGCGTCAACGACCGCTTCTTCCCGTTGACCGACGTCGCGACGATCAAACGCGGCTATGTCGATCCCCCCTCGGCGCTGTTCAGATATAACGGCCAGCCGGCGATCGGGCTTGCCATCGGCATGAAGACTGGGGCGAATCTCCTTGAATTCGGCAAGGCGCTCGACAAGGAGATCGAGCAGGTCACGGCCGATCTTCCCATCGGCGTGGACGTCCAGCGCGTTTCCGATCAGCCCGCCGTCGTCGACGAGGCCGTGTCGGGCTTCACGCGCGCGCTGTTCGAGGCGATCGTCATCGTGCTTGCGATCAGCTTCATCAGCCTCGGCGTCCGGGCAGGGCTTGTGGTGGCCATCTCCATTCCGCTCGTGCTCGCGATCACCTTCCTCGTGATGGCATATACCGGCATTTCCATGCAGCGTATTTCGCTCGGCGCGCTGATCATCGCCCTTGGCCTTCTCGTCGATGACGCCATGATCGCGGTGGAAATGATGGTTGCCCGACTGGAAGTGGGCGACGACCTGAGAAAAGCGGCGACATACGTCTATACCTCGACCGCCTTCCCGATGCTGACCGGTACGCTCGTGACCGTCGCAGGGTTCATCCCGGTCGGCCTCAATACCAGCGCCGCCGGTGAATTCACGTTCACCCTCTTCGTGGTCATTGCCGTTTCGCTCCTGGTTTCATGGATCGTTGCAGTCCTGTTCACGCCGTTGCTCGGCGTTTCGATCCTTCCGAAAACCATGAAATCCCATCATGAGCAGAAAGGCCGTTTTACCCGTGCCTTTGCATGGCTTTTGCGTGCCGCCCTGCGTTGGCGCTGGGTTACGATCGCCGCAACGGTTGCAGCCTTCGCTCTTTCCATCGGCGGGATGAGCCTTGTGCAGCAGCAGTTTTTCCCGTCCTCCGACAGACCGGAACTGATCGTCGACTGGAACCTGCCGCAGAACAGCTCGATTTCGGAGACGAACAAGCAGATGGCCAGGTTCGAACGCGAGATGCTGGCCAACAACAAGGATATCGATCACTGGACGAGTTATGTCGGCCAAGGCGCTCCTCGTTTCATCCTGTCCTTTGATGTGCAGACTCCCGATGTCTCGTTCGGTCAGACCGTGATCGTCACCAAGGGGCTCGACGTTCGTGACAAGGTCAAAGCCGAACTGCAGGATTATCTGACGAAGACCTTCCCCGGAACCGATGCATTCGTGAAGCTGCTCGACATCGGCCCCCCAGTCGGCAAGCCGGTGCAGTACCGGGTCAGTGGGCCGGATATCCAGAAGGTCAGGGACATTTCCCAGAAATTCGCCGGTATCGTCGGTCAGCATCCTCTATTGTCCAACATGACCTTCGACTGGAACGAACCGTCGCGCGTGGTCAAGGTCGATGTCCTTCAGGACAAGGCACGGCAGCTGGGAGTCTCCTCGCAGGACATTGCAACAGCACTGAACAGCATCGTCGAGGGATCGTCGGCCACGCAGATCCGGGATGATATCTATCTCATCGACGTGATCGGTCGCGCCCAGACCTCCGAGCGAGGTTCGATCGAGACGCTGCAGAACCTCCAGCTTGGCGGTTCCAATGGCAAATCCGTACCGTTGTCCGCGGTTGCGAATTTCCACTACGAGCTGGAGCAGCCGACGATTTGGCGGCGTACCCGCATACCGACCATCACCATCAAGGCTGCCGTGGTCGGACCGACGCAGCCGGCGACGATCGTCAAAGAATTGCAGCCGAAGGTCGACGAGTTCCGCAAGACACTCCCAAGCGGCTACCGCATCGTCGATGGCGGCTCGGTAGAGGAGAGCGCCAAAGCGCAGGGGCCGATCGTGGCGGTAGCGCCGCTGATGCTGTTCATCATGGCGACGATCCTGATGATCCAGCTGCAAAGCTTCAGCAGGCTGTTTCTGGTGTTTGCTGTTGCTCCCACAGCGCTTATCGGTGTCGTTGCAGCACTTCTCTTCAGCAACGCGCCCATGGGATTCGTCGCAATCCTTGGCGTACTTGCTCTCATAGGTATCTTGATCCGCAACTCGGTGATCCTTGTCGTGCAGATCGAGCACCTCCGAAGCGAGGGTGTGCCGGCCTGGCAAGCGGTCATCGAAGCGACCGAGCATCGAATGCGGCCCATCATGCTGACGGCGGCTGCCGCAACGCTTGCGCTGATCCCGATCTCCAGGGAGATATTCTGGGGCCCCATGGCCTATGCGATGATGGGCGGCATCGTCGTCGGTACGGTTCTGACGCTGCTCTTCCTCCCGGCACTCTATGTTGCCTGGTTCCGAATTCCTCGCGATGACGCGCAACATTGAAGGGGCGTCCGATGCAAAAGGTTGGACGAAGGGACCTCGCCGGCAGCACCCGTTATGCTGCCTGCGCACAGCGCAGCTTGACCTCATTTGCTCTCAAGCGGTCTGGTCTTTCCGTTCTGATCTCCCTGTCGGTGCTGGCAGGCTGCGCGGGCCGACTGGAGAATGTTCTCCAGCCGGTCGCAACCGCGGGACCAGGCACCAGCACCGTGGACATGATGGTGGCGACGACACGCCAGCCGACCGACAAACCAGGCGAGCTTTATTCCGGCGAACGTGGAACGGCGATTTCTCTCAACGATATCGTCGTTTCCATTCCTCCCGATCGAAATCGCAAGATCGGCGAAGTGCAATGGCCATCGCATGTGCCGGCCAATCCCGAAAAGGAGTTCGCTGTCCTCAAGGTCGGAAGGGTGGCGTCCGAGCGCAACATTTTCGAATGGTTCGGCAAGAACCGCAATGCCAAGCGGCAGGTCGTCATCTTCGTGCACGGCTTCAACAATACCTATGCCGACGCCGTCTTCCGCTTCGCGCAGATCATGCATGATTCCGGAACGGATGCTGCACCGATCCTCTTCACCTGGCCCTCGCGCGGCAACGTTTTCGACTATCTCTACGACAAGGAAAGCACGAATTTCTCGCGACGGGCGCTCGAAGATATGATCCTGCAGGCTGCCAAAAGTCCCGATGTCGGTGAGGTGACGATCCTTGCCCACTCCATGGGATCATGGTTGACGGCGGAAGCGTTGCGCGGCGTTGCCATGCGCAACAAGACAATTCCGTCAAAGGTGAAGAATGTCATCCTCGCATCGCCCGACATCGATATCGACGTCTTCCGCCGCCAGATGATCGAGATGGGCGTGCAACGACCGCATTTCACGATTTTTTCCTCCACCAAGGACAAGGCGCTGCAGGTTTCGCGGTGGCTCTCCGGTGGCGTCAACCGGGTCGGCGGCTTCGATTCGACACCCTATGCGGCAGACTTGGCCAAGCTCGGGATCACGGTCGTCGATACGAGTTCCGTAAAACCGGACGACGCGCTGGGCCACAATACCTTTGCGGACAATCGCGGCATGGTCCAACTGCTCGGACGGCGGCTGGCGGGGCAGTCATTGGACGCTGGACAGGTCTCGCTTGCGGATAGGGTAGGCATTGCGGCCGTGCGAACCGCGGATCTGGCGGGCTCGGCGGCAAAGGTCGCAGTCGCAGCTCCGATGTCGATCATCAGCGACGATGCGAGGCAGGTGTTGAAACAACAGCTTTCCTCGGGATCGTCGCCAATCGTCGATGGACGAATTTCCTACTGAACGGGCGAGACCTTTAAACGCCAGGCAACGACGTGAATCGCACTGCGTTCGCGAGAGGTTCGGCCCGGCTGGGCAGGCGAGCTTTTTCCGTCTTTTCCTGATGGAGGAATACCAGCTTGTTCTCGTCGAAGATCCGGAAGAATTCGTCCCAAGCGATTTCCTCCAGGTTTTTCTCCGGCTCTTCGAAATCGATCCGCAAAAGGCCGCCAGCGCCCCCGGCGTTCTTCATGCGGGATGGGTGTCCGCCTCTTGATTCCACCCATTGGCGGATCAGCTTGTGATCCGTCGTTGTTTTTGATGCAGACATCGCGTCACTCCTTCGATAGTCGTCGGTTCAGCTCTGCGAATGGGCTCCTCCGGGTCTGGATATTTCGGCGAGTGCAGCGCCGGCGGATCCGTCCTCGATGGAAACGGCAATATCGCCGAGCGAGAGTATGCCGATCAGCCGCTTGTCCCGATGGAGAACGGGTAGCCGCCGCACCTGAATATCGCCCAGGTTCATCATCACATCGTCGATGTCATCATCCTCGAAGCAATATTTGACCTCCGCCGACATCACGTCGCAGATCCTGGTTTCCGGTCCTTTTCCTTGCGCGACTGCGCGTACCGCGATGTCGCGGTCCGTGATCATGCCCACGAGCCTGTCATGCTCGCCGACGGGGATAATGCCGGCATCGAGATCGGCCATCATGGTCGCAGCTTCGCGAATGGAATGGTTGGGATTTGCGACGCGCACGTCGCGTGTCATTGCTGCGTTCACTTACATGTCTCTATCCTTCTTGAAGGAAAGACCCCAACTCATGTCGGCACCCAGAGTTCCTTCATTGGAACAATAAGCGGCTGAGAAAATGCGCTGCCGGCCGCTGGGGAGAGCTACCTGCAGGACAAAGAAATTCATTTGCCCATTCAAGGGAAGGCGGCGGAAACCTATTCTTTTAATATACTAAATTTATAGCTAATATCTTAGCCATCGGGAAAGCGTGCCAAGCGCACGGCCGTGTCATGAGCGGAAGAAGGTAGGGCGACATTGGATATCTCCCGGCAAGAGGTCGCCGCATGTTGGATCGAAATCCATCCGCCCTAAATCAGACGAAAGGAATTTATCGGCAATTCCCGCAGCGCCCGAAAGTGAAGAAGGCAAGCCATGATCTATGATGCCGTTGTCGTGGGTTCCGGCTTTTCGGCCATCTCCACCGTCTGCAACCTCGTGGAACTGCTTCCCGAAACTGCGTCTATCGCCATTGTCGGAGACGATCCCGGATTTGGCCGCGGAACCGCCTATCGCACCGAGCTCTATCTGCATCGCTTGAACGTGCCGGCCGGCCGCATGAGCCTTTTTCCGGACCGTCCGAATGCTTTTGTCGAATGGCTGCGGGAGCATAAGCGACCGTTGGATGCGGGGGATTTCGCCTCCAGGCAGGACTATGGCCTGTATATTCGAGACAGTTTGGCTGCACTGCTGCGCAACAGGAAACGGCGTTGCCGGGTTGATTTCATCAAGGCCAAGGCGACCGGATGCGTTGAGCGCTACGGTTCCACGCTCGGTTTTATTTTGGACAACGGCAATGAGATCGCCGGGCGAAGCGTCGCGCTTTGTCTGGGAGTGGGGAATGCCCAACTGCCCTTCGATTTGACCGGATTGCCTGCCGGCCTGCGCTCCCACATCATCGAAAATCCATGGCGACTGTCATGGCTGAGGCGCGTCAGTAAGACTGATACGGTCTGTATCCTGGGTTCGGGATTGACGATGATCGATCAGGTTTTGGCACTGTCTGCCCACGGTTTCACCGGCAAGATAATCGTGTTGTCGCGGCGCGGTCTGGTTCCGCACGATCACGTCAATCATCCGAAGCCGGCGGTCGAGATCGACGTCGGAGCTTTGCCCACGAGAATGAGTGAACTCCTGCATGTTCTCCGTCGCGAAAGCAAAGATGCGGGGGACTGGCGCAGAGTCATGGATGGGTTGCGCCCGAAAACGCAAGCTCTCTGGTCGAGATTGCCGGAGGCCGAGCGCCGCCGCTTTCTGCGCCATGCGTTACCCTGGTGGAACATCCATCGTCATCGGGTTGCGCCGGATGTGTTCCGGAGATTTGAGACGATGCTGCAAAGCGGCCAGGTTTCGGTCCGCGCCGGCTATCTCCAGAATGTCGAGAAAACCAACGCTTTGACCGTGCATTACCGGCCGCGCGGCGAGAGCTTTACCGCATCGATTGAGGCGGATTGGATCGTGAATTGCACCGGCATGGAGCGGGCAGGCATCGCCCATTCTCCATTGCTGCAGGAGATGCAGCGCCAAGGCCTGATCGAGGCAGACCCGCTTCGTCTTGGACTGGTGGTCGATGCTCGCTCGCGCATCCCTGGTTCGAGCGGCAGCGAAGCGGTCATCTATGCCGTTGGCGCGCTGACTGCGGGCCAATTCTGGGAAATTACCGCCGTGCCGGATATCCGCGTGCAGGCAAGAAAGGTCGCCGAGGCCATTTCGGAGAGATTGCGGTGAAGGACCGATATGCGCCGACTGACGGCTGGCGGTCAGCTCTGTGCGACACGCACGACCAGTTTACCGAAGTTCCGCCCTTCCAGCAGCCCGAGGAAAGCTTCCGGAGCGTTTTCGAGCCCATCCACGATGTCCTCCTTATATTTGAGCCGCCCCTCGGAAATCCATTTTCCGGCTTCGCGATAGAAATCGGGGCGCTGATCGGCGAATTCGCGTTGTATGAAACCCCGGATGGTCAGGCTCTTTCTGAGGATGGCGCGCATGACCGCTGGCAGCTGGTCCGATCCGCGCGAAGTGGACGGGTCTTCGTTATAATGTGCAATCAGCCCGCAGATCGGAACGCGCGCGAAATCGTTCAGCAATGGAAACACCGCGTTCCAGACGTGTCCGCCGACATTTTCGAAGTAAATGTCGATGCCCTTCGGACAAGCCGATGCAAGCTGGGCTTGAAAGTCGCCGGCCAGGTGATCGATCGCGGCATCGAAGCCAAGTTCGTCGTGGATATAGCGGCACTTGTCCGGGCCGCCTGCGATGCCGACCACCCTTGCACCAAAGATCTTGGCGATCTGCCCGACGGCCGAGCCGACCGCGCCGCTTGCAGCGGCAACGACCAATGTCTCTCCGACTTTGGGTCGTGCGATATTGCGCAGCCCCGCATAAGCCGTGAAGCCGGGCATTCCCAGAATGCCGAGTGCCGTCGAGATCGGCGCCGCATTGGGGTCGAGCTTGCGCAATCCCGCGCCGTTTGAGATCGCATGGCTCTGCCAGCCGGAATGGGAGAGGACGATGTCCCCCGGCGTGAATTCCGTATTGCGTGATTTGACCACGCGCGCGACGGTTCCGCCTTCCATCACGCCGCCAATTTCGACCGGCGCGGCATAGGATTTCGCGTCGTCCATGCGACCTCGCATATAGGGGTCGAGAGAAAGATAAAGGATTTGCAGAAGAACCTCGCCTTCGTCGAGATCCCGCAAGGTTTCCCGTTCAAGTCGGAAGTTCGCCGCCACCGGTTTTCCAACGGGACGGGAGGCAAGCACGATACGGGTGGTGACGGGCTGATTGGCCATGTGGAATTCCCTGCATTGATTTCGATATCGAAGCGCTGAACGATCGCAATGCCGGATACCGGCATCTCAGTTGCCGCCGTTCGGGAGCTTCTGCCGTACTATTTGTGCGTCACCCTCAAGTATGCGCCGGCTCTTCTACTCCTTGAACCATAGCGCGACTCCATTGGCGGCATCGGCATCAACAAGCAGACCACCCTCGAAGGCGTGAGGCGAAAAGCCTCCCTGCGCCAGGGCGTCTGCGGTTGCTTCAAGCGATCGTACCTTCAATCCGAGCGCCACTTTTCTTTCGTTGCCGTCAAAATCTGTCGGAATGGAAGAGCCGAACCGGGAGGCAGCATCAGCCTCGGACAGAATATGAAGTGTGACGGCGCCGGCGTGAATTGCAATGCCCTCGCTAACGATGTCAGGAGCATCGGTATTGGCGAATCCACCTAGCAGTTCGGTAATCGCTTGAGGAGCGCGGCTGACGATGAAGACATCGACGATATCGAGAACACCGTTGGGGTGACTCTGATCCTTCGGCTGCCACACCAGCTCCGGCGTATTGTGCTGGCAGAAGAAGACGCGGCCGTTGGAGAGCGCCTCCTTACCGATCTGAAAGGTGCGGAAACTGGCTGACTTCTCTATGCCGCCCACATCGACAGGGCGCGAGAAATCACGCCATTCGGTGACGGGTTTGCCGGCGTCGCCCAATTCGCGTTGCAGGCCGGCGGCGTCGGTGGTTCGAAAAGCAAGCCCGTTCAAACCGATCGGATAAGACCAGAGATCGGCGCGGTTCCCGTCACTGTCAGGCGGAAATCCGAGCAGCTCCAGATAGTTCTCGCCGAACACGGCAAGATGATTGATGGAGCCCAGGGTATGATAGCCGCGTGGAGTCAATGCAAAGCCGAGTCTGCGGTAGATTGCGGCGGCCTCGTCCAACCGGTCAAGGACGCCGATGACGGCGTGATCGAGGATGAGGGGTTGGGCAGTGACAGCCATATGAAGAGCTCTCAGTATGAGAATAGGTTAAGGCATGAAAATAGGTCGTCGCGTTGTGCGGAGAGCCGAAAGAAGCGATACAGCCTGCTCATGATATGCCTTCCTTTACGCAGCGCGGTCGAGGTTGCCGGTCGACGGGGACGCCAATTGATGGATGGCTCGCAGCACGTCCGAGGCGGCGGCAAAATGTTGGCCGTCGAGATCATAGACATGAAACTTGACTGCGATGAACTGTAGCGCGCCCTTGTCCGGAACGACGATGCCCACCGGAACGCCGGCATATTCAATCACCTGTCTGGTCATCTTCATCACCCGTTGAAATCGATTCTTCCGAACGAACGAACGATCGGAGGCGTTCCAAGTTCGATTAGTCCATTAATTTACTGGATTATATGCGTGGTAGATGCGGCAGGCCATTCTCGGCAATGCCAAATAGTCGGGCCATAGGGGAAAACAATTCTAATAGAAAAGATTGAAGGGTATCGAGGAGCGGAAGCGCGTTGGATTGCGGAGGCGTTTCTGAATGCGCGAATATTGCTCGCTCATTTTTGGTGGATGCTTGTCCCATCAAGCAGCGCGACAGGCCCATTCAACCCGAAAATATAGTCGCGTTCGTTTCCCGACTTGTGTCCAAATTAGAATATTAATTCTATAGATATATAGGTGTTTGCCGTAGGTTGATGCGCATTATCCTACAGGGGCTTACACAATGGGCATCAAAGCCAAATTCAAGGCGGCAAGTTTACTGAGCGTGTGGCTACTGGCGGCGCCGGTGGCATTCGCCGATGACCAGCCGGTCAAAGGCGGTACGCTGATTTATCTCGAACAGCAGGCGCATACGAACCTCTATCCGCCGGCAGGCGGATTCTATCCGAACGGCGGCATTCTCAACCAGATCACCGACAAGCTGACCTATCAGAACCCGAAGACGCTCGATATCGAGCCGTGGATTGCCGAATCCTGGACGGTCAACGATGCGGCGACGGAATATACGTTCAAGATCCGCAAAGGCGTGACCTTTTCCGACGGTACCCCGCTCGATGCCAATGTCGTTGCAAAGAACTACGATACGTTCGGCCTCGGCAATAAGGAGCTGAAACAGCCGGTTTCCGAAGTCATCAACAATTACGATCACAGCGAAGTCATTGATCCCTATACAGTCAAGTTCTACTTCAAGAAATCATCTCCGGGTTTTCTGCAGGGAACATCCGTCATCGGATCCGGCCTGGTCTCGTTGAAGACGCTGACGCTCCCCTTCGACCAGCTCGGCGATGCGACGAAGATTATCGGATCCGGCCCCTTCGTCGTCGAGAGCGAGACGCTCGGCAAGCAGCTCTCGCTAAAGGCGCGGACAGACTACAACTGGGGTCCGAGTAAGCTGGAGCATCAGGGTCGTGCCTATCTGGATGGCATCAAATACATCATCACCGGCGAGGACAGCGTGCGCATCGGCGCATTGCTTTCCGGTCAGGCTGATTTCATCCGTCAGCTGCAGGCCTATGACGAGAAGCAGGTGTCCGACCAGAATTTCACGATCTATGCGGCGCCGACCCGCGGCGTGAACGACAGCGTCGCCTTCCGTCCGGACAACCCGCTCGTTGCCGATCTCAAGGTTCGCCAGGCGCTCCTTCACGCGACTAATAACAAGGAAATCGTCGACACGCTGTTTTCTGCGAATTATCCGGAGGCGAAATCGGTCATTTCGTCGGCCGCCGCCGGCTACGCGGATCTGTCGTCAAAGCTGACCTACGATCCGGCTCTTGCTGAAAAGCTCCTGGATGAAGCAGGCTGGAAGAAAGGCGCGAGCGGCGTCCGCGAGAGGGATGGCAAGCCGCTTTCGCTTGCAGTCTACGAATCCCTGCCCCAGCCACAGAACAAGGCCGTGCTGCAGCTAGTCGCGCAGCAATGGGCCAAGCTCGGCGTCAAGCTGCAGGTTCTTGCCGGCACCTCGGGAAATCTGGTGACCGACAATGTCGATCCGGCAAAGACGCCGCTGGTCGTCGCCGAGGTCGGCCGTGCCGATCCCGATGTCATCAAGAGCCAGTTCTACCCCAAGAACCGCGATGCCCTGCTGCAAAAGGGCGGCCTCAATCCCAAGGCGAGTTTCTCGGATGACAAGCTGAACGGCATCCTGGAAACCGTCGCCTCCGAGACGGATCGCGACAAGCGCCTGGCGGCGGCCAAGGCGTCGCAGGAATATCTGCTCGATCAGGCCTATGTCATCCCCTTCTTCGAGGAGCCGCAGGTTTTTGCCGGCGCGCCTTACGTGAAGGGAATTGCATTCGAAGCCGTGGGACGCCCATCCTTCTACAGCACCTGGCTCGCTGAACACTGATAAAAATGGGGCTGGCCCGGCGTGGTGCCGGGCCTTCCCGACGCGAAGACGTGGTATTGGCATGGCAAGATACATACTATCGAAATTTGGGCAGGCGCTGTTCGTCCTATGGGCGGCTTTCACCGTTTCGTTCGTGTTGCTGCAGTCGCTGCCGGGCGACGCGGTGCTGATCAAGTTCCAGAACCCGGATTACGGACTGAGCCCCGAACAGCTTGCCGATATCAGGGCGGCTTATGGCGCCGACGGATCGTTCCTGCATCAATATCTCCATGCCGTCTGGAGTTTCCTGACGGGTGATTTCGGCTATTCCCTGCAGGCGGGCGTTCCTGCGAGCTCACTGCTTGCCACCAACCTGCCGCCATCGCTGCTGCTTGCAGCATTGGGCTTTGCGGTGGCGACGCTTCTTGCCGTTCTGATTGCAATTGCCTGCAATCTCTCCGGTCTTGTCTGGCTGCGGGGCCTGATCCAATCGATTCCGTCGCTCTTCATATCCGTGCCGACCTTTTGGCTCGGCATCATGCTCATTCAGATATTCTCCTTCCGGCTCCGCCTCGTGCCGGTCATCAATCCAGGCCCGTGGGAAGGTCTTTTCCTGCCCATCCTGACCGTCGCGGTGCCAATTTCCGCTCCTCTGGCGCAAATTCTGCTGAAGAACATAGACGAGGTCCTGACAAGGCCCTTCGTGCCCGTCGCGCGAGCCAAAGGCCTCTCGCATGCCAAGGTCCTGTGGCGGCACGTCGCCAAGAACACGCTGCTGCCGGTTTTAACCGTTGCCGGATTGCTGTTCGGGGAGTTGATCGCCAGCGCTGTCATCACCGAAACGGTCTTTGGCCTTAATGGCATCGGCGGGCTCACGAAGCAGGCGGTGGACAGTCAGGATGTCGCCGTTCTCCAGGCAATCGTCGTCGTCGCAGCAACCGCCTTCGTCGTCATCAATCTCGTGGTCGATCTTCTTTATCCCGTGCTCGATCCCCGTCTGAAGATCAAACTGGGAGCGGCATGATGGCAAGGATCGAACCCGCGCAACGGCATGCCGAACTGGACGCGCCAAGCCAGGAAGAAAGAGCATCGTCCGTGACGGTCACGGCCGATCTTCGCAAGGACGCCAGCGCTGCTTGGCATCTGCCGCGCATACAGCCTGGTCTCGTCCTTGCCTGCCTCATTCTTGCACTGGCTGTGTTGTGGGCGCTCGTCCCAGGCATTTTCACGGTCTATGATCCCATACAGGGTTTGCCCGGCCAGCATCTCGGGCCGCCGACTGCCGCTCATCTCCTGGGGACGGATTCGCTCGGGCGCGATCTCTATGCGCGCATCGTCTATGGCGCCGTGCATTCGCTTTCGGGCGCGCTTGCCGCCGTCGGTATCGCGCTTGTGGCCGGCACGACGCTCGGCCTTCTTGCCGGATCGTTCGGCGGCAGGATCGAGACTGTCATCATGAGACTGGTGGACGTCATGCTGTCCATACCGGATCTGCTTTTATCGCTCAGCATCATCGTTCTGCTCGGATTCGGCACCGTCAACGCCGCGATTGCGGTCGGCTGCACGCTGATTGCCAAATTTGCCCGATTGGTCCGCTCCGAAGTCGTCACCGTGCGCCGTAGCGAATATGTCGAGGCCGCCTTCGGCAGCGGCGGCACCTTCCTCAAGGTTCTCTGGCGCCACATCCTGCCGAATTCGCTGGCCTCGGTGATCGCTTTTGCGGCGCTGCAGGCCGGTTGGGCCATCCTGCAGCTCGCAACCCTCGGCTTTCTCGGCTACGGCGCGCCGCCGCCGACACCGGAATGGGGCCTGCTGATCGCCGAGGGACGCAATTATATCGCAACCGCCTGGTGGCTGACGGCGGCGCCCGGCCTCGTCGTGGTCTTGGTCGTCATTTCCATCAACCGTATCAGCCGAGCGCTTGGGAGTATCGGGAAATGACGGCTCCAATCATTGGAACAATTGCGGAAAAGGGTGCGCCGATCCTCGATGCTGCAGGCCTTAGGGTAGCCTATCGCGACAGGAGCGGCCTGCGCACGGTCGTTCACGATATTGACTTTGAGGTTCGCGCCGGTGAGGTCGTCGCCCTGGTCGGGGAGTCCGGTTCCGGCAAGAGTTCGACGGCGCAAGCTCTCATTGGTCTCCTGCCTGAAGGTGGACTGCTCCAGCAGGGAACCGTTCGCCTGAACGGCGAGAACATTGCCGGCTGGCCGCAAAGGCGGCTGGATGGCATTCGCGGTTCCGTCATTAGCCTCGTACCGCAGGATCCGGGCAATTCGCTCAATCCGGTGAGAACGATTGGCGAACAGGTCGCCGAAATCCTGACGGTCCATGGCCGGGCATCCGGTGCTGCCGCTCGAGCCAAGGCAGTCGAATTGCTGAAGCGTGTCGGTCTCAGCCAGCCGGAACTGCGTGTCAAGCAATATCCGCATGAGCTTTCCGGCGGGATGCGCCAGCGTGTGCTGATCGCGATCGCCATCGCGTTGAAGCCTTCGCTGATCATCGCTGACGAGCCCACCAGTGCCTTGGACGTGACGGTGCAGAGGCACATACTCGATCTGATCGACGATCTGAGACGCGAATATGGCACCGCGGTCCTTCTGGTGACCCACGATCTCGGGATTGCCGCCGATCGATCCGACCGGCTGATCGTCCTGCAGCATGGCCGCATTCAGGAGCAAGGACGCACCGCCGATATTCTCAGAAACCCGCAAAGCAGCTACACGCGCCGTCTGCTTGCCGATGCGCCATCGTTGAACGCCCGGCCGAAACGATCGCCGCCGCGTGCGAGCGTATCCGCTGTGCCGGCAGACGATATCATCGTGGTGGATGGGCTGGTGCAGGATTTCGGTACTGGCAGCGATGGTAGTTTCAGGGCGGTGGACGACGTGTCGTTTCGTGTTCGCCGCGGCAGCACGCATGCGATCGTCGGCGAATCCGGCTCCGGCAAGACGACGTCGATCAGGATCGTTTCGGCCTTTCAGCGGCCGACCTCCGGGCAGGTTGTGATCGATGGGCTCGATCTGTCTTCGCTGCGTGGCGAAACGCTGAGACTGTTCCGCAAGAAGATCCAGCTCGTCTACCAAAATCCCTATGGTTCGCTCGATCCGCGTCAGACGATCGAAAGGATCGTGGAGGAACCGCTGTTGAATTTCGAACGGTTGCCCCGGCGTGAACGATTGGCGAAGGTGGCGGCAACTCTCGAAAAAGTCAGACTGCCGGCTGACTTATTGCAACGCCGGCCGCACGCGCTTTCGGGAGGGCAACGTCAGCGCGTGGCGATTGCGCGCGCCCTAGTGCTCGATCCGCAGATCCTGGTACTCGACGAGGCCGTCTCCGCGCTCGACGTAACGGTGCAGGCGCAGATCCTCGATCTTTTGGACGAGCTGCAGCGCGAGCTGGGACTGACCTATCTGTTCGTCTCCCATGATCTTGCGGTGGTGCGTCAGATCGCAGACACGGTCTCGGTCCTCAACGGTGGGCGGCTGGTCGAAACAGGCGGTGTCGAAGACGTCTTCAGCAATCCCAAGAGCCCTTACACGCGTGAACTGATCGATGCAGTGCCGGGCAAAAAGTTTCCGCGGGCAACAGATCCGACCCTCATCAGTGCAGGATAATCCTCATGAGTACATCAACATTACCGAAGAGATTAGGTTTCTTCAGCCGGGTCCTCGATCAGGCAGATGCGAAAACGCGCTACGGGCTGGTTTCCGAGCAGATCATCCATGCCGAAAAACAGGGCTTCGATTCTGCCTGGGTGGCGCAGCATCACTTTAACGGCGATGAGGGCGGATTGCCCGCGCCATTGGTATTCCTTGCTGCGCTGGCTCCGCAGACATCGCGCATTCGCCTGGGCACCGGCGTCATCACGCTGCCGATGGAAAATGCTGTGCGGGTCGCGGAAGATACTGCCGTGCTCGACAGCCTGCTTGATGGGCGGCTGGAAATCGGCTTCGGCACTGGCGGCACTCCGCAAGCCTTTCTTCCCTTCGGCCTGGAAAGCAGCCAGCGCACGGAGGTTTATGGCAATCATCTTGCTTTGGTGCGCAATGCCTGGGCGGGCGGAGAGCTTACGGGCGGCAACCGCCTTTATCCCGCCGCGCCGCATCTGCGCGACCATGTCTGGCAGGCGACGTTTTCCGTCGGTGGAGGTTTGCGTGCCGGCCGCGATGGCGACGGGCTGATGTTATCTAGGACGCAGCCGCGCCCGCCGGAGACACCGGACGCCAAGCTTTCGGACCTGCAGAACCCGATCATCGATGCCTATCTTTCGGCGCTGCCGGCCGGGCGACATCCGCGAATATTGGGTTCGCGGAGCCTCTTTGTCGCCGACAGCAGAAAAGAAGCTCTTCATTTCGCCGATCGCGGCCTGAGGCGGATCGTCGAGCACTTCAAGGCAGCGGGTTTTGCGGTTCCGGGCGAAACCACGGCCGACCTGATCAAAGCGTTCGACGTTCACGTCGGTACCCCCGACGACGTTATTGAAGCGCTTCAGGCAGATGCGGCCTTGGCGCGTGTCACCGATCTGGTCTTTCAGGTGCACTCCATCGATCCGCCGCATGAATACATTCTGCGCTCGCTGGAACTGACCGCCGCCCATGTCGCACCCGCGCTCGGCTGGGTGCCGCAAGGCGCCACCGAGAACGAACGTCGCTTCGCCGCGCAGGCCTGAATAGCAGCATCCGAAGAGAAGGCATCGACCATGACTTTGCAGAACAGAGATATTATCGACTTCCTTGCGGGAATAGAGCCAGGATCCCGTCTTGACGGTCTTCGGGAGCAGCGGCCCGAGACGCGCCTCAACGCGCAGAAGAGCTATGAGGCTCTCTTTGAACCCGAGCATTGGGGAAGCGTCACTCCGGCGGAGCGCTTCGCCGCCGCGGCCTTCGTTGCAGGGCTGCACAAGGCAACCGCGATCAGGAGCTATTATTCTTCCAAACTCCAGGATGAACCCCATGGCTCCGCCCTAGTTGCCGTCATCGACGCCGAAATAGATCGGGGCAATGCACACGGGCCTTACGGCCATTATCCGGCTGGCCCGTTATCGCGTGAGGACAAGCCGGGCTTCGTTTACGAGGTTTCGGGTGAGAGCCGAAATCTTCTGGACCCAAAACTCAGCGCAGCGCTCGAACACATCCACCTTCTGGTCTTCCGACCGAGGGAGGCAAGCGCCGGGGCATTGCAGAAGTTGCTCGATGCCGGCTGGACCACCACCGGCATCGTCACTCTGTCGCAACTCGTCGCATTCCTTGCGTTCCAGATCAGGGTCGTTACCGGCCTGAAGGCCCTGACAGCAAGTTCCGCTGCCATCGGGAAGGTCGCGCAAGCCTAAATCGCACGGATAAGGAATTCTGCCATGACCGAAACTGTTATTCATCCGGCAATCGAAAACCGGCCAAACGCCTTCACTCAAGCTGAGATCGGCTGGACGCCCTGGCTGCAGCCCCTTGACGAAGCGGAGCTGACCGAACGCCACTGGGCCGGCCTCGTGGACGCGTCCCGCGCAAAATCGCCTTACTTCATGTTGTTGGCGCGGGACCCAGATATTTTGCAGGCGCGTACGAAGACCGATAAGGATATCTTCTACAATGTCTCGGCCGGCCTTCCGCGCGCTGAACGGGAACTGGCTGCTACGGCAGCTTCGCGGGCGAATGGATGCATCTTCTGCGCATCGGTCCATTCGCGTTTTGCTTCACATCATTCCAAGCGGACTGAGGATGTGCAGCGTCTGTTGGACGAGGGCCTTCAAGCCGATCTTGGCAGCCGATGGAACGCCATCGTGGAAGTTTCAGCCGCGCTGACGGCCACGCCATCGCAATTTGGAGCCGACGAAATCCGCAGGTTGCGCGAAGAAGGACTGGATGATCTGGAAATCGCGGATGTGATCCATGGCGCGGCCTTCTTCAACTGGGCAAACCGGTTGATGCTTTCGCTTGGCGAGCCAACGCCGGCGGCCTGAACGAAGGTTCGGCCAATAGAGCGGTTCAGCTTTTCACGGAATTTCTGAACCGCTCTAGCTCTTTGTTTTCACAAAATTCCGGACGGAAAACCGTTGCGCACTTTTCCTGGAATTGCTCTAGCCGCCGCTCTCGTGACTGAGCGGCGGACGTATTTCGAGTGGATATTCTCAGGCCTTGAAATGCGTCATCACGCGGTGGGCGACCAGCCGAGGCTCGGGGCCACCGTCTGTACGAGATCTGCCAGGAGGCGCACGTTCTCCGCAAGACCGAAAGCGGGCGGCAGGAAGAGAACAATCTCGTCGGCAGCCGCCAGGCCCGGATCCTTGAGCACAGCTTCGATTACCTGATCGGGGGTGCCATGGAAGACCGGCGAAATCTGGACGCCCGGCGGCTGAATGGCCGGCGCGGTCGGTTCAAGGGCGCCTGCGGGCCGGGATGCCCCGATGCCCTTGGTTTGGCGCTCGAGGTCATAAGCGGCATATTTCTCCCGCAATTCGGCGGTGGTGCCGACCAGGATCGACGCCGCGACAGTGACCGGCGGCGGCTCGGTGCCCTGCTTCCGGCGCCATGTCGCGCGGAAAGCCTCGATGGCGCGGGCTTGATATTCTCCGAAACTCTCACCTTCGGCGTGGTCGTGTTGGACAGTTCCGGAGATGAGGCCGATCCCGAGTTCGGCGGCCTGCACGGCTGAGCTCAGGCTTGCCGACCCCTGCCGGATACGCGACCGCAGCGTCGGGCTGTGCGGGGTCACCCGCAGTTCGGTGCCCTCCGGGGCACCTTGGCCTGGACCATCGACCGTGTGCAGCACCTCGCCGGCAATTGCTGCAAGAAAACGCGCCTGGCGGCGCTTTGCTTCCGTTCGAGCATCGGTATCGACCGCGCCGAATACCGCGTCGAATGCAGCATTGGCGCCGGTCGAGATGGCCAGCTCAAGCCTTTCGCCGATGAGCAGGTCGGCAGTGGCGGCTGCCTCGGCAAGCAGGATCGGGTCCTGGTAGCGCATCGGGATGACAGCCGATCCGAGCGTGATATGGCTTGTATGTTGGCCGACCGCAGCAAAGAATGGGATCGGAGAGGACAGGTAGTGATCGAAGTGGCGCTAATAGGCCCAGCCCGACTGGTAGCCCAGTCGCTCGGCTGCCTTGAATAGTTCTATGCCGTCGCGCAGTCCCCGCGCCGGACCGGCCTCATCGTTGAACGATACACGGGTGTTGAAGCCGAGCCGCCGCTTGGCGCGGAATGTGGCGGGCAGGGTGCCGGCGGGTGCAACGATACTCATGCGATCTGTTCCTGGCTGATGATCCGGCGGAGTTGCGGGAACGGTGCGCGGGCAGGGCTGGCGGCGGCCGGGATCGATTCCAGCAACGACACCGTGTAGGGCTCGCGTGGATTGTCGAAGATGTCCCTGACGTTGCCGTGTTCGACGATGCGCCCGCGTTGCATCACGGAGACGGTATGGGCGAATTGGCGCACGAGGGCCAGATCGTGGGAGACGAATATATAGGTGAGGCCAAGGCTTGCCTGCAGCGAGAGCAATACTCCGACGATATCAGCCTGCACGCTCACGTCGAGTGCCGAGGTCGGCTCGTCGAGCACGATCACCTCCGGCTTCAGGACCAGCGAGCGGGCAATCGCGACACGCTGCCGCTGACCGCCGGACAAGGCTTGCGGCTTGCGTGAAAGCAGGTGCTCGCCAAGGCCGACATTGGATAGTGCTTCGTGCACCCGTTCCGCCCGCTCGGCATGAGTTCCGATGCCGAACCTGTCGAGCGGCTCGCGCACAAGCTGCTCGACCTTCCAGGTCGGATCGAGCGATGTGAATGGATTTTGATAGACGAGCTGAAGATTGCGCCATACGGACCGTAGTGAGTGATGTGAGCGTCCGCTGAGTTTTTCTCCTGCGACCGAAATATGACCGGCGTCCGGTTGATCGAGCCCGAGCAGCAGCCGGATCGCTGTCGTCTTTCCGGAGCCGGACTCGCCGACCAGTGCGTGCGTGGTGCCCGCCGGAACGGTAAAGGACACGTCATCAACGGCCGTCAGAACCTTGCCGTCGACCGTGAAGCTCTTGGTGATACCCTTGACCTCGATCTTCGGCGAGTTGTTGCCCTCAGCGTCAAGGAACCGAAAGCCAGGATCCCGAAGCTTGTAGTAACGGTTGGGATTAAGCGCCGGAACATCGGCATGCAGCTTCTTTGCGTAAGTCGATGCGGGTGAGGAGAAAACGGCCGCGGTGCTGCCGGCCTCCTGAACGATGCCATCCTTGAGAACGACAAGGGAGTTTGCCCGTTCGGCTGCGATCGCCAGGTCATGGGTGATGAGCAGCAGACTGATGTCGAGGTCTTGCTGCAACCGTGAGAGCAGGTCGAGGATTCTCTTCTGGATCGTAACATCGAGCGCCGAGGTCGGCTCATCGGCGACCAGCAACTGTGGCCGCGGCAGAATCGCGAGTCCGATCAGGACGCGCTGAAGCATGCCGCCGGACAGCTGGTGCGGGTAGGAATCATAGACACGCTGCGGGTTGTCCAACCCGACCTGGGCGAACGTCTCCAGGACGAGCGCCTTGCGGATTGCCTTGCTAGGCTCGTCGACAAGGGCTGCGGCTTCCATCGCCTGCGAACCGATTGTCCGCACCGGGTTGAGTGCGTTTCCCGGATCCTGCGGCACGAAGCCGACAGCCCGGCCTCGAAGATGGCGGAAGCGGCGCTCGGAGAGCTGCAATATGTCCTGGCCGTCGACCGCGATGCGGCCCGTCGCCTGTCCCGTGCGGGGAAGCAATCGCAGCACGGCGCGCGCAATGGTCGACTTGCCCGAGCCCGATTCCCCGATGAGTGCAAGGCTTTTGCCGCGGCCGAGCTCGAAGCCGACATTGCTGACGACCTCATGCGAGCCGTAGGAGACGGACAGGCCCTCCACCTGAAGCAATGGCGTTTGCCGCTGCGGCGTCGGGGCTTTCTCGGTGACAAGGGTGCGAACTGCATTTAGTCTATCTTGCGAAGCCATCGGCTGATCCTATTCACAGAGAGGACGGTCGCGATCGTGACGAAGGCGGGTGCGTAGACCAGCCATGGCCACTTGAGGTAGTCCTTGCCGATCGAGATCAGCAGACCCCAATCGGAGGCTGGCGGCGGATCGCCGTAGCCGAGGAAGGCGAGGCTGGCGATCACCAGGATCGAGTCGCCAAACTGCAGCACGGCAAGCGGGAGCACGGAGCGCGATGCGTTCGGCAGGATGTGCCGCCACAGGATGTGCCAGCGCGAGCCACCCGAAAGGAAAGAAGCCTCGATGAAGGTCGCCTGCCTGGTCTTGATGACTTCCGACCGCATGACCCGCGCAAACACGGCAACCGAGGAGATGCCGGTGGCGATGGCGGCGTTCGTGGTGTCGAAGCCGATCGCGGTGACGACGATGACGGCAAGCAGGAATTTCGGAATTGCAAGCAGGACATCGACCAGGCGGGCAAGGGCGATATCGACACGGCCGCCGAAGAAACCGGCGAGCAGGCCGATGAAACCGCCAGCGACCGCACCGATGACGACGGCGATCAGGGCACTCCTGACCGAGGCGGCCGAGCCATAGACAACGCGGGTGTAGAGATCGCGGCCGAGCTGATCGGTTCCTAACCAGTGCTGGGTGCTGGGTGCGAGCAGCTTTTGGGAGGGAATGCCGACCGCCGGATTGTGGCTGGTGAACAGGCCCGGTGCGAGCGACCACGCGATCACGATCGCTACGATCGCGAATGAGAGCGCGACGGTCGCCGGCAGTCGGAAACCGGCAAGTCGGCTGCCAGCAGTGATGCGCGGGGACGTATTGGTCGAGAGAAGGGTCATGACAGCACCGACTTTGAAATATCGGCGGATCCTTCGTCCGAAGCGGCCGGGCGGCGCTCGGCACCGCCGAGCAGTTTCACGCGCGGGTCGAGCAGTGGATAGACAAGATCGGCGATCAGGTTGACCAGCACGAAAACCACGGCCGCGAGCGATACGACCGCCTGCAGGACAGGCAGGTCCTGGGTGCTGACCGAGCGCTGGACCAAGCTGCCGATGCCGGTGCGCCCGAACACCGCCTCGGTGATCAGCGAGCCGCCGAGCAATTCGCCGATCGTCAGCGCGACGACGGTAATGACCGGAAGTGAAGACGGCTTGAGGAGATGCCTGGCAAAAAGTTGCATCTGGCCAAGGCCGCGGCTGCGGGCAACGGCGGCATATTCCTGCCCCGACTCGTGATCCAGATTGGCGATAAGCACTTCGGCGATCTGGGCCGATATCGGAATGCCGAGTGCGACCGCCGCGAAAAAAGTTGCCCAGAAGCTGTCGGGATTGATCACGCGGAAGAGACCGAGCTGGAAGCCGAAGATGTGGATCAGCACCAGGCCGATCACGAAATTCGGCACCGACAGGAACAGAGACGGGAAACCTCGCAGGAAGCCCTGGCCGAACCTCTTTGGGAGGAACTGGGTGCCATAGGCAATTACGATCGCCAAAAGCAGCGCGACGACGAGGCCCGCAAAGGCGAGAACGAGCGTCGAGGGCAGCACCTCGGCGATCATGGTCGTCACGGAACGGTTGGTTCGCATCGACAGGCCGAGATCGCCGATCAGGAAGCGGGAAAGCGATGTCGACAATTGCACGAGAACGGGCTTGTCGAGGCCCTGGGCGGCAATGATCTCCTGGATCTCCGCCTCGCTGAAGCCGTTTTGCGGGTTGCGCAGAACGTTGGTAACGGGATCGCCCGGCAGAACGCTGACGACGGTGAAGGTAAAGACGTAGGCCAGCAGGATGACGATGACGGCCTGGACAAGGCGCTTTGTAGCATAGCTAAGATAGGCATTGTTCATGCTCGTCACCTCCTCGCTTCCCTTCGCTGCGCTGTGGGTCAGTCACTGATCGTGGCCGTGTAATAGCTGGCATAGGCGACGCCGTTGTATGTCTCGCCTTTGAGCTTGGGAGACTGGACATAGATGCGCTGGACCATCTGTGTGCGCGGAATGAAGTAGCCCTGCTCGAGGACATATTTCTGAAGCTCGTCGAGCAGCGGGTTTCTGGCCTCGAGAGAACCGGCGCTGGCGATCTTGTCGCGCAGTTCGTTGATCTTCTGGTCGCTCTCGCCGAGTGCGAACCAGTTCTCGCCGTTATTGGCGTTAGTCAGGATGCTCGCGACGGTGCCGGCGTCGATAAAGCTGCGCGTCACCTCATAGGCCGGGACGCCGGCGCCGCCATACTGAACCTTCTGGCCGTAGGTCACGACGTCATAGGCCCGGATATCGACCTTCCAGCCGATCTTGCCGAGCTGCTGAGCGATGAGTTCGTCGATCGACCTCGAGGTCACCAGATATGGGTTGGAATTGAGCGTCAATGACAGCTGCTTGCCGTCCTTGGTGCGTATGCCGTCAGCCCCCTTTTTCCAGCCCGCCTCGTCGAGGAGTTTCTCGGCTCTGTCTGGATTGTAGGCCAGAAGCTCGCTGTGATCGGTCGCGCCGGGAACGTTGCTCTGAATGAATGATGTCGCGAGCTTCCAGTCGGGGGTGTAGACGGTATCGATGATTTCCCGGCGATTGATGCCGGCCTGCAAGGCTTGTCGCACCTTGACGTCATCGTAAGGCGCGAGTTTCGTATTGATTGCCCAGCCATTGACGAAGCCGAGATAACGCGGCGTCGCGACGGTAAAGCCGTCCTGCTTGAGCGATGTCAGCTCCTGCGGCGAGGCGTTATAGGCAACGTCCGCCTGGCCGGATTGGACTGCGGCAACCCGCAGTGACGGTTCGGATACCAGCTTGTAGGTGATCGTATCGAGATAGGCCCGACCGGTATGACCGACGGCCGCAGGACCCCAGTTGTAATCCTTGCGTTTGACCAGCTTGACGAAGTCGCCTTCCTTCCAGGAATCGACCACATAGGGCCCGCTGCCGGAGGTCTTGCTGAGATCGGCCTGCTGCGCGGCCGGCTGTGCGATGGTCTTGGGGGAGATCAGAATGGAGCCGTGATAGCCAAGGGTCGGAATGAAGCCGAGCGTCGGCTTTTTGAAGAAGACCTTCACCGTGGTCGCATCGACCGCCTCGGCGTGGTCGTAGGTCTTCGGGAAAAGCCCAATCGGGTTGATGCCTTCTTTCTTGCGTCCGGCGTACCAGATGTCGAGATTGGCGACAGTGGCAGATGCATCGAGGGGCGTACCGTCCGAGAAGGTCACACCACTCTTGAGATGGAGGGTGAACTCGGTGGCACTGTCATTCTGCTCCCAGCGCTCGGCGACCCACGGGCTAACCTTGCCGGCGGCATCCACGTAGATGAGCTTGTCGGTTACGTGACCCCATATGTGGCCCTGGAAACTGGAAATCGCACTGTTGTTCGGGATCCAGCTGTCACCCAATGAATCGATGAGGAAGGTGATGTCGCCGCCATTCGGCTCGCCGGCACTATGTGCGGGAGTGAAGCCTGCCATCGCCGCCAAAGCACCGGTCGCCACGGCGGATGAAGTGATCAACAAGCGGCGCCGGGAAAGGGAGAGCGAGAAAAGGCGTTCGGTCATAGAAAGATCCTGATGGTTCGGGTTCTGCGAATTCTTGAAACAAAGCCTACGCAGGCAGAACCAAAAGGAGAAAGACTGGTTGTTCTTTTTCTACCAATTTTATGGATTATTTTGGCCGGTTTTGGCCTCTGCAGGGGATCAGCATTTTTCAGGCCCGGCGGGGGGAGACTTAACCGGAAAAATATTTGCTGGCGAGCAGCCTCACCGCATCGATCTTGTCACGACTGATGTATCCGAGCCAATAGGGCTCCTGGAACTGGCTGATGCAGCAAGATCGAATGCTCGAATAGGCGTAAGGCGAGGTTTATAGTCGCGAACGAGAACTTATTCGATCGCCGGCATTATTCGTGTAGATTTCTCCCGAATTTGAGGCAATATTCCCTCATATAGCTTTAGCATTGATAGTATAGTTAGAGACGAACGGACAGGTCGAAGAGGGCGCGTGCATATGAAGGCCGCATTATCGACTGAGACGGATCAGGCTTCGCCTGCGTCCCCCAAGAGAATTCTCTATATCCAGCCGGGAACGAGTTCGTTTGCCGGTATCGAGAGAGTTGTCGATACGATATGCTCAGCCCTCTCCGATAAATATCCCGCCGATTTCGATATCGATGTTCTCTACACGTCCGAGCATAAAAATCGGCCGCACGGAACACAGAGCTACAACATAATCGACAGGATCGTACACAACAGACGCGAGCTCATGTCGGTCTTGCGCGATGTCATCGGCGCAAAAGACTATGACTTGGTCGTTGTTCCGCAGATCGAGCCGACAGTGATCTGCATGATTGCCTGTATCGGCATCCGGCGGAACTTTGCCATGCACCTGCATGGCAACCCGCGGCTGGAGCCAAGCCATCTGAAAGCGAAGATCCTGTTCTTCCTGATGAGGATCTATTTCATCAAGCGGCTGACCTATGTGTTCGGCACGTCGCCAAGGCAGCTTGAATCGTTCAAAGCGATGTTCAGAAGCAACGTCCGGCAATATTGGCTGCCCAATCCCGTCAGACGCTTCGATGCCCTTCAAAAGCCCGAGGGAGAAGAGGGGCACGTCACGTTTGTAAATGTTGGTCGCTTCTCCTTCCAGAAGGGGCAGGACATTCTCCTCACGGCATTTGCCGAAGCCTACAAGCTTCGTCCTAATATCAGGCTGAAGGTCGTGGGTTATGGAGACGGCGAGGCTGAACTGCGTAACCAGATACGGGATTTGGAGCTCGCAGCCGTAGTAAGCGTCGAACACCATCCCGACAATCCCTCACCGGCACTGGCGGCGAGTGATGTCTATGTGTCGACATCACGCTGGGAAGGGTGGTCGTTGGCAATATGTGAGGCGTTGCGATTTGGGCTGCCGGTCATCTCGACCGATTGTGAATTTGGCCCGAGCGACATATTGGTCGATAGACGCCTCGGCCTTCTCGTGCCGGTTTCCGGAGGCGAGGAGCTTGTCAGGGCGATGCTTTACTATTGCGACCATATCGAGGAAGAGCGTGCGCATGCCGAATTTCGGCAAAACTTCATTGATATTTACGACACAGAACGCGTCGTGGATGTTCATGCAGATGCCTTGCGGATAGCCGCCATGGGACCTGCACCGCTGATTGCCTGAAAGATGACGGCATCATGAAACCCGGCGCTCGCCGGGTCTTAGGGATATCATGCATAGACCCGCATGTAGTCGACACGCATGTGGGTTTGGCGATCCTGCGGCTGCAAAGGATCGGGGAAGGGGACATCCGAGCGCAGAGCCAGCGTCAGGAGCGGCCAAAAGATATCGTTCTGCGCGTCCATCTCTGCCGCGCGTCCGAGCGTCCACTCGATGAGCCCGCCGGTCTTCGGATCGGCGATTTGCTTGCGTTCGAAATAGAAGCGGCAGCGTGCACCTTCGATGAGCAGGCCATAGCGGAAATAGCCGGTTGTAATATCGACGTCGGTGGGAACGCCCACTCCTTCGTGATGCTCGCCAGGCTTGCCCCATTCATGCAGATAGGCGCCGTATAAATTGCGCTCCCAGCCCTTCTGCTCGACTATGTCGAGTTCGTTGCTCGTTGCTGGGAACAGAATGCTTCTGCCATTCATCAGCCAGAAAGCCGGAAAGCTCAAGGGATGGGCAGGAAACCACATCCGCGCCTCGAAATAGCCTTGTCGCCAACCCCTCAGGATCGTGCCGTCAGGCCTCGCCGTCTGGATATTGCCCGATATCCATTGATATTCGGGAAGATTGTTGCCGTAATAGTTCGGCACCTGCATGGGGCGCCCAATATATTGAGCCGAGATCTGCAGTGCCTTGCCGTTGCTGGCGGATGGATCGTCGACGATCGCATAAGGATCGAACCCTTCCTCACCACCGAAGCGGCTGAAGGCCGATCTGCCATAAAAGCCGCTGTCAAAGGTGGTCGCCTTGGCCCCGGCATGCCAGGTCGTCTGATCAAGCGCTGTAAAGTTTTCATCGAAGATGACGGTACGGCCTGCGGTCGGATCCTGCTGTACCTGCGCCGCCGGATGACGGTTTGCAAGCAGCAGGCCGCCGGCCGCTGCCAACGATGCCGTGCCTATCAGCACGTTGCGCCGGGATGTCAGGCTTGGCATTGCTGCTTCTCCTCGATCGATTGCATCGTCCCTGACGGTTCAAGTCCTACGCGGCGACGGCTGCGTTCTTCGAGCCGGCTGCAAGGGCGCTGCCATAGATATCTAGCGTCTCATGGGCGACGCGACTGATCGTCAGGCGGTCGAGATGAACTTGGCTCTTATCCTTCCACTCCTGCATTCGGACAGGTTCTCCAAGGAGTTCGCTGAGCACGGCGGCCAAAGCGGGCGGATCGTGCGGCGGCACCAGTATTCCCGCCGCCCCATATTCCAGGAGCTGCGGGATCCCGTCCACATTGCTGCCGATAACCGCGCACCCTGCCTCGCGGGCTTCGGAGAGAACCAGCGGTGCCGGATCGGCATGTGACGGCAGTACAAAAATATCCGCCGCCGCCATCCAGGGGAATGGATCCTCCTTGGCGCCCAGGAAGGCGACGGCCGAAGCGCACTCCATCTTTGCCACCATTTCCATGTAGTCGGTTTGGAAGGGCCCTTCTCCGACGATAACAAGTCTGGCCTCGGGATGCTGTTCATGCGCCAGGCGAAAGGCCTCAAAGAGATCGGGCAGGCCTTTCCTCGGATGTAGGCCGCCGACGAAAAGGATGCTCGGAGATGGCAGATCGACCGGCGTTCTGCTGCGGCCTTCGGAGCGGACCGAGCCGATCGTCCCGTTAAGGACCACACAAAGCTTCGATGACGGTATCCCCCGCCTGAGCATGGAAGCGCGCACGGCCTCGCTGACTGCGATGACGCGGTTTCCAAGGCCCATCAAGATCGCGCTCTTTTCGAATTCATTGTGAACGGTGGTGACGAGCGGAGTGCCCGACAACCTGCAAATCGGCCACGCCAGAACTGCACTTGTCATCATATGGGCATGGACAATATCGGGCTGCCATGCATGGACGTGCTTGCGCAAGGCGAAGGATGATTTCAAAAGATTGACCGGCTTTCGTTGGTGGTCAACCATTACCGTTGCGACATTATTCTTGTGTAGCAGCGGGTCGAAATCACCGCCGCCGCTTGCAATACATACGTCATGTCCCAATTGGGCCTGTGCACATGCCAGATCGACTGCTGCATGGACATGTCCATTCAGCCTGTTCGTGTGATTCAGTATATGCAAGATCCGCATGAATGCACCTTATATAAGTGTGATAAATATAAACACGATATATCGAGGATGATGACGTAGTATGCTTTAGCTGTCCTGGCATGGCAATGATAAAGCATCGCGTTTATATTATAGAATTCGCTGCTATCTCGAATGGTATTTCCAATTATACAGGAGTGCTGTTGTCAATGCCTATGGTATTGGCCTTTGCAGTGCTGCTTCTGCTTCCACTGTTGAAGCCCGTGCTGTTGGCTGATAGTTGAAACCACCCTGGCGGCCTAAGGATTCGAGACCGAACGCAAGGAGTTGTTGCATTGCTTGGGCAGCATGGCCAGCAGCACCCTTGCTATAGATGGGATATGCTTCTGCGAGCATGTCGCTGCCTTCCAATTTGAGATCACCCTCAAAAAGGGCGTTGGCGTGAACATGATCCCTGAAGTCGCTCTCGGCGCGTTCTATCGAGCAGCCAATCTGATTGCCGATGACCTCGACTGTGAAATATTCGCGATCATCGACCCGACCGTAGAAATCGGAGTACATCGTCAAGCGCTTCCAGGCGCCTTGATGCGAGAAATTATAGATGATCGGTTGCGAAAAGCCGCGATTGCCGGAAAAGCTGAAATAGAGGGAGATGAGGGTGATCGTCTCAAGCTTCCGGCCGGAATCGAGGCCACACAGTTTTTCGGCCATATGAATGGGTATGGTCGAGATAACGCGATGTGAAGCCACGACCCTGTCTTGCAGTTGCAGGTGGAGCTGATCGTGAACCTTGCGGATCGTCTGCATGTCCGCTGCCAAATCAAATTCCGCGCCACGCTGCTCCAACCGTTCGACTGCAGCCCGGTAGAGGAATTGAAAACCTTCCTTCGGGCGAGCCATCTGCCGGTTTTTCGGTCCTTTGTGACTGCGTCTGAATGCCCGCGCGATCTGATTTTTCAAGGAGGCATGCTCGCTGATCCAGAGCATCCGCTTGCGAGCGAGATCGATGTCTATGCTTTCGACGGCCGCTCCATAGAAACGCTTCATGTAGGATTCCAGGCCGGAGCGATGCAGCAGGCGGCTCCCGATCCAATAGCGGGCAAATTCTTTCGCGTTGCGCATCTTTCGCTGAAAGAGCCGCGCGAAAATGACCGAGGAGAAAATTCGGACTACTTCAGCGACGCCGGCGCTGAAAATGTCATCGCGTACCGAAATCGGATAGGCAGTGATCATTCCCTGAGGGTTCAAGCGCGCCCATGTCGGTTCGATCGGAACATAGAGCGGCAGCAATTCCGGAAAATGGGCAAGCAACGGGGAGTCGTCCTGAAAGATCAGGCTGCCGATATCGAATGTATATCCTCCATGCGACCAGTCGATGTGATTGCCCCCGACATGGCCGTAGGTGTCGACGATCAGGATGCGCTGATAGCCCTGCTTTTGGAGGACCGAGGCGGAGACCAGCCCAGAGATGCCCGCCCCCAGCACTATGGCATCAAATCTCTCTACTTCGGCGATAACATCGTTGGCGGCATAATGACCCGCATCGTTCATGGAAGCGTCCCCTGCTGCGGCTTTTCATGCACTAGATTAAATTTTGCTTATTGAAAGTTTAAGTCGAAAAGTGCTCGGAACTCACTTCATTAATGGTGTATCACAAATCTGTGTAAGTTCTATATGGAACAAAAATTCGAGTGAATACTCAATATATATTGCAATTTTACTTGATATATCCGTATTTGTGTAGTTAGATCATCGGCGGATCGGCTCGTCTTCTGATGGGACGCCAGATTTGATTGCGAATAAATTATGACTGTGTCGATTATTACTATTCCGGTGAACGCCGAGGGAGTTATCTCGTGCTGCGGCCAAGCCTCGACGATGTCTACAATAATCTTGGCGAAATCGACCTGATTTCCACCGATGTATTCGACACACTGCTGTTGCGCCGTGGAACGTCGCAGCGTTCGCGCATTGCCGCCGGCGAAACCCGGTTTGCCCGCCTCCTGAAAGAAAAGGGACTGTTTGTCGAGAAGGCTGAACTGGTCAGGTGTCGTCTTCTCGCGCAGAAGTTCGCCTATCGCGCGCTCAACATGGGCGGAGGGGTTGGCGAAGTGCAACTGAGCGACATTATCCGCAGGCAGCTCCAATTGCTTGGCTTGCCGAACGATCTTGTCGGAGAGCGCATCGCCATAGAGCTTTCGGTCGAGAAGACGGCTCTTCGCGCAAACGCCTGGCTTGCTGCCCTGCTGCGGCAGTTTCGCCAGGCGGGAACCCGTATCGTTGCCGTCAGCGATACAGCGCTTTCCGCTGCAGAGCTTACGGTGCTGATCAATCATTTTCATGGCCCAGGCTTGATCGATCGCGTCTATTCGAGCGCCGACGCCCAGGCAAGCAAGCGCTATGGCGCATTGTTCTCCGTCATGCTCGAGAACGAGTCCGTTGCTCCATCTCGCGTCTTGCACATAGGCGATGACGATATCGCCGATTTTCGAATGCCGGACTCGATGGGATTGCGTACACTTCACCTGCCCAAGAGCCGATTGGAACGCTACGCCTCGCGCGTGGACGGAGCAAAAACTGAGGCGATCAGTCGATTGGGGAAGCAGCCTTGGCGGCACGTCCCTGCGCCACCCACGCTAAGCGACAAAGTCTTGTTTGGCCGAGATGTCTTCGGGCCGATCGTTGCAGAATTTTGTCTCTATATCTGGCTCTATGCTGCTCAGGCCAGACTTGGGCATGACACCGCGCTGCTCTTCTGCGCGCGTGGCGGCATCGGCATCCGCGAGGCGTTCGAACGCCTCGTGAAAAAGCTGGGGCTTCCACTCGATCTCAAGCGTGACAATATCCAGATTTCAAGGCTCGTGGCCGCGCGCTCGGCGGTCGTGCTTCGAAGCCCCGCGGTCCTGGATGAGCTTGGACGCGAATTCCAGGGTGGAAGCTTTGCAGATGTCGCTCGCGCCCTGGGCGGGCGTGCCTATGAATTGCCTGATACCTGGCGCCATATATTCGATCCCGCGCGGTTTTTTGCCCTTCTGGATACGGATGCTGGGCGAGACGTTCTTGATGACATCCGCAAACAGAACGATCTCTTTGCTCGCCACCTGGAACAGATCTCTGCCGGAGCGCAGCGCATCATACTTTGCGATACCGGCTTTTACGGCAGCACGCAGCGCCTGTTGTCTGCGGGGTTTCCTCAACGGCGCTTCGAGACGATCCAGTTTGCCCGGTGCAACTACAAGGGTCTGAGTGAGGATCATTTTCCCAGGGTCGCCGGCCTTGTCGTCGAGCAGAATCTTTATAACCCTTTCAAGCCGGAAACCGTCATTCTACGATACTGGCAGATCATCGAAAGCCTGTTCGAGCCGGCACTCTCTTCCGTTCGTCATTTCAGTGAGACAGCTGAGGGTGCCGTCGTCTCCAATGCCGGGGATATCCGGTTCGGCGCGGTGGATCCGTCGGCCGGAAATCCGCTTCTGACTGGCGCGCTGCAATATATCGAACAGGTCGAGACGGGAGGACAAGTTCTGCAGGATGCCGGGCGTGCGTGGCTTCGTCTGAAGCAGGCGATCATCAATCCAAGCCCCAGCGATGTTGTCGCGCTCGACGTCGGCGCCCGCTCCGTGGATTTCGGCCGCTCCGATCTTGTTCAAGTGCTCAATCATTCGCAGAAAGTCGCCCTAGCCGCGAAGCTGATGTCGGTGAAATCCCATCTTTGGCGTGAGGGCGCCATCGCTCGTGATTTCCCCCGCTTCAAGCCGCCGTTGCTTGCGGCGCTGGAAATGGCGCATGTGCTGCGAGGGGTCTCGGCCCGGCTGTATCGCTGAACAACGGAGGCTGCCAAGGATATGTACATGAGTGATATGGCGCATAACGGTTTCTCTAGGAGAGCGACGGATACCGGATGGGGCACGGGGATCGTTCCGACTCGCAAAGCCTTGGAACGGTCGTCAGTGATGAGCTGCTTTCGACATCAGGTCTTTGCGTTGCGCCGTCGCAGCCGCGGGCCGGGTCCCAGACAGACGGAGCGCTAGGGTCGCATGCTTGCATTAAAAGCCTTCAAGGGAGCCGGTTGGCTCGTCGTTTCACGCTTTATCGGCCGCCTCGTCGATTTCTGCACGCTTCTTCTCTTCGCTCGTATCCTGACACCCGCCGATTTCGGTTTGGCGGCGCTGGCGATGTCGCTTGTCGTGGTGGTCGATACGGTGTTGGAAGTGCCCGTCACGCAGGCGATGGTTCGGCTCGATATGGTCGACAAGAGCCACCTCGATACGGGCTTTACGCTGAGTGTGGTAAGAAGCGGCCTGATTGCGCTCATCGTCCTGGCCGCCGCGTGGCCCTTCTCGTGGATCAATCACAATCCGCAACTCACTCCGCTGATTGCCGTTCTGGCGATCGGGCCGATTGCCAGGGGTTTCTGCAGTCCAGCGATGGTACATTTCGTCCGGGAGCTCGGCTTTCGTCAAACCTTTCTTCTGGAGTTCAGCGGGAAACTATGTGCCTTTGTCATTGCGATGATCACGGTCTTTTCGGGAGGCAGCTATTGGGCAATCGCCGCGAATTTCGTCACCAATTCAGTGGCGGCTGTGGTGGTTTCCTATCTTCTTGCACCATATCGGCCGGCGTTTTCGCTGCGGCGTCTCTCGGATTTCGCCGGATTCGTTGGATGGTTTAGTTCCGCACAATTGATTTCAGCGCTCAACTGGCAGTTCGATCGCTTTCTTATCGGCGCGACGACCGATAGCACGACGCTTGGACGCTATGCAATTGCCAGCGATGTCTCGGTCGTTCCAACACAGTCTCTCATCGGTCCCGCATTGCAGCCGGTCATGGCTGCATTCTCGCTCATAACTTCTGATCGGCAGCGAATGCGTCTGGCCTTTCTAAAGGCGGCTCGGTTTGCGATGCTTATTTCGATCCCCGCTTGCATCGGAATATTTCTGACGGCAGACCTCGTCACGGATCTGCTTCTAGGTGAGAAATGGAAAGACGCCGCTCCTTTGCTTAGCCTTCTATCCCTGTCCGTGATCCCAATACCTTATTTTCAGACGCTGTATTCGGTCAGCCTTGCGCTTGATCGCCCGCATGTGCTTTTCAGGTTGAATAGCATCGATTTGTGCCTGCGGGTCATACTGATATCGATCGGCTTCTATCTTTTCTCGATCACGGGTGTCAGTGCTGCAAGGGTGCTTCTTTCGACCATCATGTTCGCGTTCTATCTGGATGAGGTGCGGCGGCAACTGGGGCTTGGAATATGGGCACAGTTGAAGAATCTCTGGAAAATCGGATTTGCTGCCATTGTCATGGTCTTATGGGTCGTAATACTGCGCGACCAATTGTCAGGTCGTGCCTTGAACCATGTTCTCGAGCTTGTCTTCGTGGCTGGAACCGGTGCAGCGGCCTATGTCGGCACGCTGCTGGCGCTTGGCATGCGCTTGATCGCCGGCCAAGGACGGTTCGAATTGGCCGATCGTCGGTGATGCTTCGATTGTGCCACGCGTGAAGGATGCCTTTGTTACATCAACGCCTGTAGGAGTCCGACGGTCGAACGGTTGCCGCCGTTCAGCCGGTAGGCGAGGCCGCGGCGGGCGTTCCGGTTCGGCAATATCATCGTGAGCAGGCAAAATGCCGCAATCGTCCCCTTGGTCTTCAACGGGTATTGCTGGTGTTGGAGTTTTCGCAGCAGAGAAAGGAAGCACTTGATCGGGGGGCGCCTGCCTTCCGCGATCGCCAGATAGAAATTGCGCTCGATATAATAATAGGCCTCTTCCGGTCGAACGAGCGCGTCTGCGCGTCCGGTTCTCTCCAGAATTCGGCGCAAGTGCTCCATCCTCATAACAAATCGGCGCAGCTCTTGGCGCAACGGGGCTGGATCGACCGCGCGTCCTAGTCCGGAAAAATTTTTGCCGTGGATGCGGTAGCGCCCAAGCCTTTGGGGCAGGCTGACGATATCGCCCATGAAAGGGGCGACGAAGAGCGGCAATCCATCGATCGCTGGATCGTAATCCATTTCTCTCAAATATTCGCAGACGTCGCGTCTGAAGACATTTCCCGATGTCGGAGGGGTGGTATAAACACCCGTACGCAGCACGCTGTCTGCAATCACGTGGCGATCTCGAAATCCTTCGAGGGTCGTGCCGGCGCCGAGAGTGTCTCCGCGATGATCGATCCGTGTCAGAGAGAATTGAAGTTTGGCAACGTCGTCGTCCAATTCCGAGAGGATCGTCGCAAGGGAGCCCGGCGCCAGCTCGTCATCCGCATCCAGAAACAGCACGAAGGGCGCCCGCGTGCGCTCCAGGCCATAAAGGCCGGCTGCCCTCTGACCGCTGTTTTCAATGCGATAGGCTGTAACGCCTTCGCGTTGGATGACATCCCATGATGTATCGGTGGAACCGTCGTCGATGACGACAAGTTCACATTCATCGCAATCCTGCGATACGACGCTGCGGATCGCATTCGCCACATAGGCTTCATAATTCCAGCAGGTAATGATGACGGCAATTCTTGGCGGTTTCATGGGAATTTATCTTATTGAATGGCAGGTGCCTTGAAGCAAGTACTACCGATTTGATTTGACGTGCATCATGCCTTTGCCAGATCGATGACCGTGCCTATGACATTGGCGCCGGCGCGTCGCAGTTGTAGCAAGGTATCGTTGACCTGGTCGGTCGTTGTCCTGCCGGCGCTGGCAATCACCACCACGGCATCGGCGTGGACTGACAATGCGACCGCATCCGACGAGCTGCCGACGGGAGGTAACGCCAGGAGGACGTCGCCTCTGGCCCTTGCGGTCTCCACGATCCGTCCTGCCCTTCTGTCGCGGAAATCGACATAGAGATTTGTCAGTGCATTGGTGGAATGGATCGGAAAACGGGCGATGCCTTGTCCGTCATTGCGTCCGTTGGAGAGCAGTATCTGCTCGGGCCGCATATCGTCGACGAGGGCATCTGCCAGCGATGTCATCAGCAGATCATCCGACTCGCGATTGCTGTGATTGTGCTGGCCCGCCTCATCATAAAAGAGGGTGACATGCCGGCCGCTTCGACTGAGGAATTGCGCCAGACTGACGCCCATCTTCGAGATGCCTTGACCCGGCTCCCATCCGGTAATCGCGATGATCAGTCCTCGCTCGTTTCGAATGGTCGAGCATGCGATCTCGATGGATGTCCTGAGATTGTGAATGGCCATGGCGTACGCGCTGCCTGGCTGATTGATGGCAACCGAGGACTTTCTGCTGTAGGTCCCACGCAAGGTGCTCGCCCGGCCAGCCGGATCCGGAAGGCTTCCGAGACATGGTACCCCCGTATCCCGCGCCAGATCTTTCGCATTGCGAACCTTGCGATCGAAGGCGAGATTGAGAACGATGATCGAGAAGCCGAAGAGCACGCCGAGAATACCTCCCAAAACGGTAATCAAGGTGGCGCGTGGCCCCGATGGACTGAGCGGTACGAGTGCCGCGCCGATAATTCGTGCATCGCCGTCGGGCGTCGGTACCGCAGGCAAGGCTCCCAGCTTCATGGCATCGGTCGCGGCAGCAACCTGGGCTGCCAGCGCGTCGAGGCGCCACTGAAGAACCTCGGTTCCCGCCCGGGCCATTTCGTCCTTGAAGCTCACGGCCTGCAGGATGTAGGCGGAAACGGTAGCGTTCGCGATGCGTGCCGCAAGCGTCGGATTGGACGAGGAATAGCTGATCTCGATAACATAGGATTGACCGACACGGCGCGCGTCCAGATGCTGTGTGAAATTCGAGAAGGCTGCTTGGTACGCATCGCCAGCCGAGCTATTTGCCGGTGTGCCCGACGTGGTATCGGAACGAGGGGCTTTCCCCGTGTTGGGGCTGCTTATGGCAGACCACACGTAGTTTATTGCACCCGTTATGTTGCCGATGACAAACGCACTTATGCTTGGCGGCTGCGGGCCAAGCTCCGGGTTGTTGCCAAGATTAAGGCTGCTGAATACGGCCGAGAGCAGACGCTCGGAACGGATGATTTGAAGCTCGCCGTCCGCCCTGTTGAGGTCGAAATTCTGGGCGTCCTGGCTTGAAGTCAAAGAGAGGTGGCGAGGTTCGAGCAGGACAGTGGCCGTCGCCGTGTAGGTGCGCGGCAATGAATGGGCATAGGCTGCTGCCAGGCCGACGCCAACTGCCGTGCAAAGAATAAGCTTCGTCTTGTGTCGCAGGGCGAGCATGCACAACGATCGCAGGAGCGCGACCGGCCCTTCGCTGGTCTTGTCCGCGGGCAATTCGTCCAACCGCCAAAGCCGTGACGACCGTTCCAGTAGAGACGGAGCGTTTTGCGTCATCTAGTCCTCACCTCTGACTTGAGTTGTTCTGCCTTGCTTCGCGTCGGCAATTTTGCCGCCCGTTCGGGTTCAAGGCGCCCATAAAGGAGATCCTTGATTGCAATGAGATTGCCTTTTGCGCGCCCCCATCTGTCGACGAAAGGTTCCGGCCAGACGGCGCGCGAGAAGTTCATGGCCATGTTGCAGAAGATGTGATTGGCGACCATCGGGCCCGTCATTGTCCCCTTGCGCAGCATATAGATGGGGTTGATCACCTGCGAATAGCCAAAGCGGTCCCCGCTGACGCGGCCGCTTTTGACACCCATATGCACTCCGAACGCTTCCGCGCATTTAACGAAGCGACCCCCTTGCTTGCCGAGAGCTGCGGCAAAGTCGCGATCCTCCAGCCAGCCATAAAGGACCAGACGTTCGTCGAAGCGTGTTTCACCGATAGCCTCCGCCCGGAAGGCCATGTTGCATCCGTACGGGCTGTAGGGCTCTACCCAGGTCCCGTCGCTCGCTGGCGCGGTCTCGACAAGGCGCAATGCTTCCTCAAGGCCGATTCCCGGACCGCCGACGCCATCGGCCAGCACACGGCCGGTGAAGCCCACGATCTGATTATCATCGCGAAACGCCCTTGCCGCCGCCGCAAGCCAGTTTCCGTCTGCCAGGAAATCATCGTCAAAAAAGGCGACGATCTCGCATTCCTCGGGGATGTTCAACAGCGCGGTATTTCGTTGCCTCGTCAACCCACCGGGGCCTGTTACGACTGTCACGTCGGGATGACCGATGAGATTACCGGCATCGGCGGCATCGATACAGGAGACGATGACCGTTTTGGGTTTTAGCGTCTGTGTGGCCAGCAGGTGGCGCACGGTCGCGTTTACGGTCGCCGGCCGTCCTCGCGTCGCGACGATCACCGCGATATGGGGAGTTCCGATTCCGGAGGGCTTATAGGTTTTTGGCCGCGCGATGGGCTGCGCCAGCAGCTCCATATAGCCGGCAGCCGTTTGCGACCAGGAGAAGTTCTTGATCTGGTCGTATCCTCGTCCCATCAGATCGATGCGCAATCCCGGAGATTCCTTCAGCGTTCTGATTTGTCGAACCCATGCCGCCGGGTCGGTTGGCGAGGCAAGCAGAGCAGCGTCGCCGCAGACTTCCGGTATGCTTGCACAGTAAGAGGCAACGACAGGGCAGCCACGCGCCATCGCCTCCACGATCGGCAGACCGAAGCCTTCCGTTAGGGATGGAAAGGCAAGGCAAAGCGCTCTTTCGAGCAGGTAAGCCAAGTCGTGATCCGAAACACGTCCTATCATATGGACGTTCGGCCGTTCCTTGAGTGCGCCCGGGACGAAAATTCCTGCATCGCCACCGGCAATGACGATATCGATACCCATCTCGTCGAGCCCCGGTGCGGCGTCGACGAGTAGTGCAAGGTTCTTGTGTCGCGCCTTGGATCCGAGTGCCAGGATGAACTGACGATCGCATCGCTCGAAGGTTTCGGCGACGAAGCTCGGCGCAATCTGCGCAAGCGCCGGATCCCAGCCAAAGGCATGTTCGTGACCGTTGGGAAGAACGGCGATGTCTTCGATCCGGATCGGCAGATGTCTTGTGATCTGGCGCGCCGCGGCATGCGACACGGTCACGATGCGAGCCGAGCGCTTTACGAGAAGCGGTTGAAGCGTCTGATAGACGATCCGGAAAGCCCGGCTATAACTATCCGGCGTGGTGAAGACATTGGCGTCATGGATGCATACGATCTGATCCGCCTTGGTCGCCGGCGCCGTGTTACAGAGATTGAGAAGGCGGCCATGCCATTGTGCCGGCAAGGTGATCTGTTCCCACGGATGGCCGGAAAGCGCTCCGGATTGCATTAGCGGCATATGACTGAACCCCGGATCCGTTGTCCCGGAAGGGGCAATGATCGCCGCCCGTTCATCGGCGGCGGCAAGCGCCGTGTTGAGCGCGCGCACCACATTCGATGCGTAACGCTGTACGCCCGTTGGATTCTGACCGAGGAAGCGGCCGTTGACCGCAAAAAGGGCGCCAGCGCTCATATGGTGACTACTCCTATAGGGCGACCGGTGCGTGTATGTTGTCTGCTGCGTTCCGGTAGGGCCGACGCCAGTCCGGCAAGCATGCAGAAGAATAGGCCCTGATCGATGACGGGGCTGACGAGCATATCGCCGACAAGGAGGCCGAAGCAGCCGTTGCAGGCCGCCAGCCGCGCATCCGCGGTAAGGCTGCCCGGGGTTCCACGCTTCCTGATCAATGCTCCGAAGGCGAAAAGCAGATAGAAAACCGTACCGGCGATGCCGACATTTGCAAGAAGGGCAAGGGCAAAGCTGGAGGTGCGAGCAGTGCCGAGACCGACGCCTACGCCCATGGTGTCGACGACATTCTGGATTGCGGCCATGTTCCAGGAACCTCGCTCAACGGCGGAGTCGGACGTGGATTTGCCGAGTGCGATGATGTCGATGTAATTATATACGGTCTTCGACACCTCAGGATCTATCGCGATCAGTAGCGCCGCCGCGGTCGCAATCGTCGGTATGAATACGATCGCCAGGGTACTGAAGCGGCGGGCATTCTTATGCCCTCCGACGGCAATTGCCGTCAGGTAAAGGATCAAACCCATCACGGGTGCGCCGACAAGGCCGGTTGAAGATGTCGACATCACAACCAGAATAAGCGACGTTACGGCGACAAAACCAGTGAGATAAGGACGGCGGCCACAGAGCCAGAGCGTGCCGGTGAAGGCAAAGACACCGAGGGTTGAGCGTGCAAAGGAAGAGGCTTCGGTGAATGATCCAACGATGCGTTTGACGCCGGCAATCTGATCGTCGGTATGGAGAACATACTGGGCATTTCGTATGAAGGCAAGCATGCCTTGTGTGCCCGTGGAATAGGTGGCGACGTCAAGAAATGCAAAGGCAGTGTTGGCAACGGCATAGGCAAGAAGCCCGGTCAAGACTGCATTAAAGCCGCGCCAATTGGAAGCAATCGCAACCGTCAACGCGTAGCAAAGAAGATTGCCAACCATATAGACACTTTGCGTAAGATTGCTTGAAACAGGAACAAGCGGAACTGTCGATCGGCTATCGTCAAATATTGTCGTGCCGAGGGGTACGATCTGGGTGACGCCCGACAGAATCCGCGGCGAAAAGTATGCGCTCAGCACGCCATAAAAGACAAGGAGGGCAAACCAGAAGCCAGGTTCGCCGAATTTCAACGCGTGGAGAAATTCGCGTGTTGCACGTTCCCGCGTCATGACACCCAATAGTAGGAAGCCGAGCATAACATGGCCGGGCTGAATATTGGCGGCTCCGACGAACATTGCCGCTGCCGATCCGAATACAGCCGCCACCCCCAGGGCTATGACGGTTGCACTATCGCCGAGGAAGAGGCAGAAGAGCCCGCATAGAATGGCAGCGATACCGATCGGCTCGATACTCATGTCAGAGCCTCGCGGCGACGAGATCGACGCTGGACAGCGTTGCGGTTCGGGGCGCCCCCCGAGCCGGAGACGTCGGGGCGAAGCTGCAAATCTGCCCCATCGTAGGCGCCGGCATGGGTTTGCGCTGATGCCATGGATGACTACTCTGCAAGAACGAGGAGAGAGTAGCCGCCAAGGATTCGCACTGCCAAATCCGGATGAATCGAATAAAGCAGCCTGCGCGGCAGCCGCATCAATGTACTGCTGAAAGCCTGATTGGGTAATTCCAGGCGGCTTGCAGTATACGCATAGTCGATAACGGAGTAGCCACAGCCCCGCAGGGTAGCAAGCGCCGTATCCTTGAAGAAATAATGTAGATGCCCGACATTATCGCGCAAATTCGCGATCGGCCAAGCACGCAGGACCGACTGCACGGAAAGGTCGAGCGGGATATGGAAGATCTTGTAGCGACCGCAAGAGCGCAGCCCCTTGATGAAGGAAATATAGTCTTCGACATGCTCGATCACGTCGGCAATGACGACGACGTCAAAAGTACTATCCTTCTCCTCAAGTATATCGCTCAGTTGAAAGGAAACGCGGCTGGTTTCCTTCGTCTTTGCTCTTTGATAGGCGTGAGGGGAAATCTCATAGCCGGTAAAATGTGCCTTTGGAAAGGAGCGCGACAGATTCAGAAGGATTTCACCCGTACCGCAGCCGACTTCGCAAAGTGTATCGAAGTTCAGTCGATTTTTGCGAATAATCGCTTCGATCTGATGTGCTTTCCACGGGGAATCCTCCTCGTGCCACGTTGGGTTCAGTTCGGCATATTGGTCGGTGAGATAAATATCGTGCAAAGCTAACCCTTCCCTGCCAGGAGTTTATACCTCCTGTCGATTGCCGCGGAGGTTCTGGAAATCTATACTGGGTCGTTTGGTAGCTGCAGCTTACGAAAATGGAAGCTTACGCAGCTCGTATGCAATCGCATGTAATATGCATCCGAGGCAGCCGGATCAGTAGCTGCCCCGAGACGACAAGACGGCCGGAATGGTCTTGACCATGATCACGACGTCGCCCCATAGGCTCTGTTCAGCAATATAGCGCACATCAAGTGCGATGCGCGTATCATAGCTGGTGTCGCTACGGCCGCTGACCTGCCAAAGGCCTGTCAGGCCGGGCCTGACACGGATATAGTCGGCAAAATGTGCCCCATACAACTCGGCTTCACTTGCGACGATCGGCCGTGGCCCGACAAGGCTCATTTCTCCCCGTATCACGTTGAAAAGCTGGGGAATTTCATCGATGCTGTTTTTGCGCAGCAGCCTGCCGAATTGCGTGACGCGCGGGTCGTCCTTGAGCTTGCGCGTCGCGTTCCACTCGGCCCTGAGGGCAGGATTGGCATCAAGATGCTGGGCTAAAACTTCCTCGCCATTCTTGACCATCGTTCTGAATTTGAGGCAGGGAAACAGGACCCCATTTTTGCCAACGCGTCGATGCGAATGGAAGATCGGTCGCCCCTGCGTTACCAAAAGAATAGCCACAACCATGACGATCATTGGCGCCAATACAACCAATGCTATCCCGGCCAGGGCGGCATCAACGCAACGCTTGGTCGTGCTGGAGGTTGGAGTTCTGTTGTTTGCCCGACGAATGGACGTGCCGCTGCTGCGACGCGTTCCCAGATCGCCCAGTGTATCGAGCTCACGTCTAACGTTAATTTCCCTCATCAGCTTGCCCCGCATTCGGAAGAAACAAAGAAATGTCGTCAGCAATGTTTAGAAAGGCGCTGTCCCGCGCCGAGATCGAATGTAGTTTGAGATTAACAAATAATAAATAATTTGACAATGTCTTTGTTGCTCTGCAATATATGTGCGTTATTTCCGATAAATTCGAGTTATTACACAACTTATTTTTGTATATCTTAATATATACGGCGGTTATCGTCTCTATATATATTTGGTTGTGTGGATGGTGACCGGAACATAAGTTCGAGTTATTTAGTGAGTACTTGTTGGCAGGGAGCTTAGCGATGGCAAATGCGACCGGACGGCCCACAGAGCCCTTGGTTTTGAGTAAGGAAGAGCGAGATTATCTGGAGCTGCAAGTGCATCGGCGTCGGGCGGCAGCGCGCTCTATGGCCGAACGATGCCAGATCATCCTTTACTGCGCAGATGGCATGACCAGCAAGGCCGTGGCGGCGAAGCTTGGAATCCATGAAAACACCGTCGGCAAGTGGCGGCGGCGCTTCTTGAAAAATCGTACAGACGGGCTTCTCGATCAGGAGCGGCCGGGTCGGCCGCGCACGATCGATGACGAACAGATTGCGGCCATTATTGAGCGCACTCTTCAATCCTCGCCCGACGCTACCCATTGGTCGATCCGTTCGATGGCGGCGGCGACCGGATTTTCGCATACGACAATTCGGCGCATATGGGCGGCTTTCGGTCTTCAGCCGCATCGCATGCAGACATTCAAGCTCTCAACTGATCCGCTTTTTATCGATAAGGTCATTGATATTCTTGGACTTTACATGTCTCCGCCCAATCGCGCTCTGGTGTTGGGTGTCAACGAGCGCGGCCTTCTTCAGAAGCTTGACGACGAGCGATCCGTGGGGTCGTCAAACCGCTCGGGGGGCGAAGGTCAGGCCCATCCCGCACCTTGGCAAGGGACCGTCTCGCTGGTCGGCGCCCTCGATATTGTTTGCGGTTTTGTAATCGATAGATATCACAAGCAGCATGGCGCCGGCGAGTTTCTGGAATTTCTCAAACAGATTGATGCGGGCGCCCGGCCCGAGATCGATATTCACATCATTTTGGACAATAGCGAGGTGCATAAAAACTCATTGGTTCAGTCCTGGCTGATGCATCGCCCCCGCTATCACCTGCATTTCACACCTACACCGGTTTTCTGGTTGCGTCAGGTCGAGAGCTGGTTCGGGGAAATGAGCCGCAGGCGGTCACCGCCTGGCGCTCAGACATCAGCGAGCCAGTTGGAAGCTGATATGCGGGCTTTCATCGAGCGTCATAGTGAAAGCATAAGCCCGTATAAATGGCTGAATTCCGATACGGCTCAGCCTTCCCGGCACACGCTACGGCAGAAAAGTGCAACGGATGTCAAAGCGCGAAGCCTGAATATGTCGGAGCGGCTGAATAAATCAGTATAACTCCAGACTATACATTGAATATAGTTTAACTGTTCGGTTCATGGGGTACTTCATGCGTGTCGCAATCATACATTACTGGTTGGTTGGAATGCGTGGGGGGGAAAAGGTTCTGGAGGCCCTCTGCCGGATGTACCCCGGTGCCGATATCTTTACGCATGTCTACGATCCCTCGGTCATCTCTGACGTCATCAAGAAACATCGTGTCTATACGACCTTCATAGATCGGCTTCCCTATGCGAAGCGGATGTACAAGAGATATCTCCCGTTGATGCCCATGGCGCTCGAGCAGGTGAATCTGAATGAATATGATCTTGTTATCAGCAGCGAATCCGGGCCGGCCAAGGGAATAATACCCAATTCGACGGCTCTGCATGTGTGTTATTGCCATTCACCGATGAGGTATATCTGGAACATGTATAATAGCTATTATGATAGTTCCGGCCTCATGACCCGCCTGATGATGCCGCCGCTCGCGCATTATCTAAGAACATGGGACGTGGCGACCGCCAATCGCGTCGATGATTTTGCTGCAAATTCGCTCACCGTTGCGCGGCGTATCAAGAGCTACTACCGGCGAGATGCCGAAATCATTCACCCGCCGGTCGATACCTCTGCATTTCATCCTGTGCCCCGGTCGGAAGTCGGCGATCATTATCTAATGGTCGGCGAACTCGTCAGCTATAAGCGACCCGACCTTGCCGTAGAGGCATTCAACCGAATGAAGGCGAAGCTCGTCGTCATCGGCGGCGGCGAAATGCTGGAACGATTGCAGAAAATGGCGGGGCCCACGGTAACGATGATGGGGCCGCAGCCGTTTCGGGTTCTGCAAGAGCAATATGCGCGCTGCAGGGCGTTGGTTTTCCCGGGTGAAGAGGATTTTGGGATCGTGCCGGTCGAAGCAATGGCGAGCGGTCGGCCGGTTATTGCGTTCAATCGCGGAGGGGCAACCGAAACGGTCGTTGCCGGAAAGACGGGGATCTTTTTCGAGACCCAGACCGTCGATGCATTGATCGAGGCAGTCGAGCATCTCGAGCGTATGGATCTTCGTCCGGGTGACGCCGTCGCGCGTGCCGCGGAATTCAGAACGGAAATCTTCATGAGAAGATTTGCGTCCTTCGTCAACAGATCGACCGGCGGGCAGCCTAAGGTCGTTCATGGCTAATTATTGTCGGAGGGCGGCACCAATGAGGCGCCTTCACCCTCGAATAGGAGTGGAAGCCATGGAGCTGAATAAGTCGGTGGCCGGGGAAATTAATCGGCGTTTTGTGTATCGGTTGCCTATTCTGGCTGCGGTCGGCATGGCTTTCGTGCTGGGGATGTCGAGCGCTCGTGCGGATGACTATATTCTCGGCCCGCAGGACAAGTTGCGCATACGCGTATATGAATGGCGCCCGATGGCCGGCTCCGCTGTCGAATGGGAGCCGCTGACCGGCGAATTTGTCATATCGGCATCGGGTAACCTGTCGCTGCCTATCATCGGGACCGTACCGGCAGCCGGCATGACTTCCGAGCAGGTCGCCGAGAGCATCGGCGAGCGGTTGAAGACGCAGGTCGGCATGCAAAAGCGTCCCAACGCCTCGGTGGAGGTGGCGCAATACCGGCCATTCTTCCTGACCGGTCTGGTGGCCAAGCCCGGGCGTTATGATTACAGTCCTGGCCTTACGGTCATTCAAGCCCTCAGCATGGCCGGAGGGACATTCGGTGTCACTGACCCGACGCTTGTCGGTCTGCAGCGAGACGCCGTGGTCGCCCGGGGTGATCTGCGCTCTTTGGATGTCGAGCGGCTCAGCCTTCTGGCGCGGCAGGCGCGTCTGGACGCCGTCATCGACAACAAGCCCTCGATCAGCTTTCCGCCGGAGTTGATGCAGCGTGCAGACGATCCGCTTATCGCCCGCATGATGGACGAAGAGCAGGATTTGTTCGATACGCGACAGCGCTCCTTGCGCACCGAGACCGATGCGCTGAACCAGGCAAAGCTTCTCGCCAGCAATCAGATCGAAGCTCTCACCTCGAAGGCCGCTTCGCTTGCAAAGCAGATAGAACTCGCCAACAAGGATGTCGGAACGGTCAACAAGCTGATCTCCCAGGGGTTGACCGTGTCATCGCGCGAGCTTAACGCCAATCAGAACCTGGCCCAGCTCGAAAGCCAGAATCTTGACGTGGCACTTGCCAATCTCAAGGCACGGCAGGACATCGCGAAGGCGGATGGCGATATTGCCGATGTCAGCAATCGCTATCGTACGCAGGCATTGACCGAGGCGGCAGATGTGCGCGATCGCCTCGCAGCCAACAGGGAGAAGTCAGCAACGACCCAAGCTCTTCTCGACAATATTCAAGCGCGTGCCCCCGCGGCTGCGGCAAGTCTGGCAAGCGAGGATCCGCGGCGCACGCTCAAGACCACGATAGATCGTATCGTCGACGGCAGCTTACATAGCATGCCTGCGAGCGACAATGACCCGGTCGCGCCCGGCGATGTCATTCGCGTCGAAGATGAAAAGCCGCAGGCGCTGACTCAAACGACAGACAATGGGTTAGGCCCGGCATTGTCTCCGTGATGACAAGACGGTTCCGTAGATTCGGGCAAATCCAAAAGGCCTGCAAGCAGAGGATGCTTTTAGAGCGGCTTTCGCATTTTGCGCGTATCGATCGCAGCCAATAATCATCTCAGAGTAGTAATTTCACCCTCATCGTCAGTCTTTCTCTGAAAATTGGGCGTATAACCGCATAAGCTGGAAATATTCGACTTGTCCCAGAGGCACAGATCACGGATACTATGAACAGGTATTATTTTTGATCGAAGATGAACTACTCGGAGCTGGACGTTTGATGGCTTGGGGTCTCATTGTCTCTTTCGTAGTCGGGGCTTTATGTGCCCTAAGAGTACCAATTCTGCTTTTTACGATCATCGTGCTCATTGTGATGGTCGGCTACGCACTTTCCAATATCGGCTCTGGTAGCTCTGCACTCGACATCTTAGCATGGTCTTTCATTCTGGCTGCCGTGCTCGAGGCTGGGTATATTTTCCCGCGCGTGTTACTTTACGTCATCTATGTAAAAGTGCTCGGACGAGATATCGGCAGGTCGAACTCGAGGAACGGGTCGGACCTCTTCACCAACAATCTCTTTCAAGCCCATTCGGATGCAAGGCTTTCTGCGAAAGCTGAGCGCGGAGGTGTCGACAAAGCTCGCCCCGGGATGCCGGACTGAAAGAAAAGCCGTGCGATGGTCTGTGCCTTTGTTTGGCAAGGAAGGCCGTGCGTCGCTCAGGATTCAGGCGCTATAATTTGGGGCGTTTCTCCCCTTCTGAGTGTCCGCGAAACATACCAGCCGTCCCATTGCGAGAACTGCGGAAATACGCGCCTGTATCCCTTGCCCTCAAGGAGCGTCTGGATCGCCGTTTCGGTCTTGGGATTATTCTCCACGGAAATGAGCTGAAATTCACGGCTGAAACTATAGGCAGAAAGTATGTCCAGCTCACTGCCTTCCGTATCTATCGAAAAGTAGTCGATGACGGTTGGCGCATTGTAGGTATCAAGCAGGTCGTCCAGCGATATGGTCTCTACCTCGATCTGTCTCCCCTGACTGCGAACGCCGGAAAAATGATCTCCCTGAGAAAAATCTGCAATGGAGCTCAATTCCGGGTCAGTTTCATCCGTAACGATGAACTTGACTGTTGCGCCGGAACTCGATGATACGCATCGATGCTCGATGGAGGCGGATCTGTTGGCCGCCAGATCGGAATGCCAGATCGGGTTCGGCTCGGCGAGGATCCCATTCCAGCCGAACTTCTTTTCAAGGAGCCAGCTGTTGCTATTCTTCAAGCCATTGGTCGAGCCGAATTCCACGAAAAATCCGTTTCTTTTCTCTGCCAGCTCGAAACAGACCCAGAGATCCTGCATGATCTGCGCGTGCGACCAGCTTCGCCTGGCCATGCAATAGCTGAGGAACCTGGCATTGTCGTCCAGTATGATGTCGGCTACTTCCGCTCTGTTCAGGCGAATGGCGTTGAAAATAGCTTTTTGCAGAGTTTTATTCTTATGAAACCTGCCAACAGCAGATGATAATCCAGACAACATGAATTTCTTGGCGTCAAACATCTTGGCAATCCAAATATTCTGCAACGCTAAGTTAGCGCATTATTCGCTCTTAACCAATCGATATTCCTGGTCTTGGGTCCGGTTGTATCGTTTGCCAGGCAATCTGAAGCGGAAGGAGATCATGCATAGACATCATCAGGAGGCAATGCGCATGCTCATCGAGGCCTCGCGTCGAGCTCCGCGACGGTGCATTTCAGCTTCAGATGGCCGGGATCCGTCACATCGAGCTTGTCCCATGGCACGATGTGACCGCTCTTCAAACCCAAAGGGGCGCGAATAGCCAGGGGAATCATCGACTCTGCCGAGCAGGCGAGATTTGGCAAATGTTATCTCGAAAGGCGGCTGTACGGCGAATACAGCGCACTGCTCTCACGGAAGAACGAACGGCGCTTCCATTGCGGTCTCTCGGCAATAAAATGAGAAAATATAGGAGGCGCGCCTCAGGTGCGTCAGCGAGCGGCGCGGTCGGATCGTCTACCCAGCAGGGAGGCTCGAATGAGTTCTGCTTTGTTCACTACCGGCGGCGGAGGCGGCTCTTCGCGCTGAGCTGCCGCCTTGGCGTGTGTTTGACGCAGCGCGATCAGGCGCTGCTGCGCGGCAAGCCTGTCCTCTGCCGAAAGCGGCTCGATGGGATTGCCGGCGAGATCGTGCCGCATGGAGTCCAATTGAGCACAGGCATGATAGTATCGCTTGGAATGCAGAAACGCGCTGGTGGCGCGACGAAGCGACATGACTGGCACATCAGGCTTCAAAAGCGGACGGAATTCATTCCAGAGACCCAGCGCAAAGGGACGAATTGGATCACCGGCTTTGACGGGCAGAATGCCGATGGGGTGAAGCAGGAGCGTGTTGATCGCAGCCGCCTTCTTGATGTCGAGCTCCGTCGCCACGATCGGCTCGCGATTGGTCGTCCAGGGTTCTTCCATCAAATCGTTCCTCTGCGTGCAATTCCATTACGGTTTGATTGTGAAATGATTTTGACGGGACGGCAACGAAATCCGCCGCCGCTTGTTCGCCCTCACGCCAAGCCGACGTCCATATATGAGGTGCGTTGTTCTGCAGCAAGTTTGGTTAACGAGATTTTCATAGTTGGCTGGCTAGTTTTTGCGGCGCCGCGATAGGTAGCGCGTACGCGGCGCATCCTCTCTCAATCCCGAATTCGTAACAAGCGGTCCCGCGAAAATGTCGCAGGTTCTGAGCCCTGGGGTGACTCTTGCCGCATAGGCGGCGGCGAAGAGGGTCAATCTTTGCAGGCTCGTCTCTGCAAGGTTCAATCATGGCTTGCAGCGGAATGCAGGGCGCTAAGCTGACGAAAACGGCTTCGATCAGTTTCTTTATCCGCAGGCTGTTGCACCATCAAAATAATTTTCTTCCGCTTGTCGGAATCGCCTTCTGTCGGTCGTCCTTGGAGCATCAACCGCTTCAATCTGGAGGAATATCGTGGAAAATGCTCAATCAGTTTGGCAGATTGCCGCCATTCTCGCCGCTCGCCTGATCTTCGCTGCCGTCTTCTTGATGGCTGTCTCGTTCAAATTTATGGATATGGGCGCGACCGCCGGCTATATCGCCGCCGCCGGTTTCCCGTTTCCATTATTCCTTGCGTGGTGTGCTGCGATCCTTGAAGTGCTGCTCGTCATTGCCTTCTTGACCGGTGCCTTGTTTACCCCGGCGGCACTCGTAGCAGCCGTTTATGTCATCTTCCTCGGATTCTCGTTCCACGGTCCGGCACGCTGGGCCGGCAACCAAGCCGAATTCGGCTTCTTCGTGGACCATTTCGTTTTCCTGGCAGGGCTGCTCTTTGCGGCCGTGCACGGACCAGGGAGCGTTCTCACAATAAAGTGGGCACTCTGGCCGGCCAAATATGACGCAGCTTCATCATAATTTGAAGGCTGCAGGACTATTTGCCCTTTTGACCATAGATCGTGATGCGTCGGCGCCGGAAGAGGTGGTCCGTGAAGACCGCAGCTTGCGATGCCACTGAATACGTACGAAGCTGAGTCTCGATTTTTGTGAAGGCTCGTAAGCGCCGTTGATTTACCTGGCATGCCCCTTTACTTCTCTCGCTGAAAGAAGAGGTCAGCCAGCCATGGATCATGAAACAAGCCTCCGAAACGAGCGTAAGCGCGGCTCCGGCGTGAAGGTGGTCTACGATATCTTGCGCGACGAGATTCTGGATCTGGAGCTGCCGCCGGGCAGCCCCATCGACGAGGTGCAGCTTTCCGAACGTTTCGGCATGTCGCGCACGCCGATCCGTGAAGCCTTGGTGCGGCTGGCGGGCGAGGGGCTGATCGATACGCTGCCCAATCGATCGACCATGGTGTCGCAGATCGACTTCCTCAACATGCACAGCTATTTCGATGCGCTGGTGCTGATGTATCGGGTTACGACGCAGCTGGCGGCGAAATATCACCGTCCGGAGGATCTGGAAGCCGTGAGGGCTCTCCAGATTGAATTCGCCAATGCCGTCGAAGCGCAGGATGCGCTTGCCATGATCTCGACCAATGCCGCGCTGCATCTTGCGATCGCAGAGGCCGGCCGCAATCCCTATTTCACCAGCCTCTTCTTGCGTTTGCTGAACGAGGGTCGGCGCCTCCTGCGCCTCTATTATCAATCCTATAATGATCGGCTGCCGCGCCGTTTCGTCGAGGAGCACGATGAAATCATAGCCGCGATCGAAGCGCGGAATACCGAACTTGCCGAGCGTCTGGCGCGCGAACATGCCGAACAGATCGTCGGCCAGATCCAGAAACTGCTGATGCGCGAGGAGCGTCTGGACGTCAGTCTTTAGTCTGCATATTTCTTGTCGACAAATTAAATACAAGGCTGTATGAATGCTGCACAGACGGTGAGGCGTGGCGGCGAATGCGGCTGGTTGCCGATCCACTCGAGCCCAAGCCACAAGAGGATAGACAGATGACCGCAAGCATTTTCTCCGGCGTAATCCCTGCCTTGATGACCCCGTGCAAGGCCGATCGCAGCCCCGATTTCGATGCGCTCGTGCGCAAGGGTAAGCAGCTCATTGCCGAGGGCATGTCGGCTGTCGTCTATTGCGGCTCCATGGGCGATTGGCCGCTGCTGACCGATGCGCAGCGCATGGAAGGGGTAGAACGGCTGGCCCAGGCAGGCGTGCCCGTCGTCGTCGGCACCGGTGCCGTGAATACCGCTTCAGCCGTTGCCCATGCTGCGCACGCCCAGAAGGTCGGCGCCAAGGGCCTGATGGTGATCCCCCGCGTGCTGTCGCGCGGCTCGGTGATCGCCGCCCAGAAGGCACATTTCAAGGCGATCCTCTCGGCTGCTCCCGATCTTCCCGCCGTGATCTATAACAGCCCCTATTATGGCTTTGCCACGCGTGCCGATCTGTTCTTTGCACTACGTGCCGAGCATCCGAACCTCGTCGGCTTCAAGGAATTCGGCGGCCCGGCCGATATGCGCTATGCCGCCGAGAACATTACCAGCCGCGACGATGACGTATCGCTCATGATCGGCGTCGATACGGCGGTCTTCCACGGCTTCGTCAATTGCGGCGCGACCGGCGCAATCACCGGCATCGGCAACGTGCTGCCCAAGGAAGTCATCCATCTCTGCAACCTTGCCCAGGCCGCCGCCAAGGGTGACGTCGACGCGCGCCAGCGGGCGCTCGAGCTGGAGCAGGCGCTTGCCGTCCTGTCTTCTTTCGATGAAGGTCCGGACCTGGTTCTCTTTTTCAAGCACATGATGGTGCTGAAGGGCGACAAGGAGTACGAGCTTCATTTCAATGAAAGCGATGTCTTGAATGATAGCCAGCGCGGCTATGTCGAGGCGCAGTTCAAGCTGTTCAACAGCTGGTACGCCGAGTGGAGCAGGCTTCCCGGCGCCGTGGAAAAGTACAAGGCTTAAGTTCTTACGGACATCAGGCTCAATATGTAAGAGGCCCCGCAGGGCCTCTTTTTTCTGCATATACATTCAACGTCGCTCAGGCCACGGCATCGAGGCCAAGCTCCTCCAGGCGATCGAGCTGGCGGATCTCCTCTGATGTCAGCGGGATACCATCCTTTTCCGCACGAGCGCGAGCGGCGAAACGACGCTGCGAGGGCAAGCGTGCGCCTTGGCCGACGATCGCTTCGAAGAGCGTTTCGGCACGGGCGAGCGGATTTCCTGGTCGGCCCGCCGTGAAGGCTTCTGGCGAGAAGGCGACGATGAGTTCGCCGTGACGTGGCGCAAACGCGGTCGAGCCGAGATAATCGAGTGCCTCGCGGCTGGTGAAATCGCCGATCATGATGCCAGCCAGAAGTTCGATCATGGTGCCGATCGCCGAACCCTTGTGACCGCCAAACGGCAGCATGGCGCCGGCGAGCGCCGCTTCCGGATCGGTCGTCGGCTGACCATCGGTATCTATCGCCCAACCCTCAGGCAAAGGCTTGCCGGCGCGCCGATGCAATTCGATCTCGCCACGCGCCGCAACCGAAGTCGCGAAGTCGAAGACGTAAGGCGGATTGTCGAGGCGCGGCCAGCCGAAGGCGAATGGGTTGGTTCCAAGCAGCGGCGCAGTACCGCCGGCGGGCGCGACGGTGGAATAGCTCGGGCACATGGCAAAGGCGGCAAGGTCGCGCTCCGTCAGCGCTTCCACCTCCGGCCAGAGTGCTGCGAAATGCGTGCAGTCGTTGATGGCAAGCGCAGCAATGCCGAAACGGCGAGCCTGTTCGGCAAGTACAGGTACGCCGAGCTCGAAGGCGGCATTGGAAAAGCCGCTCCTGGCATCGACGCGAACGATGGCCGAGTCGGCCCGGTGCTCCAATTCGGGCACTGCATCCGGGCGAACCTTGCCCGCCTTGACCGTGCGCAGCACGCCTTCGATGCGATAGATGCCATGCGATTTGCAGGCGTCCCGTTCGCCCGCGACGATCGTCCGTGCGATCGCAGCTCCCTGTGGTGCATTGAAGCCGGCTTTGGAAAGGATCAATTCGACGCGGCTTTGCAGTGCAGCGGATGTCAGGGTGGTCACATCGGTCAATTTCGGTTCTCCCTTATTATGCTTGCTTGCATCATAAACATAGAAATTATAAATACAAAAAGAATACAAGAAATCGACAGGTGGATTCGCTGTTTCGTCGCGCATTTCGGTTTGCCATAACGCTTGACGATAATTGCTTAACCTATCGATATCCGCGCTTGATCCCATACCGGGAGGGGGGATGCCCATGATCAGCCTGAGACCTGGAACAGCGTTTGCCCGCGGAGCGACGCAGATTGCGGAAATGCAGAGATGAGCAGACCGGACGTTATCGTCATCGGGGCCGGCGTGATTGGTCTTTCCACTGCGATCGCGGCTCAGAAGCGCGGCTTGCAGGTTGTGGTTCTCGATCGCGAGGGACCGGCCGCAGGCGCATCGGCGGGGAATGCCGGCGCTTTCGCCTTCACCGATATTCTGCCGCTTGCCTCTCCGGGTATCTTGAAGAAGGCACCGAAATGGCTCCTCGATCCGCTGGGGCCACTCTCGGTGCCCCCCGCCTATGCGCTGCAGATCGCGCCCTGGATGTTCCGGTTCTGGCGCGCCTGCCAGCCATCCCGCGTCGCTCATTCCATCGCGGCCCAGACAAGCCTCATGGATCTGTCCAAGGCGGAACTGGAGCCTTTTCTGGCTGCCACCGATACGCTCTCGATGCTGCGCAAGGAGGGCAATCTCCAGGTCTATGAAAGCGAGGCGGAATTCCGTGCTTCGCTGCCCGGTTGGGATGCGCGCCGCAATCACGGCATCGAATTTCGGCACCTGAAAGCCGACGAGATGGCGGCGATTCAGCCCGGTTTGGCGTCACGCTTCACACTCGGCACCCTCACGCCCGGCTGGTATTCCATTGCCGACCCGAAGCTTTATACGCTGGCGCTGGCTGAGCATTTTCGCAGCCACGGCGGTGTCATCGAGGCGGCTGATATCTCCGCGCTCCGTGCGATCCCCGCGGGTGTCGAGGTGGCGGCGGCAGATGGAAAACTGCGCCAGAGCGGCAAGGTCGTCCTGGCTGCCGGTGCCTTCTCGCATCGGATCGCCAAAACGCTGGGTGAGCGCATCCCGCTTGAGACAGAGCGCGGCTATAACACGACGCTTCCAGCCGATGCCTTCGATCTGCGCACCCAGATAACGTTTGGCGGCCACGGCTTCGTCGTCAGCAAACTTTCCACCGGCGTCCGCGTCGGTGGTGCGGTGGAGCTGGGCGGACTGGAGTTGCCTGCGAATTTTCGCCGCTGCGATGCCATGCTGAAGAAGGCCCGCACTTTCCTGACCGGTCTCAAACCGGAGGGCGGGGTGCAGTGGATGGGCTTCCGGCCGTCGCTGCCGGACAGCCTGCCCGCTATCGGCCAGGCTAGGGTTACACCGGATGTGATCTATGCCTTCGGCCACGGCCACCTCGGCCTGACCCAATCGGCCGGCACCGCACGCCTGGTCGCCGACCTTTTAACGGGGCAGAGGCCGGCGATCGATCTGGCACCCTTCTCGCCGCAACGTTTCTGACAGAGCCGCAGGCACATGCCTGTCGATCTATTGCGGCAGACGGCGATCGATCCCTCGTTTGCCGTCTGCCGTGGATTTTCTTTCAGACTGGTCAATGCCGCCGGGACTTAGCCCGGCGCGCGAGCGCCATGTTCCTATCTTGCAAGCAGCCTCAGCCAGGGGCCGCAGTGAAAGAGGCTCATGAGCAGATACATCGGTACCATCCCGCCGAGCATCGAACCGCCTTGCGCCGAGCAGATCATATCGCCGCCCGCACCGTAGGCCGACAGCACGGTCATGAGGGCGAAGCTCGGCGCTGCCGCCAGCGCCAGCCATCGGCTGGCGGTGACGGGCAGGTTGGGGGCGGCGAGATGCACGCCGGCCCCTTCATTGCTTTCGGATAGGCGCAACATCAGTTTGCTCCGTACCGATCGTGATGTTTCCACCACACGCCGGTCTCGTTGCGGCCGAGCGGAGCGCGGTCTAGCCACTGATACATGCCCCAGAGCCCGTCCAGCCCGCGGGCATAGGAGGAATAGGTATGATAGACGTCTCCGTCCTGCATGGCGAAGGCGCTCACACCAGGCCGGTCACGCGTGTAAGTCGCGATATCCGTCCCCGTCATTGACGCCATCAGTTCAACCGGGCCTTCGCTGCCGCGCAGCTCCCATTGCTGTATCGTCTTGCCCGCCTGAGCATCGAGCATTGGCGGCTCGCGGCGATAATTATATTCGATTTTGCCGCCGCTCTGTTCTTCCGGTGTGAACCAGACATTGAAATCATGGTTGAAATCACTGTTTGCCGAAGAGGCCCAGTCGAAAGTCCAGCCCATTCGCCGCTTGAACTCCTGCAGCTTTTCGAGCGGTGCCCGGGAAATGGCCGAGAAGGCGACGTCGTGATTTTCAAGATGCACGGCGATGCCGTTGAAGCCGTCCGCGATAGACGAGCAGGACGGGCAACCGGCCGTATAATCCGGCCCGAACATGAAATGATAGACGAGAAGCTGTGAGCGCCCCTTGAAGAGGCCCGAGAGCGGGACGACACCCTGCTCGGTCTCGAGACGATAGTCCTTTTCCACCTTCACCCAGGGCAATTCCCGGCGGCGGGCGGCGATCTCGTCGCTGCGCCGCGTCAGCTCCTTTTCCTGCTCCAGCAGGGAAAGTCGTGCCGCAAGCCACTCTTTGCGTGTTCCAGTCGCATGCATCGTCATGGTTGATCTCCTCTTGTCAGCGACATATGTCCTCGTCGGCGCCGCGTCTTGCCTGCCGATGTGCGATACCTTACGGCTGGAGTGCGAAGGGGTGGGAGTTACAAGTGTGACGGGATTTCGATGGACTCACTGATCGTCGCGGCCGCCCAGGCGCTCGCTGCCGGAGATGTGCTGGGGGCGTTGAAGCGCGTTGCACTGCGCGAAGATGCTCCGGCGCTGGCGCTTCGCGGCATCGCCATGGCCCAGCTCGGCGATCTCGCCCGCGCCAAGGCGCTCCTGAAGAGCGCGGCGCGCGCCTTCGGTCCGCGCGAGGCCATCGCCCGCGCCCGTTGCGTCGTTGCCGAGGCGGAGATCGCCCTTGTCTCACGCGACCTTGGCTGGCCGGAAAAGGCGCTGGAGACGGCGCGGGCCGCTCTCGAAAAACATGGCGACCGCATCAACGCCGCTCATGCCCGCAATTTGCAGATACGCCGCCTGCTGCTCATCGGTCATCTGGACGCGGCGGAGCGCTTGCTGACAAAGCTCGACCCATCGCCGTTGCCTCCCGCCGCAAGGGCAAGCCACGAACTGGCGGTTGCCGGCATTGCCATCCGCCGCCTGCGTATCGAGCCGGCACGTGCCGCTCTGACGCGTGCGGCGGAAGCGGCACAGAAGGCAGGAATCCCAGCACTCATCGTCGAGGTGCAGGATGCGGCGCGCATACTCGACGAGCCGGCCGCGCGCCTGGTGGCTAAAGAAGACGAAAGACCCTTGTCGCTGGATGAGGTCGAGGCGCTTCTGGCGTCCGATGCCTTGGTCGTGGACGCCTGTCGCAACGTCGTGCGCCGCGCCGGAGACATCATATCGCTTGCGAGTCGGCCCGTGCTTTTTGCCCTTGCGCGCGTGCTTGCTGAAGCGGCTCCTGCCGACGCGCCGCGGGCGCTTTTGCTTTCCCGCGCATTCGGCGCCCGCCATGCCGACGAATCCCACAGGGCGCGGCTGCGTGTCGAGGTCGGCAGGCTACGCGCGGCCCTGGAGCCGCTCGCAGAGATCAGGGCGACGGCGGAAGGTTTCGTGCTGACGCCTCGGCTGCCAGGTGATGTCGTCGTGCTGGCACCACCGGTCGAGGTCGAGCATGCCTCCGTGCTTGCCCTGCTTTCGGATGGCGAGGCTTGGTCGAGTTCGGCACTGTCGATTGCCCTGTCGACAAGTCCGCGTACCGTGCAGCGTGCGCTCGACGCGCTTGCGGCGGCAGGGATGGTGCAAAGCGTCGGCAACGGACGGGCCTGTCGCTGGATGATGCCGCCCGTCGTCGGCTTCCCGACAACATTGTTACTCCCCGGACCGCTGCCGAGCGATTAGGCTTCTTATTATCGACACTCAACCGATCCCGACGGGAGGAGGAAGCATGAAAAAGTCCCAAGCGGAAATCATTCGCGAATATGGCCCTTTCGACAATGCGCCGCGCGTAAACGGCGTCACCTTCGACGGCCAGCACGTCTGGTTCGCCTCCGGCGAGAAGCTGCACGCGCTGAACCCCGAAAGCGGCGAGCAAGTGCGCACGATCGACGTCGCCTCGCACGCCGGCACCGCCTTCGACGGCCGCTACCTCTACCAGATCGCCGAAGACCAGATTCATAAGGTCGACCCGAAAACCGGCAAGATACTCTCCACGATACCGGCGCCCGGCCATGGCGGCGATTCAGGCCTTGCCTGGAGCGAGGGCAGCCTGTGGGTCGGGCAGCATCGCGGCCGCAAGATCTATGAAATCGATCCCGAAACGGGCGCCATCCGGCGCACCATCGAATCCAACCGCATCGTTACGGGCGTGACATGGGTGGATGGCGAGTTATGGCACGGCACCTGGGAGGGCGACGAAAGCGACGTCCGCCGTGTTGATCCGGTGACCGGCGAGGTTTTGGAGCGGCTGGAAATGCCCGAGGGTACCGGCGTTTCCGGCCTGGAATCCGATGGCAGGGACCGCTTCTACGCCGGTGGCGGTGGCAGCGGCAAACTGCGGGCGATCCGCCGTCCGCGTTGAGCGGTTTGCAGTGGAGATATCTTGTGTCCGGGGCCGGACGACCGGCCCCGGACATGTCGTTTTAGGAAGAGCAGACTTACGCCTCTGGCTCAAACGATTGCATCCGGACCACGACTGGATAGCGCGACCTAAAATCGTCGAGTATAGACGAGACTTCAGGCTGGGTCCTGCGAGCGCCGATATCCCATCTCATGTATGGTGAACCAACAGCAATGCCATGCGTTTCCAACATGGAAGCCATGCCTTGCTGCTTCGCGCGCTCATCGCCATATTTCTCACTTACCAATCGCATTCCAATCATTTCCACGTTGTGAGCCGCGCCGATACCGACCGATGCCGTGGGCAATCGTGCGCGCCAAGGAGAAGCCATGAATGAGATCGCGAAAAGTCTTGGTGAAATGAACCTGCAGGAGCGGGCCGATCTTATGGCAGCCGTTGCGGATGTACTGCAAGCCACTGCCGAAGAGGCCGAGGAGGACGGCGATACGCTTGCCGTCACCAATTCCCTGTTTCTGGCTTGCAATCTTCGCGGCTGTTCGTCCGATCTCGGCCCGAATGATCTAAAAGCGGCCGAACTGCTGCTGGAGCAGGGGATTACTTTCATTCACCTGCTGAGCGGACGCAAGAAAAGCCGCGGGCTGGTGCACTGACGGTTGCGACCGTCGAAGGTCCGTGGACTGCCAAAAGCCGCAGGCGGAACATCATGGATGTCCCGCCCTTCTTGTCTGGTTGTGCTTGTGTCGGCAGAAATCTTTTCGCCGCGCCTGCTATCTCAATCTTCCTGGATGGCGCTGTCTCGGGCCGTATCCCGCATGAAGAGATAGACGATGAGCGAAATGCCGATCATCGCCGTCACATACCAGTAGAAACCCTGTTCCCAGCCACTGCTCTTGAATTTCAGCGCCACAAATTCGGCTGTGCCGCCGAAGAGCGTATTGGCGAGGGCATAGGGCAACGCGACGCCGAGAGCTCGGATATGGGCAGGAAACAGCTCCGCCTTCACGACCGCATTGATCGATGTGTAGCCGGTGACAATGACCAATGCGCCCATGACCAGCAGGCCGGCAATGAGAGGATCTTTCGTGGTTTCGAGTGCCGAGAAGATCGGATAGGTAAACAGCACGCCGCAAAGGCCGAAGCCGATCATCAGCGGCTTGCGGCCGATCTTGTCGGAGAGCCCGCCCGCAATCGGCTGCAGGAGCATGAAGATGAACAGCGTGATTGCGTTGATCTCGCTCGACGTTTCCCGGCTGAACCCGGAAGTATTGACCAGGAATTTCTGCATGTAGATCGAGTAGGCGTAGAAGGCGAGCGTGCCGCCGGCCGTCAGCAGCATGACGAGCGCGGTTTCCTTGGGGTGCCGGGTGATGAGCATCCAGAAGCCGGATTTCTGCGTATCGCTCGCGCGCACATTCTTGAAGCTTTCGGTTTCGGCTAGGCCGCGCCGCAGCCAGAAAACCACGACTGCAAGCGCTGCTCCCGTGAAGAAGGGGATGCGCCATCCCCAGGCGTTCAACGCTTCGGTCGTCATCACGGCCTGCAACAGGATTAGGAGCGCGATGGCAAGAAGTTGGCCCGAGATCAGCGTCACGTACTGAAAGGATGAGAAGAAGCCGCGGCGCTGGCGGCCGGCCATTTCAGAAAGATAGGTTGCCGAAGCGCCGTACTCGCCACCGACGGAGAGGCCCTGCATCAGGCGAGCGAGGACCAGAAGTGCCGGTGCCACAACGCCGATGGTTTCATATCCCGGCGTTAGCGCGATAATCAGCGACCCCGCGCACATCAGCGTCACCGAAAGGGCGAGGCCGGCTTTGCGGCCTTTGCGGTCGGCATACAGCCCCATGATCCAGGCGCCGATCGGCCGCATGACGAAACCCACGGCAAAAACCGCTGCCGAATTCAACAGCTGCGCCGTCTGGTCGCCGGCGGGGAAGAAATGCGGTGCGAAATAGAGCGCGAAGGCCGCATAGACATACCAGTCGAACCATTCGACCAGATTGCCGGTGGAGCCGCCGATGATCGATTTCAGACGTTGACGCCGCGCGGCTGCTTCCGTCGCTGCCGTCGTCGTGATGGGATCCAGTGTATTCAGCATTGTTCCTCTCCTCCCGTTCTTGCTTCGGATCGTCGTTACGCAGCGATGGCGCTGCACACGATGGGTTCGCCAGGGAAGGCCTCGCGCATTCGGGTTGCTGGCGGCCGCTATCAAGGCGGTATCCGCAATGCCATTATCTGGCCAACAGCCGACTGTTGTGCGTATTAAAGGTCCACTCTCCCAGTGGCGCTATTGATATGTGAGGAAAGCGCGGCGCACGAGGTTTGAGGGCCACTCAGGATATTCTATTGATATATTTCATTTTTCTCAGGATGAGATCGTCGCTCTTGGAAAACTTCGCGCAAGATTCTGCATGGCTATTTCGCGGTTTGTGCAATATTCTGCACAAATGAACGGAACAGGTCTGAAGCGAATTGTGCTGCTGGTGGTGGCCGGTTTAGCCGCTGCCGCGGGCATTTGGTATGCGGCGCTTTCACTTTCCCGTCAGGACGCTCTCAGGCGGCTGGATGCGGAGGCGAGCGGCCTTGCGGTACAGCATATCCGCCTGCTCGACAGTGAGCTGGCGCGCTTCCGGCTTCTTCCAATCGTGCTCGGCGAATATCGCGATCTTGGTGAGGCGCTCGCGAGCCCCACAACGGATGCCGCCCGCCGACTTGACGACAAGCTTGGCTTTCTGGCGCGGGAAACTGGCGCCTATATCATCTATCTCGTCGATCAGAAGGGGCTTGTCATTTCCGCGTCGAATGCGGGGACCGAAGACAGTTTTGTCGGCAAGAACTTCAGCTTCCGTCCCTATTTTTCCGAGGCGCTGAAAGACGGCACGGCGGAATATTACGGCGCTGGAGCCATCAGCGGCCGGCCGGGCTTGTTTCTGGCCCGCAGGGTCGGCGATGCCGCCGCTCCGGCGGGAGTCGTCGTGGTCAAATTCGAGTTCGACGCGGTGTCGCGGATCTGGGCGAACGATCGCGGAAAAACGTTTGTCGTCGACGAACATCAGATCATCCTTGCCGCATCCGACCCGTCACAGGTGCTGACGACGCTTGCACCTCTGTCGCCTGAAGTCCGGGCCAGCATCGCCGCAAGCGGCCAATATCGCGACGCCGCCCTTGCGCAGGGGAATTATCACGCCGAGGAGGCCGGTCGCATACGCGATCCGCGAGGTCGGATCATGATCGCTGCGGAGCAGCCGGTGGCCGGGACGCATCTGCGTCTCCTGCATCTTCTCGACACCCGCGCGGCGCTACAGGAGGCGCAGGCGCAGGCCTGGCTGCTGGCTTTGCCCGTCATCGTCGGTTTGGCAGTCATCGTCGCCGCGATCTGGTGGCGGATGACCCGAGCGGCCAGGGCAGCGGACGATCGGCGAGCACTTGAGGAGGCCGTCGCCGCACGCACGGTCGAGCTGCACGACGAGATGGCTGAACGTGCGCGCGCCGAGGATCGATATCGCGATGCCCGTGAGGAACTTGCCCAGGCGAACCGGCTTGCTTCCGTCGGTTCGATCACGGCGGGGTTGATGCATGAGATCAACCAACCTGTCGCGACCATCCGCACTCTCGCCGAGAATGCGCGCCACCATCTCGCGGCCAATCGCCTCGATCGCGTCGGCGCCAATCTGGATGCCGCGGTCGAAGTGACGGCGCGCATCGGCACGATCACGCAGGAGATGCGGCGTTTTTCACGCAGGGGGCGGCGTGCAGCCGGAGCGGAACCGCTCGATGCCATCATCGCCGGTGCCTTACTGCTGGTGGGGAATCGGTTTCGCAAAGCCGGCGTGCGGCTGGAGCTGCCGGGGCAGGGCCAGCCCCATGTGCTTGCCGAGCGGGTGCGGCTGGAGCAAGTCATCGTCAATCTGCTGCAGAACGCTATCGATGCGGTTGCCGGTATCGAGGGTCCGCATGTTGCTCTGCTCGTCGACGCTGCCGGAAAGGATATGGTGAAACTGACCGTCGCCGATAATGGTCCCGGTATCGATCCGGCACTGGCCAAGGAAATATTCCGTCCGTTCGTTACCGGCAAGCCCGATGGACTTGGTCTCGGGCTCGGGATTGCCCAGGATATTATGAATGATCTCGGCGGATCATTGACCATCGGCCCTTCGCCGCTCGGTGGCGCGGCTTTCGTAATGACGGTGAGGCGAGCATGACCCTGGAAGCGTCGCAGAAAGTTCTTCTGGTCGAGGATGACGGCCCCTTCAATGCCGCACTTACGGATTCCTTCGCCATAGCGGGCTTCGACGTGGAGACGCATGGTGACGGGCAATCGGCGCTGGCAAGCCTTGCAACCGCACTGCCCGGCGTGATCGTCAGCGATATCCGTCTGCCGCGCATCGATGGGCACGATCTGCTGGAAGCCGTGCTGGCGCGCGATCCGGACTTGCCCGTTATCCTGATGACTGGCCACGGTGATATCGCCATGGCTGTCGGGGCGCTGAAACAGGGCGCTTATGATTTCATTGCCAAGCCCTTTGCTACCGATCATCTGATCGCATCGGTGCGCCGGGCGCTGGAAACGCGCCGCCTGGTGCTGGAAAACCGGCGTTTGCGGCAGGCGGCTGCCGAGGCGGAGGATGCATCGCCGCTTCTCGGCCAGACGACGGTTATGGCACGGTTGCGCGAAACGATCCGCCAGGTCGCAAACGCCGATGTGGATGTTCTGATCGAAGGCGAAACCGGGACCGGCAAGGAGCTCGTGGCCCGGCTCATTCACCGCTGGAGCAGGCGGCGTGCCCGCAGTTTCGTCGCGGTGGATTGTGCCGCCTTGCCGGACGCGATCGCCGACGAGGCTCTGTTCGGAAACCGCGTTCGGCGCGGACGCATTGCCGAGGCAGATCGCGGCACGCTGTTTCTCGACGAGATCGACAGCATGTCGCCCATGCTGCAGGGACGGCTTCTGCGTGTCGCCGAGGAACGCGAGCTGCCTTCGGCAAGCGGCGAGCCGACCCCTGTCGATCTCCGCATTGTCGCTGCCACCAAAAGCGATCTGCACGCTGCAGTCGCCGATGGCCTTTTTCGCGCCGATCTGCTCTATCGGCTGGAAACCGTGAGAATCCGCATTCCGCCGCTGCGGGAGCGCCGCGCCGATATCGGCCTATTGTTCAGCGCCTTCCTCGACGAGGCCGCCCGCCTGCACGGCGTGCCGCGTCCGCCCATCGATGCCGCGATGGAGACACGGTTTCTGACGCACGATTGGCCGGGCAATGTCCGGGAGCTGCGTAACTATGCGACCCAAGCGGCGCTAGGCGTCTCCTCCGTTCGCAGTCAGCCCGCGCCGGAGCTTGGCCTCTCCGAGCAGATGGATCACTTCGAGGCAAACATTCTACGGGCCACGCTGGAACGCTTCGAAGGGGATATTGCCGAAGTCGCGCAGGCGCTCAGACTGCCGCGCCGCAGTCTCTATGCACGCCTGCAGCGCCACGGCATCAATCCGTCCGCCTATCGCAAGTAAGTTAGCTTGCGCACCGATGGTTGCCGGCAGTTTCCAGGCCGTTCAAGGCGCTATGGTGAAACTATAGTTCCCGTTGGTCTTGTGGCCATCCGTAGAGAGCACATGCCATTCGACCGTGTACTTCCCTGGCGCAAGCTTGTCGGCTACCGGCACCATGAGCGTGGTGCCGCTATTCATCAGCATGGCCTCACCGGTCTTGATGGTTGCCTTGTCAGGCCCGGTTATCTTAATGCCGCTGAATTTCACATTGAGACCTTCCGAGAAGGTCAGGTCGAGCTCCGACGGGGCGCTCTTGACCAAGCCGTCGGCCGCCGGAACGGCGGATTTCAGATGGGCATGGGCCATAGCCTGGCCGGCAAGGGCGATACTGATTGCAGTTGCAGCGAGAAGCAGTTTCTTGATAGGGGGCATTTGATTTCCTTATCATGTTGGTGATCCGGGGAAAGCCCGCGGATCGTGTGATGGCGATCGGTCGATCACCGATATCCGTTGCCGCAAGGGCCGACGGAATTCCCATTCCCGGAGCCGATTACGCACCCCGGAATTAATTCTGCTGCAGCAGATTTCGGATCTTCTGCAGGGCGACATCGGTATTTTCCTGGTAGGCGATCGTACCCCTGAGATTGCCGTCGGCATCGACGAGCAGTACGGACGCCGTGTGGTCCATGGTGTATCCGCCGTCCGGGCTGGGCACCTTTTTGGCATAGATGCGCCAGCCTTTGATCGCCTTCTGCATTTCACCGGGATCGCCCGTGATGCCGATAATCCGGTCGGTGAAATTGCCGGTGTAGCTATGCATGATCTCCGGCGTATCGCGCTCCGGATCGAGGGTGAAGAAATAGGCCTTCAACCCGTCGGCTTGAGGTCCGAGCGTCTTGAACCAGCCCGCCATATCGTAGAGCGTCGTCGGGCAGACGTCGGGGCAATGCGTATAGCCGAAATAGACAAGCGAGGGATGACCCGACAGGGCTTTTTCGGTGATGGGTTCACCGCGATCGTCCGTTAGCGTGAAGGCTGCACCGAAGCTGCCGGCCGCCCGGACCTTGGGCGTCATGAGGAAGGTTGCGTAGCCGATGGCACCAGCGCCGACGATAAGCGCCAGGGCGACGGCCGTTGCCGCAAAGCGTCGTCTATTTGACATGGGATGCCTCCTTGTTTGCCGCGATCGATCCGACGGGGAAATCGACTTCGGCCGTACCGGCTTTTTCGAATTTGAGCGATGTCCTCACCGTCTGGCCCTGAAGGAAGGGCGCGGCGACCTTCATGAACATGAGGTGGTAGCCGCCGGGTTTGAGCTCGATGGTCTTACCGGCCGGTATTGCTAGGCCGCCGGCAAGCTCGCGCATGATCATCACGTCATTGTCCATCTTCATCTCGTGAATCTGGACCGTTGCGGCGCGCGGTGAGCTCGCAGCCACCAGCCGGTCGTCGGTGCCTCCCGTATTCGTGATAGTCATATAACCGCCGCCGACGGGAGCTCCCGGCACCATGGCGCGAACATAGGGTGCGGAAATGGTGAGGTTGCCGATTTTGACATCGTCGGCGGAAGCGAGAGAGGAAGACAGGAATGCCAGCCCGAAAGCAGCGAGGGCAGAGATGGGTTTCTGCATGATCGATATCCTTGATCCGGAGAAGAGCAGGCGGGCGAAGCCTCTGGCTCCGCCTCACCTCGTCAGGAGAAGAAGCGCCGGAGAGGCGGCACGAAGCGAACCAGGAGCTGGTCGAGGAGAAGCATCGCGACGATGGCGGCGCCCGTCAGCGGGAAAGCCATGCCGAAGACGATGGCAATGAACCAGAGGCCGACATAGACGGACTTCTGCGGCGGCATCGGCGGTACGCCAAGACGGCCCGATGGCCGGCGCTTCCACCACATGGTCGCAGCCGTCACGCAGCAAAGAATGATGGCCAGACAAGCGGCCAGCATCAGAAGCTGGTTGAAGAGCCCCCATTCCTGTCCCTGATGGACGTTGATGCCCCATTCGATCGCCTTGCCGAGTGCCGGATACTGATCGTAGGAAATATCGACGAGCGGCTTGCCGGAATATTGGTCGATATGGACGGTGCGTTCTTTGCCAAGGTCGCCGAAATAATGGCTTGCCGTATAGACGCCGGTCCCATCTGATGGGATCGCAAGATCCGAGCCGGCGACCATGCCCAGCCCATGCATGACGTCGACGGCCTTATCGAGACCGATCGGCTCGGCCGATTGCGCCGCGATATCGGAGAGCGGAACGGGCGCGTTTTCGACGACCCAGCCGGCGCGGCTGACGATATCCTGCGTGACCTTTGTCGATTTCGGAACGTCGTCCCAGACTGCCGCCGGTGTTCCGAAATTGTGAGCGGTCAGCCAGGCATTGACGTTGGCGCCCCAGTAGCCGGACCACGGCATGCCGCTGAAGGCGAGAAAGAAGATCAGGATGCCGGCAAGCGCTCCCGTCACGGCATGCAGGTCGCGCCAGAAGACGCGGCGTGATGGGGTGCCGCGAACGGTGAGCACGCCGCCCGTCTGCTGGCGCGGCCACCACAGATAGATGCCCGTCACCACGAGGACGAGAGCAAAGCCCGCGACGATCTCGATGAGGCGATTGGTCCATTTGCCGAAATATTCTAGGCTGTGGATGCGCTTGACGACCCAGCCGAACTCCTGTTTCGACCCTACTGATCCTAGAATGCTGCCATCGTAAGGATTGACGTAGACGATGGTCGATTGGCCATCCTTGGACAGCGTTATCCAGGCCGAGCGGTTCGGCGCCGACGCTTCGTGATAGGAGGTTGCGCGCGCGCCCGGAAAGGCCGAAAGCGCCGCGTCGGCGATCTGCTGCGGCCGCAGCATGGTGCCGGCTTCGGTGACGAGATAGCGATGCGAGTAGAAGGTATCGGCAATCTGGTCCTTGAATAGATACAACGAACCGGTGATCGCCAGATTGAGCATAAAAGGGATGACGAGCAGGCCGGCGAAAAAATGCCAGCGCCAGATCGCGCGATAGAGCGAGATATTGTGGGTTGCTGCGGCTGCAGGCTCTGCAGCGGTAAAGGTAGACATGAAATCCTCCGAAGATCGGCGGGCTGCCGCAAGGGGCGATCTGAGGAGGGGGCGGCGAGATGGTTCGCCGTTTGGCGTGAGCCTGCTTTCCCTGAGCGGCCGACCAATCGGCCTGCTTCGTTCGGCAAGATGCAGCTGTGAACACTAATCCTCAGATGTCGCGACGTGATGGTCGCGCAAGCGGCAGCGTTGACGGTGGGCATCGCGACGAAAGCCGCAATGCCGGTTCAGCCAACGATGTCGGGGAGGGGTGGTGCTCTCGGGCCTGTATTCGGCGGATAAAGCTGGCGGTGGAACGCCTCCGATCTTGCGACGACCGTCTCTCCACGCGGGGAGGCAAGGCGCTCACAAATGTCGGTAGGAGGCGCAGGCAGCATCGCGGCGGACGCAATCCGGCATGCCTCGCATCCGGGTGCGTAGGCTTTCCCGTGCACCTTGCCATCGGCATCCTTGTAGGTGATGCAAAGGACGGGCAGGGAGCCATCCGGAAGCCGGTACTGGGCAAGCTCGATCGGGGATATTTCGTCCGCGGTTGCGACGATCGGTTGATGGGCGAAGTCGATGAGCAACAGCGCAACGGCGCAAAGAATGCGCGCGCTCCACTGAAATGTTCGCGAAATCGTCTTCCGCATGCTTGTCCCCACCACCGCATTCGCGGATAAGGTTTCAGTCATAGGGCAGGCGCATCACAAGCGCAATGCGTCAATTCGTGCCGCGATGCCGCCGCACTGCCGATCGATGAGAGGCATATAAACTATTTTTAGAGATCGCATGGTATCTCGTAAGGACTTCGACCATGCCGCCGCAGCTCATCTATCGCGGCGCGTTGCGAAGACTGGGAATCGCCATGGAAGTCGAAACACATCTGATCTCGCTAATACGTGTCCTCGGCCAGGTGGCGATTATTGTCTATGCCTATTCCTGGGTCATCCGTATCGTCGAGCGCGGCGCTTTGAAATCCGTGGCCGTCGGGCTGTTGTTCGGGCTAGTCGGCATCCTGTCCATGGGCGATCCCATCCAATGGATGCCAGGTGTGATCCAGGATGGCCGGTCGATCCTCCTTGTCCTTACGCCAATCTATGGCGGCCTTTTGGGAACCATTGTCGCTGCGGCGATGATGGCGCTGTTTCGGTACATGGTGGGCGGCATGGGCGCGGTGGTCGGCGTGGCCGGCATCGTAATCGTTGCAATCGCCGGCTATGTACTCACTCTGCTGCCGCGGCAATGGACCGGCACGGGATGGCGGCGATCGGCTCTGTTCGGTCTGGCGACCTGTTCATCCATTGTGGTTGTTTTCCTTTTTCCGTGGGCGGTTGCGCGCGCCCTTCTTATCTCGGCAACACTTCCGGTAACGATCGTCAATATCCTCGGTGTCATGCTGTTGTCGGATCTCTTGCAGCGGGAGCAATATCGCATTGGCATCCAGCGCGCGCTGGAGAATGAAGCGAGCCTCGATCCGCTGACAAGGCTTCCCAACCGCCGGGTGCTGCAGCGCGAAGGCGATCGATGCAGCAAGGAAGCGGGTATGCGGCGTATCCCCTTCTCGATCATCATGCTCGATATCGATCACTTCAAGAAGATCAACGATAGCTGGGGCCATTCCTTCGGTGACACCGTTCTGGCGCGGTTGGCCGATGTCATCAGGCAAACCGTCCGCAAGACCGACATTGCCGCCCGTTATGGCGGCGAGGAGATCGTCGTGCTGCTGCCCAACACCGATACGCGGGCTGCGGCTGCCGTTGCGGAGAAAATTCGCAAGGATATCGAGGATACGACCTTGATGTTCGAGCAGGAGGCCGTCCATGTCACGGTCAGCATCGGCATCGCCTGCTCCCTCGAACCGACGACGGATTTCAAACATGTGCTCGAGGCCGCCGACAAGGCGCTTTATCGGGCGAAGGCGGGCGGGAGAAATCGTGTGGAACTGGCAGAGGCCGCATAGGCCCGCCGCCTTTCCTTCCCATGGGCATGGCGTGCTCTGTCTCATTTCTATCCAAGCGTCCTTGACGGAACGGGGCAGTCCGGAATAACTGGACGTGACGGTTCCCCAAGGAAGACTCCGCGGGGATTAATAGGGAACACGGTGAGGATGACCCAAGCGGGACCTAGACCGTGGCTGCCCCCGCAACTGTAAGCGGATTGCCGATCATCCGGGAATGACCAGCCTGCTGGTTCCTTCCTGAGGCTTTGAGCCGCGCCACTGCAAGCATGCTTGCGGGAAGGCCGATGATCGTCAGATATCCGCAAGCCAGGAGACCTGCCGTCGATCACGATCCAATCAGCCGGGCGGGGATGCTCGGAAAGGACAGAGAATGATTGACCTGCGCCTTCGACATTATCCGACACCTATCGGCCTTGATTGGGATCTCCGCAGCCGGCGGCCGTCTTTCTCAGCGCGATCGCGCTGACGCCGCCCCGTTTCCTTAATCCTATCGAGATCGTTTATGCGCCATTTTTTGACGACCATTGCATTTGCACTTGGGCTGACCGGTTTTGCCGGCTCCGGTTTTGCCGCCACCCAATATCCTCTCACCATCGATAATTGCGGTCAGAAGGTCACTTTTGAAAAGGCTCCGGCCAAGATCGTTTCGCTCGGCCAGGGCATGACTGAAATCCTCTTTTCGCTCGGCCTTGCCGACAAGATTGCCGGAACGGCGGTCTGGGTCGGCCCGGTTCTGCCGCAATATGCCGAAGTCAACGGCAAGATCCCGCGGCTCGCCGATAACGATCCGAGCTTCGAATCCGTCGTTGGCAAGGCTCCGGATCTCGTCGCTGCCGAATTCGAATGGCATGTCGGCGCGCAGGGTTCCGTCGGCACACGCCAGCAATTTTCGGAACTCAGGATCAATACCTATGTTGCTCCGACCGATTGTGTCGCCAAGGTCAATACCGATGGCGGCGATGGTGTGCGGAAGGAGCTTTTCACGATGGATCTGGTCTATCAGGAAATCGCCGAGCTCTCGCAGATCTTCGACGTTAGGGATCGCGGCGATGCCCTGATCGCGGATCTGAAAAAGCGCGAGGCGGATGCAGTCGCTTCGATTGCCGCTGCCAAGGCCAAGGATCTTCCGATCGTGTTCTGGTTCTCCAGCAAGGAGGTCAATGGCGATGCCTATATCGCCGGCAAGAACAGCGCGCCGGCCTATATCCTGAAGACGCTCGGCGCCAGAAACGTGGTGACGACGGAAGAAGAATGGCCGATGGTCGGTTGGGAAACCATTTCGCAGGCCAACCCGGCCGTGATCGTCATAGCCACCATGGACCGCCGCCGCTATGCGGCCGACGATCCGAAGGTCAAAGTCGATTTCCTCGAAAAAGATCCAGTCACCAGCCAGCTCGACGCCGTTAAGAACAAGCGTTTCGTCATGATGGATGCGCAGTCGATGAACCCGACCATCCGCACCATCGACGGCATTGAAGTATTGGCCAAGGGCATCAAGTCCTTCGGCCTGGCGCAGTAAGATATGGGTCTCGCCGCAAAACGCAGGACATGGTGGGCGCTCTTGGCGCTCGCCATGGCTGCCGTCATTCTTCTGACCTTCATGATCAGCCTCGCCGTATCGATCGGCGAGATTTCGATCCCGCTGTCGACCACAGTAAAGGCCGTTTCGAACCGGTTGTTCGGAACGAGCTTCGAACTCAGCCGGATCCATCAGGGGATCGTCTGGGACTATCGCCTGAGCCGCGCGCTCGTTGCTGCAAGCACCGGTGCGTCGCTTGCCTTGAGCGGGGTGGTCTTGCAGGCGTTGCTGCGCAATCCGCTCGCCGAACCCTTTGTGCTCGGGATTTCCGCCGGCGCCTCCACCGGGGCGGTCTGCATCATGATCCTCGGTCTTGGCTACGGCATTCTAGGCCTTTCCGGCGGCGCCTTCCTCGGCGCGGTTGCAGCCTTTCTTTTCGTCGGCCTGCTTGCCGCCGGGGTCGGCGGCACGAGTGAGCGCATCATTCTATGCGGCGTCGCCGGTTCGCAGCTTTTCAACGCGCTCACCTCCTATATCGTCACCACCTCGGCCAATGCGGAGCAGGCGAGGGGCGTCATGTTCTGGCTGCTCGGCTCCATGAGCGGCGTGCGCTGGCCGGACGTTTATCTTTCAGGGCCGGTCGCCATCATCGGCTTCGCCGTCTGCATGGCGCATGTCCGCGTGCTCGATGCCTTCATCTTCGGCACGGATGCTGCCGCATCGCTTGGCATTGCGGTCAAGCGCGCCCAAGTCGTTCTGCTTGGCGTGACGGCTTTCATGACGGCAGCGGTCGTCAGCATCGCCGGGTCGATTGGTTTCGTCGGGCTCGTCATTCCGCATGCGGCCCGCTTCGTTGTCGGGCCAAGCCATGACCGGCTGCTGCCGGCAGCAGCTTTGGCCGGCGCCATCTTCATGGTCGCCGCCGATATCATCTCGCGGGTCATCATTCCCCAGCAGATTCTGCCGATCGGCGTCGTCACGGCCTTGTTCGGGGCTCCGGCCTTCGCCCTCATTCTCTATCGCACCCGGAGGACGGCATGAGCATTGCTGTGGACACGGTAACCTTTGCAGCCGGCAATAGCCTCATCGTCAACGGCGTCAGCCTGACGGTGGAAAAAGGCAAGGTGCTCGGGCTCCTTGGGCCGAACGGCTCGGGAAAATCCAGCCTGCTCAGGCTGATCTGCCGGCTGCGGAAGGTCAAAAGCGGGGTCATCCGGCTAGGCGGTAGCGATATTGCCTCGATCTCGCGGAGCGATATTGCCCGCCGCATCGCGCTGGTCGAGCAGCAGGCGACGACCGATACGCAGGTCACAGTGATGGACGTCGTCCGTCTCGGCCGTACGCCGCATCGCGGTCCCCTATCGGCCTGGAGCGCTCACGACGATGCGGCGGTTTCCGATGCGCTTGCCCGTGTCGGTATGCAAGGCCGCGCCGGTCAGCCGTGGCAAACTTTATCGGGCGGTGAACGACAGCGCGTCCATATTGCGAGGGCGCTTGCCCAGACTCCAAGCGAACTGCTGCTTGACGAGCCGACGAACCATCTCGATATCCAACATCAGCTCGATATTCTCGGCCTGGTCTCCAGGCTCGATGTCACCTCCATCGTGGCGCTGCACGATCTCAATCTCGCGGCCATGTTTTGCGACAGCCTTGCTGTTTTGCAAAATGGCGAGGTCGTTGCGGCAGGCCCGCCTGAAGAGGTGCTGACACAGGAGTTAATCGAGCGCGTTTTCGGCGTGCGCGCGCATGTGCAGAAATCTTCAGTGCACGGCCGCTGCAACATTCAATACATGGCGGGTTGAGTGGCATCTGTCGCGATCGCGAAATAAAATGGATCGCCCCAGTCTAAGCAATTCCGACCGGGGCGCATCGTATTACTGAATGGTGCGAGTTCGCCTCAGCCTTCGAAGCCGAACCGCTCGACGTCGAAATCGTCGCCATCATAGCTGATGGCTCCGGCTTGGGCCTCCGCCATGTCGTCGTGCATCGGAATGGGCGCGCTGACGAGGCCTGGCAGCGTCATGTCGACGGCCATGCCTGGCGGACGCAAAGCCCAGGCGACGATCGCCCCCGTCGACATGTCTCCAACACCGGCTGAGACATCTTGCGCGGCCGCCGAGGGAAGGGCAGCGATCGGCTGCATCTTTGCCATGGCGCTCTCGGTCGTATTCTCCACATTGTGAGACACGACGAGCTTTCCAGCGTTGCTGCGTCCCACGACCAGGCTGGCGAGCACGGCAGTGGGAGCTGGTCTTTCCGGCGCGGTCGTGGGGATGACGACGATGCTGCTGGTCGGCCGCCACGCCGGCAGCGGAACGGCATAGGCTGCGAGGTCGGCAAAGGGTTGGGTCTTGCTTTCCTCAGCCACCCGCTTGCCAAGCTGAGTTTCCAGCCCATCCACGGCCCGGCTTCTGGGGGTTGGCAGCATGCTGGTCAAAAGGCTGCGGTCGGGTTCGACGTTGCGAGACGCTGTGAATGATCCGGCATCGTCGCTGTCGTCCTCAGCGGCCGTGATTTTGCTCGCCATCTGGGAAGGGCGCTTTTTGGATTGTGCGACCGCTACGTCGTAACCCGGCAGTGGCCTGCCATCTGCCGGCACGTGAAGCGTCTGTCCATTGGGGAAAAGCCGCGCAAGCTCCTGGCGCGACATTCTCGGCCATGCGCGCACTCCGCCAACATCCAGATGCACGAAGGGCGAGCCGGAATTGGGATAGAAGCCCACGCCGCCGATCTGCATCTGCATGGCGATTGCGCGCAAGCTCGCGAGCTTCACGCCGGGAATGTAAAAATCCATTGCCTTGCCGAGCGTGTGCTGGCTGTGCTTGGCGACACCGGAGCTGCGAGACCGGCCTCTCAGCATGTTGTTGGTAGACGGAGAGCGGTAGGCCGAAACCACGTGAATGGACTCTTTGGCGCCACTGCGGCGGTAGACTTCCCAGACGAGATCGAGCAATTCCGGATCGATCCTGGTCGGCTCGTTCTTTCGCCAGTCGCGCAAGAAGCGGTTGATTTGAGCAAGGCCGCGCGGGTCATATTTGCCATTACGCTTGAAGACGATGGTCGACCTTTCCCCCGTATGCGTGAAGAAGAGCTTGAGTGCCCTGTCCTCGGCCGCCGCCGAACCGGCAAAGGCGCCGAGCATCAGCATCGCGATCAGCGCCACCCGGAAAGCGATGAACGAGAAAGTCGTGGCGAAAAATGCCGCCGGAATGGAAAAGATCACGTGATGCACGGATACGACTTTCGCCCTTGCTAAGAGAAACAGAAATCAGAGGCGCCGCGCCTGCGGCATCGCTATACCCTCCAATTATGGTCAACAAATCCCTAACGGACCGTTTAAAGGCAGAAACGGAAAAATTTCATTGGTCCGAGTATATTCGTGAGCGGTTGAGGTCGCTTTCTCCCTTGGCGTGCCTTATTTCTGAAAGCTTCAGCTTTGCCGTTGCAATTTTGTCAGCGGTCAACCCTTGCCTGTAAGGCGGTTTCTTCCAAAAGATAGGTAAAACCGGCTTTGCAAACGTTTTCGCGTGGGTTGCAAACTGTCTGCCAAGACATCATCATCCCGCCCCATGAGTGGACAGAATCGTTTTGCTCCCCCGTCGAGCGGGCAGCAAACAATCAAACGTAGCGACCTATTGCGGCAGCTCCGGCGCGCCGGGCTGCGCCGTTTGACGACCATTGTCGCACCTGCCGGCTACGGCAAGACCTCGCTTGCCGTCCAATGGTACGAGCTGCTGAAGGCGGATGGGGTCAAGCTCTGCTGGGTGTCGCTCGATTCCGAACACACCAATCAGGAAGCCTTTCTGCTTGCATTGATCGATGCCTTGCAGACGCTGCTTCATGAAGATGGTGCCGACGCCGGCAACCTTCCGGCTGCAGCATTGCTTTCGGTGCTGGCGACCCGCCTGCGCAAGATCGAAGGACCGCTCGTCGTCTTTCTCGACGATTATCATTTCGCGCAGACGGATGCGACCGAGGCGCTGATGGCGAAGATCCTCGCCGACCTCTCGCTCGAACATGTCAAGCTGGTGCTGGTCAGCCGCAGCCCACCACGCTTTCCGCTCTCGGCCTTGCGGCTGCGTGGTGAGTTCAAGCAGTTCGGCGTTGCCGAGCTTGGCTTCAGCGATGCCGAAGCTGGAGAGCTTTTTGCCGGGAAGGGCACTCATCTGACGGAGGAGCAGATCGGTTCTTTCAATCGCCGGACAGAAGGCTGGGCGGTCGCACTGCAGATGGTGAGCCTGCTCGTATCGGAATCGGATGAAAGCGACAGCATCCTTGCCTCTTTCGATGGCGGCGATACGGATATGGGCTCTTATCTATCGGAGCAGGTGTTCGAGCATCTACCCGAGGATATACGCCAGTTTCTCATCGACACGGCCGCCCTTCCGGCTTTCAATCATTCTCTGCTCGAAGCGGTGCTGGACAGCAGAGAGCGTGCCGACCTCTGCGAAAGCCTGGCCGAATACGCGCTTCCGGTGACCTTGCTTGCCGGCCCCGGCAACTGGATGCGGTTTCACCCCGTCTTCAACGAGTTCCTCAAGAAAACCGCCAGTCGCAGAGGTGTCGATGCCAATCGCGCTCTTAATCGTGCGGCACACTGGTTCGAGGCACGGGGCGACATAGACCGTGCGGTTCATCATGCGCTTTCCGCAGGCGATGCCAATCTTGCGGCGCGCATTGTCGAAACCGCCGGCGGATGGCGGCGCGTCTATGCCACCACCCGCGGCGGCGCAACATTGTTTCAGGCCTTGAGCGGACATGCCTCGGAAATCGATCTGGCCCGTTTTCCACTTGCGACCCTCGGCCTTTCGATCTTCAACGCGAAGGCGGCGCAGCTTGCGGCGGCCAATCATTATCTCGCCATCGCCGATCGGGTGGCCGCTGGCGATCCGATCCTGGCAAAGGATGTGCGCGTGGTGCGCATCCTCCTGGCGCTTTATACCGACCATTGGGCGAGTGCGGCCGACCTTTCCGCTCTTGAGGACGATCTGCGGCAGCCGGATGGAATGGAGCTCATTCATCGGGCGCTTGCGCTCAACATGCTCTCCTACAATTTTCTGATCCGCAGCGAGCTTGACCGGGCTCTGCATTACGGGCATCTGGCCATTCGCGCCTTTCGCGACGGCGGCGCCGATTTCGGCGCCATGCACCTTTATACCCATATCGGCCAGGCTTTCTTTCTATCCGGCGATTGTGCGAGCGCTCTGTCGGCCTACGAGGAACTGATCTGCGAAGCCCAGACCAATATTGGTCCAGGCAGCGATCTCGATGCCGTCGGCCAGGTATTGAAGGCCGAGGTTCTGTCGATGCGCGGTGAGGCGGAAACCGCGGCGGAGATGCTCGAATGGGCGCTGCCGCATCTCGAGCTGCACGATACCTGGTTCGATCTTCTGGCTGCCGGCTTCATGGCCGAACAGCGGGTCCTGCGCATGCGTGGGGATCTGCTCGCCGCGCATGCAGCCATGGACCGCATCCGCGCTACTGCGAGACGCCGTAGTTTCGAACGGCTCACGCGGCTGATCGATGGGGAGCGCGCCATGCTGCTCATGGCCTCCGGCGATCTCGATCATGCAATCCGCCATGCCGAGGCCAATGGTTTTGGCATGCAGGCAGTCGCTTCGGATCGCGCCAATGCGCTGGCCATTCATTTGCGCGGAGCCACGCCGGCTATCTTCTGGACCCGCACCCATCTGGCCCTTGGCGACAAGGTCAAGGCGCGCGAGATCTTCGATCAATTCATGATGCGCCAGACGCAGCGCCCGCATGTTCCGCGTGCGATCGAGCTTGCGCTCATCGAAATCGAAATTCTCCTGGCGGAGGGTCAAAGCGAACCTGCCGCCGCCCGCCTATCCGATCTCGTATTGACGACGCCGCTTGCCGATTATCGCAGCCTGCTTCGTTTTGGCCACCCGGCAGCGCTTTCAGAGCTTCGTGCGCTTGTCAAACATCCGACCGTCGCAGCAATTACCCGCCAGCGCCTTCAATCGCTATTTACGGATGCGGACGTATCGGAAGAGCCGGCCGTCGGCAGTGAAGATGGTTCTGTTTTCACAGGCCGGGAGCGCACGGTGCTGGAATTGCTGAGCTCGGGGCTTTCCAACAAGGAAATCGGCCGGATGCTCGCCTTGTCCGACAATACGATCAAGTTTCACCTGCGCAATATCTTTGCGAAGCTCAACGTCTCGACTCGGACCGCGGCCGTGACGGCGGCACGTCAAAAAGGCGTGCTTGATCGATAACCTACCCGTTCGGGTGGGTTTTGGCACCTCCGCCCACCCATCGGAAAGGCTATCGATAGACGAAAAAACACCTAATCTGCACTCGTGCAAATATAGTGATGAGAGGTAGATTCGTGATCGTCGTCGATCCGGTGACGCAGGAGATTATCGAAGGCAAGCTGGCAGCCACCGTCGACGAGATGGGCGTGGTCATGGCCAGAACCTCGATGAGCCCTGTGATCTACGAGGTGCTTGATTTTGCCTGTGGTCTTCTCACCCGTGACGGTGAGCTGGTGGCGCAGATGAACGGCATCACCCTCTTTACCGGCACGTTCGGCACGCAGGTCAAATCGCTGATCGCACTTTACGGCGACGATTTGGAAGACGGCGACATCCTGCTCACCAACGATCCCTATTCCGGCGGCACGCATGCCTGCGATTTTGCCATCGTCAAGCCGATCTTCTTCGATGGACGGATTCTGGCCTATGCCATCAATGTTGCGCATTATCTCGATGTCGGTGGCTCGGTTCCGGGCTCGCTGGCGCCCAATGCGACCTCCGTCTTCCAAGAGGGCTTGAGGCTGCCGGGCGTGAAAGTCATGCGTAGCGATCGCTTTTCGGGCGAGGTCCTGCGCATCATCCGCGAGAATGTCCGTCTGCCCGAGGTCGCGATCGGCGATCTCACGGCGCAGGTCGCGACCGTCCGCGTTGCTGCTAGGCGGATGGCGGAGCTGGCGCGCAAATATGGCACCGATGTCGTCGAAGCCGCGTTCGATCACCTTCTGTCGGTGAGCGAGAAGCAGGCGCGCGCCGCCATCGCCGCACTGCCCGACGGCACCTATGAGGCGGAAGATATAATCGACGGCGATGGCGTCACCACCGATCCTATTTCCGTCAAGGTTGCCGTCACGATTTCCGGCGATCGCTTGACGGCGGATTTCACCGGTTGTCCGCCGGCGGTCGCGGGTCCAATCAATTGCGCGGCCGGTGCGCTGCAATCGGCGGTGCGTACCATTTTCAAGGCTCTGGTCGCGCCGCAGGCGCCGTCCAATGAGGGCTGGTTCCGGCCGCTCTCCGTTATTGCGCCGACAGGTTCGGTTTTCACCGCCGAGAAGCCTTCTCCGACGGGCTGGTATTACGAGGGCTCGGTGCATGCTTCAGAACTCGTCTGGAAGGCTCTTGCCAAGCTGATGCCCGAGCGGTTCTCCGCCGGTTCCTATACGAGCCTCTGCGTCGTCTATGTTTCCGGCAAGGACGAGGCGGGGCAGCCGTTCATCCATATCGAACCGCAGCATGGCGGCTGGGGAGCGAGCAGGGACGGCGACGGCGCCAATGCGCTGATCGCGCTCACCGACGGCGATACCTACAATTACTCCGTCGAGGTCATCGAAGCGCGCTTTCCCTTGCTGGTGCGTCGCTATGGGCTCAACGTCGAAGGTGGATCAGGGGCCGGGCGCCGTCGCGGCGGTTTCGGCGTCATTCGCGATTATGAAATCCTCGGAGACGGCGCTTCCGCCTATTGCAGCTTTGGGCGAACCGACACGCCTCCCTGGGGAATAGAAGGCGGCAAGTCCGGCAGCATCAATCTTCTGCAGGTGGAGGAGAACAGCGGGAAAGTCCACAATTTCGGCCGCGAGCCGCATATCGAGCTGAAGCGCGGCGATCTCGTGCGGATCATCACCGGCGGCGGCGGTGGTTGGGGCGATCCGCGTGCTCGCGAACGGGAGCAGGTCCGCCGCGATGTCGAGGACGGCTATATCACCAGCGAGATGGCGCGCAGCCTGTATGGATATGAAGAGGGCATGGCGTCATGATCAGACTGGCGACGGATGTAGGCGGTACCTTTACCGACCTCGTCGGTTATGATGAACGCACGGGCGAAATCTTCACCGCCAAGAGCCTGACGACCGTTCACGATCAGTCCGAAGGCGTCCTTGAGGCGATTGCACTTGCCGAGAAGAAGGATGGGCTTTCGGCGCGCGATGTGATCTTTTTCGCCCATGGCGGAACGACCGTCATCAATGCGATCACGGAACGCAAGGGCGTCAAGACGGCGCTGGTGACGACTGCGGGATTTCGTGATGTGCTGGAAATCGGCCGCGGCAATCGTCCCGATCTCTACAATCTGCAGTTCAAGAGCCCGGAAGCCTTCGTACCGCGCAGTCTGCGCTTCGAGGTGCGCGAACGCCTGGATGCCAAGGGGCGGGTGCTGACGCCCATCGAGCTTGGGGATATCGAGCCGATCGTTCGCGAATGCCGCGCTCGCAATGTGGAGGCAGTTGCCGTCGTTTTCCTCCATAGCTATGCCAATCCCGAACATGAGATCGCCTGCGCCAAGGCGATCGCCGAGGCGCTGCCGGATGTCACGGTTTGCGCCAGCCACGAGGTTTCCCGCCAATGGCGGGAATATGAGCGTTCCAATACGGCCGTGCTTAACGCCTATGTGCAGCCGATCATCAAGCGCTATTTTGCGCGGCTCGAAAGCGCGTTGACTGAGCGCGATCTCACCTGCCCCTACTATGCCATGCAGTCGAACGGCGGCATCTCCACCTTCGATCAGGCGCAGATGAGCCCGCTGACGCTGGTGGAATCCGGCCCGGCCGGCGGTGTGGCGGGTGCTGCGCGCATCGGCACGGTGCTTGGCGAATCCGAAGTCCTGTCGCTCGATGTCGGTGGCACGACGGCAAAATGCTCGCTGATCCATGACAGCCGCCCGACGCTCGACAGCGAATACAAGCTCGAACATACCCGCATCGCGCCCGGTTATCCGGTGCAGGTGCCGGTGGTCGATATCGTCGAAATCGGCGCCGGCGGCGGCTCGATCGCCCGCATCGACGAGCGTGGTGCGCTCTGTGTCGGCCCGCAAAGTGCTGGATCGACACCGGGGCCGGCCTGCTATGGCCGGGGCGGCGAGAAGCCTACGCTTTCCGATGCCCTGCTGACGCTCGGCATTTTCGATCCGGCAAGCTTCGCCGGCGGCCAGATGCAGCTCGACAAGTCCAAGGCAGCCGCGGCAATTGCGACGGTTGCCAAGCCGATGGGGTTATCGGTCGAGGATGCGGCGCTCGCAATCGTCGAGATCGCGCATGCGTCGATGATCAATGCGCTGAAGCTGGTAACCGTCCAGCGTGGGCATGATCCGCGCGATGCCGCTTTCGTCATTTCCGGGGGCGCGGGACCTGCGCTTGCTGCGCGTCTCGGGCGCGATCTTGGCGTAAAGATGACTGTCGTGCCGCCGCATCCCGGCATCTTTTCGGCCTGGGGAATGCTGGCGGCCGAACCGCGCGCCGATTTCCGCAGCACGTGGTTCGCTCCCCTTGGTCCGGAAGCCGTCAGCAATCTCAAGCGCCGGTTCGACGAATTGAAGCGTGAGGCGGTCAAATATTTCTCCAAAGGCGATGCGGCGGAGGTACGGTATGTCTGCCGCGTCGAAGCCCGCTATCGCGGGCAGGAGCACGGCGTCTTCGCTCTGTTCGAAATGGAGGATGATGCCGAAAGCTTTGCGGAACGCTTTCATGCCGCGCATGAGCGTGCATACACCTTCTGTCTGCCTGGTTCGCCGGTCGAGATCACGATGATCCATCTGGAAGCGGTGCTCCACGGCCCGGTCATCGCCATCCCGAAACCCGATCGTGTCGGCCGATCGCTGAATGCGGCCTTCAAGGGGGACCGCGAAGTCTATTTCGGCGGCACGACCGGTTGGGTGTCCTGCCCCGTCTACGAGCGCACACGACTGCCGTCTTCCGAGAGGGTTGCCGGCCCACTCATCATCGAAGAGGCAACCGCGACGTCGCTGGTTGTTGCCGGACAGGAACTGGAAGTGAGCGAGGAGGGCTTGCTGCTCATCCGCGAAAGCGATGGGGGAAGCGTCTGATATGGCGATAGCGATCGGTCTCGACCATATCGTCAGAAATTACGGGCCGACGCGTGCCGTCGACGACGTGACGCTCGACATCCGAGCCGGGGAGTTCTTTACATTGCTCGGCTCGTCCGGTTGCGGCAAAAGCTCTTTGCTGAAGTTGATCGGCGGCTTCGACAGGCCGACCTCGGGACGTGTGCTTTTCGACGGAAAGGACATGGCTGATGTTCCTGCCAATCTCCGGCCGGTCAATACCGTTTTCCAGTCGCTCGGGCTCTTCCCGCATATGAATGTCGCTCAGAACGTCGGCTACGGCCTGAAGTTGCGCGGGTTGTCCGGTGCTGCCTTGAAAACGAAGGTCGATGGCGCGTTGGACCTGATCGAACTTTCGGGTTTTGCAGATCGCGACGTCAATCTTCTCTCAGGTGGCCAGCGCCAGCGCGTCGCGCTGGCGCGCGCTCTCGTCATGGAACCGGGTATCTTGCTGCTTGACGAACCTCTGACCGGGCTGGACGAACGGCTGCGCCAGCAAATGCGTGATGAGTTCGGACGGCTTCATAAACGGACCGGCGCGACCTTCATTCTCGTCACCCACAATCAGGACGAGGCACTCAGTCTTTCGGATCGCATGGCGGTCATGCACAAGGGGCGGATCGAGCAGACCGACGTGCCGTCGCGCTTCTTCGAGGCGCCGGCCAATGCCTTCGTTGCCCGTTTCGTCGGCATCGATACGCTCCTCAAGCCCGAAAGCATCTCGATTTCAGGCAGCACGGCTCTCGTTACGATTGCCGGACAGCGCATCAGTGCCAGCTTCTCCGGAGCGGTGCCCCCAGCCGATGCGCTCGTCGCAATCCGCCCGGACCGGGTTGAACTTATCTCAGCTGGCGAGGAAGTGGCCGAAATAATTGAACTTAAGGTTGTCGAAAGCATCTATCGCGGACTCAGCCATGACGTTACGCTCGCTTTCGCCGACGGCCAGCGTGTGGTTTTAACGACCAGCGCGGACGCAATTCCGCCCTCTCCGGGGGAAAGCGTGCGCGTTTGTTTGAAGCCGGGTGCTGCGCTCCTGATCGATCATTCCGGAAGAACGGCCTTGGCTGGAGGCGATGAGTAGAACCCGAATAGCTGAACTAAGCAAAAAATGAGGGAAGGGAATGACACGATGAATAAAAGCAATGATTTCGCCTCCTCCGCCTTGAGGAGCAATATGCAGCGCCGTGACATGCTCAAACTGATGGGGGCCGGCGCGGCTGCGCTCTCCTTTGGTGGATTGGCCACAACACCGGCCATGGCCGATGACGCAACGGTAGCATTCTGGGGCACCGCCACGCTCGATATCGGCGACAAGTGGCAGGAATTTACCCGGCAGAGCGGCGTTTCACCGGAGTTTACCGACAACGGCAATGATGTCGGCCCGGTGGTCGCACGCCTTGCCGCCGGCAATGCCAACGATCTCTTTGATGTCGGCGGCTTCCAGGGTGGCGCCGAACGGGAACTTGCCAAGCAGGGCCTGATTGCTCCTTGGGACGTCTCCAAGATCCCGAATTTCGCGGGCATCTGGCAATGGGCGAAGGATATTCCGACCCTGACCTATGAGGGCAAACAGTACGGCATCCCGACGGTCGTCAACGCCGACTCCATCATCTATCGCCCCGACAAGCTCGGCAAGGTCGATAGCTATGGCGTCATCTTCGATCCGAAGCTCAAGGGCCGGGTCGCGATGGAAGACGCGTGGATCAACAGCGCCATCTTTACGGCCATCTACCTCAAGGAAGCCGAAAACAAGCCGATCAAGGAGCCGGGCAACCTGACGGAATCCGAGCTTGGCCTCGTCATGGAGTTCCTGATCAAGCACAAGAAGGATGGCCAGTTCCGTACCTTCTGGAACGGCTGGGAACAGGGCGTGCAGTTGGTGGCGAACGAGGAAGTCGACGCCATGACCGGCTGGGAGCCGATCGTCTATGAAGGCCGTAAGCGCGGACTTCAGGTGGAGTATGCAGCTCCCGTCGAAGGCTATGAAGGCTGGGGCAACAATACGGTGCTGCTCAAGGGTGCCACGGAACGCGGCAAGGCCGACGTTGCGCACAAGTTTGTCGATGGCTTGCTTGCCGGTCTCTATGGCTGCGAACTCGGCAAGGCGCGTGGCTACCTCGTGCCGACCGACAACAACGTCGCCTACGCCAAGGCCCATCCGGATGAATACAAGGCCGATGACGTCGCCAAGCTTGCCGACCATGTGAAGGCCAAGTTCTCCGGAAAGGTCTACTGGCAGAATTGCCGGCCGGACAATTTCCAACTTTACGAAGAGTGGTGGCAGAAGCTGCGCAACGCCTGATTTAACACGATGGATCGGGGCTGGCACATCTGTCGAGGGACAGGCCGGCCCCGAGCCGATGGGATCAACGCCGAGAGAAGGAGGATTAGACCATGAAGACATCCGTTCTATTGCTGACCGCTCCGCTCGCGGCGATTATCGCGCTTGGCCTCGCGCCACTCGTTCTTGTCGTGGTCTGGAGCTTCTGTGCCTGGGATTCCGCCACCTACTGGATCAAGCCGGAGTTCAGCCTCGCCGCCTATGGCGCTATTCTGGAAGCCGGGCGCTGGAGCGTGTTCCTGTCCACGCTCGGCAAGGCGTTCCTGACGTCAGCTATTTGCCTCGTCATTGCCTATCCCACCGCCTACGCGATGTATTTTTTGGCCGGGCGCACCCTGTCTGTCGTGCTTGCGGCCCTGCTTACGATCCCGTTTTTCACGTCCTATCTCATTCGTTCGTTCTCCTGGCGGCTGCTGCTCGGTCGCACTGGTGTCATCAACACGCTTCTGCAGCAGGTCGGCATCACTGACGCGCCGCTCGACTGGCTGCTGTTCAGCGATTTTGCGGTCATCGTCGGGCTTGTCGCCTCCTACCTGCCGTTCGCAACCTTCCCCATCCTGCTCTCGATGCGCCGTGTCGATCCGATCGCGCTGGCGGCATCGCGCGATCTCGGAGCGGGTTTTTGGACGATGGTCCGCACCGTCTTGCTGCCGCTGACCTATTCCGGCGTCTTCGCCGGTTTCCTGTTCGTCTTCGTCATGGTTGCCGGCTCTTCAACGGAAGTGCAGATGCTCGGCGGTGCCGGCGCATCGATCGTCTCGGTGATGATCAACGACGTCATGCGCGTCGCCAATTTTCCGCTCGCCTTTGCGATTTCGACGCTGATGCTCGTCATCGTCTTTGGACTGGTGCTGATCGGGGATGCCTTGTTCGGCCTCTCCTCGCTATTCGAGGAGCGAGGCCAATGATCGTCAGGGAAGGAATGGCCCCGCGCATTGTCATCTGGGCGCTGACCATCTTCGGCCTCATCGTGATCTATGCGCCGCCGCTTTATTTGCTCGGTGTCTCGTTTAACCCGGCGCTGCAGCCGGGACTGCCGCATTTCTCCGATATCACCCTGAAATGGTACCTCGCACTCGGCTCGGAAAGCGCGCTCGTCGCCGCGCTCGGCCAGTCGATCGTCATTGCGTTTGCGACGGCTGCCATTGCGACGCTGCTGTCGCTCGGCGCGGTGCTGGCGCATCGTGAGCTTCATCGCGGGCGCAGCCTGTGGTTTTTGACTGTGCTGCTGCCGATGTTCGTCCCAGGCGTCATCCAGGGGCTGGCGCTTTCGACCGTGATCAGCCGCGCCGGCGTGAAGGCATCGGCTTTGACTGTCATTGCCGGCCATCTGCTATGGGCGATGCCTTTCGCCTTCATCGTCATCCTGACGAGCTTTGCCGCGGTCAGGAGGTCCTATTTGATGGCGGCTGATGATCTCGGCGCCGGTCGCTTCCGGCAATTCTGGGATATTATTCTGCCACTGATCCGGCCCGGTCTTGTCAGTGCCTTCATCTTTTCGTTCCTGCTGTCGCTCAACGAGTTCACGCGCGCGTCCTATCTGGCCGGCCGTCAGAACACGTTGCCGGTCGTGCTCTTCGGCAAGATGAATTCCGGCGCTTCTCCGACGATCTATGCGATGTCGGGCGCAATCTTTCTTGTTTCCAGCGTTTGCGTGGTGGCTGTGGCACTGCGTTCGCTGCTTATGCAACGCCGAATGGGGTGATCAATATGCAAATAGGACTGACCAATCGCAAATTCCGCCCGCCCTTAGACCTCCACCAATGGGAGTACAGAGGATGAAACACGAGTCAAAGCTGATGGCACTGATCCGTGCGGGAAAGAGGCAGGAGGCACTCGATATGGTCGAGCGGCTAAAGGCGGGAGCACAATCGCTGCCGACCTCCATCAAGGTGGATCGGACGGGCGCCGTCACTTATTACAAGGGAAACTGCCGTTTCGTGAGAAACGTCCAGGGCGGCTGGGATCTGGTGCCGAAGAAAAAGTAGATGTCTGCTGTTGATCCGGGCATCGAAGAGGCTGGTGCCGTCGAACGTGCGGTGCGGGCAGGAAGCAACGTTGGGAAGGGAGCATCGCGCTTCACCCCCATCGTGGGACGCCGTGGAAATTCGATTTGGCGGATGGGCAATACTTGACGTTTGTCGTCGCGAACATTTGCCCATGCACGGTAATTAGGTCGAATATTCAATATCGTTTAAGATGTAATAATATTAGAAGATATCTTATTTAGAAATATAAAATTAACGTCCGAAGCCTAAGCTCTCCTTGACCGTCATCGCAAGACGATGGTCATCAAAGGAGACAGGACCATGTATCGTGTTTCTCATTTCAACAGGGAGAAAGAGGGAGCCGCAGCGGTCGAATTCGCACTCATCGCACCGCTTTTTTTCCTTCTGCTTCTGACGCTGATTGCCTTTGCCATCTATCTCACTGCCGCTCATTCGCTGCAGCAATTGACCGCCGACGCCGCCCGCACGGCAATCGCCGGGCTATCGGCAAACGAGCGAAGCCAGCTGGTTCAGAGCTTCGTCACCAATTCGACCATCAACGATGCTTTCATCGACAAGACCAAGTTGACCGTGACCGTCGCCACAGATCCGACCAATGCCAACCAGTTTACGGTCAGCGCCAGCTATGACGCGTCGGATCTTCCGATCTGGAACCTCTATACCTTCGCGATGCCGGATTCCACCATCCGCCGCTATTCGACCATTCGCTTGGGAGGTCTGTAATGAAACAGCTTCTCGGCCGGTTCGCGTCGCTTAAAGACAAGCGAGGAAACGTCGCGATCACGACCGCGCTCGTCTCGCCTTTGATCCTCTATTGCCTTGGTCTCGGCGTCGACTATGGCATGATGACGCTGCAGCAGCGACGCCTGCAGCAGTTGAGCGACATTGGTGCGATATCGGCCGCTTCCAATATTACAAATGCGCAGACTGCACTTTTGAACAATCTCCAAAGCAACGGCACCACCGCGGCTGTTGCCGCCGGCGCCAACTATATGACAAGCAACGGGCTCGTCAGTGCGGCCGCTGCTACCTCCGGTCAATATGAGACAGTCGCCAATTTCGTGCTCGGCACCTATACGGCGGACACATCGGTCCCGCTGGCAAACCGCTTCTCGTCGACGGGAGCCGCGCCATATGATTCCGTAAAGGTGACACTGACCCAGAAGGCGGTGATGCCTTTCGCTTCCGCCTTTGCTACACCGCCGACCTTGAGCGCGACGGGCACCGCGTCCAGCGAGCGTCTGGCCGCCTTTTCAGTTGGATCGCGGCTTGCGAGCCTCAATGGCGGTATTCTGAACCAGCTGCTTGGCGCTCTGCTCGGAACTCAGGTCTCCCTGAAGGTTGTCGACTATCAGTCGCTCATCAGTGCAAATGTCAATCTTCTGAGCTTTCTCAATCTGCTGGCAACCGACCTCAAGCTTACCGGCGTAAGCTATAACGAGCTTCTGGCAACCGACGTCACCTACGACAAGATTCTCGGCGCTCTCGGCAAATCGACGAATCTTTCGGCCGGAGTCGTCACCCTCATCAATAATCTGGGCAAAACGCTCGGTACCACGAAACTGACCGTAAAACTGCAGGATATCGTCAATCTCGGTCCGCTGGGGCGCAATATTGTCGGCACATCCCCCAATATGACTGCCAATATCAACGTGCTGGATCTCATTTCCACCACGGCAATGGCGGCCAACCAGCAAAGGCAGATTGCGCTTGATCTCGGAGCGGCATTGCCCGGAGTCGCCACGGCAAAATTGACGTTGGCGATCGGCGAAATGTCCCAGCAGACGCCAGCTCTGGCCGTAGGTGCACCGGGCACGATCGTTCGAACGCCGCAGGTCCGTGCGGCCCTTGAAGTCGCCGTTACCGGCCTTTCGCTGATCGCCGGGCTGAAGCTCAGGGTTCCCCTTTATATCGAGCTTGCCCCTGCTGAAGCCAAGCTTGCTTCGATCACCTGTGTCGGCGGCTCCATGCCAAATGCCGTCGTCGGAATAGATGCCGTACCCGGTGTTGCCGAGGTGGATCTGGGCGACGTCAACACATCTGCCTTCGTAAATTTCGGTTCCGAACCGCGGGTCACGCCGGCTGCGATTATCGATTCCCTTCTTCTGAAAGTGATCGCGAGCGCGCAGGTCGATATCGCCAATATGAGCCCGACGCGACTGACCTTTCAGCCTCCGGAGATTTCGGCCGGCACGATCAAGACGGTTTCTACCAACAGCGTCCTGACGTCCACGGTCTCCTCGCTCCTGAAAAACGCCACCATCACCATCCAATTGCTCTTCCTGACGCTCGGGACGCCGAAAGACGTGCTCTCGGCCATTGCTGACACGCTGTCGGTCGTGACCGCGCCGCTCGATCAGGTTCTATACGGCACGCTCGGTCTCCTCGGCATCGGTATCGGCCAGGCTGATGTAAGCGTCACCGACGCGAGATGTACGCAGCCCGTGCTGGTGCAGTAATAGTGTCTTGAACCGCATTATGGAGCGGCTTGCTTCTCGCGAGGCCGGCATGCAGGTCGGCCTCCTGCTGTCCGTCAAAGCCCGTGGCGGCTGCTCGTTGTCGCAGCCTTCAAGTCAGATAGGGACCGATGCGCTCCGCTACGGATGCAATATCCCTGACCCGCATCCCGGCCACGTTGATCCGACCGGAATCCGGCATGTAGATGCCATGCTCGGAGCGAAGCTGCCGAACATTTTCCGGAGAGATCGGCAGCAGGGAGAACATGCCTTCCTGCGAACCGATATTGGTGAGCTCCGCGCGGAATTGGCCAAAAGCCTCGGCAGCAGCCTGGCGGATCTCGACGATGCGCGTGCGCATTTCGCTGAGTTCATCGATCCAGGTCCGGTGCAGTGAAGGGTCCTCAAGGGTTGCGGCGACGATGGCTGCTCCGTGCGCGGGCGGCATGGAATAGCTCGTGCGGGCATAGCTTGCGAGATTGCCTATAGCTTTGCTCAAGGATGCCTGCCGATCCCCGAAGAGATAGGCCGCGCCGGTGCGCTCCCTATAGAGCGAGAAGGATTTGGAGCAGGAGACGGCAACCATGGCCTCGGCGACTGTTTCGATGACATCAATCATGCCGGCTGCGTCTTCGACTCGGCCGCGGCCGAGGCCTTGATAGGCATTGTCGAAGAGCGGGATCAATCCCTTGGCAGCGATGATGTCGGCAATATCTCGCCAGTTTTGCCGCGACAACGCGGCGCCTGTCGGATTATGGCAGCTCGTTTGCAGCAGCACGGCATCGCCGGGAGCAGCGTTCCGCAGGGTTGTCAGCATCTCGTCAACGAGAACGGCCTGCTTTTCAATGTCGAAGAAGCGATAGGTTGCGATCTGAAGGCCGACGCTGGCAAAGATTGCCTGGTGATTGACCCAAGTGGGCGTGCCGATCCAGATTTTCCGTCGCTTGTCGAGAGCAAGCAGTTCCGCAGCCAGGCGCAGAGCGCCGGTGCCGCCCGGTGTCTGAATTCCCGCGACCGGCTTGCCACCATGGCGCTCGCCGAAGACTTCGGACGCTAATGCTCTAAGGAAAACAGGATCGCCTTCCGGACCGATATAGGATTTGGATTGCTGCGTTTCCCAGAGATGATGCTCGGCTGCCTTGACAGCTTTCATGACCGGCGTTCGGCCGGTTTCATCGCGATAGACGCCAACGCCGAGGTCGATCTTTCCGGGCCTCGGGTCGGCCGCGAACTTGGCAATCAGTTCAAGCAAGGGATCGGGCTTCTGTTCCGTAAGGCTGTCGAAAAATGCTGTCTTGTTCATTGACCCATCCCTTTCCCTATTGCGGCCAATCCTGCAGAACCCGCACGAATTCCGACAACCACGCGTTCGTCTGGTGACCGTCCAGGGAGCGATGGTCAATCGTCAGGGACACATAGGCCATCGGGCGGATCTGGATCGTATCGGCCCCATCGACCTCCCGAACGACGACACGCTTCTCCAGCTTGCCGATGCCGAGGATGGCGGATTGCGGCTGATTGATGATGATGGGAGATGCGACCAGCGAGCCGGAAACGCCATGATTGGAGATCGTGAAGGTCCCGCCTTTCATATCGTCGGCCTTGAGCGCATTGGATCGCGCCCGGTCCGTCAGATCCTGGAGCCTTGCGGCGATCGCCTCAAGCTGGAGATTCTGCGCCTGCCGAATGATCGGCGCGACCAGGCCCTTGTCGCCCAATGCGATGCCGATCCCGATATTGATATCTTCGAAGATCTCGAGATTGTCATCATGCCATTGGCTGTTGACTTCGGCGACGAGTTTCATGGCCGCAACGGATGCCGCCACGAAATAGGCAGTATAGGATAGGTTCACGCCTTTGGCCTTCAGTCGGGCCTTGTTGTTTTCGCGATGGCGCATGATCGCCGTGAAATCGGCCTCGAAGATAGCGGTGACCTGCGGCGCCGTCGCCAATGATTGAGCCATGTGCCTTGCGATCGAAAGCCGCATGGTCGAATGGGGAACGATGCGAGATTTGCCGTCAGCCGCGACTGCCGGCGGGGTCTGTGCAGCCTCAGCCCGCTGCGACACCGGCCCAGATGGATGCGGCTTGGCGGTTTCCAGCGCATGATCCATATCGGCGCGTGTGACTCGCCCATCCCTGCCGCTGCCTTTCAGACTGGCCGGGTCGATCCCGTATTCCTCGGCGGCCTTGCGAACGGCGGGTGAATAATAAGCGGCGGCGGAGGCCGTGGCAGGTGAGGCCGGCTGTATCTGCGACGGAGCCTCGGTCGCTTGCGCTGCAATACCGTTCGCGTTTTCGATGCTCATACGTCCGAGGATCGCCCCCGGCATGGCGTCATCGCCATCCTCCATCGCAATTTCGCTCAGGATACCGTCGCATGGCGCCGCTATCTCCTGGGTGACCTTGTCGGTTTCCAGTTCGACAAGCGCATCGCCTTCTTTCACGTGGTCGCCGATCCGCTTCAGCCAGTTTCGCACAACCGCTTTCGTGCCCTCCTGTTCGATCGGAGCCGTGATCTCGATGATACCAGTCATTCCTAAAACTCCAGGACTTCGGCAATGCGCTTGGCGATCCGCTCGGTGGACGGCACAGCCCAGTCGAGAAGCACCGGGTTATGGGGGCTGGGGATATCCGGCATGGTCAGGCGTGAGACGGGCGCATCGAGATCCGTGAAGGCCTTGTCTGCAACGACAGCGGCAATTTCCGCGCCGAAGCCTGCGGCTTCGAGATCTTCGTGAACGATGAGGCAGCGATGGGTTTTGGCGACCGATGCAAGCACGGCCTCGTGATCCCAGGGCATCAGGGTGCGAAGATCAATAATATCCGCGGACAGGCCTTCCGCCGCCTCCTCACAGCGCTGCACCATTGCGCCCCAGGTGACGATGGTGATGGCGCTGCCGGTCCGCGTCAGCTTCGCCTTGCCGAAGGGCAGCGCGAAATCGTCGCCGGGGTAGGGGCGACGCGCCCAAGCGTGGTCGAGCATGGCTCTATGCTCGAAGAAGATGACCGGGTCGTTGCCGCGGATCGAGGTGCGCAGCAGGCCGACGGCATCCTCTGCATTCGATGGAACTGCAACCTTCCAGCCTGGCTGATGGACGAAGGCCACTTCATTGGTTTGGCTGTGCCAGGGATCGCCGCATTTGAAGAAGCCGCCGGGCATGCGGACCACGATGGGGGCTGCGAAGCGATTGTTGGTACGCCAGCGGATGGTGCCGCAATCGTTCAGCTGTTCGGTCGCCGGTTCGGCATATTTCCGAAACTGGATTTCCGGAATGGGGACGAGCCCGGCGAGCGCCATACCGACAGCACGACCGATGATCCCCTCCTCGGATAGCGAAGTATCGAAAACCCGCTCGCTGCCGAATTTTTCCTGCATGCCGAGGGTGACGGCATGAACCCCGCCCTTGGGGCCGATATCCTCGCCGAACATGACAACGCGCTCGTTGATCGACATCTCGTGTTCGAGTGTTCTGCGAATGGCCGTGACCATGTTGATGCGTGGGCCGGAGGTTTCCGGTACATCCGTTGTCGCTGGAGGCTCATATCCGGATGGATGCTGCCCGCCCATCGTCTGCATATCGCCGTCGAAGAATACATGGCGGGTTACCGAGGAGGGGGCGGCGACCGGCCTGTTTTCAGCTTGCGCACGGGCGTTTTCGGCTATATCGCGCGCTTCGCTTTCGCAAGCATCCCATTCCCGCATCGTCATCACGGCGGGAACGAGGAAATCCTTCAGGCGCGGCAGGGGATCGCGCTCCCATTCGCGCTTCACGGTTTCCTCGCTCTTGTAGGTCTGCGTGTCCTGAAAACTGTGGCCCTCGAGGCGCGGAACAGTGAGCCTGAGAAGCGCCGGCTTTCGTTCGTCACGAACAAACGAGACGGCATCCTGCACAAGATGCGCGGCTTCGGCCGGGTTGCATCCGTCACCATCGAAGATTGCGAGATTTTTCCAGCTCGCGAGATTGGCCGCGATATTTCCGCCTGGGGTCTGTGCGGTCGAGGGAACCGAGATGCCAAAGCCATTGTCCTCGATATAGAACAGCATCGGCAGCGCCTGCGTCGTGGCAGCGGTCAATGCAGCCCAGAAGCCATTCGAGGCAACGGAGCCATCGCCGCCAAGCACAACACCGATATCCCGCGCATACTCCTCGCGGCCCAATGTGGTGGCATAATATTTCATCGCCTGCGCCCAGCCGGCCGTTGGCGTGTATTGTGCTCCGACGCCACCGCACATGGGCAAGGCCGAGGCGCCGGCATGGTTCGGATAGTTGAAGACGACACCAATGTCGCGGCCGTCGGAATAGCCGCCGGCGCGGCCCATGGCCGAGCCGAGCGCATCGGCCGGATCGACGCCAAGCGAGAGTAGCAGCGGTCGTGAGCGATAATAGCCACAGGTCGCGTCGTGCAGGCCCGTCAGCTGCATTCCAAGGAGGATCTGCGCCATGTCGTGGCCGCGTGCGGAAAACTGATAGAGAACCTTCTTTTCCGGAACGAGACGCTTCTCCTCCATCTCGTCGAGAGCCCGGGAGAGGTGAACGAGATAGGCAACCCGGCGCCAATCGATGTGATCGTCGGGCGAGTTCCGCTCATGGCTTTTGAAGGCTAGCTGGGCCATGTGATCCTCCTGCAGATGGCCCAACTATTTTAATTCAAGGGTTAGCTCTATTCCTTTCAATTTGGCAGGTTTTGCAGTAGCTTTTGAAAGAGATATTTCATCCATGGCGGGTTTCTGAATGGAAGATTTCGATCTTGATCACGTCGACAGAGCGATTCTGCGCGTGCTGCAGGAGGAAGGCGATATCAGCCAGGCGGCGCTGTCAGAAAAGGTCGGCGCGTCGCCCGCGTCCTGCTGGCGAAGGATCAAGGCGCTGGAAAGCGCCGGCGTGCTGGGCCGGACGGTTCGCCTTGTCGATCCCGACAAGATTGGTAAGGGGCTGAACGTCTTCTGCCAGGTCAAGATGAAGACCCATGATCCTGCGACCCGCCGCGATTTCGAGCAGTTCATCGCCAGCTATCGCGAGGTGCTGGAATGCTACTCCATGTCGGGGGAGTGGGATTACCTGATCCGTGCCGTCGTCGCCGATGTCAGGGAATATGAGGGGCTTCTGATGCGGGGTATCCTGACCCATGAAGCGGTGCTGAGCTCATCGTCGCACTTCTCGCTGAAATGCGTCAAATACACTACGGCGTTGCCAACGAACATATCGCGATAAAGCCTCTGTCCGTACTCGCCTTGAATAGTGCGAGTGTCTCACGCTAATGAATCCTAACGATAAAGATGCGGAGAAGAGCTCTATTGTCGGCTGATAACGTCAAACTCGGAGACGACTTGAGCGAAGCGGTCGCAGCGCTTCTCGTCGATCTGCCCATCAAAGCGGCGAGTTTCATCGTCACGATCTATGGCGATGTCATCGAGCCGCGGGGCGGCGTCGTCTGGATCGGCAACCTTATCGAGACATGCAAGAGCGTTGGGATCACCGAAACGCTGGTGCGCACGGCCGTGTCGCGGCTGGTTGCAGCGGGCCAGCTTGCAGGAGAGCGGGAAGGGCGCCGCAGTTTCTATCGGCTGACCGAGGCCGCGCAGACCGAATTCGCGGAGGCCGCTACTCTATTCTATGGACCGCAGCCGGCCGTCCGCTGGCAATTCGTCCTGATCAACGGACCGGCTCCGGAAGAGATCATGCAGGGCCTTGAGCGGGAGGGATTTGCCAGGCTGAACCCGCGCCTGGCGATGGGGACCCATCCCGCGCCGCCTTTGCCTGGGCGTGTCGTCGTTTTCGACGCGCAGCTGGCGACCGAGAACGGCGCTTTGCGGGAATTTGCGGAAGAGGCTTGGAACCTGCCGCGCTTCGCGGAGGCCTATGGCGAATTCATTGCCCGGTTCGGTTCATTTTTCGAACGCGTCGGAAATTGTGCCGCGCTATCGCCGTTCGATTGCCTGATTGCCCGGCTGCTGCTTGTGCATCAGTATCGCCTGATCATGTTGCGCGAGCCGCATCTTCCCAAGTCCGCCCTGCCGGATAATTGGCCGGGCGAGGAGGCGGGGCGGCTGTTTGCCGAGCTTTATTTGCGTCTGTCAAAAAAAGCTGACGGCTATGTCGCTCGCCGTTTCGTGAATGAATCGGGCAAGCTTCCAGAGATGACGCCGGCAAGCCAGGCTCGGCTCGATCACCTCAAGGCCCGCTGAAGGATCAATCCGCTCAGGTACATAGTAAGGGAGTTCGGCTCGCCACGTGCTTTCACGGCATTGAATGTCACAGAAAACTCCAAAAATTCATTTGTATTGTGACAAATCGCATGCTAATAAATGACCGATCGGTCGGTTAATGCGTTTGCCCCGGATCGCTGTTTCGTGGAGGAGAACGAGAAACAGGCTTATACTGGCGGTGCCGTGAAGTTTCAGCTTGCCTGAAGGCTTCAAGGCGACTGCAGGCTTGCGATCATTCTCGATCGCGCGGGAGGCGCGAAGACGGAGGAAAGACCATGTATGCCCAGATGGTGAAAACCGAAGGCACCCGCATCCGTTCCCTCGACGAGATGGACCCCCAGGAGCGCGCCTTCCAGGAACGCGTCGATGCCGGCCAGAAGATCGAGCCGAAGGAATGGATGCCGGAAGGCTACCGCAAGACGTTGATCCGCCAGATCAGCCAGCACGCTCATTCCGAAATCGTCGGTCAGCTGCCGGAGGGCAACTGGATCACCCGCGCGCCGACGCTGGAACGCAAGGCGATCCTGCTTGCCAAGGTGCAGGACGAAGCCGGTCACGGCCTCTATCTCTACTGTGCCGCCGAGACGCTCGACATCAGCCGCGACGAGATGTATGAGCGGCTGCATTCTTGCAAGGCCAAATATTCCTCGATCTTCAACTATCCGACGCTGACCTGGGCCGATATCGGCGCGATCGGCTGGCTCGTCGATGGCGCTGCTATCATGAACCAGGTTCCGCTGCAGCGCTGTTCCTATGGCCCCTATGCACGGGCGATGGTGCGTATCTGCAAGGAGGAAAGCTTCCATCAGCGCCAGGGCTTCGACATCCTGATGAAAATGGTGAAGGGCACGCCGGCGCAGAAGGCCATGGTGCAGGATGCGCTGAACCGCTGGTGGTGGCCGTCGCTGATGATGTTCGGCCCTTCGGACGATGCCTCCGTGCATTCCGCCCAGTCGATGGCCTGGAAGATCAAGCAGAATTCCAATGACGAACTGCGGCAGAAATTCGTCGACCAGACCGTGCCGCAGGCCGAATATCTTGGCCTGACCGTCCCCGATCCGGATCTTAAATGGAACGAGGCAAAGGGCGGCTATGATTTCGGCGAGCCGGACTGGGAAGAATTCTTCAACGTCATCGCCGGCAATGGTCCCTGCAATGCGGAGCGGCTGAATGCCCGCAAACAGGCCTGGGACGATGGCGCGTGGTTTCGCGACGGCCTGACGGCGCATGCCGAGAAAGTGGCTGAGCGCCGCGCTGCCGCAAAGGTCGCCGCCGAATAAGGCGCGCGGTATAGTCAGGGAGTGAGAAACATGTCCAATGAATGGCCGCTTTGGGAAGTCTTCATACGTGGTCAGCACGGCCTCAACCATCGCCATGTCGGCAGCTTGCATGCGCCCGATGCCGAGATGGCGATCAACAATGCACGCGATGTCTATACGCGCCGAAACGAGGGCATCAGCATCTGGGTGGTGCGCTCGTCCGAAATCGCTGCAAGCGCCCCTTCGGAGAAGGGACCGCTGTTCGATCCCTCCAATTCGAAGGTCTATCGTCACCCGACCTTTTTCGACATTCCCGATGAAGTGGGGCACATGTGATGGCGATCGCTGCCCTTGAACCGGCGGTCGATCAGGCCGCTCTTGTCGAATTCCTCCTACGCATCGGCGATAACACGCTGATCCTCGGCCACCGCGTTTCCGAATGGTGCGGCCGCGGGCCTGCCCTGGAGGAGGATATCGCGCTTGCCAATACGGCGCTCGATCTCATCGGCCAGACGCAGCTCTGGCTCGCTCTGGCGGGCGAGGTGGAAGGCAAGGGCCGCTCGGCTGATGATCTCGCCTATCTGCGCGATGGTTTCGAGTTCCGCAACATCCTGCTTGTCGAGCGTCCGAACGGCGATTTCGGCAAGACGCTGATGCGGCAATTCCTCTTTGACGCCTGGCACTATCTATTGCTGAAAGCTTTGAAAGGTTCGGCCGATCCGCGCATTGCTGAGATCGCTGAAAAGGCTTTCAAGGAAGTCTCCTATCACCTCGATCGCAGCCGAGATCTGATCATTCGCCTTGGCGACGGCACGGCCGAAAGTCACCGCCGTATGCAGGAGGCTCTCGACGATCTCTGGGCCTTCACGGGCGAAATGTTCGTGAGCGATGCCGCCGATGCGGCACTGGCACAGGCCGGCGTGATCCCGGAACCGCAACGCCTCAAGGCCGGCTGGGACGAGATCGTTTCCGATGCGCTTACCGAAGCGACGCTCGGCCGCCCGATGGATGGCTATATGCACAAGGGCGGCCGGCGCGGCGTTCACACCGAACATCTCGGCTATCTTCTGGCCGAGATGCAGTTCCTGCAGCGCGCCTATCCGGGCGCGACCTGGTAGGAGGCTGGCATGGCGACTGCGCTGCATCCTTCGGTCGAAGAGGTCTGGCACTGGCTATCGGAGGTGCCGGACCCCGAGATACCGGTGATTTCGTTGACCGATCTCGGCATCATCCGCGACGTCGGCTGGCAGGAGGATACGCTTGTTGTCACGGTGACGCCGACCTATTCGGGCTGTCCCGCCACCACGGTAATCAATCTCGATATCGAGCGGGCATTGGCCGAAAAGGGCCTCGATCGGGTACGCCTCGAGCGGCAGCTGTCGCCCGCCTGGACAACGGATTGGATCAGCGCCGGGGGACGCGAGAAGCTGCGTGCCTATGGCATCGCCCCACCGATCGATGGCACCGCTGCCGATGGCGTGCTGATGAAGCGCATCGATCGGCTTGCGGGCCGCTCCAATCTCACGATTGCCTGTCCGCGCTGCGGATCGACGAACACGGAAAAGATCAGCCAGTTCGGCTCGACGCCGTGCAAGGCGAGCTATCGCTGCACCGACTGCCTGGAACCCTTCGATTACTTCAAATGTATTTGACCCCAAAGGACGAGATCCGCATCCATGGCACGTTTCCATCCGCTGACTGTCACCGATGTGCGCCGCGAGACGCGCGATGCTGTTGTCGTCACGCTTGCGCCATCCGAGGAGGACCGGGCAGTCTTCGATTTCACGCAGGGCCAGTATCTCACATTCCGCCGCAAGTTCGACGACGAGGAGTTGCGCCGCTCCTATTCGATCTGCGCGGGGAAGGACGAGGGCGTGTTGAAGGTCGGCGTCAAGCGCGTGGATGGCGGCTGTTTTTCAACCTGGATCAACGAAAACCTGAAAGTGGGCGATACGCTGGAAGCCCTACCGCCGATGGGCGCCTTCTTCACCACGATCGAGCCGGAAGTAGCCAAGCACTATCTCGGCTTTGCTGGCGGCAGCGGCATTACGCCGGTTCTCTCCATCATCAAGACCTTGCTGGCCCGCGAGCCGCGCTCGGTCTTTACGCTGGTCTATGCCAATAGGCAGATCAGCTCGATCATGTTCCGCGAAGAGTTGGAGGATCTGAAGAACCTCTATCTCGGTCGCCTGTCCATCCTGCATGTTTTGGAGAGCGAGGCGCAGGAGATCGATCTTTTCACGGGACGGATCGATGCGGAGAAGTGCAAGGCGCTCTTCAAGAGCTGGATCGACATCAAGTCGGTTGCGACAGCCTTCATCTGCGGTCCCGAGCCGATGATGCTGGCGATCGCTGCGGCTTTGCGTGAACACGGCATGCGCGACGAACAGATCAAGTTCGAGCTCTTCGCCTCCGCGCAGCCGGGCCGCGCGCGGCGCAAGGTGGAGAGTAGTGCCGCCGCCGATCATGAAACCAGCTGCGAGGCAACGGTCACGCTCGATGGCGCGACGCGCATCTTCAAGTTCCCGAAGCACGGCCAGTGCCTGCTCGATGCTGCGCTCGAAAACGCGATGGATGTTCCCTACGCCTGCAAGGCCGGTGTTTGCTCCACCTGCCGGGCCAAGGTTCTCGAAGGCGAGGTCGAGATGGAGGTCAACCACGCGCTCGAGGATTACGAGGTGCGCCAGGGCTATGTGCTGACCTGTCAGTGTTACCCGCTCACCGACCGCATCGTTGTCAGCTACGACCAGTAGGCGCGCGCATCGAAGGGAGGAACAAGATGTCCGAGACGATGCCGATCGAGCAATATCTGCAGGAGGGCGGCATGCTGTCCTCGCCCGACAACGCGCCTCCGCGCTATCGCGGCGAACTCTTGCGTCTGATGGCGAGCTTCGTCGATAGCGAACTGGCGGGTTCCGCCGGCTTTGCCGATATCATCAACGACGCGCCCGGTATTCAGGAGCGCATTTCCGCAGCACGCATCGTGCTGGAAAAGACCGACCATGCCGGCCAGGTCCTGCAGGTCATGGAGACCTTCGGCGTCGATGGCGGGCGTTATGCCATCCACCATCCCTGGGCGGCACGGCTTTCCCGCGATGCCGATATCGGCGCAGTCAGGCAGGGCGGCGACATGCGGCTCTCCGTCTTCCACTACCCGCTTGAAGGCTGGGTGGATGCGGTGGTCATGAACGTGCTGATGGGTGCTGCCAGCGTCGTGCAGTTGAAGGAGCTGGCGCGCGTTTCCTATCAGCCGCTGGCCGAAACCTTCCGTGCCATCCTGCCGCGCGAAAGACGGCATGCCGAACTCGGCGCCGCCGGGCTTGTCCGCATCGTCACCGATGACGAGGGCCGGGCGAAGGCACGGGCTTCGGCCGCTTATTGGTATCCTCGCGTTGCAGCGAGCTTTGGCCATGCCGGTTCAGCCCGCTTCGAAACATTGTCACGCTTCGGCCTGCGACATACGCCCAACGAAACTTTGCTTGCCGAATGGCAGACCGAGGTTGATGCGCAGCTCTCTGCGCTCGGTTTGAATTGATCAGTTCGGGAGATGCCTGGCGGCTTTCCGCTCGGATCACCGGAAAGATGAAGGAAGGAAATTCGGATGAACATCATGGCAAACCAGCCGCGCCGGCTTGAAAGCTATGTCGGGGGCACCTGGGTCGCCGGCGCCAGAGAAGGCGTGCCGCTGCTCGATGCATCGACCGGCGTGCCCGTCGCGTTCATCGATTCCTCCGGTATCGATTTTAAGCAGATCCTGGCCTATGGCCGCGACAAGGGCGGCCCGGCGCTGCGGCGTCTATCCTTCCATGAGCGCGCCGCAATGCTGAAGGCGCTCGGGCAGGCGCTGCTTGAGAGGAAGGAAGAATTCTACGCGCTTTCGACTGCGACCGGCGCCACGCGCGCCGATAGCTGGATCGATATCGAAGGCGGCATCGGAACCTTGCTATCCTACGCTTCCAAGGGGCGGCGCGAGCTGCCGAATGCGCGTGTGCTGCTCGATGGCGACGTGGAGCAGCTCTCCAAGGACCAGAGCTTTTCCGCACAGCATATCCTAAGCCCGCTGCAGGGTGTCGCCGTTCACATCAATGCTTTCAACTTCCCCTGCTGGGGCATGCTGGAAAAGATTGCGCCGACCTTGCTTGCCGGCGTTCCCGCCATCGTGAAGCCGGCGAGCCAGACGGCCTATCTTACCGAGCTGATGGTTCGCCGCATCATCGAAACAGGCCTGCTGCCGGAAGGTGCGCTGCAGCTCGTTTGCGGCTCGGTCGGCGATCTCCTTGATCATGTCGAGGACCAGGATGTGGTGACCTTTACCGGGTCTGCCGCGACTGGCCAGCGCCTCAAGACGCACAGGGCGATTATCGAAAACTCCGTGCGCTTCACCATGGAGGCTGACAGCCTCAACGCGGCCGTCCTCGGCCTCGATGCCGCGCCCGGCACGGAGGAGTTCGATCTCTTCGTCAAGGAGGTCGCCCGTGAGATGACGGTCAAGGCCGGGCAGAAGTGCACGGCCATCCGCCGTGTCATCGCGCCCCGTTCCTACAGTGAAGCGCTTATTGCGGCCTTGAACGATCGTCTCGGCAAGACGGCAATCGGCAATCCGGCCGATGAGACGGTTCGCATGGGGCCGCTTGCAAGTCTCGCTCAGCGCGAGGAGGTGCGGGTGCGCATCCGGGATCTTGCTGCCGATGCCGAGATCGTCGGCGGCGATCCCGATAATCCGCATGTCATGTCCGGCGATGCGAGCGCCGGCGCCTTCCTCAATCCGGTCCTGCTCTATTGCGACAAGCCGGGCTCCGCGCGTGCCATTCACGATGTCGAGGCCTTCGGCCCCGTCAGCACCGTCATGCCCTATGACACGGCGGAAGAGGCCGTCGATCTGACGCGGCGCGGCAAGGGCAGTCTCGTTGCCTCCGTCTTCACCAACGATCCGCATTTCGCTGAGGAGGTTGTTCTCGGCCTCGCACCATTCCATGGTCGTGTGATGATCGGCAACCGCTTGAGTGCCAAGAGCTCCACCGGTCATGGTTCACCGCTGCCGGGCCTCGTTCACGGCGGTCCCGGTCGTGCCGGCGGCGGGGAGGAACTGGGCGGCATGCGTGGCGTGAAGCATTATATGCAGCGTACCGCGATTCAAGGTGCGCCGACCATGCTGACCGCCGTGACGGGACGATGGATGGATGGTGCGGATACCCGCCGCGACAGCGAGCACCCCTTCCGCAAGTCGCTCGCTGAGCTCAAGATCGGAGATCAGCTCGTCACCGCCACGCGCACGGTGACACTCGACGATATCGAGCACTTCGCCCATTTCACCGGCGACACATTCTATGCCCATATGGATGAGGAGGCGGCGAAGGCCAATCCGTTCTTCGAGGGACGCGTGGCGCATGGCTATCTCATCGTCTCTTTTGCGGCCGGCCTCTTCGTCGATCCGGCTCCAGGCCCGGTTCTTGCAAATTATGGGGTCGACAATCTCCGCTTCCTGACACCGGTCAATCCGGGTGATACCTTCCAGGTGCAGTTGACCTGCAAAGAGATCAATCCCCGCATCAATGCCGAGCATGGCGAGGTGCGCTGGGATTGCAAGGTAACCAACCAGCTGGATGCCGTCGTCGCGCAATATGACGTTCTGACGATGGTGGCGAAAAGGAGAGAGTGAGCGCATGACGACGACCGAGCAAGACCCGCATCGCCTGGAAATGACCGTGCTGATGACGCCTGACATGGCGAATTTCAGCGGCAAGGTGCATGGTGGGGCACTTCTGAACCTGCTCGACCGCGTCGCCTTCTCCTGTGCGTCGCGCTATTCCAAGCAATATGCGGTAACACTGTCGGTCGATCAGGTGCTGTTCAAGGAGCCGATCAATGTCGGCGAGCTCGTCACCTTCCGCGCTTCGATCAATGATACGGGCCGTACCTCCATGGAAGTCGGCATCCGCGTGGAGGCGGAGAATATTCGCTCCGGCCAGCGCCGCCACACGAACTCCTGTTATTTCACCATGGTCGCCGTCGACGAAGTCGGCCGCCCGGTCCGCGTGCCGGAACTGGTGCCAGTCACGCCGGTTGATATCCGACGGCACAAGGCCGCCCAGCTTCGTCGCACCTTGCGTCGTGAGTTCGCGCAACGGATGGAAGCGGTGGCCGAAACCGGTCGCGATGTGGAAGGTTTGGGAGCCGACTGAATGGCGCAGATCTATTCCTATGACGGCGTGATCCCGGTCATCGATCCTTCTGCCTTCGTGCATCCGGCCGCGACCGTCATCGGAGACGTTATCATTGGCCCCGCCTGCTATGTCGGGCCGGGCGCCGTGTTGCGCGGCGATTTCGGGCGTGTCGTGCTGGAGCGTGGCTCGAATGTGCAGGAGACTTGCGTCGTCCACAGTTTCCCGAATCTGGAAGTGACGATCGGCGAGGCGGGGCACATCGGCCATGGCGCTGTGCTGCATGGTTGCCGCATCGGCGCCAATGCCATGGTCGGCATGAATGCCGTCGTCATGGACGAAGCCGTCATCGGCGAAAACGCCATCGTTGCGGCCATGGCCTTCGTTAAGGCCGGAGCCGAAATCCCGGCAAACAGTCTTGCCGTTGGAGCACCGGCTCGCGTGGTTCGTGAGTTGACGCCGGAAGAGATCGCCTGGAAGCGCCAGGGCACCGCCATCTATCAACGGTTGGCGCTGGAGGCGAAGGAGAAGCTGGTGGCCGTCGAGCCGCTGACGGCACCTGAGCCGGATCGCCGCCGCATCCGCGCGCCGGAATATGATCCGCTTGTCCTCGAACGGATGAAGCTCCGCGATTGAACGACCGCGTCAGCGGCGTCTCAACGGACGGCCTTGACCCCTTCGAGGATGAGGGTGGTGGCAATGTCGGCATATTCGTCGCGTGTGATTGGCCCGTTGGGCCTGAACCACATATAGACCCAGTTCATCATACCGAAGAGCGACATGGTGACCGGCATCAGCAACGGCCTGTTCTTGTTGAGATCCGGGTTGAGATCCTCGATGACGATGGAGAAACGCCGGACGATGCGCCGCTCGATCGTCCTCAATTCCGCCAGCTGCTCCTGCGACAGGGCATGCGTGCCGTTGAGCTGCACCTTATGTTCGTTGTCGGCGCCCTCATAGTTTTTCAGCACGGCCTTCACCAGCAGACGCAGCCGCTCTTGCGGTGTAACATCGGTGCGATCTGCCGTTTCGATCGCGCTTTCCAGCTCCATCAGATGCGTTTGCACGATGTCGAAGATCAGCGCGTCCTTGCCGGGATAGTAGTGGTAGAGCAGGGCTTTCGAGACGTTGCCATGTGAGGCGATCATCGACATGGACGCCTTTTCCATGCCCACCTCGGCGAAAACAGCCGCGGCACTCGCCAGGATGCCACGCTGCTTTTCCTCGAAATCAACTGCGCGCGTGCGTGCCATATGATCCTGCTTTGCTCATTCCCGATTGATCTGATCGTGCCTGGTGGCCGATCCTTCCCATATACAATCAAATGCTTGCCAGGCTATCCCACCCGATGCCGATCATTCTTTCGGACGGTTGTCCACGATGCGTTTGGCCTTGCCTTCCGATCGCGCAACGCCGCCTGGAGAGTGCACCATGACCTTCGTGGTGACACCGACGATGTTCTTGATGTGGTGGGTAAGTTCCCTTGCCGAAACATTTCGCGCCGTTTCGTCCACCGCCTCCAGCGTGCACTCCACATGAACGGTCATGTCGTCCATGCGGCCGGAGCGTGTCAGTTCGATCTGGAAGTGCGGCGCGAGCCCGCGGCATTTGAGGATCTGCTCCTCGATCTGCGTCGGAAAGACGTTAACGCCGCGCAGGATCATCATGTCATCGGAGCGGCCCGTTATCTTTTCCATGCGGCGCATGGTGCGGGCGGTGCCGGGCAGCAGCCGTGTCAGGTCGCGCGTGCGGTAACGGATGATCGGCAGGCCTTCCTTGGTCAACGTCGTGAGGACCAGCTCGCCGATCTCGCCATCTGGCAATGCCGCGCCGGTGACCGGATCGATGATCTCCGGATAGAAATGATCTTCCCAGATGTGCAGCCCATCCTTGCTCTCGACGCATTCGCTGGCGACGCCCGGACCCATGACCTCCGAGAGGCCGTAAATGTCGACGGCGTGCATATCGAAGGCGTGCTCGATTTCCTCGCGCATGGCATTGGTCCATGGTTCGGCGCCGAAGATGCCGACGGCGAGCGAACTTTCTCTGGGGTTGAGGCCCTGGCGGCGGAATTCGTCGAGGATCGAGAGCATATAGGAAGGCGTCACCATGATGATGCGCGGCTTGAAATCCTGTATCAGCGCCACCTGCCGTTCTGTCATGCCGCCGGAGACCGGTACGACGGTGCAACCGAGTTTCTCCGCGCCGTAATGCGCGCCGAGGCCGCCGGTGAACAGGCCATAGCCGTAGGCGATATGCACCAGATCACCCGCCCGGCCGCCGGAGGCTCGGATCGAGCGGGCAACGAGGCTCGCCCAGGTTTCGACGTCCCTGGCGGTATAGCCGACGACGGTCGGCTTGCCCGTCGTACCGGAGGACGCGTGGATACGGGCAAGCCTTTCGCGCGGCACGGCGAACATGCCGAAAGGATAGGTGTCGCGAAGATCTTTCTTGGTTGTGAAAGGAAATTTGGCGATATCAGACAAAGTCTTGAGATCGGAGGGATGCACGCCCAACTCGTCGAAACTCTTGTGATAGAAGGGTGAGTTCTCATAGGCATGGGTGAGCGTCCATTTCATGCGCTCGAGCTGCAGCACGGAAATCTCCTCGCGGGAGGCGATTTCGATTGCTTCAAGCTCACCCGCACGCGGCGAAAGGTTTTCCATCAATGTCTCCTCCAGGAAAGCCGGTACTTCCGGCGCGCGAATTCTAATCCGGTAAAAGTGCGCCCTTGACGGTTCGCGAGTGGCCACGGAATTCCGCAATCTGCTCGCCATGCTGATTGGTAATCGCGACATCGTAGATGCCGCCTCGTCCTCGGCGCGACACCTCCCGCGCCGTCGCCGTCAGCCGGTCACCATTGAAAGCCGGCACAATAAAGGTCACCGAACAGTGCTGGGCGACGGTGCGCTGGTTGTAGCTATTGCAGGCGAACGCGAAGGCGGAGTCGGCGAGCGTGAAGATGTAGCCGCCATGACAGGTGCCGTGACCGTTGGTCATGGTCGCCGCAACGGTCATGGCGATGGTTGCTTCGCCGGGCGCGACGGACACAAGCTCCATGCCGAGATGGCGGCTGGCGTTGTCTTCGTCCCACATCGCGCTCGCGCAGGCTTCCGCGAGCGCCTGCGGCGAAAGGCTCTCCGCGGCGCTCATTTGCCCTTGAACTCCGGCTTGCGTTTTTCCAGGAAGGCGGTGACGCCCTCGGCATAGTCGGCGCTGCGGCCGGCTTCGCGCTGCAGGTCGCGCTCAAGATCGAGCTGCTGGTCGAGCGAATTCGTCGCCGCCGCCTGAATGGCGCGCTTCGTCAGGCCGAGGCCTTTCGTCGGGCCGGCAGCGAGCCTGGTGGCAAGCGCCGTCGCCTCATCCATCAGCTTATCGTCGTCCACCGCGCGCCAGATCAGGCCCCAGCTGGCGGCTGTTTCCGCATCGAGCGGTTCGGCCGTCAGCGCCAGTGCCTTGGCGCGGGCTTCGCCGATAAGCCGAGGCAGGTTCCAGGTGCCGCCGGAATCCGGCACGAGGCCGATCTTCGCGAAAGCCTGGATGAAGCGGGCCGAACGGGCGGCAAGCGTGATGTCGCAGGCAAAGGCGATATTGGCGCCGGCGCCCGCTGCCACACCATTGACAGCGCAGATCACCGGCTTTTCCAGGCTGCGGATGAGGCGGAGCAGCGGATTGTAGAAGATCTCGATCGTATGACCGAGATCGGGGGTGCCCTTGCGCGGGTCGCGATCGCCAAGGTCCTGGCCGGCCGAGAAGCCGCGGCCGGCGCCCGACAACAGAACTGCGCGGACATCTACATCCCGATGCGCGCGCTCGAAGCCGGCGCGCAGCGCAAGATGCATGTCTTCGTTGAAGGAATTGAGTTTGTCGGGTCGATTGAGCGTAAGCGTCAAGACGCCGTCGGCAAACGCCGACAGAACGGTGCCGGATTCAGACATGTTTCCTCCCCGTCGCCCTTCCCATGACGACCGTGCAACTCTTGCATAAACCGACCGGTCAATCAATTATAAAAAGCAAACGATAAGATACTGGCCGGCAGATTGCGACGGAGTGGCTTTACGTCATGCAACGGACGATGCAGCCGGCGAGCGGTCCCAACGTGGTTGGTGGCACGCACTTCCATCAGTTACCTCCTCCGAAACTATAGTTTCGCGGAAAGGTTGATAACGGATGCTCGTGTCTTCCCGCTTGCCCTGCTTTTGATATTTATCGCGATTTGATAGGTATCGCTTCGGTCGACGCCATGATTGCGGGAAGAAAACGGATGACTGACGGGCCTGAAAGCAATGTCGTCGATTTATCGGTTGACGAAGCATTTTTCGAACTTCTGACCGGCAGTTTTCAACGCATTGTCGGCCGTCCACTCGTCAATCCGCAAGCAGGGCCTCCCTGGCTCTATAATGAGGCACCTTTCGTGGTCCTTGCCCACAACACGGATGCCGATCCGCGTTTCGTCTACGCCAACAAGGCTGCTCAGAATTGCTTCGAATATCCCTGGGATGAGTTCGTGACGCTTCCCTCGCGACTTTCAGCGGAGCTTCCCAACCGTGCGGAGCGTCAGCAACTGCTGGATGCGGTGACGCGCAACGGTTTCATCTCCGACTATCGCGGCCTGAGGATTGCAAAATCAGGACGGCGGTTCTGGATTGAGGAGGGTATCGTCTGGCAGCTCGTGGATCGCGAAGGCAATTTGCGCGGGCAGGCTGCGACATTTTCCAAATGGAAAGACGCATAAGCCCGCGACAAGGCCGTACTGGCGTCAGGGCATAAGGCCGCACATCGGCGACAGGCGGCGATGTCGTAGCAGCGCGCCATCAATTGTTCCCGAATGTGAGACAGGTCCCTTAATTCATGGTGTAGGGCACGTTGGCCGCTGCCGTTGTGATGAGCCTTGCAAAAGCAGCATGGCTATCCTGCAGGCATGTGCATTTTATTTAGGCGGGTAAATGCCTATCTCTTGCGCGAAAACAAAGGAGATGGCAAAAATGAAGGTATTAGAGAAGATTAAGCGCTTTAGCGAACAGCGCAGAGCAATGCGCGAGCTTTCCGCCCTGGACGATCATGTTCTCCGTGATCTCGGTATTTCCCGCTCGCATATTCCGTTCGCCGTCAAGGGAGCTCGCGGCAACTAAACCTTCCTTTCGCGCGCATACCCTTGAGGTATGCGCCGCCGCAGGAGCTATGGGCCAGTGCCGTCGCTAGCTTTCTGCGACAAAGTCATAGCCGATAGATGCCGCGCGTAGCGTCATTGGTCGCCTCCAACCTCACGATCGGCACAATTTTCCTGTTGTTATGCTGCCGGATAACATGACGAAGATTTAGGCTGCTTGATTGCAGCTATCCCTCGTGCCCCGTTTCGCGCAATATTCAAGTTCAATCTCGAGCAGTCTCGTTGCATTGGCAAGTGCTTCCTCTGCCTCTGCGAACGACTGTGGGCTATGGCCCATTCTGGCCTCACCGTAATTTCTGGCACGCAGCGACACGAGTTCGGCCAATTCGATGCATTCGGACGTCGGCCGGACGAGATTCAGGCAATACCGCAAATTGATCGCAACCTGGAGCGCGAATTCGGCTGCCGAGAAATCCAATATTGCCCCCGGCGGCATGGCCCGAGCCAGATAGATCCTCCAGTGTTGGGTCATCGTGTTACCCCTCTTGTCGGATGATTGCACGAACGACGTCGTGTGGCGTGCCGCTCTTACAGAGACGCTGTTGGCTCTCGACCGGCTTATCTTGTGCCGGCGAGGCTTTGGCCTGCCCGCAGTCATATTGACAAGCTGAAGTCGGTTTCAATAACGCGATCATGCAATTGGGCTTCGGTCCGGCGCTTTCTCCGACCTTGGTCTGACGCTGCCACGGCGAAAGGTCATGACGTGGATTGCTGAAGTCCAAATGCTGTACTTATCCGTGGGATAGGACTTGACCCTTCGCGATGTAGCGGCGATTTGATATGGATCGGACCCTTGCCAATCGGCGATAGCCGAGGCGCTTCGAGCCCATGGAACGTTGGGCGCTCGTCGTTGGAGCCTCAGGAGGCTTTAGGTGTTATTACGTCGAAAGCTTATTGCTGCCATACCATGCCTGATGCTGACCTTGGTCAACACAGCACTTCCCTACACTGTCAAAATTCACGGTGCTTCCGCGATATTCGCCCAGCAAATGGCCGAGGCCAAAGGTGGTAATGGTAATGGTGGCGGCAACGGCGGCGGAAATGGCAATGGAGGAGGCAACGGTAACGGCGGAGGCAATGGGTACGGCGGTGGCAACAGCGGCAATGGAGGCGGAAACGGCAGCGGCAACAATGGAAACGGGAATGGCAACAACGGAAACGGCAATGCTAATGGCCGATCGTCCGCAACCAGGAGCGCTACCCAAAGCCAGGTCGATTCCGACCAGTCCTCCGATGATGGCGGCGGATCGATTAGCGTTCAACACAAGGATGGCATGAGCGAAAATATACAGAGCGGACGTTATGTGATGAAGGATTCAAAGGGCCGCACCATCGTCAATCGCAATGCGACAACTGCCGACGAGCAGCGGCTCAAATCACTCCTTCACTGACGCCGCCTTTCGAGTTCATCCCGGAACGCCATCGCAGCTTCCGTTCTATTGCTCACCTCCAGTTTGGCGAAGATTTGGGTCATGTGATGCTTGATGGTCTTTTCATGCAGATCGAGCTTCAGCCCGATATGTTTATTGCTCAATCCAGCAGAAGCCAGTTCCAATACTTCCCGCTCGCGATCCGTCAATGCGCTGAAAGGATTGGCGCGGGAATCGGTTCCGTTTTCGGAAATCAGACGCGCCGATAGCGTCGGTGCGACATAGCTGTCACCGGCAGCGATACCGCGAAGGATATCGGCGAGCGTCCGTGATCCGACGCCTTTCAGAACATAGCCCTTCGCGCCGCTCTTGAGCGCCGTCATCACATCGTCGCTTGCCTCGGAGACTGTCAGCATAACGATCTTCTGATCGGGTATCTGGTCGAGGATAAGAGAGAGGGCATCCAGTCCTCCTCCCGGCATGGAAATGTCGAGCAACAGAATGTCCGGGCGCTGCTGCACCGCTATGCGCAACGCGTCCTCCTTGCTGCTGCCTTCGCCGACGATGCTAAATCCATCCATTTCGGTCAGGCTGCGGATAACGCCCTCCCTGAAGAGGGGGTGGTCGTCTACGACTGCCAAAGTGATTGCTGCTGTCATGTCTGCTCCATTTCCTCGATGTTCAGGGACATGCGGACGATGGTGCCCCGGTCCGACGACAAAAGCTGGAACGTGCCGCCAAGGCTTTCGACCCGATCTCTGAGGCCGGCAAGACCAAGCTTCTGCGGGCCGACGTCTTTCGGATCAAATCCCGGTCCCTCATCGGCAACCTCGATCACGACCTGGCCGTCTTCCAGAGTTTGTACGACCCTTTGCCCGATTCCGCCGGCGTGACGATAGCCATTGTTCAAGGCTTCCTGCACAAAGCGATAGACGCATATTTTTGCGGAGGTCGAAAGATCTGTCGGTGCTGCCCCGACGAGAAGCGCGACGGTGACGCCGGTGCGCTGTTCGTGGGCGCGGATTGCCCGTTTTAAGAGATCGGTCAAATTGTCCGTTTCGATGTGCGGCAGCATCAGGCCGCTACAGACGCTCCGGATTTCGGCCATGGCGTCATCAAGGCTGGATTTGATTGTCTCCAGCGACGCTTCGCGCTGCTCTGGTGAGACGGTGGGGCTGATGAGTGCCTGGCTGTCCAGCCGCAAGGAGGCATAAGCGACCAATTGGGCGGGACCGTCATGCAGGTCGGCACCGATACGGCGCAAATAGCTCTCGTTCAGCGCGGCGGCGCGCTGGGTCGCGCGTTGAACGCGCGCGCGCAACGCCTCATTCTGTTGAAGAAGCGCCGACAATTCGCCGATGCGGCCGTTCAGCGCCATGCGCTGACTGTCGATGGTGCGGCTGCCGCGCAGGACGATGATCGATAGAAGAGCAAAGAATGTCAGCGTGAACACGGCAACGACAAGCCAGCTCAGCAGGCGGGCCTGCGTAAGGCTCCATTGGAAATCGTTGGCAACCTCGTAGAATTCGGAGACGGCCACGACCTTGCCCGACCAAGGTTGAAGCACCGGATTGTAGATTTCCAGAAGGGGCTTGCCGCTATTGCGTTCGGCGACGCTTTCCACGTCGTCGATCCGGTTGAATTTAGCGACCATTTGGCCCGAAAAGGCCGTCCTGAGACTGTCCGAGAGCGGAAATCGCTTGCCGGAAAGATCCTTGTTATTGGAGTAGAGGATCGTCCCATCGTCGCGCCAAAGCCGGAAGGAAAACAGCCGTTTGCCGAGCGCACCTTGGCCCAGGGTCTCATCAAGGGCGCGCGTCACCGTATCGTCAAGAGCCTGAGTGGTTTGCATATCGGGCAGGAGCGGGGCGATGACGCTGTCGACATAGAGGGCCGTCGTCGCCGCGGAATTACGCGTCACTGCATTCTCGATCAGATTGGCAACGAAGGACCCGACAACGAGCATCGCACAAAGAGCGACGAAGCCACCGGCGAGCAGGAACTGTCTGGCCAAGGATTGGGAGTTCCAGCGTTCGATAAGACTTGCTGGAGAGAGTTTGTATTTATGATTCGCTCGCGGCACTGGCATAATCGGCAGTGATCTCCCAACCCTCTATAGCTATCCCAGCAGGATGGAGTGTCAACTGTTGGGTCCGTCGACACCGGCCGCGTTGTCCCGAGCGGGGTACTGCCGTCTGGCGCCTGCAATTTAAGCGACCAAAGGGTTGGATCAATCAGACTATGGTCCTAACCCTCAAGGCATAGGTCGGAGCGGGATAGAAAGCTGGGATTTCGGCAATATTCTAGTGCGCATGATTTGCTGGATATGGCCGCTGCCGCAGGCGACGGGCATGTTACGAAGGAAGTGCACATGAAAATCCATTCCATCATTGGTGCGACAAGCCTCGGCCTGGTGCTTGTCCTTGCGCCAATCGGAGGAGCTATGGTCGGTTTCGTACAGCCGGCATTCGCCAAGGGCGGAAACGGCGGCGGTCATGGCAATGGTAACGGCGGCGGCCATGGTGAAGGAAACTCCGGCCATGAAAAGTCCGGGGGCGACGATACAAGCAGCCCTTCGACGAATGCGGCGGCTGCACAGGGCGCCTCATCGTCGGTGCTGGGGCATCATGCTGACAAACACTCCAAAGCCCATAGTGCAAGTTCGAAGAGCCATGTCTCAAAGCCCGGTGCAGGTAGCCTGAGCTCGCTCAAGCGGGACTATCACGCCTACCTGAACTCGAGAGATCCGAAGATGGCGGCGCTTTCCGCTTATGTGAAGGCATATGCGGAATTCGAAATCCAGTATGGAACCACGGCGGTGCCGACGGACCCGGCCCTCAGCGACAGCGCCTTGCGTTCGGCGCTGGCGCAGTTGTCTAACAAGCCGGTGACGAACCAGACGCTCGCGGAAGCAAAGAGCATCCTCGGCGTTGGAACAAATACAGGAAAAATCGCGGAAGTTCGTGATGCGCTGGAAAGGAAATCCGAAACCGCAACACAATCTGAGAGCACGCAGCCAACCGAAGATTGAGGCGCTGCCTTAGCATTGCTTTGTGAACTTGGGGATCGATAGGCGCGCATTGCGGCGGCCTTTCTGCTTCGATTTATGAGTTTGGCGCCAGCGGGCGCCATTCGCTAGCCGGTCCGCCCACCGGCTCTATCGCCGGGTCGGGTCTTCCGCCCCAGACGCTGCCCGATCCGGCGATAGGCAATTTGCCGCACGATCTGTATGACCAGGTACAGAATATGGTGCGCGACAGGGGTAGGCCGCGGAATGACCGCGTGCGGAAGCCAGTGCCAGGAAGTTCGGGATTTCGGGAAAATCGGAGGCCGGCCACTCTCTCCTTGCGATCATTATGATATGGCCAAGCCAGGCGGAATGAGGGGTGGAGAGCGGCTTCCCGCTCTCCACGATCGTTAGTTCAGAATCTTGATAACCTTGCGCGAGGTAGGCTCGACAATCACGCGTTCGTGGTTGACGATCGCATAGGCATATTTCGGATTTTGCGGAACGGTTCGCACGACGATCGTTTCCGGCAAGGGTCGGCCAACGACTACACGCTCGCGGACAACCGATTCTTCTTCGGGCAGGGGCTGTTCGCGTACGTAGGTGACCACCTTCTGCGGCGGCGGATCGATGGCCGTGCCGACAATGGCGCCAGCGACACCGCCCACGGCGGCTCCAACCGGGCCACCAACTACGGCTCCGGTAACCGCGCCACCTGCGGCGCCGGTGACGGTCGAAGATTGGGCAAAAGCACATCCGGCGGTGAGGCCAAGCGCGAGTGCCGCAACACTAAGTACCTTCGTTTTCATCAGAATCTCCTTTCACCTTCTATTCGTCCGTCGTTGACGGAGCTGTCGGTAAAACAGAGCTTCGCCGCAGTCTGTTCCTTTCCTTGGGCTTCAGTCATGTGGATTTGGGACATGGGTCGCAGTGAACATCAGACCAAAGCCCTACGCGCGTGGCTTCGATAAGGGAATATGGAGGATTCGTCGCATTCAGGGCTGGGTGCGGTGATGCAAGGCAGGGATTGAGCCAATACAGCTCTCACCTTCGCAACTGTCAGAAGCCACTACGCGATGCGGCAGGTCGATCCGATAAAGATTTTCGATCGCTTCGCGTGAGCAGTGGAGCGATCTCAATCTGTCAATGTCGAGCCTGGTTCGAAGAGGCCACCGATGTGTTTCGCTCTGCGGTCCAAGTGCTAGGCAGGTTGGCACATATAACCCCGACCAGGAGAATGACAGATATCAGACCGATCAAAGTCTCCCATGATTGCCGACGAAATGGGAGCGGCCAGCGCGACCGGGATATGTTGGGATCATATCGCATTTATCAGTTCCACACCCATGGGAAAGCCGTCAACGTTCCGGTGGAGATCAAGCCTATGATCGCCGTTATTTTTCCGCTGTGTGTTCATCCGGTAAATCTATGTCCGTCGAAATCCGATTGTCTAGTAGCTTGATCGACAATATCTGGTAACGGAGACCCTGGCGATTGTTAAGGCTGCCAAATTAACCGGATTATGGAGAAAATATTTCCGACAATACCGGATGATGCAGTGGTACAGCGACAGGTATGCCCGAACTTAGTCGCACTCCGAACCAGACCGGTCGGAAGTTTTTGATTGCGTTCAAGCATCCGCCCAGGCGTCGGGTGTATCAAGTGCCGCCGATATCGTGCGACTCTGCTCGTAAAGCCAGTCGCAGAATTCTTTAGGCCCTGATCTCCCGTCATCATCACGGATGAGTGCGAAGTGCCAGTCGGGACCGTCAAGCGTCTCGTCGAAGGGCGCGATCAGCACGCCTGATTTGACGATCGCCTCGAAGAAGCCGGGCGGCACGAGCGCAACGCCTTCACCCGCGCAGGCGGCATTTACATTTAGCTCATGGTTCGGATATTCCACGCGAGCGAACCTCAACCCCGGCGGAACGCGACCGATTGCGCTCACAAACCATCTTTCCCAGTCTGGATGCGGCAACAGTGGCAGAGTTGCAAGCATCTCCGGTGTGAGAGGTTCCAGCGCTGCGGCAAGCGATGGAGCCAGAAGCGGCGTTAGTTGTACGGGAAATAGTCGAAAGGCCCGCAGACCCGGCCAGTCGCCGGCGCCAGTGCGGATGGCAACGTCGAAATCTGACGGATTACGAATTTCGGTCGAAACATCGAGTTCGATCTCGCAGCGCAGATAGCCGGAAAGGCGCGGCGCAAGCCAGCGGCTTGCGAGGGTGGGAGGCGCGGTCACCCGCAAGGGAGGAGATGCCGCTCCGAAAGCCGCCAATGCGGCGTCGATTTCGTCCAAGCCGCGCCGCACACCCTTCGCAAGCAGCATAGCCTTCGGAGTAGGCACCACACGCGGTCCTCGCCGAATGAAAAGGGGCTCACCTAGTTCCTCCTCAAGGGTGCGAATGCGCAGGCTCACTGCCGTAGGGGTGAGAAACAAACGCTCGGCTGCACGGGCGAAGCTTCCGGAGGCGACACAGATCTCAAGGACTTTCAGAGCGTCGAGTGAAGGGCGCATATGTAGTTTCACTTATGATAATAGTAAGGAATACCCGTTTTGCGCACCGATATTATAGCAGTTTAATGCGCCCCAGAAGTGGAGGCGATCACGCTCTCCATACATGGAGAGCCTCTCATGGAACTGCAATCGCGCCCTCTGTTTACGCTGTATCTCGAACTTCATCCAACGATCGATATAGGACCATGTCCCGCGGGCGTTCGCCGTATCTTTCCGGTCTCTGGCGGCCGTTTTGAAGGAGAGCGTCTCAAGGGCAAGGTCTCACCACTGATCGGATCGGACCTGCTGGTCACTCGGCAGGACGGAACATTCCAGCAGGATGTGCGGGTTCTGCTCGAGGTTGAGGATGGCGCCTGCATTCTGATGACCTATCGTGGCGTTCGCCACGCATCGGTCGAAGTTTCCGAGCGCTTGGGACGCGGCGAAGCTGTCGACCCTTCGGAATATTATCTTCGAACAACTCCCTATTTCGAAACCGCTTCGCCTGCACATGCTTGGATCAATGCGATCGTTTGCGTTGGAAAGGGCAGCCGCTTTCCCGGCGGCGTAAAATACGACCTGTTCGAAATCCTCTGATAACAGAGAAATGGACGGGATTGGCTTGATTCCACTCGGTTCTCTGTCCCACCGAGCAATCTTGCGGTCGTTCGTTTGACTTGCAGTCCGAAATGCCGCCGAGGTAATATTTCTAAAGTTTTCATTGCAAAATCTGAAATAGAGCCTAGTTTGGACTTATCGACCATTGCTTGTGACGTCGCTCAAGGGCCTATGCCCTTCCTCGGATTCCCTCTCAAAAAATCGATCTAACCCCGCAAGGTATCGCGGGAGCAACAACGATTGCTATGAAAGGAAATCGTTATGAACACTGGTACAGTTAAGTGGTTTAACTCCACCAAGGGCTTCGGCTTCATTCAACCCGATAATGGCAGCACGGACGTTTTCGTGCATGCTTCGGCCGTCGAGCGAGCAGGCATGCGTTCGCTAACTGATGGACAGAAAATTCGCTATGACATCGTGCAGGACAGCAGGTCCGGCAAGAGCTCAGCCGATAATCTTCAGGCGGCGTAAATTTGTCATTCACGCGCGCTGACCACGGATGTACTGGCAGTGCGCATGGATGATGTTGAGAGGTCGGGGTAACGCCCGGCCTTTTATTTTGGCCATGGGAGAACGGTATGCAGAATCCGCGCTACCAGATTGGTGACACGATCGTTTTAAAGCGTGGCACTTTTGGAAATTTCGGTCCTTCTGGAGCAGGAAGAATTGTGTCGCGCCTGCCTGAAGCCGATGGCGCCACGCAATATCGCGTCCAGTTCGAAGGCGAGAATTTTGAACGCCGCGTAGTCCAGCCAGATATTGACGTTGAAGCGTCCACATCAAAAGCCCGGAATATTGGCTTCGCAGCTGAATCAAAGTCTTCCAGCTGGATCAATGCGACGATGATCACCCTGAGAAAGCGGTAATTGAAGGAGCTACCTTGCAAGTAGACGTCAGGGACAACAACGTCGATCAGGCGCTGCGGGTTCGCGAAAAAGCCGATGCGATCCACCGCAGTCGTAAACTTGCCCGCAAACATGCACAGCGCGAAGGGCTTCTTTCCTCGTCCAAAAAGAAGGTTGCGCGGTCGGGCTGACCGTACCCTCTTATCATTCGTCAGGAGACATCATGGCCGCCACAAAAGAGAAGTTTTTCAAACAGAGTAGGCAAACTCTTCAAGACAAGGCATCGACGACGGATACGGCGGCGAGGCAGATCACCGCCGCCGAAAATGCCGATCGCGAGAAAAAGACCGAGAAGCTCCGCGCGCTTCGATTGGCGCGGCCGGAAGCAGAGCCGATCAAGCCATCGGCGAAACGCGGGCATAAGACGAAATAACAGAAGCACGACCGCCCAAACATAGCACAGCGAGTGAAGCTGCGTTCTTTGGCGCGGTAAAACGTTACTGTACAGCTACGCGGTTTGGCCGAAAATCTCGAGCTGCGAAAGGTTAATGGCTTCGCTCGCTGCCGAGGTGTTGCCGATGAATTCGTCGATCAGGAATGCCACGTAGCCCCCAGTCATCTTGACGATGGCGAGTTCGCAGCTTCGTGAGGGCCTGTTGCCCATTTGGGCGGCCAAATCGTAAACCGGCACCAATTCGCCGCGATATGAGGTATGACCGAGGGTGCGGCGTGCATCGTCGCCATCGCGAAGCGGGCGCCAATTATCTGCCCGGGCGACGATCGTTCCGTCAATGAACGTGCATAAGGTGTCGTGCACGCGTACCGCCATTGCTGCGCGGCGGCGAAGAAATACTGGTAGAGGCATTGAGCACTTTGTCCCTTCAGGGACTCCCCGTTCAAAAGTGCAAACGTCTGAGGCGAAACCCGGCTGGGGAGGATGCCTTGGCACTGTCATGGTGCCGCCGAACACGGTTCGGCCGGACAAACCCAAGGTAGAGTGATTGTCTTGAGGACTGCTTTTCGGTTTGCCTAAAATTCTAACGATGCCCCACTTTCAGACTGGCCATAAGGCCCAAATTCGAATGAGATTGAGGCCAAAACGATCGCGTTTTAGCTGTGTCTGCCACGTCGAAAGGGCCGAATGAGAAACTCGGTCAAGTTCTGTGGCTCGCGGATATTGGGTAGGCCGACATCAGGCCATTCCTGGGTTTTCGGATAGTAGGCCGTCCCGAACAGAATGTCCCAGATGGCGGAGCCACTGCCGAAATTCCGGTTGAAATGCCGTCGTTCGATCGAATGATGAATGCGGTGAAACCGGTTGTCGGGAAAGATGTAGCGGACCCAACCCAGGTTCAGACGCGTCGAGCTATGCTCGAAATAACCTTGCCAGCGAAGGAAGAACACCCAGATCCAGGGAACATAGTCCTGCTTGAAATCGAAAAGCAGCGAGACGGGAATGATCAGGAACGGGATCCTGAAGATCTCCTCGCTGAAATGGTGGTTGCTGTTGAAGGCACTCATTTCCTCTAGCGAATGATGCTCGGCGTGGAAACGCCAGAAGAACCTGTTGCTATGCTGGAGCCGGTGGAACCAATAGTAGAAGAACTCGCTGACCTGCAGAACGAGAAAGGAAGCAGCGATGGCACCCAACAGATGCAGCGGCCACGCGTTCGAAAATCTCGAGAGGAATGTCAGGTCGATGGTAAACAACGGCTTTATGCCGATGCCAGCCCAAAACCAGTAGAAGAGGGTCAGGCTTGCCTTGGTTATGAGGATGTTTGTCACGCAGAAGATCATGCCGCGAAGTTTCGATACATAGCTATAGCGAGACTTCGGAAAGATGACCTCGGCGGCGAGCAACAGCAACGCGACCGGAAGAACGCGATCAGTATACTCCTCCATGAATTCAAGCAAACGAAGCAAATTTTCCATTATCAATTTGCTATCCATGGAACGATAGGGGCGATGCTCTTCCTTATCCGAGGATAGGTGTCGCTTCAACTTGATGATTAAAAACTGGTTAAAGGCATGATGGTCGCGGCGAGGTTGATGGTCTGAGAACTCACGCTCCTGGGCAATTAGCCTACCCACGGGCTCTCAAGGCAGCGATCAGCGGCAGCCGGCTGGCGGCCAGTGCCGGAAGCGCGCCACCAAGGAGTCCGATTGAAAGACCAAGCATACCGCCGGTCAGCATGACTTGCGGCGTGACGGTAAGCTGAAAAGCCATGCTGGCATCATTGGCCCCCATGGTGCTGGCGCGCCACCCTTCGAAGACAAGCCGCGATGCCAAGACGCCGACGCCTGAACCGGCCGCAGCCAAGAGGGCGGCCTCCAACCAGGTGGCGAGAAAAGCGGATAGGCGGCTGAAGCCGAGTGCACGCATGGTCGCGATCTCGACCGTTCTGTCGGAGATGGAGCTCATCATCGTATTGAGTGCCCCGGCGGTTGCACCGATCGCCATCAGCAAGGCGATGGGCCAGCCGAACAGGCGTATGAGATCGGCCATGCGCCCAGCCTGTGATGCATAAAGTCCAGCCTCGGAAACTGCCGTCAGCGGCGTCTCCGTAATCGTCGCCAGCCTGGCGTTCAACTTGGCAAGGGAGGATGGATTGACAAGCCGCAATCGCAGGCTTTGCACTTCGCCCTGCCGGTCGAAGGCGGCATGCGCCGCATCGATATCGCCCCAGATTTCGGATTCGAATGCGCTGCCATTGGCAGTGAAGTGTCCGACCACGGTCCAGTCCACGGTGCCGAGCCGCACCTTGGCGCCGAGGCTGAAGCCGGGATAATCGCGGGCGATACCTGCTCCGACGACAATCTCTCTGGCGCCGGGCGCGAACAACCTCCCCTGCGAAAGGGCGATACCATTCCGGATCGAAAGACCGCTGCCATCCATGCCACGCAGGGCAAGGGTCCTCGAGCTTCCTTTGCTGGTGACATCGACGGGGATCACGAGTTCGCGGGATACAACAAGATTTCCGGCCGAATCCCGAAGAACGCCGATATCGTCGCCACTGGCCTTGAGGTTGCGGATCGCATCGGCTGATATATCGGAGCCGGTCTCCTGGTTCGTGCCGCCGCCGAGCACGACGGCGACCAGCGGTGAGCCTGCGCCGCTCAAGGCCTTCTCGAAGCCGCTCGCCATTGCTAGGAAGCCTATGAGCACGACGACGACGAGCGATACAGACAATGCCATGGAGAGCGAAATCGCCAGGCGCCGCTTCATGCTGCCGAGCGCGGTTCTTGTCGCAACGATGATCTGTCTGATTTGGATGGACATATCGGTCACCTCGTTCGGAAGGCTTTCATGATGGGGGTTCGCATGGCGTTGACGGCCGGCACGAGGCCGGTTGCAAGTCCAAGAGCAAGCACGATCGCCGTTGCATGCAGCAGCACGACCGCAGAGAAGACAAGACCGAGCGATGGGCCGGCAAATATCGCTCCGGCTCTCGCCAAGGCCAGCCCGATGGCTCCGCCGATGATGAACATGAACAGTGTTTCACCGAGGACGAGGGTGAGGATCGTCATGCGTGAGATGCCCAGCGTTTTCAGGACGGCGATTTCGAATGACCGCTCGCGCACGGCGAAGACCATGGTGTTGATGACGATCAGCAGCAGCGTGACGAAGGCAGCCCCTGTGACCAGATCGACGATGAGGCCGATATCGGCATACTGGCGCAGGAAGGCTTCGAGAAATTGCTTTTCGGACTGAGTGCGCGTGGGCGCCGCGGAGTTGGCGAAGAGCGCGTCGATATGGGCAGCCAGAACGCCCGGCGAAACGCCGTCGCGCGGCTTGATGATGAAAGCATCCACCGTGTCCTTGTCTTTTGCGCGGGCGGCATTGACGTAATCGTAGCGGGCGACGGTGAAGTAGGTGTCGCTGCTGGCGCTTTCGCCCTCGAAGATCCCCGCGATCACGAAGCGCCAGTCGCGGCCGCCGTCCTGCTTCGCCACCTGAAAGGCGGTGACGGTGATGTTTTGGCCAACAGACCAGCCTTCGGCTTCAGCGAGCGCCCGTCCGACCAGGACCCGGTCGCGGCCTTGACCGATCGCCTCGAGCAGATCGGGCGTAAGGCCGAGTTCCCGACCGTTGGTTTCCATCAGCAACGCCGGATCGACGGCGCTGATTGGCACGATATTCTTTTCGACATCGACGAAGCCGCGCAGGCGCGTCACGTAAGCGACCGCTGCGACATCGGGATCGGCCGCAATGCGGGCGCGGTGGGCCATCGGCAATGGCTGCCCGCGCCCGCTGGCACTCATGACGCCGAGAATATTGTCGCTCGCGGCCGACACGCCCTGCGAGCCGGCAAGGAAGCTGGCGGTTAGCCCGTGGATGAGAAAGGCGACGGCGATGCAGACAATGAGCAGAGTAGTGCGCAGCGGCTTTCGCCAAGCATTCTTTCGGGCGAGGTCGAGGAAGGTCATCAGGCTGCCTTTTCCGCTTCGATGAATTGTCCCTTGTCGAGATGCAGCGTCCGTCTGGCCGAGCCTGCGGCTCGCGGGTCGTGGGTCACCATAATAATGGTCTTTCCCAGCTCACGATTGAGGAAGTTGAGCATCTGCAGCACATCGTCGGCGGAGGCCCGATCGAGATCGCCGGTCGGCTCGTCGCAGAGCAGCAGGCCGGGATCGGAAACAATGGCGCGCGCAATGCCGACGCGCTGCTGCTGCCCACCCGACATGGAAGAGGGATATTGCTTTTCCCTGCCGGCAAGGCCGACGAGATCGAGGACCTTGCCGACCCGGTCACGCCGCTCCTTTGCGCTCAGGGGCTTCAGGAGGAGCGGCAGCTCGACATTCTCTGCCGCGGTCAGCATCGGCAGCAAATTGTAGAACTGGAAGACGATGCCGATATTGTGCGCTCGCCAGGACGACAGTGCTCGTTCGCCCATCCAGTCGAGCCGATGGTCGCCGATGCTTACACTTCCGGCATCCGGCCGGTCGATGCCGGCCAGCATGTTGAGCAACGTCGATTTCCCTGATCCCGATGGTCCCATGATCGCGATGAAATCGCCCTGCGGAATGGCAAGGTCGAGGCCCGAGAAGATGGAGATATCTTCCTTGCCGATACGATAGGCCTTTCGCACCTCTTTAAGCTCGATATAGGCGGCAGGGGTCATGGCTTGCTGTCTCCATTCTTGGCGATCGTGTCTGCAAGGGGGATGCGGATGCGGGCGGCCATGTTCGGCCGAATGCCTTCCGGCGGATCGATGAGGGAAAGGCGAACCGTGATCGTGCCCTTTTCGACCGAGGCAATGGGCGCGAGCCGCAGCACCTCGACTGCAAAGGCTCGATCGGGAAATCCGTCGAGCACGGCTTCGCCCCGCAGGCCCGGTCTGAGGGACGCGATATTGGTTTCCGCCACGTCGGCGTCGAGCGTCATGCTGGCGGTATCGGTGATGGCAAGCAGGCTCTGGTTTTCGCGCACGCTGTCGGCACGGGCAAGCACGGTGTCGCCGACATGGGCGTTGAGCCGTGTCACCGTGCCGGCAAAGGGCGCGCGGACCATCAGTTCCGTCAGGGGCTCTTCGGCGGATCGAACACCGAGTTCGGCCGTGGCTAAATCCTGCCGGGCTTGCGCCACGGCGTTGGATGCACGGGCAAAGGCCGTTCTCGATTCTTCCAGTTGCTGCTGCGAGGCCGCATCGCGGCTGGCAAGGCTCTCGAGGCGGTCCAGCGATGCACGCGCCTGCACGAGATCGATGTCACGCGCCTTGACCGTCAGATCGGCAGCGGCGCGCGCGGCTTCAGCCTTTTCCAGCGCGATGTGCGCGACCGCATCATCGAGTGTGATAAGAACCTGCCCGGCTTCGACCCGGTCGCCGAGCTCGACGGCGACATCGGTAATTCTGGCCTCATATTTGGAGAAAACAGTCGTGCTGCGCGGAGCAACGACAATCCCGGCACCGGTTATTTCGCCGACTGCGCTGGTCCTTGTATTCAAAGCGTACTGCTTGTGGTCCCGGTCATTTGTTTCTTCAACGCGGGAGGTTTCCGTCGCGCGTGGCTCGCTCCGCAAGGCCGGTATGGAAGAGAGAGGCGTTCCCGACGGATGGAATATGCTGGGACGATAGATGACGATGATCAGGCTGGTGGCCGCAACCAATGCCAGGCTCAGGAGAGGAATGGTCCGCCGCCTTGGGGCGTGGGGCGGACCCTGTGTTATGTGCCGCCGCTCCAGGGAGAGGGAGGTCAGCGTGGCGGCAAGTCTCTGGTCGTGATCGGTGACGGTGCTCATGAGGAAGAGCATGGCCATCCGACAAGGAAACGGAGACCTCGAACACGTTCCGGGCCGTGCTCGATCGCGATTCAGTCAGCCTCGCATGTGGCCGAAATCAGCTGAAGGTCTGCGCGACCGGTCGCGCCATTCGAGCGGCGTCGTATCTGTGACGCGCCGGAACTCGCGATTGAAGTTCGATTTGGTCTGAAAACCGACGTCGAACATGATTTCCGTCACCGGCTTTTCCGTTTCGGCGAGCAGCAGGCAGGCCTCGGCGATCCGGTGCTCGTTGACATATTGCGAGACATTCTTGCCGGTTGCGCGGTTGATGGCTGCGGAAATTTGCCGGGCGGGAATCGCAAGCTTGCGCGCCAGCCGATCGAGATTGAGATCGACATCGCGATAGGCGTGCCTGTCTTTCATCAAGACCTGCACCGCCCCAAGCGTCTGTGCGTCTTCAAGGAATTCGGGCGGGCGAACGTTCTCCATCTTTTCGGCGGGCGCATGGCTGCGGCTGGCGGCTGCAGCGGCCATGGCCAGGATAGCCAGTCCGATGAGATTTCCGAAGCTAATGACCTTCAGTGCATATGTGCCGTCGGCCCAGGCAAGATCCAGCCAAATGAACGTATCCACCCCTGCCGAGAGCAGAAGCGCGCCTGCGGCAAAGAGGATGGCCCGGTAGGTCGGGCCGGCATTTTCGAAAGGTGCAAGACGAAGGGCGTCCGTGCCCGAGCGCATGAGAAGCAGGATTGCTGCAGCATAGCCGATATCGATAAGGATGATCCCGATATCGATCGCGTCGCGCCATATCGCGACCAGCACGACAATAAGCCCCGCCGGAAGACCATGCAGGCAGATCTGCTGAATTGGCGATAGGGGGCTTTTGCGCGCCAGCCTGGAGATCCCGAGATAAGCAAGCGGCGGCACCATCGCAGCTGCGACCGGCATGGCGTACATGACAGGCAAAACGGCATAACCCCAGCGCAATCCGGACAGTACGGACTGAAAGGCGCTCAGAAGAATGAGCGCCTGGAAAGGAAGATTGGGCGAGGGGCTATCGTCGCGGCTCCGGACGACGCCGAAGAGAATGACGAGCAAAATGGCGACGACGAATGGAAGCGGAATGAAAATCATTGATCGTTCGGAGCAGGACCTGTCTATATCTCCAGCCGATCATGCCGAAAGACGGGCCGCACCGCGACCTCAATCATGTTTCAGGTCGTCAAATTTCTGGGGAGGGAGGCCGGCTGTCGTGGCATGTCACTCCGCTGCGGCGGCAAGACATCCATCGATGATCTCTCTGATTTCCGCGCGGCAGGAGCCGCAATTCGTTCCGGCATTCGTTGTCACACCGACAGCCTCGAAGCTGTGACATCCGTTGCGAATGGCGCCGAATATGAAGCTAAAGTTTGAGCACTTGCCCAATACATTTGCGCTCTGGCAGCTATCTCCGGCGCACAGGCCAAGTCTGCAAGCGTCGTGGCTTGGCGCGGATCTTTACTCCCTCATCGATCTCTCGCGGCCTCCTTCATCATGGCCATAAACCTGGAGATTCAGGAACCAATTCGATTGCGAGGCAGTTAGAAAACAGAGGCGGGAAAGAAAAAGGAGAACACCATGTCGAATGTTTCGCGAACGGTAACTGACGATGTCAACAATGCAACCAGCCGAACCACCTTCGGGCGATCCGTCGAGAGCAAGGCTCAGTTGCGGGATGCGGCGGCGCTCTCCTCAGCAGCCGACGGTGCGGAGACACTGAATATCTATCGCCTGGAACCCATCGCTGCCCCGGACGATCCACGCTGGGACAATGCTCCCAATCAGGGTACGATCATCGTGGCGGCCAGAAGTTCGGGCGACGCGCGCATCGTGGCGACGGGCAGGGAGCTCGACTTTATGGAGGTCGATGCCGCCCCTGCCGAAGATGTGACCACCAGTAACGCGAGTGCGTTTCGCGATGACAAGCTTTACACCGTGATCGAGATCGCTCGCGGCCGAACCGATTTGAAACGGGGCGTGCTGGAGGGCGAGGTGTCCGTCGACACAATCCTTCCCACGCAAGTCGGCCGCTGATTATCCGCGCTGAAGCCGGAAGGCGGAGCGTTGCGAAAAGGGCACTGCGCTGAGCCCGGCGTGTCTTCCGTCAGCTTCGAGCCACCTTCCAATCAGCTTGCGCGGTATAAAAGATTGAGAGCTTGGCGTTCTTCCTCCGGCATGTCCCGGCTGAAAGAAGCAATTGCCGTTAAAGCGCCGAGCTGATGAAGATTGGTGAAATCGACCACGCCACTGCGATAAAGCTTGATAAGCTCCAGGGCAAAGGCCTCGCGGTTGAAATCATTCAAATCGAACCATGGTTGAGCGATCACAACGTCGAAAATCCGTTGCAGCCGATCGATCTCCTCCGGCTGGAGAATGCCTTCGACAAGATGATGGTAACGGCGCATGCCCTTACTCCCGCCATGAGGATCGGTGTGTTGTCGCGCTACATCGGATCTCGGCAAACGGACTTGCCATTCGCCGTATATAGGAAGCTCCGGTGGCGCGATCGAGCTGTTGGAACAAATCTTCCGAATCGCCGTTGCGTCAGGTGGGAGCCTTTTAACCGGCGGCCTGCATTCACTGAGGATATTCAGATTTGATCTGTTGTTAACGGAGCGAAAAATGCCCGAGCAAAATCAGTCACCAGCGGTTCAATCCTTGCGAAAGGAGCAGAAGCAGCAAAGAAGCAGGCCAGCAAACGAACTGGACAAAGCGCTTGAGGATACGTTTCCAGCCTCGGATCCTACTTCCCTGACGCATACCGCCGTCGCTGGCGGCACCGGCCTCGAGGAGGACCGGTCCCGCCCTCAAGAACAATCGAACAACAAACTTGCAGCCTTTGCAGTCGAGCGGCGAATTCGCGAAAGGCCGATCGCTTCGCTCTTGGCGGCCGCGGCCATCGGATTTGTTTTTGGAGTCACGCGTTGACGACAAGCCAGCCGATCAATAGACGGCCTCGGGTTCCAGACGCGGAGTTGCCTTGAACGAAGCTCGGCTTTCATTGAGTTTGATCGAGAGCATGCGGGGACGTCTGGCCTGGCCTTTGAGGTTCGCCGTCATAAAAGGCTATGCCGCCGATTACCAGCGCACACGCCACCACTACGATCAGGATAACGTACACGGTCAATGCATTGTATTTGCCGTTGTCAGACGCTGGCATTGTCGTTCTTCCTCTGCGATCTACGTGTCCGCATCCCAACATCGGCGGCGCCCCAAGGTTCCCGCCTGCGTGAGCGGTCGCGCGATCCACATCATTTCCTGATGTGATCGACAAATTCCGGTGTTTTGGGAACATTGCCGCATGTCGGCTGTTCGGCGCAGGATCCGATATCGGAGAAAATGGGAACAGCGCCATGCCTAAATCGAACAATCCCGGTGAAAGGAGTAGGGGCGATCCTGCTCAAGACGCAAAGGGCCAGACCCGGCGGCTGGTGAAAAGCAGCCGCAATAACGGTGTGGCAAGCGCCAAGCCGAAGGTCATTACGGGATCGGACGATGCAACCATGAACAAAGAGCCGCCCGGAAAGACCGAGCCAGGGAAGGATTGGGATCTCAATTATGATCCGCGTGACATGGACGAGGGCAAGTATCGCGGCTGAAGCACGTTCGCCGCGGATCGATAAAACGGTATCCGGATGAGGACCTGGCTGCATCTTTGCATCGATATGCAACGCATGTTCTTCGAACAAACGCCCTGGCATGTGCCCTGGATGGCGCGCACCCTGGAGCAGGTGGTCGAGGTCGCCGGGCGATTTCCCGAACGTACGCTCTTTACCCGCTTCATTCCACCGACCCGGGCGGACGCCATGCCGGGGAAATGGCAAGATTACTACGAGAAATGGGAGATGATGACCGCCAGTCGGCTTCCCCACGAGTTGATGCTGCTTATCGATCCGCTGCAGCGTTTCGTTCCGCCGGCCCGCATCTTCGACAAGCTCACTTATTCGCCCTGGACCGATGGCCGCCTTCACCGAAATCTGGCTCAGGAAGGTATCGATACCCTGGTGATCAGCGGCGGTGAAACGGATGTCTGCGTGTTGGCCGCAGCCCTGGGTGCAATCGAGCTTGGATATGGAATCATCGTTTTAAGAGACGCCGTCTGCAGTGGCGATGACGATGCGCATGATGCAGCGCTCACGCTGCTGGAGCGCCGGTTTTCCGTTCAATCCGAGATCATGACGGTCGAGGAATTTCTGTCCGCGCGATGACGGAGGCTCCCCGCTTCTTGATTTGATAGGATGGTCCGCTACATCCTGCTCCATAGGACTCGGAGGAGACTGCCATGCCTCATCGCGCTCCCAAAGGAAGTGAATGCCGAATACTCGCTGAAGCTGTATTGCAATGGTATAGCTTCTATGAGGTGGCGCCAGATGACGAGGCTTCGAGTACTCTCGTCGCAGCGGCTCTCGAATTCTTTCATGACGGTTATCACACGGCAGATGACCTGGCCGTGAGGTTGATCGGAACCTATGTCGGTATCTGGTCGACAAAGATTAATGCGCCTACTTCGGCTGCCATTCACTGATCGTTCTCTCCGACCGCAAGCCAGCCGCCGAAGGCGGCTGATGCCGGTATTTTGCCGTGACATGAGCCTGGCTACAGGCAACGAAGCGGGCTATTCCCGGCGCGTGCGAAAGTGCGGGGAATCGTGCTTGAATTATAGCAAATTCTAAAGCTGGCTCTGGAGGAAGGAAGATCCTCGTCAGGCCGCACAAGGCAAACATATATGTTGCTTCAGCACTTCTTTTTCTGGAAAACGATGAGCCTTGCGGTGAGGATAGCGCCGGACGACTCGCTGCGGCGGTTTGAGAGCAACAGGTGGCGAAAGCAGGATTGCAATGAGTTCAGCACTGGCTCCCGATCAGCTTGGCCCGACGGTCTGCGTCGGGGAAATCCTCGTGGAAATCGTTGCCACGACGGTCGGTGATGGTTTCAGGGAGGCACAGCCGCTCATCGGTCCTTTCGCCAGCGGTGCTCCGGCAATCTTCATCTCCCAAAGTGGGCGGCTTGGCGGCAGCGCGGCGATGATCGGCGCCGTCGGTACCGATGATTTCGGCCGCGTGAATCTCGAAAGGCTGAAGGGCGACGGGGTCGATATCTCGGCTATTTCGGTCGATCCCGATTATCCAACGGGCAGCGCCTTCGTCCGCTACCGCAAGGACGGGTCTCGCGACTTCGTCTACAATATCGCGACCTCGGCAGCCGCGCGCTTCGGCTGGAGCGATGATGTCAGCAATCTCATCGGTCGTGCCGGGCATCTGCATGTCATGGGCTCGGCATTGTCGGTTCCGAGTGCGCGCGAGGTGATCGACAAGGCCGTCGACATCGTCAAGGCTCGCGGCGGCACGCTGTCCGTCGATCCCAACATCCGCAAGGAATTGAAACTGGACGACGACACCGAACGCCGGTTTTCTAGGCTTGTTGCCGCGGCCGATCTATTGTTGCCCTCCGGTGAGGAACTGGAGCGTGCGGCCGGCGTCGAGGGCGAAGCCAATGCGGTCCGCCGTCTGTTCGAGATCGGCGTCCAGGAGATCGTGCTGAAGCGGGGAGCGAATGGCGCGACCTATTATGGCTGCGACGGCGAGCGCATCGATGCACCGGCCTTTGTCGTCACGGAGGTCGATCCGACCGGTGCCGGCGATTGCTTTGGCGGAGCCTATCTTACCTGCCGCCGCCTGGGCATGCCCGTGAAAGACGCCTTGACCTATGCCGCTGCTGCCGGCGCGCGCAATGTCACCGTCATCGGCCCGATGGAGGGCGCCGGTACCAAAGAACAGCTCGACGCGTTCATCGCAGCCACTGAAAGGCATTCCTGATGCAGATCCATCTCGGCGAACTGGCGAGGCTGAGGGCCGAAGGCCGCCAGGCGGGAATCACCTCCGTGTGCTCGGCCCATCCGCTCGTACTCAGGGCTGCGCTCCGGCATGGCCGGCTGCATTCAAGCACAGTGCTAATCGAGGCAACCTGCAATCAGGTCAATCATCTGGGCGGTTATACCGGCATGATACCGGCCGATTTCGCAGCGCTGGTGCAGCATATCGCCGAGGAAGAGGATTGCCCGTCGGAGCTGGTAGTTTTGGGCGGCGACCATCTGGGACCAAATCCCTGGCGGGATCGCCCGGCCGAAGAAGCGATGGCCGAGGCGGAAAAAATGGTAGCCGCTTATGTCGACGCGGGCTTCCGGAAGATACATCTGGATGCCTCGATGGGCTGCAAGGACGAACCGATCGCGCTCGACGACGAGACGACAGCCCGTCGCGCCGCACGCCTTGCCGCTGTGGCGGAGGCTTCGGCTAGGAGAAGCGGCGGGGCTATGCCGGTCTATGTGATCGGCACCGAGGTTCCGCCGCCGGGCGGCGCAGATCACGCCCTGACTACAATTGAACCGACTGCGGCCGCCGCCGCCCGCAAGACGATAGACATTCATCGCCGCGTGTTCGAGCAGGCGGGATTGAGGGAGGCGTTTACGCGCGCCATCGGATTGGTCGTCCAGCCCGGCGTCGAGTTCGGCAATCACAATGTCATCTTTTACGATCGCAGCAAGATCGCCGAACTGAAGTCGCTCCTGGCCGACGAACCGCAGTTCGTCTTCGAGGCCCATTCGACCGACTATCAAGGTACAACACCCTTGACCGCTCTCGTCGAGGACGGCTTCCCCATTCTGAAGGTTGGTCCCGAGCTGACATTCGTGTTGCGCGAAGCCCTTTACGGCCTGGATCTCATTGCTTCCGATCTCGTGCCCGACTATGGCGAACGGCCGCTCTACGCGGCCATGGAAGCGCTGATGCTCGCGCAGCCGAAAAACTGGAGCCAGCATTATCACGGAACGGAGGCGGAGAAGCGCTGGCTGCGGCATTATTCGCTGTCCGATCGCATTCGCTATTACTGGGCGTCATCCGACGCGCAATCCGCTGTCGAGAGATTATGCGACGCGTTGCGCGGTAAGACCGTGCCGCTTCCGTTGTTCTGGCAGCACATGCCGGCTGCACGGCACTTCGCGGATGCGCCATTGGAGCCGGAGCAGGTTTTGATATGGCGTATCACCCGCAGCCTCGCGGATTATCACGCAGCCTGCGGAGCCATCAAACGATAGCTAGCTGATCGAAGGAGGAGATCATGGAGGAACTGAAAGGGAAGATCGCCGCGGTAACCGGCGCGGCATCGGGGATCGGGCTCGCCTCGACTGAGGCCATGATTGCGGCGGGAGCGAAGGTTGTCCTCGTCGATCGAGATGAGAGAGCATTGGCATCGGTGTGCGAGCGCCTGGGCGATCTTGCCATTCCGCTTGTTGTCGATCTGCTTGATTCGGAACAGTGCGCCGCGCTACTGGAGGGCATCCTTGCCAAGGTCGAGCATCTCGACATTTTTCATGCCAATGCCGGCACCTATATTGGCGGCGATCTGGTGGAGGCCAATCTTGACGCCATAGACAGGATGCTCAACCTGAACGTCAATGTCGTCATCAAGAATGTCCGCACGGTCGCGCCGCATATGATCGGGCGCGGGACGGGCGATATCATCGTCACGAGTTCGGTCGCTGGGCATTCGGCGATCCCGTGGGAACCTGTCTATTCGCCCTCGAAATGGGCAATGACCAGCTTCGTTCAGGCCATGCGGCGCCAGCTTCTGAAGAGCGGTATTCGCGTCGGCTCCGTTTCTCCAGGCCCGGTCATCAGCGCCCTGCTTGCCGACTGGCCGGAGGAAAACCTGCGCAAGGCCAAGGAAGCCGGCGCCCTGATCGAGCCCAAGGAGGTCGCCGACGCCATCATGTTCATGCTGACGCGCCCGCGTAACGTGACGATTCGCGACGTCGTGGTTCTGCCGAGTGCCTTCGACATCTGAGGAGCGTGGAGCTGCAAGCTGCCCGGCAGGGCGGGTGTCTCATATTCATGTAGCCCGCCCAACATATGTGCTTGAGCCTTGATCCCGCGGATGGCGGCACCTTTGTAATCGTGATTGAATTCACTCAACCTTGATGTCGCAAATGATCTGGATATTTTACCAGATTAAGTAGTACGCTTTCGACACCGATAGGGATTCTTCGCGACCTCAGGCCAAGAATTCACCGTCGAGGAAACGATAAACAGGTAGTTGTCATGTTTCTAGAAGCAGCTCTTTCCCGTTTGATCAAAATCGGAACGCTTACGGTCACTTTTCCGGACGGTTCCACGCGCAGTTTCGGTACGGGATCGGAACCGCGCGCTGCGATGAAAATAAACACCGCCCGCGCAAAGCGCCGTCTGCTCCTCAATCCTGCCCTGGCGCTGGGTGAGGCCTACATGGACGGCGAAATCGAGCCAGGATCCGGCGATCTCTATGAAATGGTGGACCTGCTTGCCCTCAATTTGATGGAAGGGGGGACCCATCCTTTCGAGAAACTGATGGAAAAGATCCGTTGGCTGCGGCGAAATCTCGATCAATTGAATTTTGCGGATCGTTCCAAGCGCAATGTGGCGCATCACTACGATCTCGATGCGCGGCTCTACTCCTTGATGCTGGACGAGGACAGGCAATATTCCTGTGCCTATTTCCCCATCGGTGACGAGACGCTCGAGGAAGCTCAGCTCAAGAAGAAGCGGCATATCGCCTCGAAACTCATGCTCGATCGTCCGGGCCTGGAGGTTCTGGACATCGGCTGCGGATGGGGCGGCATGGCGCTCTATCTTGCTAAGGAGTTCGGCGCGCGCGTCACGGGCCTGACCCTTTCGGAGGAACAATTGGTGGCCGCAAAAGCCCGCGCGAAGGACGCCGGGCTCGAGCATATGGTCACGTTCGAACTGCTGGATTATCGCTCCTGGACGCGCCCGGTCGATCGCGTCGTCTCGGTCGGCATGTTCGAGCATGTGGGTATCAACCATTACAAGACCTTCTTCGACAAGATCCGCTCCATGCTCAAGGAGGACGGCGTCGCGCTGATCCATGCAATCGGCCGGGCCGATGGTCCCGGCAGCACCAACCCGTGGATCGCGAAATATATCTTCCCCGGCGGCTATTCGCCGGCGGTATCCGAAGTCCTGTCCGTGGTCGAGAAATCCGGTCTCTGGACGACCGATATCGAAATCCTGCGGCTCCATTATGCCAAGACGCTCGAGCAGTGGCGTGACCGCTTCATGAAGAACAGGAGCGCCCTGGCAAAACTTTATGACGAGCGGTTCTGTCGCATGTTCGAGTTCTATCTTGTCGGGTCCGAACTTGCCTTCCGCCGCATGGGGCACATGAACTGGCAATTGCAGCTGACGAAGAATATTTCCGCCCTGCCGCTGGCCCGAGACTACATGGTCGATATCGAGCGGGCCCGGGCGGCCATTGCCGAGCAGGGAAAGATGGGACCGATCGAGGCCGCGAGCGCGCGGGCAAAACGGGATCTGACCTTGCACGACGAGCGCAAATCCCGTCAGCAAAATCAATCCCGCGGGGAGTCCTCGCGGAACCTCTAAAGCCTGCTTGCAGGCAGTTATGAGGGACTTGGCTGGGCACGATATCTTGCCCGGCCTTTTCTTCCGTAACTATGCGGTACATGCCGCATCTTGGAGGCGATTGTGTTCTGCGTATGCAATCATAAAGTTTAAGCGTCGATGCCTCTGCGGGCGCTCGACACGCCCGCGGAAGCGCAAGGCCCTGTGGCTTCTGGCACACACCCGCCGATTGAGTTTGTATGATCGTGGTATTGGTAAACTTGTCATCATCGGTCCCGAGTGGCTATGAGGTCATCATCACTTAATGATGAGACATGTCGCCTCTTCGGCCTCATCAATCGAAGACGCGATATTAATGTGCGGGGCTTGTTAGGATAGGATGCGATCAACCAAGACTGAAAAGACTCTTTCCCGGCGGGCTTTCATGCTGGGGTCGATCTCTGCGACTGCGGCGCTCGCGGGCTGTGCCACCACAGCCCCTGTTCCTACTCCGATTGCAGCTCCGGCTCGTGTGCCGCCCGTCGTCCCGGTTGCATCAGAGGCTCCGAGCGCCATCACACCGGATCCCGAGCTCGAAGCGCGCTATGCGTCCGTGGTTGATGGCGGCCATGTCATTCCGGCCATTCCCTATCGAAAGCTGGACCCGAAGTTTTATCGTCAGCGCGTTCCCGATCCGACAGGCGAGGCGCCCGGCACGGTCGTCGTCGATACGGCATCGAGATTTCTCTATGTCGTTGAGCGCGGCGGCACGGCGATGCGCTATGGTGTCGGCATCGGCCGCGATGGCTTCGCGTGGCAGGGCGAAGGTATCATTCATTGGCGGCAGCATTGGCCGCGCTGGAAGCCGCCGGGCGACATGATTGCCCGCAAACCGGAACTCGCGAAATATTCCGTCGCCAATGGCGGCATGGACCCGGGCATCAAGAACCCGCTGGGTGCCCGTGCGCTCTATATCTTCCAAAATGGCAAGGATACGCTCTACCGTCTGCATGGCTCGCCGGAATGGCGCTCGATCGGCAAGGCAGCCTCGTCAGGCTGTGTTCGCCTGATCAACCAGGATGTTATCGACCTCTATGAGCGCATCCCCTATCACGCGCGAATCGTCGTTCACCAGTCGCCGCTTCAAAGCAAGGCGATTTCCGCCTGAGCGAAATCGGCTTCCTCGGGAGGCGCCGATGTTTCGGGGCGGTGTAGCGCCGTACGAAATCTCGACATGTGTGCGACTGAGTAGCACTTTGGCGTCTAAAGGAGATTGTCTCGTGAGCGTCAAGTCGTCGATATCGTTGACCGATCAGCAGGATGCGTTCGCCCGTTCGCTTGTCGAGACCGGCCGCTATTCCAGCCTGAGCTCCGTTCTCCAGCAAGGTCTGGAACTGCTGCGACAGAAAACGGAAGCCGAAGCGGCCGAGACGGAAGGGCTGCGCAGGCTCATCCAGCGTCGCGTTGATGGACCGAAGATCCCTGCTCAGGAGATGGAAGAGCGGATCGAGAGCATGATCGAGCGCAAACAGCGAGCTCCTCGTGTGGAGCCTTGAATATTCCAAGGATGCCGATATCGATTTCGAACTGACCTTCGATCATCTGTTTGCATCCTATCTCGATCTTGGAGACTCGGCTGACGAAGCTCTGGAGCGCGCGGCTAACCGTATTCGCGAACTCCATCTGGAAATCAATCGGTTGGTCGAAACCCCATATATCGGAACATTGGAGCCGGATATCTATCCTGGCATCCGCTTCCTGCGGCGTGACAAGGCGGCCGTCTGGTTTCTGCCGATCGAGGAACGCAAAACGATCATCGTTGCAACGATTTTCTTTGGCGGTCAGTATTATATCAGGCGGATGCTGGCGCGCATGCTGCAGCGATAAGGATCCAATCGTCTGTTCGAATGGGGTTTCCGGCTTCGAGCCGACCCATCGTCTTATTGGTGGCGACCCATTGGCGTCCTCCTGGTGCTACTTGCGCAATCTGCATGTAATGTAGCCGCAATCTTTGGCTGTCAGTGGGGCGAGGGATGGCGACGGCCGTCCTTTGGGGGAAGGTCATTGCGAATTCTGCTTCTTGAAGATGAGCCAGAAATGGCGCGCGCGCTGCTCGAAGCGCTGCGCCGCCGCGACGTGCTCGCCGATCATGTCCGCACCATTGCGGATGCCGACGTCATGGCGCGTGTCGGGAGCTATGATGTCCTTGTGCTCGACCGCCGGCTGCCTGACGGCGAGGGGCTGGACCTCGTGGCGGCATTGCGCCAACGCAAGCATCCCGTGCCGATCCTGGTGCTGACTGCGCTCGGCAGCGTCGACCATCGCGTCGATGGGCTCGATAGCGGCGCCGACGACTATCTTGCCAAGCCTTTCGCGATCGAGGAGCTGCTTGCCCGGCTGAGAGCACTCCAGAGGAGAGGCCCGACGATATCCGATCGTTATCTGAATTTCGGTAATCTGAGCGTCGATCCGGCAACCAATGACATTTTCGTCGGCGGCTCGCTGGTCGAATTCCCGCGTCGTGAATATCTGGTGCTGGAGACGCTGATGCGCCGCCCGAACCGCATCGTCACGCGGCCGAGCCTGATCGAAGCGGTTTATGCCCTCGAGGACGAAATCGGATCGAACGCTCTGGACGCGCACATCTCGCGCATTCGAAAGAAGCTGCTACTGGCCGAAGCCACGGTCGAGATAAGGGCCGTGCGTAACATCGGCTATCTGATCCGGGCGAAGGCATGAACGCGGAACGCAGCCGATCGTTGCGCTGGGGGCTTATAAGGCGCCTGATCGCCTTGCAGGCCTTTCTTCTCGTTCTCTTCTTCGTCCTTCTCGTCGGTTGGATATGGATCATCAATCCCGAGCTGGAAGATGCCAATGAAGAGGCTGTCCGTGTCGTCGCTCAGCAGGTGACCAGAGACGATGACGGGCAGTTGCAGGTGGCGGAGACGCAGGAGGTAGCAGAGCTGAAGCGGCGCTATCCTGAACTCTGGTTCATGATCCGGGACAGGAAGGGAATACTCTTTCAATATGGAGAGATACCGGCGACCGCTCTCAACGAGAACTTCCCGTGGACGATAGATCGGGCAAGGGTGGAGGCTGGCAATGGAGCCCATGCCACGGTCGAGAACCGCGAGACTTCCGTCGGCAAGCTGCAGATTGTCGCGGCCACCGAGCGCGGCTTTGATAATGACGGCTTGAACGTATGGATCAATATGCGGGTCGACGTTGCCAAAGGTCCCAATGGCGAAATTCATTGGCTCAACGTCCTGCCGGCTCTGGCATTCGTGATCTTCATCGGCGTCTTTCCGATACTGGCGGTGACTGGCGTGGCGACGCTGCTCGTCACGCCACGTGCCGTCGGCCGGTCGCTGAGCGGGCTTGTGGAAACGGCAACGCAGGCGCAAGCGATCGATTTCGACACACGCTCGGCCCGTCTCGATCGATCCAAGGTGCCGACCGAGATTATCCCCCTCGTGGATGCCTTCAACCATGCCCTCTCGAAGCTGGACGAGGGGTATAACAGGCATAATCGCTTTCTTGCCGATGCCGCGCATGAGCTGCGGACGCCGATTGCGATCGCGCGGACGCGAGCGGACCTTCTCCCCGAGGCCGAAGTCAGCCAGCAGGTGCGCGATGATATCGACCGCCTGTCTCGCGTCGCCCATCAGCTTCTGGAAATGCAGGCAATCGGGGTGGTCGAACTGCGGGCGGAGAAGAAGGACCTGAATGTGCTGGTCGAAAACATCGCTGCCGACCTTGCGCCGATTGCCATGGATGCGGGCTATGATTTCGATTTCGAGCCAAACCCGGAGGAGGCGGTCTTCGTGATCCAGACCTCGACGATCGAAATGGCGGTTGTCAACCTGATCCGAAATGCGATCGATCATGCCGGAGGTAAGGGCTCGATCATCGTTCGTGTCGGCGCTGGCGGTACGATCGACGTCTGCGACGAAGGCCCAGGCATTCCGCCGGAGGAGCGCGATCGTGTCTTCGAGCCGTTTCGCCGCATCAACACCAGTTCGTCCGGTGCTGGCCTGGGGTTGAACCTGGTCAAGAAGGCGGCTGAGCTCCACGGCGGACGGGTTTCGTTCCCGGACACCGGTAGCGGTTTTTGCGTGCGCCTGCAGATCGGTTCTATCCCGCCCACTGTCCCAGTTACAGACATGGGCTGGCGGCGGAAGCCGCAAGTGCCGGGCTAAAACGGCGTGTGGCAGCTATTGCCGCGCAAAATCCTGAAACTGTTTTCATTTTCACAAGCGGTCGGGGCTCGGATATTCGATTTTCCGAAGCCGAGTTCCCTGATAGGGTTTTGGGGAGAGACTCCAACGGGATAAGGTCATTCTCGGTGACAGCGGTCCGCGCCATATTGAGATCGTCAGCTTGTTGATCGATGCGGGCGCAGACGTCAATCTAGGGAACAATGATGGCGCAACGCCGCTGCAGCATGCGCGCAGTCGTGGTTACGCTGAGATCGTGAAATTGTTGGAAACGGCGGGGGCGACGTAAGGCAGCATTCCGGCTTCCAATGCTATGCAATACGACAGGGAGGTACATGTCTCAGCTTCCCGAAACGATGAGAATAAAGGGCTTCGATAATGGAAAGAAAATACTACTCCTCTCTGGGTGGCCATCCGCCGCAAAGCGACCTACTGACGGGGCGTGCCGTATTCACGGAGGCCTATGCGGTCATTCCGAAGGGCGTGATGCAGGACATCGTCACCAGCTATCTGCCCTTTTGGAACGAGACGCGCTGCTGGGTGATCGCCCGGCCGCTTTCGGGTTTTGCCGAGACCTTTTCGCAATATGTCATGGAGGTGGCGCCAGGCGGCGGCAGTGACCGTCCGGAGCAGGATGCCGAGGCCGAGGGCGTGCTGTTCGTCGTCGATGGCGAGATCGAGTTGACGCTGCCATCCGGCAAGCATGTTCTTCAGCCGGGCGGCTATGCCTTCCTGCCGCCGGGGTTGAAATGGTCGCTGCACAATCGCTCCGGCGCCCATGCCCGCTTCCATTGGGTTCGCAAGGCCTATGAGGCCGTCGAGGGGCTGGCCCATCCTGAGCCGCTTATCTTGAACGAGAAGGACATTACGCCATCAGCCATGCCGGGTACGGAGGGCCGCTGGGCAACGACCCGCTTCGTCGATCCGTCCGACCTGCGGCACGACATGCACGTGACGATCGTCACCCTGCAGCCGGGTGCCGTCATTCCTTTCGCGGAAACCCATGTCATGGAACATGGCCTCTATGTGCTGGAAGGGAAGGCCGTCTATCGCTTGAACCAGGATTGGGTCGAAGTCGAGGCCGGCGACTTCATGTGGTTGCGCGCCTTCTGCCCGCAGGCTTGTTATGCGGGAGGTCCAGGCCCGTTCCGCTATCTGCTCTACAAGGATGTCAATCGTCATATGGCGCTGCGTCCATTCGGTTCGCGCCGTTGAGCCGATCGCCTCCCCGGAGCGCCTGAGTGCCCTTGGTACTGGGCGTTTCGCGAACGAGCGCTGTAACGTCGGAGATATGCTTTCACTGACCTCTGCCGTCCGGCTTTTGAACATCGTCGCCGGCCGGCAATCCGATCTCGATCAGCGTATGGCTGATTTTCTCGCGCGCTTCGAGATAGGCCGAACCGGTGTTACGAGACGGCAAGCCAACATTGGCGGCCGTCGAACCAGGCCTCAATTGCAGCGCCGTCGCCAAAGCCTGTTTCGCTTCATCGGTCCGACCCAGTCGTTGATAGGCGGTTGCCAGAAGCATATGCGCGCGTCCTGTTCCCGGCGTAATTGCAATAGAACGCTGCAGCCATCTGACGGCGTCTTCATTGCGGTCCAAAAGCAGATCTGCAAAACCTGCTCCCAACAACCATGTCCAGCGCGAGACATCCGGCGTATCGAAGCGATCGGCCTGTTCGAATGTTGCAAGTGCATCCTCGAACCGGCCCAGCTGAACTTGCGTCAAACCGAGGTGAAACAGCGCTGTCCCATCCCACGGATTGAGGCTCAACGCCCTTGCACAAGCCACAAGGCTTTCTGCAAATTGGTTGGTTACGGTCAAAAAGCGGCAATAGGTTCCAAGTACCGGAAGGAAGTTTGGCCGGGCTTTCAAAGCACGTTCCAACAGAGATCTCGCGTTATTTTCCGCAGCCCTGCTTTCGGCGGGATTGTACCAGGCAAGCTGAATTCCGCGCAGGTGCAGCGCCGCCAAGGCAATTTGCAGATCGACATTATCCGGTTGTTCGGCGAGATATTTTTCCAGTATCGACCGAGCCGTCGCAAACCGTTCATGTGTCGTCTGATTGATCGACGCGGAGGCCTGCTTTATCGCGACACTGGCCGCGCCAGCCTGAGGGGCGCTGTCGGTTTGACCGAATTTGTTCAGGCGAAGGGCAAGGTCATAGCCAGCCCCGGCAGCAAGCCGAGATGCGAGGCGCTGTTGGTCGGGCTCGCTGGCATCCAGCTTGACTTCGGCGACCGATACGACCTCCCGGCTGCTCGCATTGATAAAGCGCGTTTGAAAGATCCATGCTTGCGGACTTCTTTGCAGTTCCCCCTGTAGAAGGAAATCCGCCCCATCGGAGCGATTGAAGGTGGGCTTGCCTGATGTCGCCGGCTCGGGTTCCTTGGGGATCACGAGGCGGATACCATCGATCCTGGCAAGGCCATTGATCATTTCCGCAGCAACGCTTTGTGCTAGAGCGGCGCTTTGGGCATCGCCAACAGTATCGACGATCGGCAGGACTTCGATGACAGGTCGGCCGTTTCCTGAAATGCCGCCAAATCCCGAAGAAAAGACAGCGACACCGAAAATCATGGCAAGCATGCAAAGAAGTGTGGCTCCGCCGAGAACCAAGGCTTTAGGCAAGCCTAGCCAATGGCGAGGTGCGATGGGGTAAGTTGCCGGAGCGTCGGCAATCGGCGTATCGCTCAACGCCGGTCGCGGGTCCGGACCTTCCTGTCTCGTGGATACCTCAGCGGTAAACAGATAACCGCGGCCCGACACAAGCTTGATCATGTGCCGTTCCGTATCACCCAATGCCGTGCGTATTTCGCGAATACATTGAAAAAGGCTGTCTTCCCCGACATGAATCCCGGGCCAGACAGTATCCATCAGTTCCTGCTTGCTGACGGCACGCCTATTGTTTGCAACGAGGAATTTCAGCAATTCAAAGGCTTTAGGGCGCAGCTTGATGATCGAGCCGTCAGGTCCGTGAAGCGCGGCGCGATCTGGATCGAGGACGAACCCAGCAAAACAAAACACCTACTCTCACCGATCCTCATCTGAAGTATCGAAAATACCATGAGTATAAAGAGGGCTTAACTCCCCAGTCAACGTGCCGATACCCGCCGAGGCGGAAACAGATTTTCACTTGCATTCATGGGTGATGATCTCGGTCACGAGCAATCAAGTGCCTGGTGAAGTCGATAATTCAGAAAAATTTCAGAAAATATCAGAAGCTCGCCGAGCCTCATCAGGACATCCAATCTCGTTCCAACTACCATCGGGCGATATTTTTTATATATTTCATCAACCGCTGATAAGCTGAGGCTCAAGATGTGGACAAGAAGGGAACGAAGCAATCTTTCGATTGTTAACCGTTTCTCTCCACCGATATCCGCGGCGGCCCCGATTGAGCACCGATGTGCTGGACCTCGCTCAGCCGACACAATGGAAAGAACCGTTTATGGGAAGAGTGCTTGATTTCCCCCCTCATCGACCAGCGCATCCTGCCCGGGCAATGGAGGCACCGTCTCCCGGCAAGCCGAGCGAACTGATCGAAACGGCGCAATTTTCTTCCGCCGTTTTCTTACTGGCACGTAGCTTCGCCGCTGTTTACGAATCCTTGCCTTGGACTGCGGCGCTTTTTGCCACCCAACAACGCCGGCTCTTATGTCACGCCGCATTGAGCGACTACTTTCTGGCCGTTCGCAGGGCCGGGGCGGGATTGACCAGAAACGGTTTTGGAAGTCTCGCCCGGCAGTACGGGATTGCCAGCCGCAATACCGCCTACGCATTTTTCGACGAAGCGCTGCGATACAATATCATTCGTCCGGTCGCAGGTTCCAGAGGTGGTCCTTCGGATGAGGTCGGGCCTACGCACTCAACACTGTCGATGCTGATCCGCTGGTACAGCCTGCATTTCCAGGCGCTCGACCTTATAGACGGAGGAGGCAGGGCGGCTCGGTTCCTTATGGAGCCGCAACGCATGCTGATACTCATCGAACCGCTTGCGGCACATGCCTTGTTGACAAGCCGGGAGGTACGCAGCCCTGGGCCGCTTCATGCCATCTTTGCCAGCGGCGATACGGGGGGATTTCTGATGGATCGCCTCATCGCCGGAATAGATCCGGAAACTGTGGTGGGACAGGGACGGCTCCTGACGAATGTCAGCTCGATTTCCTCTCTAGCCTCATCGTTCGGCCTTTCGCGCGCCCATATCAGCGGCAAGCTCGCAGCAGCTGAATCGATCGGTGCCGTCGGTTGGAGCGGCCGGCGAGGGCGTTCATACATCTGGATCTCGTCCGGCTTCTACCAGGAATATGCGCGTGCGCACGCCCGCAAACTACGCATTCTGGATGACGCCTTCACCGAAACTTGCACTATTTTGGCGTCGTTCCCGATAAAATCGGCGGCTACCTCCGATAGCTGAGATCCTTTGTGCAATGATCAGTTTGCAAATGAAGAACTCGGCTGATCAAAAGGCGGTTGAACGGTAGCAGCAAAGCTCCGTTCTGCAATACAACTTCAGAATAACCTGAAAGTAAGCTTTCCCGAATAAATATAGTTTCCAGGTCTCCGAGGCTCGCCGAGGCTGCTGCTGATTGGAAACGCCATGCCATCGATCGATATCATCGTTCCGAAGTATGCGCCGCGCCGATGGCAGGAAATCGTGGTCGCGCGTCTGCAGGCAGAAGGGCACGATATCGCTGTCGTACATGAAGCCGGGTCGAATGCGTGGCCGGCCGCCATCAATACAGCCTTGGCTATCGAGCGAAAAATCTTCCGCCGGCGCGATCTGGCGCTTGCCGCTCCTCTGTCGGAGATCCCCGCCCGCAGTCGCGATAGGTCTGCAGTCCTTCGGCTGGATCTTACCGGCCACGCTGCGCCATCGGACGTTCCGACCATCACATTGCGGTTCGACGGGGCGCGGTCGGACCTGTCGGTCGCGAGGTCGGTTGCCGCTGGCGCTTTGCCTGTTATCGATGCCGTCCTGGACGGAAAAACGGTGGTAGGTCGAGCCTGGCCGATGATCGATCGGCGGGAAACCGTGTCGCTTGGCGCGGAGGATGTGCTCGCCCGTGCCGTCACGCTTGCTGTTTCCACGGTTCGTGCCTTTGCCGAAAACCGGCTCGTTATGAACGAACCGGTGTCCACAGTATCTGAGAATCTCGTCAGTGGAGCGCTGGGCTTTGCATCCGCTTGTCTGACCGGCGCCTTGCCACGCCTGGGCCGAGAAGCGATGCGACGCGCGCGCTTCCGCCACGCGCATTGGCGCGTGGGCTATCGCTTCATAGATGGGCCGGGTGTTGCGAGCAGCTGTGAGCTTGGCGATGGCTGGTCCGTGCTGCCGGATGCGGGAGATCGCTTCTATGCCGATCCCTTTCCGTTTCAATGGCAGGATCGTTTCTTCCTGTTCGTGGAAGATTATCCGCATGCGACCGGCAAGGCAGTCATCTCGGTCGTGGCGTTCGATGCCACAGGGAAGCCTGGAGAGCCGCGATGCGTGCTGGAAGAGCCTTACCATCTGTCCTACCCGCAGGTCTTCGAGCGCGACGGCGCGATCTGGATGCTTCCTGAGGCAAGTTCAGGCGGAAAACTCATCCTCTATCGCTCGATAGAGTTTCCGGATCGCTGGGCTCCCGAGGCCGTGCTCATCGAAGGCGAGATTTCCGATGCGACCCTGCTCGAACATGGCGGACAACTCTGGTTGTTTGCGACCAATCGCGATGGTCACGGCAGTACGTCCGATACGCTCGTAGTCTTTCACGCACCACGGCTTGCCGGCCCCTGGACGCCGCATGTGTTGAACCCGGTTCTCATCGATCGTCGCATGGCACGCCCGGGCGGCGCCTTCGTCCGCAAGCGGAGTAGTATCTATCTGCCGGTCCAAGACGGAACGCTCGGCTATGGCGGCGGGCTCGGCATCTCGCAGTTGCTGGAACTGGATGAGAAGACGGTTCGCCTGTCGCCGCCCCGACCGATTGCGGCGCGTGGCGACTGGCCCTATCCGAAAATCCATACGCTCAATCGTTCAGGCCGACTGGAGGTGATCGACGGGATTGCAGCCGTGCGGAAGTGAGCGGGACAGAAGCAGGGCTTCATAGCCGGCGCACATGCGCGCCGGCGAATATTGTTCCTTCAGTTGCCGTCCGGCGGCGGCCAGTCGGGCGGCTAGCTCGGGCCTGGCGATGAGTTCGGTAAGTCCTTCGGCCATTCCCTTCGCATCGGCATCGACGAAGAGTGCGGCTGCTTCGCCCTCATCTGTGGTTAGGACCTCCCGCAGGACATCGAGCTTGCTTGCAACCACCGGCAGCCCGGAAATGGCCGCTTCGACTGCGGCAAGACCAAAGGTTTCCGTCAACGAGGAAAAAGCATAGGCGTCTCCCGCTGCGAGGAACTCGAAAATGCGTGAGGGAGGTACTTCGCCGACGAGATGCAGCCTGTCGGTGACGCCATTGGCTTCGGCAAAAGCGACAATCGCATCCTGTTCGGGGCCGGTGCCGGCGATGGCAATATGAATGTCGGACAGATGGACGAGGGCGCCGACGAGCGCGATCTGATTTTTCGATGGCGCCATGCGGCCCGAAGAGACGGCGAGCCAGGCTTCTTGAGGAAGACCGAAGGCCGCGCGCGCCGCCGCCTTGTCGACGGCGACCGAGGGCGCAGGAACGCCGTGGTCGATGCGGGACATCCGGCGCCGGTAGGCTTTCGGAAAGCTGTCGAACTGCGCTTCCGTCCAACTCGAATTGACGATGTTGGCATGATAGGCGCCGAAAGTGCCCATCAGCTTGTCTATCTGCGTCAGAATCCCCCTGACGCCTCTGGTCTGTGGCGCACCGCTCTGGTTTGCGATGATCAAGTCCACGCCGGCGAGCCGCGCGCCGATGGTGCCAAAAATATTGCCATAGTGCTGGAAGGTGACGACCGCATCCGGCCGAGCGTTGCGCAGGTAACCCGCAAGTCCGATGGCAGCCCTTATCTGGCCTAGCAAGCCGCGCGGCGGCTTGGTGAGGATGAAATCGGCGTGCGGATCGCGGTCGTAGACCTCGGTCTTCCGATACATGAAGACGGTGCGAACCTCATGGCCGCGCGCGCGCAATCCCTCGCCGACCATATCCGAAATTCGCTGTGCTCCGCCCGCTTCCGCCTGGGTTTGGACCTGAATGATTTTCATGAACGGCCTTTTAGGAAAGAGCGGGCGGCAAGTGCGTCTTCGCCGGCGAGGAAGCCGAGGATTGACGGGTTGATGCCGATGGTGCGGCGTGCGATGAACACGGCGGTCACGCACCAAACGATGATCGTGCCGGCGATGGCGAGCGCCGCACCGATCGGGCCGAGCCAATAGGTTAGCACGGCCGTCGCGCAGAGCCCGAAGGTGTTGACGATAACCAGCAGCTTGAAAAGCGCGTGCTGAAGGCCCGTCAGCTGCATCAGGATTTCGGTCGGCCCGCAAGCAGTGCCGATTGTCGCGCCGATGCCGAAGATGATCAGCGTTACCTGCATCGTCGGCGTGGCATAGGCATGATTGAAGATCGACAGAATCAGGTCGCCGAAGATCAGGAACGATACCAGCACGCACAAGGCGATGATGAAGCCGCCCAGAGCGGCAAGACTGGTGATACGCTGCACATGTGCCTTGTCCCCGGTGTAGAAGGCAGCCGAGATCTGCGGCGCAAGCGCCTGGTTGATGCCGTTGAGTGCCAATACGACCAGCCGCATCGTTCGATCCGCGACGAAAATCGCGCCGGCGGCCTCGGGGCCGAGAATGGCCGCGACCAGCAAGGTGCTTGCCTGGCTAAGCGCCGGCGGTAGCGCGGTAACGCCCCATAGCCCGAGCGTCACCGTCTTGAATTCGGTCTTCTGTTCTGTCGTCAGCGGGCCACGCTGGGCGCGGATCGTATCGCGAAAGAGGACAAATGTCTGGGGTGCGATCATCAGGAGCAGCAACCCGGCTGTGAGATAGGTTGCGGCAACTGCGCTCATCTTCAGCTGCATGAAATGTGCGAGCACGAAAACCGGGATTGCCACTGCTCGCCAAACGACATCGCGCGGCAGCAGTGCGAAGATCAACGCATTCTTGGCGCGAAGAGCACAGGCGACGAATTCCGACCAGCCGAGCGCGAAAGCCAACACCATGGTCGCCACGCAGATCGGGAGCCATTCGGGCATCTGAGCGCCAGCGAATGGCAAGAAGCCGATGATGAGAATGAGCAGGCTGAAGCCTGCAAGCCCCATGAGAGCGACAAGGATGGAGCGGGCCATCATGCCGTTTGCGGAGTTCAGGTCGTTGTTGCCGGCATATTGCGGCCAGAACCTGAGCACGGCGCTTTGCTGGCCGACTATGGCGAAGAAGGAGACTAGGCTCGCTCCGGCATAGGCGGCGCTATAAAGGCCGAACTGCCGTTCATTGGTCGTCATGGCGACGGCGACGAACATCAGGAACGAGAGGCCGGCGCTGGCAAGCTTGATCACACCGGCAACGGCGCCGCTCCTGGCTAGAGCGCCGATCGACAAGCGCAGGTTGCTCGCTGGCGGCGGCGTTTCGGCCGATAAAGTATCGCTGCTGCCAGCTTTCTCACTCAACGACCTGTTCCCGTGTTGATTGCTGTCGACCGAATGGCCCATAGCACCTGAAATAGAATGCATCTCTAATATCGTAAGTACTCATGCTTGCGCCAGAACGAAGTCGCAACATGGTTACTTGCGATATCTGAAGTTGATCACACGCTCTGGTGTAAATTCAACGGATGATTAACATTATTCACTAATACTGAATTTAGTGATGTGTGATGAGCCGGAGACCCGCGGCCCGCGGAGAGGAACTGGATGAAGCCGTTTAACATTGACGAGCGCTCGCTTCCGCCGCTGTTCGATGTCGGTGCCGTGTGGACCATCCTGTGGCAACGCTGGCTGACCGTGCTGGCAAGCACTTTGGCCGTGCTCCTGCTGGCGCTGGCTTACCTTGTGGTGGCAAAGCCGAGCTATACCGCGACAGCTTCCGTCATGATCGATCCACGCGATCCGCGCGCGACGAATCTCAACAATGTTCTGCCCGGCATCGGCAGTGACAGCGCGGCCATCGCGAGCCAGGTATTCGTGATTGAATCGCGCGACCTGCTGATGAAGGTCTTTGAGAGCGAAAACATCGAAAACGATCCCGAATTTGCAAGCGGCGGTCTGCTGTCGCGTATCGGTCTGGCTTCGCATCCCGCGAAGGATTCGATCTTCAGGAGCTTTCAGCGTGCCGTCACCGTGGAGCGTGCCGGGCTTACCTATGTCATCGATGTCAGTTTTGCATCCCGCTATTCCGACAAAGCGGCCCGGATCGCCAATGCGATTGTCAATCGCTACAGGGCCGGTCTGTCGGGGGAGCGAGAAACTGCAAACAGCGACGTAAACTCCCTGCTTGCGAGCCGGATCGGCAATCTCCAGAAGAACGTCAGCGATGCCGAGCAGGAGGTCGGAGATTTCAAGGTCTCGCATCAGATTCTGGATGCTTCCGCCGGAGGCACACTGCAGTCCCAGATCGACAAGCTTACGGATCAGTTGATCAGCGCGCGAAGCGAGGCGGACCAGGCCAAGGATAAATATGCCCAGGCGGTTGCCGCAGGCACCTCACCGGCGGGTCTTGCCAAGCTTTCGGAAATCCTGTCTTCCGAGGCTACGGTCAAACTCCGCGAAAACTACAATCAGCGGGCGGCCGACCTCGCCAATTACGAGGCCATGTATCAGCCGCGCCATCCGATCATCAAAAGGCTGCGATCCGAACTGGACAGGATGCAGGGCCTCATGACCATCGAGGCGCAGCGGATCACGCGGGAATTGAAGGCAAAGTCCGATCTCGCCGCGCAAAACGTCGCAGCACTTCAGGCAAAGCTCGATGATCTCCGCCAGAAGCTGGAAAGCTCAAATGCCGCGCAGGTGCAGTTGCGGCAGCTGGAGGCGAAGACGAAGGCGGCGCGCACTGTCCTTGACGATTTCCTGAAGCGCGCCGAGGAAACATCGCAGATGCAGGGCCTGCAGCTACAGGAGGCGCGGGTAATCAGCGCTGCCGCTCCGCCGGTGCAGCCGACCTGGCCCAAGCCGCTGCTGCTCTTGCCGGTCAGTGTAGCGCTTGGCCTTATTATCGGCTGTGGTCTTGCCCTGGTGCGCGGCCCCAAACATCAGCCGGAGCAAGATCCGACGAGCCCCATAAGAGGCAGCCTCCTCGGCGTCGAGCCTCCTCGGCATGCCGTAAAGGAGACCGTAAAACCGGAGCCGGTCAATCTTGGAGAGTATCGGCTGCCTGGTCTTGCCGGCTCCGGCGCCTATCTCAGCATCCGCGCGATGCGAAGACGCTTTTTCCAGGCCGGAAACGAAGCCTTTTCACGGGATGTGTTGCAGCTCATGCGACGCATCATTCTGCATCTGACCGAGCATCCGAAGCCTTACGTGCTGCTGGTCTCATCGCTTCATACGCCGGTTGCGGCGAGACTGGCGGGGGCAATAGTCGGCATTGGCCTGCAACAGGCCGAACAGAACGTACTTGTGGTCGAGTTTGGCGATCAGCCGGGTCCGGGAGCATCGGCGCATAGTGGTAACGGTGTCTTCGTGAGCGGTGCGAGCGGTCTGCGAACGGTCGTATACAACAGGCCAGTTGCCGAGAATGGGAAGCCACCGGGAGGTCTCGGCCTTGACGACATTTTGGCCACTGCCGGCTCCTTCGATTTCGTGCTTCTAATGGGACCTTCCATCGTTGGCAGCTGGGATCCCGCGCTTTTTGCCGAAGCGGATCTCATGCTTTTTGCGCTCAGCCCGGCCGAGGAAGCGGGGGAAATCACCAGCTTGCTTCGTCAGCGCCTCGATGCCGATCAGATCGGGCGCAGCGCCACGTTGACAATTGCACCGGAGCAGACAGAGACGCAAGGTGGCGAGGTGGTGCGAGCGATCCGATCGGCTGACGACGGAGAGCAGGGCAGCCGAATCTCTGCGAGGGGGTGACCGTGGGGCGCAGCTTGCGATCGACGTTGCTATCACGCCGAAGCGCTCTCAAGCTGGCAGGCGGCTCCATTCTGGCTGCTCTTCCGGCTGCCGGCGCGGCCCGTGCGGCGGCCAAGCCCATCGTGCCTTCATGCGGCATCAATCTGCCGGGATGGTTCGATCGTGGCGATGGCGTGGCGCCAAGCGAGCCTGTGCTCGAAAAGCTTCGTCAATTGGGCTTTCAAACGATCCGTTTGCCGATCAATGGCGATCTACTGTCGGCAGGCGATACGACCACCCTGCGTCGCATCGAGGCTGGCGTGGCCGACCTCAATCGGCTGGGATTCTCGGTCCTTGCCGACATGCATCCTTCCGAAAGTCTACATACGGCGCTCCGTCAGGATTTCGAGGCCGGTTCGCAAAGGGTGGCCGAGGCATGGATGGCGCTAGGCAGCGTCCTTGCGAACCTTTCGGATGAGGCGGTCTATGCAGAATTGTTAAACGAGCCGCCTCTGCGAAATGACGCGTGGCTTCAACTAAGGCAACGGCTCGCCGAGGTCGTGCGATCGAAATGTCCTAACCATACGCTGATCTGGGGGCCGTCACCCTCTCAGGGCATCTGGGAAATAGGCGAGACGCCGCCCCTTGCCGACGATAATCAGATTGCTGCCATTCATTTCTATTCACCCACGGCCTTCACTCATCAATGCGAGACCTGGGATGCGTCGCCGTTGGCGCGGATTTCGAATTTGCCCTTTCCCGCGACCATCGAGACGTCGCGGGTACAGCAGAGCATCGGAAAGCTGCGAGCGGCCGGGGACGAGCAGGCGGCAAGCCTTATCGAGGAACAATTGGCGACACCCTGGACGGAGGCTGCGATCGCCGCCGAATTTATGAAGTTGAGGCGCTGGTCCGAGACATATGACTGCCCTGTCATGATGAACGAATTTGGCGTCCTCAACTTCTGCGTCGATGCCGAAAGCCGTCGGTTCTGGGTTCGGGCCGTGCGGCAGGCGGCCGAGAGCAACAAGATCGGCTGGGCCTATTGGGAGCTTGATCAAGGTTTTGGCATCATCAGGAGCAGAGGCAGCATTGAGGGCTTCGATGACGCCATGATCGCGGCACTTCTGGATAGCAGCAACGGCGGCTGAAAAGCGGCGGAATATGGCCATGTGGAACGGCAACTGATGCGGATAAATGGAGATTGGCGATGAGTATTACCGGAGGTCGCGCCGGCTTCGGGGCGGGAGGCCTGAGCGGACTTCGTTCGGACGCCCTTTTCCATCTTTTCATCGCCATCCTCGCGGTCGTCGCTTCCGTCTCTGCCTTCGCTGTCTGGACCCCGTTCGGGGTTGCCGCGACATTCGCGTTGACGCTGGTTTTGTCGATTGCTCAACCTGGCTGCATCCCGCTCGTCATTGCCTGCTCTTTTCTCTATCAAAATCTCGTGGTCGCCTGGTTCACGCCTTTCGTGCCCGATCACAATACGTTCGATGCGCTGCGCGGTGCCAATTTCGTCATTCTCATGACTGCATTCGGCGCCTTCGCGATGGCTTCTTTCCAGTATCGGGTGAGGGCTCTGACCGAATTGCGGCCATGGCTGACATTTAGCTTCATGCTCTGCGGTATAGTGAGTTTTTATCTTGCGCTCGGCGCTGTTCATGGCGGGCCGAAGGATGCCGTCATCTATTTCCGCAATACGATCACCCCACTTGCATGTTTCCACATCGCCATTCTCGCAGCCAGCCTCTATCCCGTTGATCTGCGCAAGGGCATCTTTTGGCTCTGCGCCGTTGCCATCATCTACGGTTATCTGGAACAGATTTTCCGGATGGATTTCCTGAGCCTGTTTCATGGCGATCTCTATATTCACCGTGGTCTGAAGGCTCAGATCGAGGCCGGTGTATGGGAAAAGAAGCTGAAGGAGACCGGTTTCGTGCTTCGGGGTATCGAAGACACGATGATGACGACCTTTTTCAATATCAAGCTGTTCAGCGACCTGTTTCCGCCGATCTTTCGCAATGGCGGCCCGAATTTTCACCCGATCAGCTATGCCTACGGCTTGAGCATCATGTCTGCCTGGCTCCTCTTCAAGGGGCGCTGGCTGCTGCCGATTGCGGCCTTGCCGCTATTGCTCGTCATCGGCTCCAAAGGCGCGACATTCATGCTGCTTGTCGCGATCGGCGCCCGGCTGATCTATCGCCCATCGCGCGCGGAACTGACGCTGCTTGCCGTCGTCGCGCTTGCGGTCGTCTGGACGGTCGCTGCCATCCTCTTCGGCGCCACCCACGGCGACTACCATGTTCTCGGCCTGATCGCAGGCGTTCGCGAATTCCTGCACAATCCGTTCGGGCAGGGCCTGGGGATCGGCGGCAATCTTTCGAGTACGAGCCTCAATCTGGATTGGGACCGGGCGCAGGACGAGGGCGTCGCCTCCGTCCCGGTTGAAAGCGCTGTTGGCGTCATGCTCTACCAGATGGGCATGGGCAGTTTCGTCTTCTTCGGCTTTCTTGCCGCATTGGCGCTGTCTGCCCGCAGGCAGCTGCTCGCCACCGGTGAGCCGGATTTCCTCTTTGCCTTCGTCGCGATCATCACGATTGCGTCCAATGCGGTATTGCAGGAAGAGGCATTCTTCTCACCGCTCGCCCTCGGCTTCTGTCTTCTGCTTGTCGGTGTTTCCTTTGGAACGCGATGGCGCTTGCTCGGTATTTCGCGAGGCATGTGCAGCCAGCCGGGCGAGCATATGTCGTCGCCCTCGCTTTGAGCCTGTTGATCTTCTGTCTTGCTTGCATGGCGCCATTCATTCGGTGGAAGGAATAGCCCGATTGGACTGTGCACAGTCCTTTGCGGAAGCTGCAAAAAAACCGACTTCGGCTCTTTATCAAGAATCAGGAGCCGAAGATGACGAGCTCCGTGAATGTCAGGTCACCAAGCGAGGGCGGTTTCGGACCTTTGAAATATTTCGTTCCGCTTCCGGCAAAGTAACGTCCGACGAGACCGGACACCGGCCCGTTCGCGTCGACGACGCAGAGAAATATGCCTTTTCGCAGGAGATGGCGACCAAGTGCGCCGGCACACCGGCTGAGCTCCTGGGGCGTGCGGCTGTAAATCACCTGGGCACTCGGGACAATGCCATGGAAGATGCGGCGTGTCTTGAAAACGAAGGGAAAGGCTTTGTCGCCATCGACACAAATCAACGACAGGCATCCGAGTGCCGCATGCTGGAGAAGAATCTCCCTATCGCCCTCCGAGAGCATCGACATTTCGGCAAGGCCGGGACTTGCTTCGAGCACCCGATAAGGCTGCCTCACAGCACTCAGTATCGGCAGGAACGCCAGTTGCCCGTCCGCATAGCGGCGAAAGCCGAGCGCTTCATTGACCTTTATCGTTCCCGGCGCCGGCGAAACGTTGATGTAGGTGACATTCTTTCGTCTGAGCGCCGCGATAACCATCTTGCCGGCGAAAGCGCGGTATTCCGGATCGACGGACCAGCTCGACAGATTGCAGCGGAGCTCTTCTCCTTCCAGTCCTTCATGCCGGAAATAAAGCGCCAGCAGGACACCGACGATGCGTCCGGACATGTCCAGAACGAAGCCGTATTTCGGCAGATCGGGCACGAAAGGCCGTTTTTCCATCCGTATGACGGCGCGCTCCCAATAGCTTCGATCGCGCGTCGGAAAATTTCTGCGGAGACAATCGATGATACCATCCCAATCGCTCTCCTCGATTGATCGGCAAGTAAGTCCGGGAGGAAATGCGCCTAAAACTGCCATGATAAACTCCGTAATATTATCAATGTAGCGTCGCGTTTTTCACATTTCGGAAACATACACTATTTCTATTAGTGAATATTTCTCGAAGCAGTGTTTCTTGCTTGTCGCCCCAGCTATGCCGCGGGTTTAGAGTCCAGCACGGCGGATCGCAGCGTAGATCTGGTGCGTATCGTCTTGAGCTGATGAAGCTTTGCGGCGAGAGCAGGACTTATGCTTTCGATGCCGTATAGGATGCGTCGCCGCGTGATATGGAACTGGCGGCGCAGACGCCACCCGACATCGGTTTTCGCGGTCAGATTGAAGTGGCGATCGGCCATTTGCACCGAACCGATATCCATATCAGCCTTTTTCGGGTCGTCGTAATAGGCGGCGATCCTGGTATGATCGATAGCGGTTTCTGTCATCCATTGCGGGACATATGTGCGGCATAGGCGCTCAACATCGGTCAGAAGCCGGCTGACGCCGAGGCCCGTCGCCGGGCAGGAGGTCAAATAGGCGTCTCCGATGAGCACGACACCGTCCTGTCGGCAATTCTCGGCCAGCGTAATCTCGGTGAGCCAGCTGTCGATCCTGCTGGCAATCTCGAAGTCACCAAAATGATCGACGAGCGATGGGAAGGCGGCGATGAGCGCCTGCTTTGGATCGTCATGCAGTGACCTGACCCAGGAATCTCGTGGATCGCGAAACAGGAAAAGATTGGCACGTGTTGCATCGGCGACCGGAAATAGATCGAGACGATCGATGCCGTCACCGTCTCCATGATAGCGCAGGGCTGTATGGCGAAATCTATTGGATTGCAGCGGACGAATGTTGAAGCCGAATGCAAGAGGGCGCCTCTCGCCGATCGATTTGTGCGAAATGCCAAGATCCCGGTGGAGCATATCCCCCATGCCGGTTGCGAGCACCAATAGGCGAGCAGTCAGTTCATCCTTGCCGAGAATTGAAATCCGCTGCTGCTTGGCGCTCGTCCGCAAGCCGGTGACTTGACCGACGACGAAATTCACCGTCTCCGGTAATGCCGCGCGCATCGCGCCAACGAGTCTGTTGTAGAAAAAGCCGTAATGCTGGCCGTGTGTCCGATCCAATATGCGCCCCCTGTGCAGATTGACGATGTCGTCGAAGGGCGCAGCAACCTTGAACAAGGGGGCGAGCAATTGAAGCTGCTCGAGTTTTTCGATCTCTCCACGACCGATTTTCTCAACGCGGAACTCCTGCGGAAAGACACGATGACGGTCAATGAGCGTCACCCGATATCCCGCTCGGCCGAGCAGGCAGGCGGTAAGCGTGCCGGAAAGCCCGCCACCGACGATGGCTATGTCGGTGTCCGTTTCGGTGGCCGACGGTTCGGGATATCGCCTGTTCATCATTTCGAATACCTCAGGATCGCGTAGATGGCGTAAGGATTGGTCGTCAGGTAGCGCCAGAACAGGCGGCGGGGCTCCATCAGCATGCGCCAGAACCACTCGAAGCCGGCCCGTTGGATCCACATGGGCGCTCTCTTCGTTTTCTCCGCCAGATGATCGAAGAGCCCGCCTGAGGTCTTGATGACGCCGACATTGGCAAGCCGTGCGGCAAAATCGTGCACGAATATCTGCTCGCGCGGAACACCAAGGCCGATCCATAATATGTCGGGAGCAAGTGCGTTGATTTCATCAAGTTTCTGCTCCAGAGCTTCCCCCGCAAGATAGCCGTGGCAATGACCCACAATGCGCAGGCCGGGATAACGGGTTTGCACGGCGGCAACGGCCTGATGGTTTGCGGTCTCGCTCGCTCCCAGGAGATAGAAGCTCACGCCCTTCTTTTCGGCCAGTTCGGCAACATCATGGAACAGGTCGGTCGTTGCCACGCGCTCGGGGAGCTGTACTCGGCAGAGCAGGCGAGAGGCCATGACGAGGGGTTGGCCGTCAGCCAGGATCTGATCGGCTTCCTTGAAGAGCTTGGCGATATTGGCATCGGCATGAACGCGTGCGACGACCTCGCCATTGGCTGATGTAAAGTAATAGGGCCGGCTGTCGCGGCGGCGGCGCGCTACATCGATCATGAAGGAGGCGGCATTGCGCCGATTGACGACGGTGATGGGCAATCCGCCGATCAGCACGCTTGGAAGCACAAGCGGATAATCTTGAGCGGGAATGGCGGCTGCGTGTTCGGGCGCGTCGGCCAGCTGCATTTGGCTCTCCTGATTTGAAATCTGCTTTTCGGAAACAAGATGTGCACGGGTGGCCTCTGCCTCGCTGAGGTCTGATTTCTCGGCGCTATTGTTGATTGAGTAAGCTCTTTCTGAATAATTTTGAGAGTCTGTACCAATATCTTGCACATCCATTACCTCCGATTGCGTAATGGTTAGCTAATATTGGCCGGAAAGTTAAGGCGTTTATTAGTATTCAGTTAATATGTAAATTTCTAAATAAATAATATTCGTATAAACTGAACTTCTTTTCCAGGCCGGATTGCCTAGGAAGGAACGGATATTTCTGAAATAATTTCAGAGGCTTGATCGCCCGCAAGTAATTCCGTTCGCGCAAGGTAATAGGAGTGATGATAGCGTTTCGCGGCTGCGAAGGAGCAGGTCGGCAGAGCTTCCTGTCAAAGTGATGCTGTCGCCGCGTGCCGGATCCAAACGGAATACGACCATGGCGTTAGCGCGTTTTTGGACAGCGATACGACGCAGCTGCTGGAGCTGTCCGGTGAGTGCAATCATTGAGATTGCAGGGTGCATCCTCCAGCATGCGGCAGATGGGATTTGCCGAGCTTAGTGGCCTCTGCAGCCACCTCGATTTTCAGGGGCGCGGCCTCGGCGCCTTGCTCTTCCATTTCATGGCTGGCGAGATTTCGGCGCGCGGTGAGACTGCCTATCTGCATGCCTATATTACGAATGCGCAGGCCATCGCTCTCTATGAAGCGATGGGCTTCGCAGCCGCTCGGAGATGAACTTGTCAGTCGTCAAGCGGCAGCCGGTTTGATTTGTCGGTAGTCGCCGCAAAGGCGGGTTACTGCTGCTGCAGCGCGAGCCTGAAACCCAAAGCCATATAGATCGTGCCGATGACCTTTCCCTGCCATCGGCCGATCGTGCGGTTGCGGCGCAGCCAGCCACCGATCGAGCCGGCGCCGACCGCCAGAAGCGAGGTGACGCTGATGCTGAGGATGACGAAAATCGCTCCCAGCAGCGCAAATTGCCCGATGACGGACCCACTTTCCGGATGAATGAACTGCGGCAGGAAGGCCAGGAAGAAAAGCGCTGTTTTCGGGTTGAGAATCTCGGTGAAGAAACCCTGGCGAAGCGCACGCATAGGAGTGATGGCCTGCGCAGTCGGCAGATCGATGCTGCCGCTTTTCTCGACAAAAGCCTTGAACCCCAGATAGATCAGATAGATGACGCCGGCATATTTGACGATCTCGAAGGCCAGTGCGGACGTGGCGAGCAAGGCCGACAACCCGAAGGTCGCCATCATCGTATGGAAAAGATCGCCGGCAGCGATGCCGATGCCGGTTGCCAATCCCACGCGCTTGCCGCCGCTGACCGCTCTGGCGAGCGTGAGCAATGTAGCAGGCCCGGGAATGACCATCAGGCCCAGCACCACCACCGTATAAGTCGTCAAAACACCGAGGCTGACCATCGATCTCTCTGAAATTGCGTGCCGCGGCAAATCCCTTAGGCAACATAAAAACTTGATATCAGCTATTGTTAGCTGGTTTGAAGATTAATCGATCTGAAGACCCTTGCAACAGCCATGTCGGGTTCGGGTCTCTTTCGGCGCGATGGCTTTCCAGCGGTCGTTCTATTCCTCCGGCATAGCCATCTGGTCTATAGTACGAGGCTGATTTGGTTGTAGCTCGCAATGGAGTTTGAAGTTGAGCACTGCGTTCATGAAGGAAGAAAGCGCTGAGACGGCCGCTGAAACCGTGCTGCCCGACCGGCCCATTTCTCCACATCCGAACCTCGTCACGGAAGCGGGGTTGAAGGCTCTGGAATTTCAGCTTCAGGAGGCACGCAAAGCCTATGAAACGGCAAGCGCCATCGAGGATATCAACGAGCGCCGCCGGCAGACGGCCATTCCCTTGCGCGATGCCCGTTATTTCGCGGAAAGGTTGCGGACAGCCGAAGTCATTGCGACGCCCACCTCAAACGAGATCGTTGCCTTTGGAAGCAAGGTAACCTTCAGCCGTGACGATGGCCGCGTGCAGACGTACCGCATCGTCGGCGAAGATGAAGCCGATCCTAAGGCAGGATCGATTTCCTATGTGTCGCCCGTTGCACGGTTGTTGATGGGAAAGAGGGTGGGAGACGTCATGAGCCTTGGCAATGACGAGCTGGAAATCACCGCGATCGAATAGCCTCTCCGGTATTTGGGGGCTCTTCAGAGCCTGAATGACGCATCTGTCGCGATATGCTAATATTGCGGTCTATCAGGTGCGCAGCGGGTGATGGCGATGTTGGAGGCAGACAAGATATTCGCCGGCTCGATTCCGGAAAATTACGACCGCTATATGGTGCCGTTGATTTTCGAGCCTTATGCGGCAGACATTGCACAACGCGCCGGATCTCTCAAGCCGCGCACAGTGTTGGAAATTGCCGCAGGCACCGGAGTTGTCACTCGCGCCTTGGCGCCGAAACTATCCTCCCATGCAAGCTACGTCGTCACCGACCTCAACCAGCCGATGCTAGATTATGCCGCTTCGCGACATCAGCCGGACGGGCGCATCACTTGGCGACAAGCGGATGCCATGGCGCTGCCCTTCGAAAATGCGGCCTTCGATCTCGTCGTCTGCCAGTTCGGCGCGATGTTCTTCCCCGATCGCATCTCGGCCTATCGCGAGGCAAAGCGCGTTCTGAAATCAGGCGGACATTTCCTGTTCAACGTATGGGATCGCATCGAGGACAATGTTTTCGCCGACGACGTGACGAAGGCGCTGGCACGGATTTTCCCGAACGATCCGCCACGTTTTTTGGCGCGCACGCCGCATGGCTATCACGATGTGGACCGGATCCGCAGCGATCTCGAGGATGCCGGTTTCTCTGAAATCGTGATCGAAACGAGGGCAGAGCAGAGCCGCGCGTCCTCACCGCGCATTCCGGCCATCGCCTATTGTCAGGGAACCCTGCTTCGCAACGAGATCGAGGCCAGGGAAGCGGGGAAGCTGCAGGCCGCGACCGACTATGCAGCCGCCGCGATCGAAGCAAGACATGGTAGTGGCGAAGTTGCGGCCAAAATTCAAGCGCATGTAATTTTAGCCACTGCCCAAAGTGCCTGGAGCATGAGGCCGAAAGTGTAAACGCTTCCAGAGGATATCATGCTCCATCTGTTCGATTCCCATAGCGGATTCAGATTTTGGATCGTTCGACCGAAAATCATCTAGCGCTAAGGGAATATCAGTCGGTCAGGGCGGCAAGCCCGTCCGCGTTCGGCCTTTCACAGTCCTGCTCCTGACGCTCACGACGAACAAGGCTACTCCCTCAGCCGCAATGATCGCCATGGCGGCCCACAAGCCGATCTGTGTTACGTCTCTTCCGCTGCTGCGCAGGGCATAGCCGAGACACAGGAAGGGCCCATTCCACATCAAGCATCCCAGCGAGGTCGCCGCCAGGAAGGTTCTAGGGTCAAGCCGCAAAGCGCCCGCCGGCAGCGCCAGATAGATCCTGACCGCGGGAATGATCTGACCAGACAGCGTTACCCAGAAATGGTTGCGGCGGTAGGTACCGGCCAGCCGATCGTAGAAGGATAGCTTTAGCAACAGGTATCCGCCATAGCGAGCCACAACCCGACGCACTCTTCGCGGCCCGAATAGCCAACCAATACCATACCAGCCAAGCCCGCCAATGACGGAACCAGCCGTCACCGCGCCAATGGACAAGGCAAGCGCAAGAAGGTCCGGCATCGTCAAGCCGAGAAGCATGAGAAGGATATAGGATGGAAAAAGTGGGACAAATTTCTCCATGACGGCGAGACAGAAAATGCCAGCCAGGCCAAAGCTCGTGAATAGCGTGACGGTGCCGGGAGCTAGCGTCACCAGTTCCTGAGCCGTCACGCGGGTTGCAACCCAGTCGGCTCGGGATGTTTCGGGACTTTGCAATCCGCCGCCCTGGAGATCCGGTAGACGGAAGCCGGCGGCAGGTTCCAGATCGTTCCGCCGATGCGTGCTTCCCTGAGTTTCAAGTGACCCAGAACCTGATCCGGAACTGGACAGTGTCGGCCGTAGGTAATCTGATGAAATGCGCCACCGGGTCTGAGATTTTTGAAGGCCTCGCCCAGAATAGCGCGGATTTCGCGCGACCGCATGGCACGAAAACCCAATCCGCTGACGACCGCACCGAATGAGGTGCCTTTAAACAGATCCGTCATGCCGATCCGCGTTGCGTCCAAACGAAGCGCGCGCGCCTTGGGGAAGCGCTTTTGCAAAAGTTCGGCAAAATCGGCGTTAAGCTCAACTAACGTGAGATCGCTCTCACGCACGCCGCGCTCTAGGAGCGAATAAGTGAAAGAGCCGGTGCCAGGCCCCAGTTCCATAACCGGGCCGGTGGTTGTCCCAATACCTTGGGTTATTAAAGCCGAGATGCGCCGGCCTGATGGGGTAATCGCCGAAATGGCGCGCGGGTCACGAAGCCAGGCAAGAAGGAACGAGGTGGCATTAGTGATATACATGACGAACGTCCTCGATTGGGGAATGACGACCGGCCGCTAGGCGGTTAGGGATAACGAGCATTGGTTCGTCCTCTGGAGATGAGCAAGCGAGGTCTTACACACCCAGATTGAGAGAACCTGTCATGTTGATGGACTTCAAAAAAACCGCACGTGCTTTTCAACGCCGGAAACGAGGGCGATCTTTGCAAGGTTATCTCAACGCAACGATGCTAGCATTTGCCCTATCGATGCGGCGAGGATGGAGTTTATTGAATGCGTGTGCTTTTGGTCGAAGACGAGCGCCCAATGGCTCTTGTTCTGCGCAACGGGTTGGTTCGCCATGGCATGGTTGTGGACGACGTAGCGAGCCTGTCGGAGGCAGAAGCCGCCCTTCACGGCGATATCTATGACGTCGTTGTGCTGGACCGTCGGCTGCCGGATGGAGATGGCCTTTCGCTGGTCAAGTTGCTGCGCGTCAGGGGCAACGTCGTGCCTGTACTGGTGCTGACCGCGAAGAGTGACCTGGCTGACCGGATCGCCGGACTGGACAGCGGCGCGGACGACTATCTCGGCAAACCCTTTGCCTTCGACGAGCTTCTGGCCCGTTTGCGGGCAATCTTGCGCCGTCCAGTTCATCTGCAACCCGACATCATCAGTCTCGGTCGCATGTCATTCGATTTCGTCCATCGTGAAGCAAATGTACAAGGCGCCCACCTGCGCATGCCGCGCCGGGAATTGCTGGTGCTTGAAGCGCTGATGCGGCGTATGGGTCGCATGGTACTGCGGGAAACTTTGATGGAAGCCGTCTTCGGCATGAACGACGAAATCGAGTCAAATGCACTTGATACCCATATTTCACGCGTTCGTCGCAAACTCGCCGATGCACAGGCCGGCATCACCATCGACGGCATCCGCGGCGTCGGCTATCTCATTCGCGAGACGGCATGATGCGACAGCCTTCGCTGAAATGGTTGCTCGTCAGCAGGCTGGTGACACTGCAGGCGGGCATGATTGCGGTTGTCCTTCTCATGGTTATTGCAACGGTCTGGAGTACCGGCTACCTGATTAACGACTATGAAGGCGGCAGCCTCGATGTGTTGGCCGAAGCGACAGAGCGCGACGCAGCTGGTGGATTGGTGCTGCGAGAAACGCCGGATCTCGTTCATCTTCGCGCCAACGCACCGGATCTGTGGTTCACGATCCGCGACCCGGAGGGGCACCGGCTGCAAGCAGGCAACATTCCTATCGCCTATTTACCGCTGGTCGCAGTGCTCGGCCAACTCAGCGACGCCCGGCTGAGCGACCGGCCGGAATTGGCCGGAAAACCTGATGCGGTGATCAAATGGGTCGAAAGCCCTGCCGGGAGGGTCCAGATTCTGACGGGTACGAAAGGGAGGATGTCCGCGCGGCGGCTTGCAAAGGGTATTTCAGGCGGGTTCATCTTGGTGATACTGCCAATCATCGTGTTGATGGCGCTAGCGACGTCGCTGGCCACTCCACTGGTGGTCCGCCGGGCGCTCACCGGTCTAGCTCGGACTGCAGCGCAAGCCATCCACATCGAATTCGACAAGCGTGGCGTCCGGCTGCAGGAGAGCGATGTGCCCATCGAAATCAGCGGACTTGTCTGTGCGGTCAACGATGCGCTACGCCGCCTTGATGCGGGCTACGAGCGTCATCAGCATTTTCTAGCCCAGGCAGCCCATGAACTGCGAACGCCAATTGCCATCCTGAACGCGCGTGTTTCCGCACTCCCCGCCGGCACTGACAAACGCGACCTACTGGAAGACGCGGCCCGGCTGACGACACTCGCCGGTCAACTTCTCGACCTCCAGCGCCTCGACCAGAAGCGGAACCATTTCCTGCCGGTGAATCTGGTCGCGATGGCCAAGCAAGTGCTGTTCGACCTTGGCCCGCTGGCACTTGGTGCCGGTTATGAGGTCGCCTTCGAGCGGGAATGCGATGAGATAGTAGTGACGGGCGATCAGACATCATTGGAACGAGCACTGACGAATCTAGTTCAAAACGCCATAGACCATGGTGGACGCCAAGGAACGATTACCGTGCGTGTCGCCAAAGGCGGCTCCATCGAAGTCTGTGACGAGGGCAACGGCATTGCGAGGGACGAACATGAGCATATTTTTGAACCGTTCAATCGCCTCTCACCTGATGGCCGTGGCGCCGGACTGGGACTCAATCTGGTTCAGGAGATTATGCAGATCCATGGCGGCAGCATCGCGGTAATTAATGCCGGCTCCAAAGGTGCCTGCTTGAGAATGTCGTTTCCCTCGGATCGGGTTGCCGATCGCGTTGCGCGACCGGCCTGAGGGTTGGTCAGCAAATGATTTACGATCAAGCCTCTCTAAAGGCACAACCAATAGCATCGACGCCCCCTTCTTCCGGGAGGATCGGGTAAGGTCAGGAAACATGGCTGGTTCGGCACCGGCGCCAGCGTCTGCAAGCTTAACTGAAGAATAACTATAATTTAAAGCAGCGCTGCGCAATTATGCAGGCGGCGACGAGTTGTTATATCGTTTTGGATAGAAAATGCGGGATCCAAGACGATATTTGCCGAGATTTCCGGTGAGGTTTTATAGAAAAATACTTGAGAGTGAGGATGCGGGCCGAGCTGCCAGCAAATCCACCCACACGCTCGTGAATCTCCAGGTATTGCGTGCGCTCGCCGCCTCTTCCGTGGTTGTTGCCCATGGCTTGCACGAGACGGGCATGCTGGCGGCAGCAACAGGACGTGCAGTGGTCGATGGCTCCGCATGGAATCTCGGTTTCGGCGTCGATATATTCTTCGTCCTCTCCGGCTTCATCATGACCCACACGACCGCGTCGGAATTCGGCAAGAGCGGCGCTTCGCTCCGCTTCTTCCTGCGGCGCTGCGCACGTGTGATCCCGCTTTATTGGCTGCTGACGAGCGTCATGTTGCTTGGCGCGCTTGCAGCCCCCTCGCTTCTTGCCGTTCCTATCGGTTCCCTATCCCATGTCCTGGCATCCTATTTCTTCATTCCATCCGGGCGCGGCGTCGATGAGATTAGGCCGGTGCTCGCCCTCGGCTGGACGTTGAACTACGAGATGCTGTTTTACGTCTTTTTCGCCGCGGCACTTCTGCTGCCGATACGATTGGGCGTCTTATGGCTGTCGGTTCTCATGGTCGGAATGGCGCTCGTCGGAAGGCTCATCGATCCCCAGCATGTGCAGATAGTGTTCTGGACGAACCCGATCATTCTGGAGTTCCTCTTCGGAGTTTATGTCGCGCTGATTTTCCGCAGTGGAGCAAGGATCGGCGGCGGCTGGGCACTTGGGCTGGCTGCCATCGGGCTCTTTGGCTTCGTGCATGTCTCGACTCTTTGGAACGATGCGGACCTGCCGCAATTCCTGCGAAGCGGTGTGCCTGCGGCTTTGTTCGTTCTGGCGGCTGCGATCGGCCCAGTCCTGCCTCAAAGGCGGCCCGTCCTTTGGGGTGTCGCGCTCGGGGACGCCTCCTATAGTCTCTACCTTGTCCATCCCTTCATCCTACGGCCGCTGCGCGCGATATGGGAGAAGGTGATCGGGGCAGGGCTTCCTCTCGGACTGTTCGTCGTTTTTGCGACGCTTGTCGCCGCCATGTTTGCCAAGGCGCTTTTCAGATATGTCGAGAGGCCGCTTACGAGCCGCGTTCAGGGCCTCGCGCTTCGCTCTCCACGGAGCAAGCAGACAGCGGCCGCTCCTCTTTCGCGAGCTGATACTGAGAGCGCCTGATCTTTTCAGCGGGTGCTCTTGCCAAATTGCCTCGGCATTTTGTGCATCGCGGCTTCGTCGATCTTCGCTCTGTAGTATCGGTCGACTGGCGGGTGCGGCGGCGCTTAATCGGCCCATTCCGGATCGGTCGTAAATGCAATCGTCAGCCAGCGGTCCGGGCCTTCGCCATCGATCGCTTCGCCGATCTCGTCACGGATATGGTCCCATTCCTCCAGCTTCTTCGCTGGTCCATCCGGCGGCACGATGAAGTAAAGCTCGATCTGCCTGCCGCGGCCGACGCGCGCGACATAGGAGCGGTAGGACAGGAAATTGTAGCGTTGAACGATCTCAGCCGCTACGCGGTCGACATGGTCCCGCAGATCCGCGGGCGTCACGAGCAGGATATCGGCAAATGCCTGCTTGATCGTTCCGACCGGCATGGGAATGACGATGAGGCAGACGAGAGCCAGGGCGACCGGATCGACATAGGGCGACATCCACTGCAGCTTCGTTCCTTGGATGAAGAAGCCGAAGATGAAGGCGAGGAGCAATGCGGCGCTGAGGCTGCCGGTCATCACCCAGGCCTTGGCATCCAGTGCAATGAAGTTGGATCCGATGGTCTTGTTCGCTCGCGTGGCATAGGCGGCCATCAAGAAGGCGATGAGCATGGTCAGGACGGCATAGATGATGGCCTGATCGAAAGAAAGATGCCGTCCGCCGCTCATGATGCTGCCGACGGCGTTGATCAAGGCATAGACGGCTGCTCCCGTCAGCAGCACACCGTTGAGGCCGAGCACCATGGGCTCGAGATGCCAGAAACCCATGGTGAAATGCTTGGCGAATTTGCCGGCGGCGGTTGTGTTTGTCGCCGAAGATATGATCAGATTGGAAACGACCAGCGCAACGATCGTCATGCTCGCATCCGTCAGTGCGTAGATGCCATCGAAGACGATTGCGTAGGAGCCGGAGAGAAGGCCGAAGACAATGCCGGCGACGGCGAGAACGAACGTCACGATAATGGAAATGCGCAGAACGCTTTGTTCGGTCGTCATTTTTCAATCCCTGGCTAGGGCGCGGCGTTCGTTTCGGAAAGACGCGGGTGTGAGCTGTCGCAACTCTTAGCCCGTCATATGCGCCGCGCCAATCGGGTTAGCTATGTCGAGGAGTCCTTGGCTCAGAAACCGAGCGGTATTTGATCTCTCATGCCTCTATGGCCTCGCGCTTTGCCCTTGCCGCCTGAACTCGCTGGGAGTGACGCCGACCAGCTTCTTGAAGTCGCGGGCAAAGTGAAAAGGGTCGGGGTAGCCGCATCGGGCGGCTATCCGGCTGATCTGCTCATCCGTTACGACCAGCAACGGCTTTGCGGCATTCACACGCTCATGGCGCAGCCAATCGAGAGGCGTCGTTCCCATTCTCTGGCGAAAGCGGCGGAACAATTGCGCCTGGCTCAGATTCGCGGCGATCGCGAGATCTTCTATCGCCCAGGGGCGTGTCAGGTCGGCGCGGACCAATTCCATAACCCGTTGCAATCGTTGTACGGAGGCGCTGAGTTCGCTGCTTTCGGCGCGTTCGGATACAAGGAATGAAATCAACTGTGCCAGCAGGGCAAAGCATCTGTTGTCAGCAAGAAAGCTACCCGTCTCTACTTCCCGCAGGATGCCTTCGAACAGCGCCTTCGGATCGCGGGTGTTGGCCGTGTCGAAGATCGGATTGCCGATCACATCAAGGCTGTCGAACAGGGTATCGAGCCCATATCCGACGAAACCCAGCCATAGGTAGGACCAGTGAGAATGGCGCGGCTCGCAGCGATGCGAATAAAGCATCGAGGAATCGAGCCAAGCGATCGTCCTCTCATGCAGCAAGCTCGAAACCTCATTGACCTGCAGCAGGCCTTTTCCACTGAGAGTAAGGATCAGGGTGTGATGGTTGAAGCGATGGGCGATCGGCATTTCAGCAGGCGTGCAAACCCGGCGCCCGGCGGCGAGAAGCGTGTAAGGGAACGCCCGAGACAACTTGCCCGGAGTCTGAAAGAAGACGTCGTCGAGAGGGAGGGTCTCTGGTAAAATCGCTTCATGGGTCATAGCGACTTAATTCTATTTCGGAATGAGAGTTTTATCCATATGGCTGCGGCTCGCATCCATGTCCTTTCGTCGTTTGACGCTGTATTCTATGGCCGATGAACCAGATTGGATGAGGTCCTCATCATGCCGATGGCAACTCCAGCATTCGATCCGCTCTCGCAGGCGTTTACGGACGATCCCTATGCGTCTTACCGCGTGCTGCGCGCCAGCCCGGGTCCGGTCTACTATGAGCAGTTCGACATATGGCTGCTGTCGCGCTATCAGGATGTGGCTGCCGCTGCCGCCGACAAGACGCTCGTGCGATCTCTCGAATTCTTTCTCTCACCGGAGGAAATACGGGAGCAGAAGGTTCGGCAGAACTGGCATGACATGCCGAACCATTCCCGTTTCGTGCAATTCAGCCTGCTGGATTCCGATGGCGAAACCCACGACCGTCTGCGCCGCAAGGTATTTCGTGAATTTACGCCTGCGCTCGTCGCGCGCCAGCGCGGCATGATACAGGATTTCGTGGACCGTCTGCTCGACCGTCTCCTGCAGGCAGGTACGATCGATTTCGTCGAGGATCTTGCTTCGCAGGTTCCGGGCCACATTATCGGTTCGGTGCTGGGCGTGCCGGAGGAATATGCCGGCCAACTGCGCAAGTGGTCGGAAGACGTCGTGCAATATTTCGACGTCGATCGCAGCGCGGAGCGCAAGGCGATTGCCGAACGTGCCACGACGGAGTTTTACGAACTTCTCAAGGAACTCATTACCGAGCGCTTAAGCACGCCGCGCGACGATCTTCTCTGTCGGCTGACCGAGGCGCATGCCGCCGGAGAGCTTACCGAAGACGAACTCGTTTCCACTTGCATGCTGATCCTCATGGCCGGGCATGGCTCGACGATCGATGTGCTGGGCAGCGGCATGCATGCTTTGCTGCAATATCCCCATGCTTTGAAGATGTTGCGTGAAGCGCCGACGGTGATGTCGACCGCCATTCAGGAAATGTTCCGTTTCGAGTCGCCGCTGCCATTCTTCCATCGCTATCTGACCGAGGAAAGGACGATTGCCGGCAAGCTGTTGCCAAAGGGTACGAAGATCGGTCTGCTCTATGGCGCGGCCAATCGCGATCCCGAACAATTCGAGTCGCCCGACGAGTTCGACGTCGGGCGCACGCCCAATCGCCATCTGGCGTTTGGCGGCGGCGCGCATTTCTGTCTGGGCAATCATCTGGCCCGGCTGGATATGGAGATCATTTTCTCGACGCTTCTGCAGCGCACTCGCTCGATCGAACTGCTGGACGACAATCCCGCCTACAAGCGCGGGCTGTCGGTGCGCGGACCGAAACGCCTGGACATTCGCCTCATCGCCGCATGAGCGGATTTGCCGAAAATATGGAGAATGCAATGTGTGAAATCGTGTTCATCGATTCCGCCGGCCGCGAGACGCGCGTCCAGGCACAGGAGGGCGAGACGCTGATGGCCATCGCCGTCAGGAGCGGCATCGACGGCATCGTGGCGCAATGCGGCGGCGCCTTGGCCTGCGGCACTTGTCACTGCTACATCGAGCAGCCTCATCTCGATCGTCTGCCATCGCCTTCCGAGGAGGAAGCGATGATGATCGAATTCGTGATGGAGCCGATGCCGAACAGCCGCTTGAGCTGTCAAATCCTCGCAAGCAGTGTCGTCGACGGCATGCGGGTCATCGTGCCCGATAGCCAGCACTAGGAACTAGCTTCGAGAGGAGGTGGCCGATATAGCGACCTCACCTCGATCTTGATGGATCCGGCCTAAACCGACTGTTCCGATGCCAAGAGATCGGCATAGTGAGCGCGGGCCACATCCGGATGGGAGCGTAGTCGGCTCTTCAGCTGGTTCTGGCCGACTTCGCGGAAGATCGGGTTCAGGGGATCAAGCGAGATGCCGCGCTCCGATCGCTTCAACTCTTCCGGCAGTTCGATGACGGGGATCGTCGCATCAGGCCGGGAGCCAAGAAAGAAGGCGACGGAGAAGCGCTCGACAGCGGCAGGCGGTGCGACGACGTCATGCACATCGGCGCGCACGAAGCCGTTTGTCGCAAGCTCGAGCAATTCGCCGGTATTGATGACGAAGGTGCCCGGAACCGGTGGCGCATCGATCCAGACGCCGTCTTCCGTGCGCACCCGCAGACCGGGCACGGTGTCCTGCAACAGCACGGTGACGAAGCCGCCATCCTTGTGAGCGCCGACGCCCTGATCCGTTTCGGCGACATCGCGGCCGGGATAGCGGATGATCTTCAGAAGCTGCGAGGCCTGCGGCTCATAGATGTCGGCAAAAACGTTTTCCGCTTGGCCGATAGCCGCTGCGATCGCCTTCAGAATATCGATGCCAATGCGCGTCACCTCTGCCTGATAGGCAAGCAGCAGCGGCTTGAGTTCCGGCAAAGCTTCCGGCCACTGGTTCGGCCCCTGCAGCCGCCGCCATGCCGGCGTATCAGGGCCGATCTCGAAGGGTGCGCTTTCGGTGTTGATGTCGAGCTGCTCGCGCCAATCCTGTTCGCCGCGGGTACGTTCTTGTCCGGCGCGGTTGTAGCCACGGAAGTGGGGCGACTTCACCATTTCAATCTTGAGCTTTTCTTCAAGCGGCAATGCAAAGAAACGCTTCGCCGTCGCAACGACATCGGCAATGAGTTTGGGGTCGACGCCATGGCCGGTCAGATAGAAGAAACCATGGTCGTAGAGCACTTTGCGAAGCTCCGCGACGAATGCCCGGCGTTCCGAGGACGAGGCGTAGAAGCGCTGGAGATCGAGCGTGGGCAGTGATGTATCGGAGCCGGTCGGCGCGGTATGGGAGGTCAATGAGGTTTCCTCTTTCAAGCTCGTCTTTGTTCTCGGGTCGTGATGCCATCGCCTGCCGTGTCCGAGCCGTGATGACGCAAATCGCCCTTATGGGTTAAGACGAGGCTAGAAGCCCTTCGTTACTAAGGCAAAGAAGATAATCTCAAAGATCGCTGATCTTTTGGAATGGTTTTTACAGCCGCCGTTCTCGCGACTGCGGCTTACATGAATAGTCATTGAGTCCGCAGTTCACCTCAATTTCTGCATAAACGTATCCAACTCATCGACGCTGCCTATTCGTATTAGCGTCTTGCCGGCTGCCTGCGCTTCGATGCACAGGCGGCGTATGTCCGGCATCCAGTCCTGTTCGATTTCCCAGATGGTCCGAAACAGATCTCGCGTCGGCGGCATGGCCGATAGTCCGCCCGGTGTATGGTCGAGTTTACCTGACTGCCAGGCGATCTGGCGCTCGGCTGCGAGCCAGAAATGCATCCAGAGCGGCATATCTATGAGGATGATCTCGGTCGCGCGATCTATCCGCATCGAGATCGAATTTTTGTGCCCCAGGCCATCGATGACCCAATTCTCACCGGATAGGATCCGTTTATGCTGCTCGACATAAGTTTCAAGCGGTGCCGGAACCCAGCCTTCCTGCCAGAGCAGCCTGTCGATCTCGAAATGGGGAATTGCGTGGCGCTCGCCCAATTTGCGAGCGAGGGTGGATTTTCCGCCTCCTGCATTTCCCAAGATGGCGATGCGCGACATTGGATGATGACCTGATAATTCGAGCCTGTCGGAAACCCGGCAAAGATGCCGGAGCGTTTATGAAGCTATTCTATTGCTGTTGCAATTGATGCGAACGGTGGGAGTCAGGCCGCGTTGCGCTTCACAAAATGCTGAATGCCGGCGGGATTGGTGACGACGAGGTTGCGTATGGGAGCTGGCACCAGATCGAACCGGTCGAGCCCGACCAGCGTGGCGGGCGCCCAGCGAAATTCGAGTTCGACGCCGCCGTCCTGCGCCCGATGCACGATGTCCGTCTCGTGAAACGGAAGTGACTGCAGCAGTTCCGCTTCATAATAAAAACCGACTTCGTGAACGCGTCGCCCGGCAAATTCGAAGAAATTCTCGATGATGAAGCGCAGGGGGCCAACCGTGGCCTTGCAGCCGATTTCCTCTTCGATCTCGCGGGCAAGCGTTTCGGCCCCCGCTTCGTGAAATTCCACCCGCCCACCGGGCAAGGACCAGAAGTTGTCCGTAAGCGCACGGTGAATGAGGATATGGTCGTTGGAGCGGATCAATGCGCCGGCACGCAATTGAAAGCGGGATGTTCCTGAATCCATAACGATCATGGTTCGTGCGGCTTCTGCCATGGATGGCCTCCGATTATGCGGCGAATGGAAAATCATGTGCCGGATATCGGCATCCGGTTCCGGGATATAGCAAAGCAGTTTAAAGGTTGTTTCTTCCTGTCCCATTTTCTAATCCAATCGGGTTCTGGCGATGCGTTTCGTAAATCCAATCCCCTTTGTCAGCGATATCGGACGCTCGTAGGCGTTCTATGGCGATCTGCTGGGCCTCAGGATCCTGCACGACTTCGGCAACTTCGTGCTGTTCGAGACCGGCTTTGCGATCCATGACGGAAAGGCGCTGGAGAAAACGGTCTGGGGCGCGAACGGCGAAGCATCCGGGCCCTACGGGCGGCGGAACATCCTTCTCTATTTCGAACATGAGGACGTCGATGCGGCATTCGAAGCCATAGCACCGCATGTCGATCTCATTCATCCGATCGAGAGGCAGGAATGGGGGCAGCGCGTATTCCGTTTCTACGATCCGGACGGCCATGCAGTGGAGATCGGCGAGCCGCAGTTGGACATGATGGGCGGTTGATCCCTGCCGCTTTCGTCCAGTCCATTCACCATGGTCATCTGAAATGGCCGCAAAGACAGTGATGAATGTCTTTTTGCATCATCGAAGGGATGACAAAACCGCTTGCTCTCCTATTCTCATTGGCCAGATCACGTCTTGAGCGTCGCCGGCCGCCGGCGTTCGATCTCGGCCATTGGGAGGATATCATGACGCGCACGGTGATTATCGGTGCAACGGGCCATGTCGGCACCTATCTGGTGCCGCGGCTGGTCGAAGCCGGGCATGAGGTGGTGGCGATCAGTCGCGGCCAGGCCAAGCCCTATTCGCCGAACAAGGCGTGGAGCGAAGTGGAAATGCTGGCGATGGATCGTGCTGCCATGGAGAAGGATGGTAGCTTCGGCCCGGCCATTCGTGCCTTGAAGCCGGATATCGTCATCGACATGATCTGCTTCACGCTCGACAGCGCAAGGCATCTGACCGAGGCGCTCACCGATCATGTCGGCCATTTCCTGCATACGGGCACGATCTGGACACATGGATTTTCGACCGTGGTTCCGACCCCGGAAGAGGCGCCGAAGCGGCCCTTCGGCGATTATGGCATCCAGAAAGCTGCGATCGAAGCGCATCTGCTTGAGGAGGCGCGGCGTAGGGGATTTCCCGCAACTCTGATCCATCCCGGTCATATCGTCGGTCCCGGGTGGGAACCTCTCAATCCCGCCGGGCATTTCAACCTGTCGGCGTTTTCGACATTGGCGCGCGGTGAAACCCTCGTCCTGCCGAATTTCGGCTTGGAGACGGTTCATCATGTCCATGCCGATGATGTCGCGCAGATGTTCATGGGTGCTATCGCCAATTGGCGCGTTTCGACGGGAGAGGCTTTCCACGCGGTTTCAAGCGGTGCGCTGACGCTCAGAGGCTATGCAGAGGCCATGTCGCGCTGGTTTGGACATGAGCCGAAGCTGGAATTTCTGCCTTACGAAAAATGGGCGGAAAGCCAATCGGCGGAGGATGCGCAGGCGACCTGGGAACATGTCGCCCGAAGCCCGAATTGCTCGATCGCCAAGGCCGAACGGCTACTCGGATACCGGCCGCGCTATACGTCGCTACAGGCCGTTCAGGAAGCGGTCGCCTGGCTCATGGAGAACGGCCGGATTGGCTGAAGCGCGGCTTTAAGCCTCGTCAGCGGTTCTTGAGCCAGGCATCCATGCCTTTTGCCGCAGCATGCCCGGTCGCAAAGCAGGCCGTCAGAAGATAGCCGCCGGTCGGCGCTTCCCAATCGATCATTTCTCCGGCGGCGAACATGCCGGGGAGCTTCTTCAACATATAGCGCTCATCGAGCTCATCCCATCGGATGCCGCCGGCGGACGAGATGGCCTCGGCGATGGGCCTCGGCCTCAGCAACGGAATCGGCAAAGCCTTGATCAGGCGGGCAAGGGGTTCCGCATGCGAGAGAACTGCGGGTTCGGCAAGCTCGCGCAGAAGGCCCGCCTTGACGCCCTCGATGCCGACGCCCTTGCGCAGGCGATTGGAGAAACTGGCCTTTGGATCCTGCCGCGCCAGATCGCGCGCCAAACGCTCCTCGGCGCGTCCGGGCGCCAGATCGACAATGAGTGAGGCCTCGCCCGTTTTTGCCAACCGATCGCGCAATGAGGCGGCATGGGCGTAGACCAGACTGCCCTCGATCCCCGTTTTCGAGATGACGAATTCGCCGGGGAAAGTCCCTGCCTGCGATGTCGCCGTCACCGCCTTCAGGGGTTCCCCGGCAAAGCGTTCGCTGAACGTCGCACTCCAGGTGACGTCGAAACCGCAATTGGCCGGTTGAAACGCGGCGATATCGATGCCTTCGCCCCGAAGCCAGCTGACCCATGCCGCATCCGAGCCCAGCTGGGCATAGCTTGCCCCACCGAGCGCGAGCAGAACGGCGTCATGACGCACAAGTTCGCGCCCCTTTGGCGTTTCGAAGATCAGACTGCCGTCCTCGAAGCCGCACCAGCGATGCCGCGTCATGATGCTGACATCGAGTGCTTCGAGCCTTGCCAGCCAGGCCCGCAGCAGCGGCGATGCCTTCATGACTTTCGGGAAGACGCGGCCGGACGAGCCGACGAAGGTTTCCGTTCCCAGGCCTTCCGCCCAGGCTCTGACGTCATCCGGCTGGAAATCGTCCAGTGCTGCACGCAATCGGGACGAGGCAGCGCCGAAGCGGGTGGCAAAGATCCCGTAGTCTTCCGAATGCGTGATGTTGAGACCGGATTTTCCGGCCAGCAGAAACTTGCGCGCAACCGTCGGCATGCTGTCGTAGATCACAATGCGATGGCCCAGCCGCGATAAGGTCCCTGCAGCCATCAATCCCGCAGGGCCGCCGCCAATGATTGCGATTTGGTTTCTGGTCATGCTCGCCCGATGCCACTTTCCTGTTGCTCTCTAAGGCCTGATCGGGCCTGAAAGCAAGATCGTCACCATATACTGCCCAAATCAGCGCCTTCGTTCGGATGGCTCGACACCGGTGGCAATTTCCTGTTTCAGGGTCATAATCACAGCCGCAACCGCGTTTAAATCGATATAACCATATGGTTACTATCGCCTCTGATTCACCGGGGGCTGTCAACTTATGCGATGATCGGTTACTTATCGGCGTGAGGATGGGCCGCATAAGCCTTACGAAATGCCGCCGGGAGCCATGATGTCGGAAGCCAAGACCGTAAAGCGCAGCGCAAAGAGTGCAGACCTTGCGAATGCAGAGCAAACCCCCTCGCGCACAGCTTCGGAACGGCCCCGTCTCAGGGATGCGGAACGCACCAGCAAGGCTATTCTGGCGGCCGCAACCAAGGAGTTTGCCGAGCGGGGCTATGGCGGAGCCCGCGTCGATGCCATCGCCGAACGGGCGAAAATCAACAAGCGAATGCTCTATCACTATTTCGGCGGCAAGGATGCGCTCTACGTCGCCGTTTTGGAAGGCAGCTATATCGCTATTCGCTCGGCAGAGGCGCGGCTCGATCTCTCGCATCGCTCGCCCGCCGACGGCATGCGGGAGCTGGTCGTCTTCACCTGGCAATATTTCCTGGATCATCCCGAGTTTCTGGGGATTCTCAGCACGGAAAACATGCATAAGGCCCGCTTCCTGAAGCGTTCGGCACGCATTTTCGAGCTGCACTCGCCGCTGGTCTCCGAGATCTCCGGCCTGCTCGATCGCGGCGCGGCGACAGGCGTATTCCGCAGCGATTGCGATCCGGTGAAAATCTATATGAGCATTGCGGCCCTCGGCTCATTTTTCTTGACCAACCGCTGGACACTTTCCACGATCTTCCGTCGCAACCTCTCGGACAAGAGCGAAATCGACGCCTGGGGCGAGCATATCGTCGACGTGATTTTCGCCTATCTGCGTCCCTAAAATCTCCCGGGCAACAGGCTCAGCAACGATAGATGATTGCCGCTGCGGCCATTGACGATGGCCGTTGACAGCATGGCTTCGCCGTGTCAGTTATGTAACTATATAGTTATTTACGGGAGGAAGAAACTCATGGCAACGAAGCCGATCGGCATCATCATGCACGGCATTACCGGCCGCATGGGCTATAACCAGCATCTCGTGCGCTCCATTCTGGCGATCCGTGAACAGGGCGGGGTTCTTCTGTCGAACGGCGACCGGCTGATGCCTGAGCCGCTGCTTGTTGGCCGCAATGCCGAAAAGATCGAGGCGATCGCCCGCAAGCACGGCCTGTCGAAGACGACGACGGATCTTGATGCCGCTCTTGCCGATCCCAGCAATACGATCTTCTTCGATGCCGGTTCGACGCAGATGCGCGTCGAGCTTCTGGAGAAGGCGATTGCCGCCGGCAAGCATGTCTATTGCGAAAAGCCGATTTCCGAGACGCTGGAGGAGGCGCTCTCGGTTGCAGCCTCTGCGGAGCGCCGCGGCGTCAAGAACGGTGTTGTTCAGGACAAGCTGTTCCTGCCTGGGCTGCGCAAGATCGCCATGCTGCGCGACAGCGGCTTCTTCGGCAAGATTCTCTCCGTGCGCGGCGAGTTCGGCTATTGGGTTTTCGAAGGTGACTGGGGTGTAAAGGCGCAGCGTCCGTCCTGGAACTACCGCAAGAGGGATGGCGGCGGCATGATCCTCGATATGCTGCCGCATTGGCGATATGTGCTCGACAACCTGTTCGGCGAAGTAAAATCCGTCAGCTGCCTCGGCGCGACGCATATTCCGAGCCGCGTCGACGAGAACGGCAACACCTATGTCGCCGATGCCGATGATGCGGCCTATGCAACCTTCGAGCTCGAAGGTGGCGTCATCGCCCACATCAATTCCTCCTGGGCGGTCAGGGTTCGTCGTGACGATCTCGTCACTTTCCAGGTCGACGGCACCCATGGATCGGCCGTCTGTGGGCTGATGCGCTGCTGGACGCAGCATCGCGTCAACACGCCGAAGCCGGTCTGGAACCCCGATCAGCCGCAGCCGATCAACTTTTTCGATACATGGGAAGAAGTGCCGGACACACAGGCCTTCGACAATGGCTTCAAGGCGCAGTGGGAACAGTTCCTGTGGCATGTGGCCGAGGACGCGCCGTGGAAGTTTACGCTGCGCGAGGGCGCCAAGGGCGTGCAGCTGGCGGAGCTGGCACAGAAGAGCTGGGCGGAGCGTCGCTGGGTCGACGTGCCTTCTCTTTCTGCTCGCTAGGAGGCTGGCCGCATGGAGAGAAGTCTTCACTTGCCCAGGGCAGATGGTGCGATTGCCGCCTTCACGCCCGTCAATGAGCCGTTGATCGCGCCGGTGAAGCCGGCGGGCGGTCATCACTTAAATCGCGTGGCCTATGCTGCCGCGCACGTCGTGGTCGATGCGCTTGCGGATAACGATCCCTGGCTTGACCGTAATATCGACTGGGAGCGCACGATTGCCTTTCGCGAATATCTCTGGGGTCTCGGCCTCGGCGTGGCGGAGGCGATGGATACCGCCCAGCGCGGCATGGGGCTCGATTGGACCGGTGCGAAAGAGCTGATTGCGCATGCGCAGTCGGCCGCCCGCGGCCGGTCGGATGCGGTGATCGCCTATGGCGCCGGCACCGATCATCTGCAGCCCGGCGCCGATGTCACGATCGATGACGTCATTCGTGCCTATGAGGAACAGATCGCCTATGTGGAAGGGCAGGGCGGCCGTGTCATCCTGATGGCGAGCCGGGCGCTTGCCGCCGCCGCCAAGAGCCCGGATGATTATATCCGTGTCTACGACCGCATCCTTGGTCAGGTCAAAGAGCCTGTCATCATTCACTGGCTCGGCTCGATGTTCGATCCGGCGCTGGCAGGCTATTGGGGCTCCGCCGATGACATGAGGGCCATGGAAACCGCGACTGCGATCATCAACCAGAATGCGGCCAAGGTGGATGGCGTGAAGATTTCGCTACTGTCGGCAGAGAAGGAAATCGTCATGCGCCGGCGGCTCGACCCGGCGGTCAAGATGTATACCGGCGACGATTTCAACTATGCCGAACTGATCGCTGGCGACGACCAGGGCTATTCGCATGCCTTGCTTGGTATCTTCGATGCCGTCGCGCCGGCCGCAAGTGCGGCGCTCGAAAAGCTCGCTCAGAACGACCTCGACGCCTTCCACGAGATCCTGGCGCCGACCGTCCCGCTATCGCGCCATATATTCAAGGCGCCGACGCGCTTCTATAAGACGGGCGTCGTCTTTCTTGCTTACCTCAATGGTTTCCAGGACCATTTTCAGATGCTCGGCGGGCAGCAGAGCGCCCGATCGATCCAGCATCTTTCGGAGCTATTCCGCCTGGCGGATACGGCGCGCGTGCTGCGTGACCCGGATCTCGCCGTCTATCGCATGAAGACGATCCTTGCCACCGTCGGCATCGAATAGCGGAAAAGGGACCGGAGGAGGAGATCGGCATGGCCATTGAGGGTCTGTCCGTCAATTTGGCGACGGTGCGCCAGCAATATGATATGCTTCAGGCGGTCGAGGCCTGCCTGAAGCAGGATATCGTCGCGATCGCGCCCTGGCGCGATCAGGTGCATAAGATCGGGCTTTCCGAAGCCGCCCGCATCGTTGCCGATAACAGGCTGAAAGTCACCGGGCTTTGCCGCGGCGGCATGTTTCCTGCCGCAAGCGCCGAGGGCAGAGCGGCTGCAATCGACGACAACAAGCGGGCGATCGACGAAGCGGCGGCACTGAATGCCGATTGCCTGGTTCTCGTCGTCGGAGGCGTACCAGAGGGATCGAAGGATATCGTTCACGCCCGCGAGATGGTGGCCGATGGTATCGCCGCGATCCTGCCGTATGCGCGCAGCTCCGGCATTCCGCTCGCGATCGAGCCGCTGCATCCAATGTATGCGGCCGACCGCGCCTGCGTGAACACGCTGGAGCAGGCGCTCGACATCTGCGATCTTCTGGGCGAAGGCATCGGTGTCGCGATCGATGTCTACCATGTCTGGTGGGACCCGAAGCTTTATGAACAGATCGCGCGCGCTGGCGCTGGCGGCCGCATCCTGGCGCATCACATCTGTGATTGGCTGGTGCCGACCACGGACCTGCTGCTTGATCGCGGCATGATGGGTGACGGCGTCATCGACTTGAAGCGCATCCGCGCCGAGATCGAGAAGGCCGGCTTTTTCGGCCTGCAGGAGGTGGAAATATTCTCTCAGAATAATTGGTGGAAGCGGCCGGGTGAGGAGGTTCTCTCCACCTGCATCGAGCGCTTCCGCACCGTTTGTTGAGCCGCAGTCCCCCAGGATCGACAACAAAAAACCGGGCCAGCAGGCGGCCCGGTTCCATTCCAAAGCGATGACGTGACGGCTTACTCGGCCGAAACGATCTTGCCGCCTTCCCACTTGTAGAGCGAGAAGCTCTGCGATGTCAGGTCGCCGGTTTCGCCGTAGGTGACCTTGCCGATGGCGGTATCGATCGGTTCGCCCTTCTTCAGCGCAGCGCCGACAGCTTCGGCATCATCCGCCTTGCCGGCCTTCTCGATGCCGGCCTTCAGCACCTGCACGGCAGCATAGGCATTCAGCGTGAAGGCTTCAGCTGGGATGTTGCGGGCCTTGAGGGCGGCGACGGCGCTCTGCGAATCCGGGTTCTTCAGTGCATCAGACGCGTTTGTGAAGAGCGTGCCGGCCGCGGAATCATTGGCGATCGCCCAATATTCCGTGTTCGAAAGGCCGTCGCCGCCGATAATCTGCGCCTTGACGGAGATGTCGTGCAGCTGGCGGGCCAGAAGGCCTGCTTCCGGATGATAACCGCCGAAATAGATGACTTCGACGCCAGCCTGCTTCAACTTCGCCGTCAGGGAGCTGTAGTCCTTTTCGCCGGGGGTCAGCGAGTCGTTGACGACCTCGGTGACGCCGCCCTTGTTGATCGCTGCCTTGAAGGCATCCGCGAGGCCCTTGCCGTAAGCGCCCTTGTCGTTGAGGATCGCGATCTTCTTATCCTTGAAGTTCTTCACGACATACTCGCCGGCAACGACGGCCTGCTGGTCGTCACGGCCGCAGGTACGCAGGACGTTGGTCAGGCCGCGATTGGTCAGGCCTGGGGCGGTCGCAGTCGGCGTGACCATCAGGATGCCGTTTTCGGCAAGCGCGTCGGAAACCGGAATGGCGACGCCCGAAGTGACCGGGCCGACGACGAAGCGGATGCTGTCGCCGACAAAGCCGTTGGCGACCGATACGCCCTGCTTCGGATCGCCGGCATCATCGCCGAGCTTCAGAACGAGCTTCTGGCCGAGAACGCCGCCGTTCTTGTTGATTTCTTCGATAGCGGTCTGCGCGCCGTTCTTGACCTGGTCACCGTAAGCTGCGACCGGGCCGGTCAGCGGCGCAATGAGGCCGATGGTGATGTCCGCATGTGCGAGAGGTGCGAAGGCCAGCGAAGCGACGAAGGTCGCGGCCGTCAATGTCTTCAGACTCATGTTAGCTCTCCTTGGATAGGCGCGGCAGCGCCCTTTGAACCCGCCCGCAATCGCCTGTCTCGACGCGCAAACTGCCGTAAGGCGTTCTTTTGGAAAAGACAGAGCTGATATCGAGGCCGATGGGCCCTTTCGGACATTTTTTGATCTCGAAAGCGCTCATAAGGGTATTTTCTGTAGGAATATTGGGACGATTCCGCAAGAAAATAACCGTCGCCAAGACAATTTTAGCGTTTTCCCGAAAATTTTAACGAGGGATAGTTGTTGCCTGCCTGCCGCAAGGGCCTAGGTAATAGGGCGGCAAGGCGAGGCGGATCTGAAGGTGGAAATCTTCATGCCGCGGATCCACATAAGCCGCGGCGCCTATCATAGCGCGGCCCGCGCCAAGGAGATCGGTATAGCGTGAACGAGAATGACGATTCGAAGGTCTATTTTGACATCTGGCGGCTGATCCCCGACGGCGCTCCGATCGTGACGCATTCCAGCCGGCTCTTTCCCGTGCGTCGTGACGGCGAGCCAGCGATGCTGAAGATCGCGGACGCGCCGGAGGAGAAATCGGGTGCCGAGCTCCTGGTCTGGTGGAATGGCAGTGGTGCTGCGCGCGTTCTCGAACATCAGGACGATGCTATCCTGCTCGAACGGGCGACAGGCAGCCGCTCACTTGCCGAGATGGCAAGGAACGGCGAGGACGACGAGGCAACCCGGATCATCTGCAAAGCCGTCGCTGGGCTTCATGCCTCTCGCGGGGGCGCTTTGCCGCAATTGATTCCGCTTGTCCACCGGTTTCGTTCGCTCGAAGCGATGGCTCATTGTGAAGGCGGTATTTTCGTCCAGTCCGCAGTTGTCGCCCGCGCGCTGTTGTCGGAGCCTCGCGATATCGTAGCCCTGCATGGAGACATTCATCACGGCAATATTCTGGACTTTGCCGAGCGCGGCTGGCTCGCGATCGACCCGAAGGGGCTCGTGGGCGAACGCGGCTTCGATTACGCCAATCTCTTCTGCAATCCGGACAATGCCGTCGCCACATCTCCCGGCCGTCTTGCCCGGCAAGTGACGGTCGTTGCCGAGGCGGCGGGAATGGAGCGCGGACGCCTGTTGCGGTGGGTCATTGCCTGGGCCGGCCTCTCGGCTGCCTGGCTGATCGAAGATGGCGAGGACGAGCACGTCCAGCCAACGCTGCATGTTGCCGAAATCGCGGCTGCCGAACTATCCGGGACCGGGGCTTAAGCGATCAAAGCGTCGCACCAGGCTTGTCGATAGCGGGTCAACCCGGCCAGTTCGGCGCGAACCGGCGAGTTTTCCGTTGTTGTCGCAGGGCGGATGCCCGTCAGTAACGCTGCCCCCTGGCTGGTGCCCGTCGAGCCCGCTAGTGCAATAACGTCGCTATTCGTCAAAGCGGACAGGGCTTTGAGGTAGGCATGGTTGAGAGCAAAAGGACCCTCGACGAAGATCGGTCCCTTAGCGCCGATCAGACCGAGACAGGCTTCCGTCATCAGCGCGAGATAGAGGCAGACGGCGGCAAGGCGTTCGGCATTGCTCGCGGCATGATCCGCGATCCAGCGCCGCCTGCGGCCGGGAAAGGGACCCGATCCTTCAACGACGTTGGGCAGCAGCATGAGGCCCTTCTCGATTACCGCCTCGATAGCGGCTTCGACTGCATCGGATGATGCCGTGCCGATTTCGGCAGCCAGAATCTCGAATTCGCGGCCACCCATGAAGCGGGCTGATGGCACGGTGCGGCCAAGGGCATCGACATTCGCAAGAGTATCGCGGACGGGATCGAGATGGCCGAGATCGCCGCCGACGCCGAAACTGATCACCCATGTCCCCGTCGACACGACGGCGAAAGGTGCCTCGTTCTCGACCAGATGGGGCAGCAGCGAGGCGTTGGAATCATGGATGCCGCAATAGACGGGCACCGGTTTCGTGAGACCCATATCCGCAGCGAGTGCCGGCAAGATCGGTCCAAGCGCGTCGAAAGCCGAACGGATCGGCGCCATCAGCCCGCGAATGCTAAGCGCATCGACGAGAGACGAATAGCTTTGCGTCGTCGGGTTCCAGAGATCGGTGTGGCAGCCGAGCGACGTCACTTCGTTGGAGGCAACGCCGCTCAGGCGAAAGGCCCAATATTGTGGATAGGTCAGGATCGCTGTGACGCGCGCGAATTCTTCGGGAAAGACGCTTTTCTGATAGTGGATTTGCGCGCCGACATTCAGCCCCCCGGACAGGCGCGGCGAGAAAGTTTCGGCAAAGGCCGGGCGCAACTGTCCATAGGCTTCCTGGATGGCTTGCGGATAGGCGTACTCGTAATCGAGAACGGGCAACGCAAGGCCGCCATCGGCATCGAGTAGCACCGCCGAGGCACCATGCGTGGTGATCGATATGGCATCGAAGCCGGGCGCCGCTGCAAAGCCCTTCAGTGCGCCGATGATGAAATCCCAAAGCCGATCGATATCGTAGTGCGGGTAAGGTTCGCTCTTCAGCACGCCGTTGCTCGTCTTGACGACGGTGATTTCACCGCCGGTCTCGGCATCGAGCACCACGACCTTGGCATTGGTCTTGCCGATGTCGATGACGGCTATGCGGCGATAGGCTGATGCAGCACTCATGGCAGATGGAAGACCGTGACGAGATCGCTCTGCACCGGCGAATTGTCGGGATTGGTCGCCATGATATCGGCCATGTGCGCCCACCATCTTTTCATGACGGGATGGTCTGGCAGGCTCGCCATGGTGTGATCCTTCTGCCGCGTCAGCACACCGAAGAGCGTGTTCGTCTCGCGGTCGAGATGGATGGAATAGTCGCTGGCGCCGGCCTCGTGCAGCAGTTTCACAAGTTCCGGCCAGATCTCGTCATGGCGTCTTTTGTATTCCGCCTCCATGCCGGGATTGAGCTTCATCTTGAAGGCGTGGCGTTCGAGGGCTGCGGTCATTTGGAACTCATGGTCCTGATGCGCCTGGCGACGATCGGCAGGGCGATGGTGACGATAAGGAGGAGGCCGATGAAGATCGACATGACGATGCCCGGAACGTTCAGCAGTCCGAGACCGAAGGTGACAAGGCCCATCACGAAAGCGGCGATGACGACGCCGCCGATCGTGCCTGAACCGCCGAGGATCGACACGCCGCCGAGCACGACCATGGTGACCACTTCGAGCTCCCAGCCAAGCGCGATCGAGGGACGCGTGGAACCAAGGCGCGACGTGAGGCAGACGGCGGCAATGCCGCTCATCAGGCCAGTCAGCAGAAACAGGAGGAATTTCACCCGTTCGACGGGAATGCCTGAGAAGCGTGCTGCGAAATCATTGTTGCCGATGGTGTAGACCTGCCGGCCGAAATTCGTCGCATGCAGCAGGATCGCGAAGGCGATCGCCAGCACGATGAAGAGGACGAATTCGAAGGAGAAGACCCAGAAGACATAGCCTTGGCCAAAGTAGGCGAAACTATCCGGATAGTTGCCATAGGCCTGGTCGCCAAGCACGATGTAGGAAATGCCGCGAAAGAGGCTCATCGTGCCGATGGTGACGACGATCGATGGCAGCTTCATGCCCGATACGAGGAAGCCGTTGAATAGGCCACAAAGCAGCCCGACACCAAGCCCGATGGCAACGAGGCCGACCGTGTCGACGCCCACCTGCGCCGCAGCGCCCATGGCCGTCGAGGCGAGCGCGATGATAGCGGCGACCGACAGGTCGATTTCACCCGATATGACCAGCAGCGCCATGGCGAAGGCGATCATCGCCTTTTCGGTGAAGTTGAAGGTAGCATCGGAAAGATTGAAGGGATCGAGGAAATAGGGCGAGGCCAGCGAATTGAAGATGAAGATCGCGACGGCAACGCCAAACAGCAATGTCTCCCAGCTTGCCAGGAGGCGCTTGAACGGCGTTCCCAAACGGTCCGGAATGGCGCGTTTTTCCACTGGCGCTTGCGAAACGGTGCTCATGCGCTTGCTCCATGGCTGGCGGTGACCTTTGCCGCCTGATCCCGCAGGATGATGCGGCCGCGGTTACGCTCGCGCCGCGCGTTGAAGACGACGGCAAGGATGATGACGGTGCCGGAGATCGCCATCTGCGTGAACGGCGAGATGCCGATGACCGGGAGCGCGTTCTTGATGACACCGAGGAAGAGCGCGCCGAGCACGGCTCCCGCCACGGAGCCGACACCGCCGGCAATCGAGATGCCACCGATGACGCAGGCGGCGACGCTATCGAGTTCGAAACCGTTGGCGATATCGACATAGGCGACCGCGTAGCGCGATACCCAAAGGTAGCCGCTGAGCCCGGCGAGCGCGCCGGAGAGAACGAAGGCGAGGAACCGGGTCCAGCCGACATCAATGCCGGCATAGACGGCGGCGACCGGATTGCCGCCGCTCGCATAGGCCGAGCGGCCGAACTGCGTGTAGCGCAGCACCAGATACATCATCAGCACGATTGCGATGCCGATCCAGGCTAGCACCGGCAGGCCGAGAAGCGGCGTGCGCGGGACGTTCAAAAAGATCGGCGTGAATTGGTGGGCATTGACCCAGGCACCGCCCGACAGCACGAAGGCCATGCCGCGATAGATCGTGAGGGTGCCGAGCGTGACGACGATCGGCGGGATTTCCAAAGCCCAGACGAGATAGCCGTTGATGGCGCCGAGAGCCGCGCCCATCAGGATTGCCATCACGATGAGTGCGACCAGCGGAATATCGGGATAGGCGGCGTTCAGCATCGCAACCGCCATACCGGTCAGTGCCAGGTTGGCCGCGACGGATAGATCGATCGATTTCGTCAGGATCACAGTCATCTGGGCAAGGGCCAGGATGATGAGGATCGACGTATCGTTGAAGATATTGGCGAGATTGGCGGGCTCGGCAAAGCCGGCCGCACGGGTTGCAAAACCGGCGATCATCACAATGATGATGATGGCGAGCAGTGTTTCGCGCTTTTTAAGGATGCGTGGCATCCTGTCCCTCCTTAAGCATTTCCCGTGGCGGCGCGCACCAGGGTCTCCGGCGTTAGCCCTTCGCGCTCGAACAGGCCTGCGGACAGGCCTTCCTTCATGACCAGGACGCGATCCGACATGCCGAGGATCTCGGGAAGTTCGGAAGAGATCATGATGATGCTGAGGCCTTCGGCCGCCAGCTCGCTGATGAAGCCATGGACGGCCGCCTTCGAGCCGATATCGATGCCCTTGGTAGGCTCGTCCAGAATGATGATCTTCGGCTGCGTCGCCAGCCACTTGCCGATGACCACCTTCTGCTGGTTTCCGCCGGAGAGCGTTCCCACAGGTACGGAAAGGGCGGCTGCACGCAGGTCGAGCCGTTCGGCATATTTGCGGGCGAGAGCGAACTCATTGGCCGCCTTCAGAAACCCTTTGCGGGAGGTGCGTCCGAGCGACGGGAGCGACATGTTCTGATAGATCGGCATCGGCAGCGCCAGGCCGTGGCGGCCGCGCTCTTCCGGCACATAGACGATGCCGGCGGCAATGGCGTCCTGCGGCGAGTGCACCTTGATTTCCTGCCCGTCGAGCGTCAGACGCCCGGACAGCGGTTTGGTGATACCGAAGAGCGATTGGCAAAGCTCGGATCGTCCGGCGCCGATCAGGCCGTAGACGCCGAGGATCTCGCCGCGCCGAAGCTTGAAGGAAATGTCGCGGAATTCGGTGCGGTGACAGTAGTTGTCGACTTCGAGAACGGTGACCCCGATTGTGACAGGCACTTTCGGAAAGGCGTCCTTGACGTCGCGGCCGACCATCATGCGGACGATCTCGTCCTGCGGAGTCGTCTTCAGCTCGCCATGGCCAACGGCGCGGCCGTCTCGAAAGACGACGAAATTGTCGGCGATTTCATAAAGTTCGTCGAACTTGTGGCTGATGAAGAGGATCGCCTTACCCTTCGCCTTCAATCCCTCGACGATGCGAAAGAGATCGTCGATCTCCTTGCGCGAAAGAGCTGCCGTGGGTTCATCCATGATGACGATGCGGGCCTCGATCGACAGAGCGCGCGCGATTGCTACGAGATGGCGCTGTGCGATGGAGAGGTCTTTCAATCGGGTCGTGGGATCGATGGCGCTTTCCAGCGATTGGAGAAGCTCTTTCGATCGGCTGTTCATCGTCTTCCAATCGATGGTGCGCCAGGATGTGCGCGGCGCATGACCGAGAAAGATGTTTTCGGCAACAGTCAGCTCGTCGAAGAGCACCGTTTCCTGATGAATGGCCGTGACGCCGGCATCGATGGCCGCCTGCGCACTGGCGAAAGCCGTTGGTTTGCCGTCGACAAGGATCTCGCCTTCGTTCGGACGATAGATACCTGTTAGGATTTTAACGAGTGTCGATTTGCCGGCACCGTTCTCACCGATGAGGGCGGTGACCTTACCGGGGTAAAGCGAAATGCTGACGCCATCCAGCGCTTTGACGCCGGGAAAGATCTGGGAAATGCCGCGCATCTCCAAGATAGCCTGATTGTTCGCGGCTGGTGCGTCCGCGAGGGAACGTTGAAGGACTGTGGTCATCAGCAATGTACCGGATCAGTGAAACCAGGTCCGGCGGCTGATGCCGCCGGAGAGCTGCGAGTTCGATTTTCGATCAGAAAACCTTGGAGAACTGATCGATGTTCGAGGCGTTGTAGACGAACGGATCGGCCATGGCGGCTTCGCCGTTTTCGCCGACCTTGATCTTGCCCATGCGGCCGGCATTGATCTCGCTGCCCGGCTTGCCGTCGGTCTCGCCCTTGACGAGGCGATAGGCAATCTGCGTTGCGGAATAGCCGAGATCGATCGGGTTCCAGATCGCGAATTCCTTCGTGGCGCCCGACTTGATTGCGCCGGCCATTTCGGATGGCAGGCCGAGACCGGTCACATAGACCTTACCGATCTTGCCGGCGTCCTTGACGGCCTGCGAAGCGGCAAGCACGCCGACGGTCGTCGGGGCGACGATGACCTTGACTTCCGGATGTGAAGTCAGGAGGCCCTGGGCTTCACGATAGCTCTTGTCCGAGAGGTCGTCGCCATAGACTGTTGTCACCAGATTGAGGCCCGGGAAATCCTTGAGCTGCTTCTTCATCTCGCCGATCCAGATATTCTGGTTGGTCGAGGTGGTCGTTGCCGACAGGATGGCGAAGTCGCCCTTGCCGCCGTCAAGGTGATCCTTGGCGAGTGTCAGGCACATCTTGCCGATCAGCTCGTTGGACGAGGGGTTCAGCTGCAGGATGCGACCGGCCTTGGCGACACCGGAATCCCAGGAGATGACCTTAATGCCGCGCTGTGCCGCCTTCTTCAGTGCCGGGACGACTGCGTCGGGATCGTTTGCGGAAATTGCGATGGCATCGACGCCCTGCGCGATCAGCGAGTTGATCACTTCGATCTGGCCCTCGGCCGTGGTTGAGGTCGGGCCGGTGTAGATCACCTGCACGCCTCCGAGATCGTTGGCTGCTTCCTGGGCGCCCTTGTTGGCGGCCTCGAAGAAGCCGTTGCCCAACGACTTCACGACGAGACCGATCTTGACGTCCTTTGCACTTGCCGCGCCGGCCATCAGTGTCGCGGCGAGCGCGACGCCGATCGCCAGTTTCTTTGCTATATTCATGTCACTTCCTCCCAAAGTTAATAGGCATGCTCACCCCATTTCGGCCGCGCGTCTCACGCGACCGACGGGGAATCCTCCTCCTCGGCCTGAGCCGAAACATTTGCAATAATGAGCGAAATACCCGCATCCTCGATCATGCGCACGGTTTCGGCGGTTACGCCGTCATCGGTAATGATGGTTGAGACCTGTTCGAGCGGACAAAGGATCAGGCTGGAGCGCTGGCGGAACTTGCTCGAATCCACCATGACGACGAGCTCGTCGGCCTGGCGCATGAGCTTCTGCTCGCTCTGGATGACCAGCGCGTCGGCTTCCATGACGCCGAGCGGGCCTACGCCCTGTGCACCAACGAACATGCGCCGCGCATAGAAATTTCGGATCGTGTCGTTGTCGAAGGGCGAGAGGATCAGGCTCTGCTCGCGATAGATCGCGCCGCCCGGCACCGTCACGTTGTTCTTCGAATGCTTGACCAGATGTTCGGCGATGGCGAAGGAGTTTGTCATCACCTGCAGCCGGAAGGCCGAGATATAGTGCACCAGCTGGAACGTAGTCGTGCCGCCGTTGATAATGATGGCGTCGCCGGGATTGCAGAGTTCGGCAGCCTTGCGCGCAATTGCGCGTTTCCTATCGATGTTGACGGCTTCGGATACACGGAACGGTCGCGCTGCCAGATTGCCGAGCTGTGGGGGATGGATCGATTCCGCGCCGCCGCGCACGCGCCGGATCTTTCCCTGCACGTGCAGGGCAGCGATATCACGGCGTATCGTCGCTTCCGAAGCCTCGGTCAGCTCGGAAATATCCTGAATCGTCACGACAGACTTTTCCTGTACGGCGCTCAGGATAATGCGATGGCGTTCGCGTTCGTGCATTGGCTCCTCCTTGTCGGCGGTTATTTCGCAAATATGACAATGTGTCAATCATAAACGATCATAAACATTCATATTGCATCGCAGCATTATCGAATTTGATCGTTTTCGATTGACAAGGTGACTATACGTGAGCGATACCCTGCTCACAAAGGGCGGCTGCATATGATCTGGTCCGCCTGAAAGACTTGATTTCAAGGGAGGATGACATGGCGGCTGGCGTTCAGCTTCTGAAGAACCGTTGGGATGATGCGTATGCGGCAGGCTTGGATGAGCCGGGCAAGCTGCTTTATCGGTCGAATCTGCTCGGTGCCGACAAGCGTATCACCAACTACGGCGGCGGCAACACGTCGGCCAAGGTCATGGAAACCGATCCGCTCTCCGGCGAGAAGGTCAAAGTATTGTGGGTCAAGGGTTCTGGCGGCGATGTCGGCACCATCAAGCTCGATGGTTTCGCCACACTTTATCAGGACAAGCTCGACAGCCTGAAGAATATCTATCAGGGCGTTGCCGACGAGGATCGCATGGTCGGCTTCCTGCCGCATTGCACCTTCAATCTCAATGCCCGCGCCGCTTCGATCGATACGCCGCTGCATGGTTTCGTGCCGTTCACCCACGTCGATCACATGCATCCCGACGCCATCATCGCCATTGCCGCCTCCAAGAACTCGCGCGAACTGACACGCGAGATCTTCGGCGACGAGATTGGCTGGCTCCCCTGGCGCCGCCCCGGCTTCCAGCTCGGTCTTGATCTCGAAGCCTTCGTCAAGGCGCATCCGAATGCCAAGGGCGTCGTACTCGAAAGTCATGGCCTCTTCACCTGGGCCAATGATGCCAAGGAATGCTACGAGCTGACGCTCGCCATCATCAACAAGGCAATCGAATGGTTCGCCGCCAAGACGGAAGGCAAAACCATTTTCGGCGGCACTGCTGTCGAGAGCCTGCCGCAAGCGGAGCGTCGTGCCATCGCCGCCCGGCTGATGCCTGAGATCCGCGGTCGCATCGGCAAGGCCGAACGCAAGCTCGGCGATTTCGACGATCAGGATGCGGTGCTCGAATTCGTCAATTCGAAGAATCTTCGCCCGCTCGGCGCGCTCGGCACCAGCTGCCCGGATCATTTCCTGCGCACCAAGATCCGCCCGCTGATCGTCGATTTCGATCCGGCTAAGCCCGATGTCGATGCAGTGATCGCCGGTCTCGACAAGGCGCTGGAAGATTACCGCGCCGACTACGCGCGCTACTATAACGATTGCAAGCACGACAATTCGCCTGCCATGCGCGATCCGAACCCGGTGATCTTCCTCGTTCCCGGCGTCGGCATGCTGTCCTTTGCCCGCGACAAGGCGACCGCCCGTATTGCCGGCGAGTTCTATGTCAACGCCATCAATGTCATGCGCGGCGCCTCGACCGTCTCCGAATATCAGGGCCTGCCCGAACAGGAAGCCTTCGATATCGAATATTGGCTGCTGGAAGAGGCGAAACTGCAGCGCATGCCGAAGCCGAAGAGCCTTGCGGGTCGTGTTGCTTTCGTCACCGGCGGCGCCGGCGGCATCGGCCGCGCCACGGCGGCGCGCCTTGTGGGCGAGGGTGCCTGCGTGGTTCTGGCTGACATCGACCAGGCGGCACTTGAGGGCACCCAGGCGGATTTCGCCAAGATGTTCGGCGCCGACGCGGTGCGTAGCGTCAAGCTCGACGTGACGAAGGAAGATGCCGTCATTACCGCCTTTGCCGAGGCTTGCGTCGAATTCGGCGGGGTCGACATTCTGGTATCGAATGCCGGCATCGCTTCGTCCGCGCCGATCGAGAGCACCGAGCTTTCGATGTGGAACCGCAATATCGATATTCTCGCGACCGGCTATTTCCTCGTCTCGCGCGAAGCCTTCCGGCTGTTCCGCCGCCAGAATCTCGGTGGTAACGTCGTCTTCGTCGCATCGAAGAACGGTTTGGCCTCCTCGCCGAATGCGGCCGCCTATTGCACGGCCAAAGCCGCCGAAATCCATCTGGCCCGCTGCCTGGCGCTCGAGGGTGCTGAAGCCGGCATCCGCGTGAATACGGTCAATCCCGACGCCGTCCTGCGCGGCTCGAAGATCTGGAACGGCGAATGGCGCGAGCAGCGTGCCGCCTCCTCGAAGATCGAGGTGGACGAGCTGGAGGAACATTACCGCAAGCGCTCGATGCTGAAGCTCAATGTTTTCCCCGAGGACATTGCCGAGGCGATCTACTTCCTGGCTTCGGATCTTTCCGCCAAGTCGACGGGTAATATCATCAACGTTGATGCCGGCAACGCGCAGAGCTTCACGCGCTAGTTGGCTACATTTTTCCTTCTCCCCAGCGGGGAGAAGGTGGCCCGAAGGGTCGGATGAGGGGGCTGCACATGTGGTTCTATCTTTCGCTTACGCTCAAGATGTGAGTCGCTATGCTCCTCACTCCCCCTCATCTGCCCCTTGGGCATCTTCTCCCCGGTGGGGAGAAGATGGAACAGCCAGTCGAGAGGCTGTAATGTTTCGAATGACGCATTTGGGAGGAAAGAATGGCCGAGTTTAGAATTGCGCCCGATCTGGTTGCTGCAGAAAACGACAAGCGCGCCGCTGCGCTGAAATCCGACTATGAGGCGCTTGGCGCCACGCTCGCCCGCCGCAGCGTCGATATCGAAGCCGTGACCCGGAAGGTCTCCGAATTCTTCGTTGCGGTCCCGTCCTGGGGCGTCGGCACCGGCGGCACCCGCTTTGCCCGCTTCCCAGGCACCGGCGAGCCGCGCGGCATCTTCGACAAGCTCGACGATTGCGCCGTCATCCAGCAGCTGACGCGGGCAACGCCGAAGGTTTCGCTGCATATCCCCTGGGATAAGGCCGATCCGCGCGAACTGAAGGCGAAAGGCGATGCGCTCGGCCTCGGCTTTGACGCCATGAACTCCAATACGTTCTCCGACGCGCCCGGCCAGGCGCATTCATACAAGTTCGGTTCGCTGAGCCATGTCAATGCGGCAACCCGCGCCCAGGCCGTCGAGCACAACATCGAATGCATCGAGATCGGCAAGGCCATTGGCTCGAAGGCGCTGACGGTATGGATCGGCGACGGCTCGAACTTCCCCGGCCAGACCAATTTCACCAAGGCATTCGAGCGCTATCTTTCCGCCATGGCCGATATCTACAAGGCGCTTCCGGATGATTGGCGGTTGTTCTCCGAACACAAGATGTACGAGCCGGCCTTCTATTCCACGGTCGTTCAGGATTGGGGCACCAACTATCTGATCGCGCAGACACTCGGCCCCAAGGCGCAGTGCCTGGTTGATCTCGGTCACCACGCGCCGAATACCAACATCGAGATGATCGTCGCCCGCCTTATCCAGTTCGGCAAGCTCGGCGGTTTCCACTTCAACGATTCCAAGTATGGCGACGACGATCTCGATGCCGGCGCCATCGAGCCCTACCGCCTCTTCCTCGTCTTCAACGAGTTGGTCGATGCCGAACGGCGCGGGGTCAATGACTTCAATCCAGCGCATATGATCGACCAGTCGCACAATGTCACGGACCCGATCGAAAGCCTGATCTCCAGCGCCAACGAAATCCGTCGTGCCTATGCGCAGGCGCTGATTGTCGATCGAAATGCATTGGACGGCTATCAGGATGCGAACGATGCGTTGATGGCATCCGAGACGTTGAAGCGCGCCTATCGCGCCGATGTCGAGCCGATCCTGGCCGAAGCTCGCCGCCGGACGGGCGGGGCCATCGATCCGGTCGCCACCTACAGAGCGAGTGGCTATCGCCGCAAGGTTGCCGCCGAACGGCCAGCCTCTGTAGCCGGTGGCGGCGGAATCATCTGAGATTAGCGGGTGCCGGCACAAATGACGCCAGCACCCGATGCCTATCGCGCCCGCCCTAATTGCTGGAGTTCGGCCTCTCGCCAGGCGGCCCAGCGACGCCGCAATTCGCCTGGCCTCAGGCCATAGTTTTCGTCGAGCATGTCGGCCGCGAGAATCCGTTCCGTGCGGAAATGCCGGAAGCCCTGGCGCAGCTCACACCATGCCACCAGAATGCGGCTCGTGTCGGAATAGCCGAGGATAACGGGCCAGACGATCCTTGTGCTTTCCGCACCCGCATCGGACCGATAGCGCAGCCGAAGTTTTCGCCCTTCGCGGATTGCCGTCCGCAACAACGGCAGGTCGATGTTTTCCTCTTGGCCTCCCTGAAGAAGCGGTTTGGCGCCGACGCTCGGCTCAAGGATGAAGGGACGCAGGTGCCCGGGCACGATCGCGGTGATCTTGGCAACCACGTCGCGTGCGGCATTGGCAAGGGCCTTCTCGGCACGACCCGCAACCCATTGCGCCCCGAGGACGACGGCCTCGATCTCCTCGGGCGTCAGCATCAGCGGCGGCATTTCGTAGTCGGGCGACAGGAGATATCCGAGGCCTGCCTCGCCCTCGATCGGAACCCGCTGTCCCATCAGATCGGCGACGTCGCGATAGACCGTGCGCTTGGAGACTTCGAGCTCATCCGCCAGCGCGGCGGCGGTGACCGGCCGGCTCGACCGGCGCAATATCTGTATGATCTGAAACAAACGATCGGCGCGACGCATGCCTGCTGACTCCTGCTGCCATTATGGTGGCAACAGCCTTATGCAACAAGAGCCTTCGAGCCGCCAACAACAGAGTTGGCGCCATTTTGAAGGAGTACGCAATGAAACTGGCATCGACACGTCTGATCGTTGCCGACATCAAGAAGATGGTCGGGTTTTATGAGATGGTCACCGGTCAGGCTGCGGAGTGGCTAGCGCCGGTCTTTGCCGAGATCGTCACCCCCGCGGCAACACTTGCGATTGGAAGTGCCGAGACTGTCGCCCTGTTTCGCGAGGGCAGTGCCGAACCCGGCGTCAACCGATCGCTTGTTATCGAATTCCAGGTCGACGATGTCGATGCCGAATTCGCAAGGTTGAAGGACAAGGTGGAGGTCGTGCACGAACCGAAGCTGATGCCGTGGGGAAACCGGGCAGGGCAAATCCGCGATCCCGAGGGAACGCTCATCAGCCTTTACACGCCTGTCACGGATTTTGCGAAGCAGCGCTTTGCCGGGCGTTGAGCGGTAACGAGCCGCCGAGATCCTATGATCGGGCGATGCCTTCCGCCTGGCGGCATCGCTCGTCTTAAGTCACGCCTTGGTCGCCTTGTGGGCACGGCTAACCGATCCAGATAGCTGCAAATTTGTCATGGTCGTCTGGCAGATTTGAAATCATCTTCCTGCACGGCGGCCGACCACGGTCGGAGCCGTGGTTTGTCGATTTGTGTCCGTCGCCTACGCACTTTCGAGTGGCTCGGCAATGGGAATTGAGTATTGTCGCTTGCAACGGCTCGCCGTGATTTGGCGGTCGATGCTGGCAAAAAAGACAGAGCCCTGCTGTTGATAGGTGAGGAAAAACGATGACGACTGACATGAACGGTTTTGCCGGACGCCTGAAACGCCGCGAGAATGGCGGCATGGTCTCCGGCTGGGTCGGCATACCTGATCCGATGCTCGTCAATCATCTGGCGCAGGAAGACTTCGATACCATCGTGCTCGATATGCAGCATGGCATGTGGAACATGGAGTCCGCCGCCAACGGCATCGCCCATGTGCGCTTGGCGGGCAAGCCGGCGATTGCCCGTATTCCCGTCGGCGATTTCGCCTCCGCCTCGCGGCTTCTCGATGCCGGTGCCTCTGCCATCATCGCACCGATGATCAATTCCGCCGATGATGCGCGCGCCTTGGTGCAGGCGACGAAGTATCCGCCGCTCGGCGAGCGCAGCTGGGGGCCGTCGCTAGCCCTCAATCATTTCGGCCTGCCGGCTGAAGATTATCTGCAGAGCGCGAACAGCCTGACCGCTACCATCGCCATGGTGGAGACCCGCACGGCGCTCGATGCGATCGACGAGATTCTTGCAGTCGACGGCATCGACGGCATCTTCGTCGGGCCGTCCGATCTTTCGATCGCGCTTTCGAATGGTGCGCGCCTTGCGCCCGATAGCGCCGCGATCGATCAGGCGCTTGCAACCGCACTCGCGCGGTGCCGCGCCCATGGCAAGGTGATTTGTGCCTTTGGCGGCGATGGTGCCCGTGCCGGAGAATATCTGAAGCTCGGCCTGGATCTGGTCATCGCCGGCACGGAAACGGCTCAACTGCGCAACGGTGCCCGCACAGCCATCCAGGCTGCGCGCAAGATCGCTGAATCATAATCAGTTCGTTTGAGATAGGGGCATGTCCGGAAGAAGTTCCGGGCATACCGATGTGCCGTGTGTTGAACTCCGTCAGTTTACGAGCTTCACAAAGCAGGGATTATACATATTCCAGCCGCAGCCGCCACCGACGGCTTGCGCCGGCGTAATCGTGTTTTGGATGGCGATTGCCGCGAGCGCGACGGCGATGACTGTCAAAACAGTTTTGGTATATTTGTCCATGAGCTTCCCCTAATAATAGAATGGCTGACGATATGCATCCTAAGATTGCCTTTCTGAATGCCGGCTGAATATCCATGCTTAAGGTTGTGCCCTGATGTCATGCGACAACATGGGATCGACTGCCCAAACACGCACCCCTCGTCGACTTTGATCGTAGCCCGCGCTTCATCGTTACCCGCCTGCGGGCATTCTCGCGTCGACATGGCGGAGCGGAATGATTTGTCGAAGGTGCAGGGATTGGCGGTAGGACGCGGCTTGCGTCGCGAAGTAGGTCAGCGCGTCATTGGCGAGCTCGGTTATCGCCCCGATCTTGGCGGCATCAACCTTCGCACCGGCAAGACCTACGCCATTGGCATCGTGTTATCCTTCGGGCGCGAGGGTGAGATGAATATCGTCGTCGCCTCGCTGATCGAGGGCGCCTCGCGCTACATGAAGGCGCGAGAAGAGTTGCGCGGAATCGCTAATGCCATGCAGATTGCCGTTTCCCCTTTTCGCGCCAGAAAACGGGCTGTAAAGCCCCAACCAAAAGCAAACCAGCTCAAAACGGCTCAATCACACGGATGGTGAAAGCCGAAGTTAAAATATTGCTCGACCGGTTCCCGGCGCGCGATCTTCCAGTAATAACCGCCTTAATCGGTTTATTCGGCGAGTTGGCGCGGAAAGAACCGTTTTGGTGAGCTGTCACACCCAAAACTCCGCAGTTCACGGTCATTGATTTCTCGAAAATGCTGTGCATTTCGACTGGATAACAATCGGAATTCCGTTAGGTTTCTCAGATATCGGTCGATTGCATGGCCGGACCAGGGGTGAAATCGTTCGCCAAGGTCGATATTTGCAACCGGTCGGAAATGCCTAAGGCCTGTCCGGCCCAGAAAGTCCGTATGCGCCGCGCGGCGTTACGCAATAGGGAGAATAGTATGGCTGACGAAAAGATGATGTCGCAGATGTCGGGCAAGGGTGGCTTCATCGCTGCCCTCGATCAAAGCGGAGGCTCGACCCCGGGCGCTCTGCGTCTCTATGGGATCGCCGATTCCGACTATAATGGCGATGAGGAAATGTTCCGCCTGATGCATGAAATGCGCGTGCGCATCATGACGGCTCCCTCATTTTCCGGAGATAAGGTGATTGGCGCCATTCTTTTCGAGAAGACCATGGATGGTGAGGCGAAGGGCAAGCCGGTTCCTATCTATCTCTGGGCCGATCGCGGTGTCGTCCCTTTCCTCAAGGTCGATAAGGGTCTGGCGGCCGAGGAGAACGGCGCGCAGGTGATGAAGCCGATGCCGGATCTGGACGTTCTGCTTGCCCGTGCGGCGAAGAAGGGGATCTTCGGGACCAAGATGCGTTCGGTCATTGCCAACGCCGACAAGACCGGCATTGCCGCGGTGGTCAAGCAACAGTTTGAGATAGGACATCAGATCCTCGGCCATGGTCTCGTGCCGATCATCGAACCGGAAGTCTCCATCAAGAGCCCGACCAAGCAGGAGGCCGAGGCTATTCTGCGGGACGAGATCGCTCAGAGGCTCGATGCAGTGCCGGCCGGCCAGAAGGTCATGCTCAAGCTGACGATCCCGACTGTTCCGGATTTCTACAAGCCTCTCGTCGATCACAAGGCGGTGGCGCGCGTCGTGGCGCTTTCGGGCGGCTACAGCCGTGCGGATGCCTGCGAAAAGCTCAGCCACAATCATGGAATGATCGCCAGCTTCTCCCGAGCTTTGACCGAGGATCTGCGCGTGACGATGAGCGATGCTGAATTCGACGCCAGCCTCGCAAAAACCATCGACGAGATATATCAGGCGAGCGTCGTGAAGGCCTAATCACCCGAAAGGCGCCGGGCCTAACGCGGCCCGGCCTCCTCTAGCCGGTCATGCCCTGACTTCGAAGACCATGTTGAACGGCGTTTCAGTTGCCTTGCGGAAATGCGAATAGCCCGCATCCATGGCCACCTTGCGCAGCTTCAGCTCGCCGGCTTGGGCGCCGAGGCCCAGCCCTACTTCCTGCGACAGCGAAGCCGGTGTGCAGATCATCGTCGAAGCGCCGTAGAAGACCCTACCGACGGGATTGAGATTGTCCTTCAGGCAGTCATGCGCAAAGGGTTCGACGATCATCCAGGTGCCGTCGTCGGCAAGGCTTTCCTTGACGTGTTTACCGGCGCCGACCGGATCGCCCATGTCGTGCAGGCAATCGAACATGGCGACAAGATCGTAACCGACAGCTGGGAAATCCTTGGCGCTTGCCTGCTCGAACGTGATGCGGGTATCGACGCCCGCCTGCTTGGCGGCAGCGCGCGCCCGCTCGATCGATGGCAGGTGGTAGTCGAAGCCGAAGAAGGTCGAGTTCGGATAGGCCTGCGCCATCAGGATGGTCGAGGCACCGTGGCCGCAGCCGACATCGGCGACAGCCGCGCCGGCTTGAAGCTTTTCATGCATGCCGTTCAGCGCCGGTATCCATTCCGTAATGAGATGGCTGTTGTAACCTGGACGGAAAAACCGCTCCGTGCCGCGGAACAGGCAGGCGCTGTGCTCATGCCAGCCGAAACCGCTGCCGGTTTTGAAGGCATTGGCGATCTTCGGCTCGTCGAGCCACATGGATTGGACGACATCGAAGGCGCCGGTGAAGAAGGCGGGGCTGTTTTCCTCCGCAAACACCATGGCCTGTTCCGGCGTCAGATAGAAGCGCTCGGTCTCGTCGTCATAGCTAACATAGTCGGCGGCAGCTTGAGCCGACAGCCACTCGCGCACATAACGCTCTTTCACGCCAATCTTGTCGGCCAGTTCGGCCGACGTCATCGGCGTTCCATCCGCCATGGCCCTGAAGAGGCCTAGATGGTCTCCAAGCGTGACCAGCACACCGGAGACCGCTGCACCGAGATCGCCGACCAGCCGACCGACCAGGGCATCAAGTTTCTGCATATCAGGTTCACGCATGACATCTTCCTCCCAGATTGATGTGGCGTTTCTTCGGATATATTCGAAGACTTGAAAATACTCCTGAGCGTAGTCGTAAGCAACGACATAGCAGGGCGAAGTAATACTCGCCCTGCTTGCAAAAATAGACCTTATTATTCTGAATTAATTCGGCTTTTATCCGATTTGCCGCGGACTTCAGCCAGCGCGAGCCAGTTCTTTTTCCAGAACGGAGAGCAGGCGCGGATCGTCCGCAGTTACATCAGGCGCAAAGCGGGCAACAACGTCGCCGTCGCGACCGATCAGGAACTTTTCGAAATTCCAGACGATGCCACCGTTCTGCCCGGTCTCGAGGCCATGTTTGGCAAGCCGTTCGCGCATCGGCCCGTCTCCTACCGTCTCTACGCCCGAGGCGATCAGGCTGTCATAAAGCGGATGGCGGTTTTCACCCGTCACGGCGATCTTGGAAAACATGGGAAACTGCACGTCATAGGTCAGCGTGCAGAACTCCAATATCTCTTTATCACTACCCGGCTCCTGGCCCTTGAAATCGTTGGCCGGAAAGCCGGCGATGACAAGACCTTCGTCCCGCTTTTCCTCATAGAGCTTTTCCAGCCCTTCATACTGCACCGTCAGTCCGCATTTGGACGCGACATTGACGACCATGATGACCTTGCCGCGATAGTCGGCAAGCGTCGTATCGCTGCCGCCGATCTTCTTTACCGAAATATCGAGCACGTTATCGGTCATATCATTCACTCCAGATGAGATGGAAACAGGATGGCGATATTTGCCCGGAATTCGGCGGCGTCAAGGTCAGAATGCGCCTCAGGCGGCCTCTTCCATTCGAACCAGATGGCCCTGCGAGACTTCGCGATAGTGTCGCGCGGGTGGCTGATAGCCGACGGGGCGCACCGGGCTCTTCAACTCGTCGACGGCAAGGTTGCGCCGGATGCCGCGTCGGGACGGATCCGGCACCGGGACGGCCGCCATCAGCTTCCTCGTGTAGGGATGCTGCGGATTTTCGAACAGCGACGCGCGCGGTCCGATTTCGACGATCTCGCCGAGATACATGACGGCGACGCGATGGCTGACGCGCTCGACCACGGCCATGTCGTGCGAGATGAAGAGATAGGACAGGTTGAGGCTCTGCTGCAGATCCATCAGCAGATTGCAGACCTGCGCCTTGATCGATACGTCCAGCGCCGACACGCTTTCGTCCGCGACGATCACTTTCGGATCAAGGGCGAGCGCGCGGGCGATGCAGATGCGCTGGCGCTGGCCGCCTGAGAATTCATGCGGATAGCGGCTCATCATGTCGGCTTTCAGCCCGACACGTTCCAGAAGATCGGCCGCCTTCTCCCGGGCTTCGGCGCGCGAACCAAGGCGATGCTCGATAATGGGTTCCGCGACCGCGGCACCGATCGTCATGCGCGGATTGAGACTTGCGAAAGGGTCCTGGAAGATCATCTGGATGCTGCGGCGCATCCGGCGCAGTTCGAGCGCGTCCAGCTTCATCACATCATAGCCGTCGAGCCGAACTTCGCCGGACTTCGGCGTGATGAGGCGCATGATGGAGCGCCCCGTCGTCGACTTGCCGCAGCCGGATTCTCCGACCAGCGACAGGGTTTCCCCCTGAGCGAGATCGAAGGAGACATTTTCGACGGCGTGGATAGCGCCTGTCGGACGGGCAAGCAGGCCACCGCGAAGATCAAAGCGGGTGACGAGGTTCTTCACCTCGAGAACCGGCGTCTTGCGGTGATTGACGGTGTCTGTGAGCGCCTTTGGCTCGCTGCGCTCGCCAGTGCTTGCGTCAACGACCGGGAAGCGCAGCGGCTGCGGCTGGTCCTTCATCGAACCCAAGCGCGGCACGGCTGACAGCAGGGCTCGAGTATAGGGATGCTGGCCGCGATGGAAGATATCGTCGGTCTTGCCGGTCTCGACTGCCTCGCCACGATACATGACGATGGTGCGGTCGGAAATCTCGGCCACGACGCCCATGTCGTGGGTAATGAAGAGGACGGACATGCCTTCCTCTTCCTGCAGCACCTTGATGAGATCGAGGATCTGGCCCTGGATGGTGACGTCGAGCGCGGTCGTCGGCTCATCAGCGATCAGCAGTTTCGGGCGGCTGGCAAGCGCCATGGCGATCATCACGCGCTGGCGCATACCACCGGAAAACTGGTGCGGATATTCGTCGAAGCGCGAGGACGCGTTGGGGATGCGCACCTTTTCCAGGAGGCGGATCGTTTCCGCCTTCGCTTCAGCCTTGGAAATATTGCCATGGCAGGTCAGCGCCTCGGAAATCTGCCGGCCGATAGTGAAGATCGGATTGAGAGAAGTCATCGGCTCCTGAAAGATCATCGCGACATCCTTGCCGCGCACCTTGCGCATCTCGGCCTCCGGCAAAGTCAGAAGATCGTGGCCGTTGAGCCTGACTTCACCCTCGATGCGGCTGCTGGCTCTGGCGAGCAGCCGCATGATCGAGAGCGAGGTCACGCTCTTGCCGGAACCGCTTTCGCCGACGATCGCGACCGTTTCACCTGGCATGACGTCGAAGGAAATGCCCTTCACGACCAGGCGCCACTCGCCATCGACGAGAAATGAGGTGGAGAGACTGGAGACGGAGAGAACAGGCTGGGTGCCTGGGTTGGTCGTTCGAGCTGCAATGGTCGGCATCGAGTTCCCTTTTATGATTTTACCATTGGTCAGGCTTCAATTGAGGTTGCTCACGACGGAGCTGCCATCGTTGCACGGGAAGCCGAGGGTCGGCCTTCGGCCACCCTTTTGGCCTCAAGCGCGGCAATCCTCTCGTCGATCTCGCGTCGGTCGATCACGCCGCTGGGATTCTGGCGCGTCGGCATGGTCTCGGCGACATGAAGATAACGCTCTTGAGCGACGGCATAGAGCCGCTCCAGTTCGGCAAGCGGATCGGCACTGTCGTCGACACGGATGTTCAGCCAGGCGTAATCCTGGTCGCGGTGGATGACGAGTGCTGCCGATTGCTTGCCACGCTTATCGCCGCCTGCATCTTCGCCCGCCCGCATGGCTTCGAGCAGTCGCTCGGCGAGCGGCTTGCCGACAGTGTTCTTGAAGGTCGCAAGCGTTTCAGAAATCACCTGCGGCCCGGCCAGCATGTTGCCGGCGACCGAGACATTGTCATCGACCAGATGTCCCGCCCAATCGATGCATTTGGCGCCGGTAAAGGCGGCATTGTTGCCCTTGCTGTCGATCAGGTGAAACTGCCGCTGCTCGCGGCCTTCGTCGCGAGCGCTCAGCGTTTCTAGGATCTCGCTCGGCGCATGACCGGATGCCAGCATCGCAAGTCCGTCGATGCCGTAGAGCGGGCTGGCAAAGGCCTGCGTCGCAACCGCGCCGATGCCGCCGCGAATATGCGGCACGATGCTGCCGACGGCAAAGAAGCGCGTGGCGACGGCGATGGCAAAGTTTCCGGTTTCCGGCTCGCGGGCGACAATGGACCAGGTCATCCGTTCTATCTCCCAATCGCGTAGGCTTGCATCAAACGCGGTGTTGCCGCAGCGCGCAAGAGGCCGTCGGCGTCACGCCGAGCTGCGGTGAGGCGGCCCACGGTCCACTCCGGCGCGACGGTCAGCTGATGGCCTTTCTTGCGGAGCGTATCCAGTACGTCGGCACTGAAATTCGCCTCTGCCGTCAGGCCGCCGGGTTCGCGCGTGCGCGGATAGAAGGAACTGGGGAAATGCGTGCTGTGGAATAGCGGCTTGTCGATCGCTTCCTGTAGGTTCAGCCCGTGATGGACATAGCGCAGGAAAAAGGAGAGCTGCCACTGTTCCTGCTGATCGCCGCCGGGCGTGCCGAATGCGAGCGTCGGGCGTCCTTCATGCAGCGCCATCGTCGGCGTCAGCGTCGTACGCGGCCGCTTGCCCGGTGCCAGCGAGGAGGGCAGGCCTGGCTGCAGCCAAAACATCTGCGCGCGCGAATTCAGGCAGAAACCAAGGCCGGGAATGATCGGCGAGGATTGTAGCCAGCCGCCGGATGGCGTCACCGACACCATATTGCCTTCGCGGTCGATGACATCGATATGCACGGTATCGCCGCGCTTCTCGGTGAGATGCGACATTGTGGGCTCATAGACCGCACCGCCCTTGGCTTCCGGCGCATCGAGCATCTGCATGGTGAGATCATATTGGCCTTCGAAGCTGGCAAGCTTGCCGGGGCGCAAGGCAAGCGATGCCTCCGGCGAAATCAGCCGGCGGCGTTCATCGGCATAGGCGTCCGACAGCAGGCTTTCGAGCGGCACTTTCGTGAAATTGGGGTCGCCGTAATAGACCTCGCGATCGGCAAAGGCGAGTTTCATCGCTTCCGTGACCGTATGGACGAAGTCGGCGCCTGCCGGGTCCATTCCGGCCAGATCGAAACCCTTGAGCAGCGCCAGCGTCTGCAGGAAGACGGGGCCTTGACCCCAGGGGCCGATCTTGGCGACCGTCCAGCCGTGATAGTCGTAGGTCTGCGGTTCCTCGATGGTGGCGCGCCAGTTGGTCATGTCATCCGCAGTCAGCACGCCCTTGTGGCGGGCGCCGCTCGCATCCATGACCTCCGTCTTGCTGACATAGCTGTCGATCGCTTCAGCGACGAAGCCGCGGTAATAGGCATCGCGTGCGGCTTCGATCTGCGCTTCGCGATCGCTCTTGCTTTCCGCCTCGGCAACGACACGCTTCCAGGTTTCGGCAAGAACCGGGTTCTTGAAGTTGGACCAGGGTTCGGGAGCGGCACCGCCGGGAAGCCAGGTGTCATAGGAGGTCGGCCATTCCTTGCGATAGAAATCGGCAAGTCCTGCAATAGTTGCGGAAACGCGCGGCAGGACGGGATGGCCCTTTTCGGCATAATGGATCGCCGGCTCCAGCACGTCGCGGACCGTCAGCCGGCCGTAGTCACGCAGCATCAGCATCCAACCGTCGAAGGCGCCGGGAATGACGGTCGCGAGCAGGCCATCGCCAGGAATGAGCTTCAGCCCCTCGCGCGTGTAATGTTCGATCGTTGCGCCGGCCGGCGCTGGCGCCTGGGCACAGATGACCTCGACCTTATCCTTCTTCTTCGAATAGAGGATGGCCGGCATGTCGCCGCCCGGCCCGCAGAGATGCGGCTCGACGATCTGCAGCACGAAGCCGGTGGCAACGGCGGCGTCGAAGGCATTGCCGCCCTTTTCGAGAATACTCATGCCGACGGCGGATGCGATCCAGTGCGTAGACGTGACGACGCCGAAGGTGCCGAGGATTTCGGGGCGGGTGGTGAATGCGGTCATTGGGGCATCCTTTTGAGTTTATTCATGCTTCGCGCGGGTCGAGCGCATCGCGCAGGCCGTCGCCGAGGAGATTGAAGCCGATCACGACGAGAAAAATGGCGGCACCCGGCCACATGGCCATCCAGGGCGCCTGTTCGAGATAATTCTTGGCGACATTGAGCATCGAACCCCAGCTCGGGGCAGGGGGCTGCTGGCCGAGGCCGAGGAAGGAGAGGCTGGCCTCGGCGATGATCGCCGTCGCGATGGTGAGCGTTGCCTGCACGAGGATCGGAGCAAAGACGTTCGGCAGGATGTAACGGGTGATGATGCTGGTATGGCGCAGACCGATCGAGCGGGCGCCTTCGACATAATCCTCCGTCTTGACCGCCAGCACCTGGCCGCGCGTCAGCCGCACGAAAACGGGCGTTGCCGAAAGCCCGATCGCGATCATCGCATTGGTGAGGCTCGGGCCGAGGAAGGCGGCAAGCGCAATGGCGGTGATGAGGAAAGGCATCGCCAGGAAGGCTTCTGTGATGCGCGAGATGATCTGATCGATCCAGCCGCCATAGTAGCCCGAGATCAGGCCCAAAGGCACGCCGATCGCAACGGCGATGGCAACCGAGAAGACGCCGGCCATCAAGGACGCTCGCGCGCCCCAGATCATGCGGGAGAGAATGTCCCGGCCGAGATCGTCGGTGCCGAGCCAGTGCGCGGCCGATGGCGCCTTGCGGATTGCCGACCAGCTGGTAGCGACCGGATCCGGGATCGGCAGGAGCGGTGCAAGCGCAGCGAGCACGGTAAAGAACAGGATGATCGCAAGCCCGACCAGTGCCCCCTTGTTGGCTCGCAGCTTGCGCCAGGCGCGGTTGGGAGCACGCTTGACCGAGGCGCTTGCGGCAGTCACTTGAACGATTGTGCTCATAGGGCCGCCCTCATGCGTGGATTGAGGACGACATAGAGAATATCCGCAATGAGGTTCATGGCGATGAAGCCGACGGCCGTGCAGAGCACCACGCCCTGGACGACGGCGTAATCCCGGTTGAAAACCGCATCGACGATCAGTTTGCCAAAGCCCGGGATGGTAAAGATCTGTTCGGTCAGCACTGCCCCGGCCAGCAGTTCTCCGAACAGCAGGGCGCTGACGGTGACGACAGGCAGGATGGCGTTGCGGAAGCTGTGCTGCAGCACGACGGCGGCCTCCGGCAAGCCCTTGGCGCGGGCTGTGCGGATATAGTCGGCACTGAGCACGCTGAGCATCGAAGACCGCGTATGGCGCATCAAGGTGGCTGCCAGTGCATTGCCGAGCACGAAGGACGGCATCAGCATCGTCTGGATCGAACGCCAGGGGTCCTCGAAGAACGGCTGGTATCCCGAGGCCGGCAGCCAATGCAGCTTCACCGAAACCAGCAGGATCAGCATGATACCAAGCCAGAAATTTGGCACCGACAGGCCGCACAAGGCGACGATATTGGCGAGAAAATCGATGAAGGTATTCTTCTTCACCGCCGCCAAAATGCCCATGGGGATGCCGATGGCGAAGGCAAAGATCATCGACATCACAGCGAGCTGAATGGTGACTGGCAGCTTTTCGGCAACGAGGGTCAGAACCGGCTGATTGGTGCGCAGCGAAACGCCGAGATCGCCCTTCGCGACGCCTTGCAGCCAGTAGCCATATTGATAGATGACCGGGTCGTTCAGCCGGTATTTCTCGCGCAGCAGCTCCAGCACCTGCGGATCGCGCTCCTCGCCGGCCATGGCAAGCACCGGATCACCCGGCAGCAGCTTCTGCAGCGAGAAGACGAAGATCGAAATGATCAGCAGCGTCGGTATGGCGACCAGCAGCCTCTTTCCGATATAGCTATACATGGGCAGATCCTTGCCGCGATGTCGAATGTGAAAGGGCCATGCGGGAAGGAGCCCGCATGGCTTTGGTCGCTCAGCCGTTCTTCTTCACGCCAACGAGACGGATCATGCCGTCCGGGGAGGGCATGAAGCCGGATACCTTTTTGTTGTAGGCCCAGATCCAGGCCTGATGTCCGAGGAAGATGATCGGCAGATCCTGGCTGAGGATCGCCTCGGCCGCATCGTATTTCTGCTTGCGCACGGCATTGTCCTGCGACTGGCGTGCCTCCTGCAGCAGCTTGTCGACTTCCGGATTGCTGTATTTGGAATCGTTGAGGCCGGCACCGGTCGTCACGAACTGCTGGATGTTGCCGTCCGGATCGGAGCGGCCGGACCAGTCGGAGCGGCTGAGCTGATAGTTGCCGCTCGACTGCGCGTCGAGCAGGGTCGCGAATTCCGTCGTCTTCAGCGTCACGTCGAAGCCTGCTTCGGCAACCATCGACTGGATGATCTGCATCATCTGCATCGAGACGGGATTGTTGGCGACGGCGAGCTCGACCGGAATGCGATCGAGGCCGGCTTCTTTTACGAGCGCCTTGGCCTTGTCGATGTCGCGGGCAGGCACCGGAATATCCTTGTCGAACCACGGGCTGTTAGGTGCAAACGGCTGATTGCCGGCAAGTCCGGTGCCGTCGAAGACGATCTGCATGGCGGCTTCGCGGTCGATCGCCAGCGAGAAAGCCTGGCGCAGGCGCTTGTCCTTGCCCATCGGATTGTCGGCGCGCGCACCATTGCCGACATTGGCGTAGACGCCAAGCCAACCGGTGCCGATCGCATCGGCATAGACGAGATTGGGGTCGCCTTTGACCGTACCGACATCGGATGCCGCCACGCGCTCGATCATATCGAGATCGCCGGAGCGCAGGTTAGCGAGGCGAACGGTCGTGTCGGGGATCGGCAGGTAGGTCACCTTGTCGATGAAGATCTTGTCCTTGTTCCAGTAATCCTGGAATTTTTCGAGCACGATGCGGTCCTGCTGCACGCGCTCGACGAATTTGAACGGGCCGGAGCAAACGGGATGATCGCCGAATTTGGCGCCGGCAGCCTTTGCCGCGGTCGGCGAGACCATCATGCCGGAGCGGTCGGAAAGCTGGGCGAGCAGCGTGACGTCAGGCGCCTTCAGGGTGAAGGTGGCTTCGTACTCGCCTGTTGCTTCGACCTTGGCGACGGAAGAAAGCTCGCTCTTGCGGCGCGACTCCGGCAATGTCTGATAGCGCTGGATGTTGTCGACAACGGCTTGCGCATTGAACGGCGTCCCGTCCTGGAATTTCACGCCCTGGCGCAGCTCCATGACGAGCTGCTTGCCGTCGGCGGACCATTTCCAGGATGTGGCAAGCTGCGGCACGAACTGCAGGTCCGGTGTTACGTCGACGAGCTTGTCGCAAAGTGCGGTATAGACGATGCGGCCGACGAAGGTGCGCGATTGCGCAGGGTCCAGCGCGTCGGCATCGTCCTGCAGGCCGATCTTGAGTTCGACGGCTAGGGACGGCAGCGCGATCAGGGCGCCGGCGGCAAGCGATACCATGAATTTGGCGATCTTCATTCTGTTCTCCTGTTTATCGTTTTCGTTCTTTGCGGTCCCGACCGGTTTCCTCTCCGGTCGTGGTCGAGCGTGGCGGGACTTTTGGTCAGTCCACCTCCTCAGTCAGCGGTTCCTCGGCTAGGCGTGCATCCAGCGAGGTGATGCGGATCAGGCTTTCCTGCAGCATCAGCAAATGTTCGCGCATGGCTTCGGCCGCCTTCATCGGATTGCGTGCAGCAATCGCATCGATGATCGTCCTATGCTGTGCATAGGAGACAGGGCGGGTCTTGTTGATGCTGCGGGCCAATTCGCGAATGGTTTGCCAGGCTTCATCCTGACGGACATGATTGATGACGTCGAAAATGGTGAGGAAGAACTGGTTGCCGGCGCTTTGTGCAATCAGCCGGTGCAATGCGCCATCCCAAAGCTCTCGGCTGTCGGCATCGTCGCTGGCGGTGATCTTCTTCGCTAGTTCGTACATGCGGTCGATGTCGTCGGGTTTGGCGCGCATGGCGGCGAGCTGAGCCAATTGCGGCTCGATGCGCAGCCGAACTTCCATGACCTCCATGAGATCCGTGCCGGCCACAAGCGTGCTGACATGCTGGCTCCAATCGGCCGGGCGCTGCCCGACATAGGTTCCCGAGCCCTGCCGGCGCCAGACGCGGCCTTCCGCTTCCAGCACTTCGAGTGCTCGCCGGATCGCACGCCGGCTGACGCCGAGGTTTTCCGAAAGAGCCCGCTCCGTCGGCAGCTTTCCGTCAGCCGGGAGATCTGCCGAATTCAAAAGCCCACGGAGCCTTTCCAGGGCATGGACCGAATTTTCCGGAAGGCCGTCGATTGCCATATCGAGAGGTGAACCAATTTGAAATTGGTTCGATAGAAGTTGAACTCGTTCGCCTCGTCAAGCGCTTTTTTGTGCAATTTCGGCATTGCACAATCTTTGTGCGTGATTGACGATAGCCGCTATTGCGGTTCTTTGACTTGAGCTTCAGCGGCCGACGGCGCGCGCGGAAATCGCTGTCTCAGGCGTAAAGTCGAAATCCTTGTCGAAGGGATAGGTTAGCTTCGTCTTGCGCAACCGCGGCAGGCGTTCGACAAATTGATCGACGACACCGGGGGACAGAGCCATCAGGTTCGGGTTGGCGATCGGCGCCAGCTCGGGCGAAAGGTAGCCGGATTTGACGACAATGATCTTCGCTTTGTGCGGTGCGAGGCCGAGGCGGGTGAAATCGGCGATGTTATGATAGGGGCGGCGCTTGGCCGACAGCACAAGGTCGATGCCGCCGATGGAAACCACGGCCTGCCTGTCGGTCGCTTCTTTAGTCTCCAGCAGATATTTGACGGTGAAGCTGCCCGTCACCGGCTTGCTGCCCTCGGTGTCGAGCGATGCGCCGACGGAAAGATTGAGAGTGGCGCCGAGGCCTGCGGTATAGCAGGCTTCCGTCGCGGCCCTGTCGGCGATGCCGGCAAAGATGACGCCTTGTGCTCCCTTGGCAATCAGTTCCGCCAGCACGTCGGTGCGATCACCGACGCCGCCACCCGTTGGATTATCGCCGGATTCCGCCAGAACCACGGGCGAAGTCGTGCTGGCGATTGCCTTGGCGACACATTCTTCGAGCGAGCCGGTCTCCGAGCCGAAAACGAAATCCTTGCGCACATCCCAATAGGCCTGCGCCAGTCGTTTCGCTTCGCGTTCGAGCACGGCGCGGTCCGTGCCGGTCATGATGGCGGCGGCCGTTGCGCGCGGTTCGTCGGCCCAGACGTAACCGACCATGAGGGAGGCATCCCAGACGCCGTCGATGGCATCGATTCCGGGCAGCATGTCGTAAAGGCTCTTGGCCGGTTCATCGACGGTGCTGGTGCGTTCGCCCGGCAGCACCACGGGGATCGGCGCCCAGAGCAGGATGGGTTTTACACCGGTCTTCAGGCTTTCCGTCAGCATCTTGACGGCGCGGCGCATGGTCTCCTCGACATCGATATGCGGCGCGGTGCGATAGGTCGAGTACATGTCGAGCGCATCGATGATGCGCTGGGTGACATTGCCGTGCAAGTCGTAGCTTGCCGAGACCATACAATCGTCGCCGACGACGGCACGAGCCGCACTGATCCAGTCGCCTTCGGCGTCTTCCATGCCTTCGACATACATGGCGCCGTGCATGGCGAGATAAAGCCCATCGAGTGGCAGTAATGATTTCAATCCTTCCAGAAACTCTGTCTTGAAGGCTTCGTATGTATGACGGGCGACCGGACCGCCGGCGATCGCTCTGGCATGAATGGTTGGCAGGAATTCGCCGTCATAATCCCTAAGGAAGGCGAAGTAGGGCGAGGCAGTCAGCTCTGGGCCGCGTAAAACGCGAAAATCCTTCTCTTCGTTCAGGACGGGATTGTAGGTGCTGCATTCGATGTGAATGCCTCCGACGGCGATGCGCATGGGAACCTCAATAGGGGTTGGGACCAATCAGGAAATTATGGACGGCAATGCTGGCGGCGTCCCGTGCCCAGACATCGGCATCATCTTTCTGCGGGTACATTGTTGACCGGGAAGTTGCGTTCGTAAACTCTTACAATGTCAAAGCTCCCGTCAAGTAGCTTTCGGTTGGCGAGATAGTTGCAGGAATTAGCGCCTCTTGCGTCAGCTACAAGAACCACCGCTTTCCACCGCAGATCATTGCTCGTTCGGTCTGGCTGTATTTGGGTTCCCTTTGAGCCTGCGGCTGGTCGAGGAGATGCCGAAGTGTCATCACCGACAAACTGCGCTCATACGGCGCTGCAGGCGAGATGTCAGAACATTGATCCCACAAGGGCCTGAATAATCGTGAGGAGATCCCGATTACGCGAGATGCCGGTCGGGCGTCGTCGGCGCCCAAGGCGGATGCACCGGAAGCGCTGACCCATTAGCGCGAGGCCAGGGCACCGGGGCAGGGTGTGATCTGTCAGAAGCCGTAGTCGCGCGCGAGCCAGGCTTCCAGCAGGTTTCGCGATGCCTTGATCGCGGCGTCCGTATCCTGTGCGAGAATGGCGTCGAGGATCGCCTTGTGAAGGGGCAGGGCGCGCTTTTGTCCTTCGGCTATGTCCTCGTGGCCCGATAGCGTGCGGTTGGCGTAGATCCCGACCGCGATCAGATCGATCAGCTGCGAATAGATCATGTTGTGCGTAGCGGCGAAGATCGCCGTATGGAAGCGCAGGTCGGCATCGGCATTGCTGTTGACGTCGCCGATGGTGGACGCCATCTCTTCGTAGGCGGATTTGATGGCCGTAATGTCGCTTTCGGTGCGGCGGAGTGCTGCGCGCGCCGTCGCCTCCGGTTCGAGCGCCAATCGCAGATCCTTGATCGATCGCATGATTTCGACCGATGGGCCGGTCTCGTAATACCAGACCATGACATCCGTATCGAGATGATGCCAGTTGGAGCGTTCCTTGACGCGCGTGCCGACGCGGGTCTTGATCTCGACCAATCCCTTGCCGGCCAGGCATTTCATCGCTTCGCGGATGACCGTGCGGCTGATACCGAATTGTTCGACGAGATCTGGCTCATTCGGCAGTGTCGTGCCGACCGGATAGTCTCCGCCGACGATGCGGCGACCGAGTTCGTGGACGAAATAGCCGAAGACGCCGCGCCGCGGGATCGTACCGTATTTTCGCACAAAGGCATCGAAGGGCGACTGCGTTACGATCAGTTTCGATTCCGGGGTAGCCCTGGAGGTCATTGCGTCCTGGCCATGTTTCATTATGCGGGGCTCTCGTTCCTTATTGATGCGCCGTTGGTAAGAACAATCGTCAGCCTATGTCGATGCGGAGGCTCCTTGCCAGCATCTCGGCCGGCTCGGGGCTGCTCCATAGTGTTGTGGTATCGATCCCATTGTACTTCCCGCGGCATTTTCCGATGAAAACCCTAGCATGTCTTCCATATACATGCCTACTGGCAACGAATTGACTGATCTGTTCACCGATTTGAACAGGTTAGCCTCGGGCCTGTTTGGGTCGGCAACGGTATCGGCGTGGAGATCAAATTGCGTACCATTCGCTAAGCGAAACGTGATCGCTCAATCGATTGATGGGACGATTTCGGCTATCGTAAACGTTCCCGAACCGGTTAAATGCAGGCGGGATGCGAGGCGGATTCGGAGTTGCTGATCCATGAATGATATGTCCACACCTGGGCAGAGGGAGGAGGTGCGGGAGGCGGGCTCGCGTTCGCTGTTGATAGCACTGCTCGTGGCTGGCGCCTTCTTCATGGAGAATCTCGACGGTACGGTCATCGCGACCGCATTGCCGCAGATGGCCATTTCCTTCGGCGCCCGCCCCGTCGATCTCAATATCGGCATGAGCGCCTATCTGCTGACGCTTGGCGTCTTCATTCCGATCAGCGGCTGGATCAGTGATCGCTTCGGCGCGCGTCTGGTCTTCACGACAGCCGTCGTCATTTTCACGCTCGCCTCCGTCCTCTGCGGTTTTGCCAATGGCGCCGGCTCCTTTGTTGCCATGCGCATCCTGCAAGGCATCGGCGGCGCGATGATGGTGCCGGTGGGCCGTCTTGTCGTCTTGAACAATACCCCGAAGGACAAGCTGATCTCGGCTATTGCGACGATCACCTGGCCGGCGCTGGTGGCGCCGATCCTCGGGCCACCGCTCGGCGGCTTCATCACCGACCATGCAAGCTGGCGTTGGATATTCTTCCTCAATCTGCCGCTCGGCATATTGGCTTTCATTTTTGCGCTCATGCTCATTCCGGAAACGAAAAGCACAGCGCGCCCGCCATTCGATTGGATCGGCTTCGTCGTCAGCGGCATCGGGCTTGCGAGCCTGATGTATGGGCTGGAACTGATCGGCCGCCCTGATCCCGTCTGGCTGGAGGCCTGGGCCTATGTGATCGTCGGCTTCGTCCTGCTGACCATCGCCGTTTTCCATTTTCTCCGCACGAAGCATCCGCTCATCGATCTCTCCGGGCTAAAGCTGCCGACGTTCGCCATCACCATCTCAGGCGGATCGTTGTTCCGCACCGCTATCGGTGCCGTGCCATTCCTGCTGCCGTTGATGTTTCAGGTCGGCTTCGAGCTCAGCGCCTTTCATGCGGGCATGCTGACGCTCGCCGTTTTCGCCGGCAATCTGGCAATGAAGCCAGCAACGACACCCATTCTGCGCCGCTTCGGCTTCAAGCCGGTACTGATCGTCAATGGTCTTCTGAACGCCATCTTCATTGCCGCCTGTGCGCTGTTTTCGCCCGATACGCCGCTCTGGTTCATTGCGCCGGTGCTGTTCATCGGCGGCATGTGCCGGTCGATGCACTTTACGGCACTCAACACGATAGCTTTTGCCGATATCCCACCGGGGCAGATGACGGGTGCCAACACGCTGTTCAGCACCGTCTTTCAGCTGACGATGGGCATGGGCATCGCGGTTGGCGCTATCGGCATACGTATCGGCCAGGCAATCAGTGCGCCATTGGGGGTCGATGGTGTCGTCGCCATCGAGTTCCGTCTGGCCTTCGTGCTGCTCGGCATCATCGCGCTTCTGGCCGTGCTGGATTGTTTGCCGCTTGACCGCAAGGCAGGTGACAACGTTTCGCGCAAGCCAAAACAGAACGCAAGGAAGGCGGCGTAGCGATGTCAATATTCGAAGTGGTTAGTATGGGAATTGGATGAGATTATAATGCAGCAATATTGCTGGAATCGCCATCAGGATGATCAGAAGCATTGCGACGCTGGCTGCGCGCATCATCTTCCTCCGGCGGGCGCGCTGACCGGTCCAATCATATACTGCCATAATGAGCCCCTCCTTCTCATTAGTGATTAGAAAGACAAGAAATGGAACGCCAGTCAATATCGGCAATAGCGAGCTAAATAATAAGTATTATCTAATATGTTGAGGATGAGGCATACTTTGACGGCCGCAGAGAGCCGTCGAACTTCATCTGCAAGAGCCTAAAGAGCGTTTTATGATGCTGGCTCAGACGATATAACGAACAAGGATTTCGTGCCCGTGTCAGCGGGACATTGGTTGCTTTGGAAGAGGAAAAGGCAAATGAGCAAGATGCGTGCCCTGGTTTTGGAGCGTCAGCATGAACTGGCGATCCGCGATATCGATCTGCCGCAGGAGGTCGGGCCTGGCCAGGTGAAAATCAAGATCCACACTGTCGGCGTCTGCGGATCGGATGTGCACTATTACACCCACGGAAAAATCGGCCCCTTCATCGTCAACGAGCCGATGGTTCTTGGTCACGAAGCGGCGGGAACGGTGGTGGAAGTCGGCGCAGGCGTGACGCATCTGAAGATCGGCGACCGTGTCTGCATGGAGCCCGGCATTCCCGATGCCAATTCCAAGGCCAGCCGTCTCGGCATGTACAATGTCGATCCCGCCGTCACCTTCTGGGCGACACCGCCGATCCATGGCGTGCTGACCCCCTTCGTCGTGCACCCGGCCAACTACACCTTCAAGCTGCCCGATAATGTCAGCTTTGCGGAAGGGGCGATGGTCGAGCCCTTCGCCGTCGGCATGCAGGCAGCCACCAAGGCGCGCATCACGCCTGGCGACACCGCCGTCGTACTCGGCGCCGGCCCGATCGGTATCATGGTTGCGGTTGCAGCCCTTGCCGGCGGCTGCGCGCGGGCGATCGTTGCCGATCTCGCCCAGCCGAAACTCGATATCGCCGCGCAGTATCAGGGCGTCATTCCGGTCAATATTCGCGAGAAGAATCTCGTCGAAGAGGTCGATCGCTTGACCGATGGCTGGGGTGCGGATGTCATCTTCGAATGCTCGGGCTCGCCGAAGGCGTGGGAAACGGTGATGGCGCTGCCGCGCCCCGGCGGTGTCATCGTTGCCGTCGGCCTGCCGGTCAATCCGGTCGGCTTCGACGTCTCGACGGCATCGACCAAGGAGATCCGCATCGAAACGGTTTTCCGCTACGCGCATCAGTATGAGCGTTCGATCGCGCTGATCGCCTCCGGTCGAGTCGATCTGAAGCCCTTGATATCCGAGACATTTGACTTCGAGGACTCGATCAAGGCTTTCGATCGCGCTGTTGAGGCACGTCCGACCGACGTCAAATTACAGATCGTCCTCGACCAATAGGGTTTCGCTGTCACATCGCCTTGCCTCAAGTCCTTTGCGGGCTTCACGCATCGGCAAGGCGATGTTTTCCCTTAGGTTTCATATCTCCCGTAGACGGCCCTGCAAAAGCGATGCTAGGTAGCCTCTCAAAGAGGGAAACAGGCTTTAACGCCGTGAAACGGGAAGGACAGCCGTGCCGCACGACGTTGCATTGATCGCATTGATTGCCGCGGGCTTCGTATTCGCGGCCATTTTCGGCTATCTGGCCGACAGGCTGCATCTGCCGCCGCTGGTCGGTTATCTGGTGGCTGGCGTCATCATAGGTTCGTCAACCCCTGGTTTTGTCGCCGATGTTTCCCTCGCATCGCAATTGGCCGAGATTGGTGTCATCCTGCTGATGTTCGGCGTCGGCCTGCATTTCTCGGCCGCTGATTTACTGGCGGTACGCGGCGTCGCCATTCCCGGAGCCATCGGCCAGATTGCGATTGCGACGCTGCTCGGTGTGGGTTTGACGTCGCTATGGGGCTGGAGCGTCGGTGCAGGCGTGGTCTTTGGCCTCAGTCTTGCCGTTGCCAGTACGGTCGTGCTGCTGAAGGCGCTGGAAGAGCGCAATCTCGTGAGTTCGACCAATGGCCGTGTCGCCGTCGGCTGGCTGATTGTCGAAGATCTGGCCATGGTGCTTGCGCTCGTGCTCTTGCCGGCCTTTGCCGGTGTTCTGGGCGGTCATGCGGATGCCGGTGGTCATGCCGCTTCCGGTTCGATCTGGCTGACGATCGGCATGACGCTGCTCAAGGTCGCAGCCTTCGCGGCTGTCGCGATCTTCATCGGCCCGCGTGTGGTGCCATGGCTCCTGACCTCGGTTGCGCGCACGGGTTCGCGCGAACTTTTCACGCTGTCGGTGTTGGCAATTGCGCTCGGCATTGCCTTCGGTGCAGCAGAAATCTTCGGCGTATCCTTTGCGCTCGGCGCCTTCTTTGCCGGCCTTGTGATGAGTGAATCGCATCTCAGCCACAGGGCGGCGGCCGACTCCCTGCCATTGCAGAATGCCTTTTCGGTGCTGTTCTTCGTGTCCGTCGGCATGCTCTTCGATCCGTCGGTTTTGATCCGCGAACCGCTGATGATTATCGGCGTGCTTGCTTTGATCATGCTCGGCAAGGCGTTGATCGCTTTCTGTGTCGTGCTGCTGCTGCGCTATCCCGCCAGCATCGGCTTTGCAGTTGCCGCCGGACTTGCGCAGATCGGTGAGTTCTCCTTCATTCTGGCCGGGCTCGGCGTCTCGCTCGGGCTGCTGACGCGGGAAGGACAGGATCTCATCCTTGCCGGTGCGATCCTGTCGATCACGCTCAATCCGCTGGCTTTCTACGCCACGGAAAAGCTGGAAAACTGGGCCTTTGGGCGCTGGCCCTTCCTGGCGAACAAATATGGCATGGCCAAGCAGGAGGCTCTTCGCCGCCAGTTGGCCGTCATCAACAAGCAGCGCGAGGAGCGTGATCGCCAGCATCATCTCGAGATCGAGCAGCTCATCGAAACTTTCCCGATGTTTGCCGAACTTGATGATAACGAGCATGAGGAGCTGCTGCTGCTCTTCCGCCCGAGATCGGCGTCGCCCGGCGACCGGGTGATCCGAACCGGCGATCGTGGCGACAGCATGTTCTTCATCGCTTCGGGCGCTGTTGAGGTACAGCTGGAGGATGACGAGATCCGGCTCGGCGCCGGGGCCTTTTTCGGCGAAATGGCGCTGCTGACGGGCGCGCGCCGCACGGCCGATGTCGTCGCCGTCGATTTCTGTCAGCTCTTCGTGCTGGACCGCCGCGACTTCAATCTGTTCATGTCGCGGCATCCACAGCTGCGTGCCGCCGTCAGCCGCATGGCGCGGGAGCGGCAGGAAAGCAACGTGTCGCGCCAGCGGCGCGACCTTTCCCAGGATGCGAGCTGATATTTTATCGGCGTTTCAGCCAGGATTTCGAGACCCGGCAGGCCATGGTGTAGGCAGGGTCGAAGACGTTGCCAACATCGTAGCGCACAACCTGACCGAGCAGGTGGCTAGCCGCAGTCTTGTCGAGACCGTAATCTGAGCCGAGCCAGCGCAGCATTTCGCTGGTGGCGTGTTGCAGGGCCTGATCGAGCGGCCGGGCATTGCCTATGGTGAAAATATCCTCTGCCGTCTCGCCGCGCGGCCAGACGATCGTCTTCTTCTTTTCGACGCTCAGGCGCACCGTCACCTCGAATGTGGTCTCAATGCCGGTGCCAACGATCTCGCCGTCCCCTTGCACCGCATGGCAATCGCCGAGGAAGAAAAGCGCGCCCGGCGCCGCGACCGGAAACCAGACGGTCGTGCCAGGCCCAAGCAGGCGATAATCCATGTTGCCGCCGAATTCGCCGCTGGTGGCGGTCGATATGGCCTGACCGAGAGACGGCGCGACCCCGAAGCAGCCGATCATCGGAGCGAGCGGCAGGGTAAGTGTCTCGAGACCCGCGACCGGTTCGGCCAGTCGTGTCGTAAGATTCTGGCGGTCGATCTGCCAGATCGCCCTCTCGGCTGCCGGCAGCGCGCGGACATCCTGTGGATCGATAACATTGGCGGCGACCACGCTGCGGGTAAAGCCTGTATCGCGCGTCGGCACCATTGCGAGAATCTCGACCTTGAGAGAATCTCCCGGCTCAGCGCCCTCGATGAAGATCGGCCCGTTCATCGGATTGGGGCCGGATATCTGGCGAATATCGTTTTTGTCGTAGCCGGCGGCATCGAGCGTTTCGGTAACGACCGTATCGCCATCGGCAACATGCAAGGCCGGTGGCAGCGAGCCGATGACATTGTGATAGGTGTTGGGAACGAAACGGTGCATTGCCATCTTGCTTAAGCCTTGTGTGGATTCCGGTCGCGGCAGCCTATGACGACTCTGAACGTCTGGGAAAGGGCGCAGCGACCATATTTATGCAGAAAGGCCCACTTTGCTGAAGTGCGGGACAAATGTTTGCCGACGCAGTCAGGCCTCATCCAAAATGATCGCGAAATGCCTGCGGCGTCGTGCCGAATTTCCGCATGAAATTGCGCCGCATGGTTTCTTCCGAACTGAAGCCGCAGCGCATGCGTGCCTGATGCACGCTCAGGCCTTCTTCCAGAAGGCGGCGGGCCGCTTCGATGCGGATTTCCTCCACCGCGCGTGCAGGTGTCCGCCCGGTCGCTTTCAGATAGTGGCGCGAGAAGCTGCGTGCGCTCATATTTGCCTGCTCGGCGAGCGCCGGTAGGGAAAGATCGGCGCGCAGATTGTCCATGATCCAGCCATGCAGACGATCGAAGCGTTGGCCGCTTTCCTGAAGCCTCAGCGCCGCGCTGAACTGCGCCTGGCCCCCCGGACGCTTGAGGAAGACGACGAGTTCGCGAGCCACGGAAAGTGCCAACGAGCGACCAAGATCGGCCTCGACCAAAGCAAGCGAAAGATCGATCCCGGCAGTCACGCCGGCGGAACTCCAGATCTGCCCGTCCTGGACGAAGATCGGATCGGGCTCGAGCTTCACTTGCGGAAAGCGCTTGGCAAATTCTTCGCAACGATTCCAATGGGTCGCTGCCCGCCGCCCATCCAGAAGACCGGCTTCCGCAAGCAGAAAGGCGCCGCTGCAGACGGAGGCTATCCGACGAGCATTCGCGGCTCGCCGGCGCACCCATTCGATCAGGCCGAGGTTCTCGCAGGCTTTATTGACGCCCCAGCCGCCGGCGATGATCAAGGTGTCGAGCGGAATATCGCTACTGCCGAGTGGGGCGGTCATCAGCGCGAGACCAGAGCTGGTTCGGGTCTGTGGGTTTTCCGCGACAACGATGGCTTCGTAGGGTTTCGGCTGATCGAGCTCATGCGCCGCCTCGTTGGCGCTGGTGAAAACCTGCAGCGGACCCGTGATGTCAAGCAGTTGGGCGTTGTCGAAGGCAAGAATTTCGATGCGGCGCATGATTGGCAAAAAATGACGGTGGTTTGGCAAATGTGCCAGAGCATTGTCGCATAGGCTTGGAAAGTCAATCATCGGAGACATGTCATGACCATCCGCTTCGGCCTGCTTGCGTTTCCAGGCGTCCAGCAACTCGATCTGACCGCACCCTACGAGGTATTCGCCTCGATGGATGATGCGGAGGTGCATCTCTTGTGGAAGGACACGTCGCCCATCGTGTCGGCAACGAAGCTGGTGTTGCAGCCGACAACGACGTTTGCCGAATGCCCGCCGCTTGACGTCATCTGCGTGCCCGGCGGTGTCGGCGTCAATGCATTGCTGGAGGATGCGGCCGTCCTGAGCTTCGTCCGGGAACAGGCGGCCCAAGCCCGCTTCGTGACATCGGTATGCACCGGTTCTCTCGTCCTTGGAGCGGCCGGCCTGCTCAAGGGCAAGAAGGCCACGACCCATTGGAATGCGCTTGACTTCCTCGAGAATTTCGGAGCCGTTGCCTCGCCGGGGCGCGTCGTACGGGATGGCAATCTCTTCACCGCGGGCGGCGTTACGGCCGGTATCGATTTCGGACTGACGATCGTTGCCGCCTTGCGCGGTCGAGAGGAAGCCGAAGCGATCCAGTTGTCGCTGGAATACGCGCCCGAGCCGCCATTTCATTCCGGATTGCCCGAGAAGGCCAGCGTTGAGGTGTTGGCTAGAACCAGGCAACGCCTTGCGGGCTCGAGAATGGCACGGCAGGCGATCATCGCTCGCCTCGCGGCGGCCAGACATGGGGCTGAATGAAAAGGACTAGTCCACCGGCACTGTCACCTCAATGAAACGGAGCACCGATAGGGAAGCGATTATCGGTTGATCATGTCGAGGCGATGAATGACGGGCAGGCGGATGAATGGAATTCCTGTCCCATCTTGCCCACCATACTTGACACAAATAGCTTTTCTGCGACCGTGGCATCACGATGGCGTCCACGGCCTTGCGGGGAAAAGGCTTATTTGATGAACGAGTTCCGATCATTGCGCTGGATATGTTGCTTCGTCATGGCACTGGCCGTTCTGATAGGCGCAGGCCCAGGGTTGATATCGCAAGCTGCAGCCGCCGAAACCTCCGAGATCGCCCCGCAGACAAAGACTTCAAGCGAACAGATCGAGAAGCTGATCGGCACTTTGCGCGATAGCGGTGCGGTGTCCGGAGCCGATCTGTCGCAGCGCCGCTCCGCTTTCGAGAAGCTCATGGCATCGACGCCGGGCCCGGCGCGTGTCCAGATACGGCGTGTCGACGCGAACGGTGTGGATGGTGATCTCATCTGGCCGGCTCGGTTGCATCATCCAATCGGCCGGCGTGCCATTCTTTATCTGCATGGCGGCGGTTTCTATAGCGGCTCGCTTCGGACGCACGCCAACATAGCGGGTTCGCTCGCCAAGGCGGCCTCGGCCGATGTGCTGTTGGTCGACTATCGCCTCGCGCCCGAAAATCGCTTCCCCGCGCAAAGAGATGATGCCATTGCGGCTTATCGCTGGCTTCTGACATCGGGATACAGGGCCGGCAACATCGTTATCGCCGGCGAGTCGGTTGGTGCAACTCTGGCCATCGAAGTCGTTTTGAACCAGCTTAGGCTGAGTGGTCCGCTTCCCGCTGCTGTGGTCGCGATGAGCCCGATCACCGACTTCGCCGCAAGGGGGGAGTCCCTGGCCGCCAACGCTGCCAGTGACCCTTTCATGAACAAGGCCGAGCTCACGCTCATCCACGATGCGTTTGCGCGTGATCGTCCAGCAGTCGATCCCGACATGTCGCCGTTCTATGGCAATGTCTCGGGGTTTCCCCCACTGTTGATCCAGGTCGGCGCGCGTGAGGCACTGCTCGATGACACCTCGCGGTTCGCAGATAAGGTACGCCAGGCAGGCGGCAATGTGAGCTTAGAAGTCTGGCCAGGGATGATCCATCAATGGCAGATTTTCCCGTTCTGGCTCGACGATGCGAGGAAGTCGAACGAACGCGTCGCGCAATTCGCGATCGCGCATTTTGTCGATAAGCCCATGCAATAATTATCGTGCAATTATCAACAGTTAAGCAGCGCCTGATTTCGAAACTTTCGTTCAAGAGACCGATGTGACTTCGCAAGTCCACGAAATTAAATAATTACCTTTCAATTGGTTATCGCAATAAATAATCGCTAGATAATTTTGTGTGGACATGAAAATCGAAATGCGCTAATCACATATATGTCGCGATAATAAGTCGCACGATAAATTTAAGTGGAGATTGAAATGAGCCAGTCGATCCCTCAAGCTACTCGTCGGGGCGTTATGACAGCCGGGCTCGGCCTTGCCGCCGCTGCAGCCGTCGCCCCCTTCGCTCAACCTGCACAAGCCTCTACAAAGCAGCCAACTTCGAAAGGTAAGGACACCATGAGCAGCAGCACGATCACCACCAAGGACGGCACGCAGATCTTCTACAAGGACTGGGGAACAGGCCAGCCGATCGTCTTCCATCACGGATGGCCCCTGAGCTCAGACGATTGGGACGCCCAGATGCTATTCTTCCTTCACCAGGGCTACCGCGTCATCGCCCACGACCGTCGCGGCCATGGCCGCTCCAGCCAGACGGCGACCGGAAATGAAATGGATACCTATGCCGCCGATGTGGCGGCTCTGGCCGAGCATCTCGATCTCAAGGGCGCCATCCATGTCGGCCATTCGACAGGCGGCGGCGAAGTTGCGCGCTATGTCGCCCAGTACGGTGGCCATGGTCGCGTCTCGAAGGCCGTGCTGATCGGCGCCGTACCGCCGATCATGGTCAAGTCCGACAAGAACCCCGGCGGCCTGCCGCTCGAAGTCTTTGATGGCTTCCGTGCAGCACTTGCGGCCAACCGCGCTCAATTCTTCCGTGATATTCCTTCAGGTCCGTTCTATGGCTTCAATCGTCCCGGTGCCGCTGTTTCGCAGGGCGTCATCGACAATTGGTGGCGTCAGGGCATGATGGGCGGCACAAAGGCCCATTATGATTGCATCAAGGCTTTCTCTGAAACGGACTTCACCGAAGACTTGAAGAAGATCGAAGTGCCGACGCTCGTCATGCATGGCGACGACGACCAGATCGTGCCGATCGCGGACTCGGCCCTTCTGTCCTCGAAGCTGCTGAAGAACGGCACGCTCAAGGTCTACAAGGGCCTCCCGCACGGCATGGCCACGACGCATGCGGACGTGATCAACGCGGACCTGCTCGCCTTCTTCAAGGCATAAGCAATAAGAACATCATGCGCCCGCCGAAAGGCGGGCGCTTCACAGCCTGCCGGGTGCTGTTACCACCCCCACCACTTCAGCTGTCGAGTTTCAACGAAAGCTGAACGGCGCGCGGCAAGGGCGGTAGCGGCCGGCTGATTTCGACACGGCGCGTCCATGTGGCGCGCCGTTCCTGTTCGCGCTCCCGAAGGGCCTTCGAGACAGCGACAAAGGTCATTGCACGTTCGATGACTTGCTCGGCTTTGGTCATGGATATCTCCATATGTTCACTTTATGTTCTCATATTGATCTCATAAAGTCAAGCTTCGGGCTTTATGCCGGTAGGTCTCCGATATTCTACCCGCGCGTTTGATGATGGCTGGAAAGCCGGAGCGGCACCTTCTATCGCGGCCGAAGGCCAACCTTATTGGCCGCCCAAGCTTGAAATTTCTCTCGTCTTCCGCCACCTGTTCGGCGCGACTTTCAACATTCCCAGGAGACTAGACGCATATGACAACCACCACCGCAGAGATGACCGCCGAGAGCCACGTCTTCGAGGCCGACGTTGCCCGCCTTCTGCATATGATGGTTCACTCGGTTTATTCGGATAAGGATGTCTTCCTGCGCGAGCTGATCTCGAACGCGGCCGATGCCTGCGAAAAGCTGCGTTACGAGGCGATTGCGCAACCCGGCCTGCTCGCGAACGATCCCGACAGCCGCATCCTGCTGACGCTCGACGCCGATGGCGGCAGGCTCATCGTGGAAGACAACGGCATCGGCATGAGCCGCGACGAGATGATCGAGGCGCTCGGCACGATCGCCCGCTCCGGCACACGCGCTTTCATGGAGCGAATCGAGGCCAACAAGCAGGGCGAGGGAGCGCAACTCATCGGCCAGTTCGGCGTCGGCTTCTATTCCTGTTTCATGGTGGCCGATCGCGTCGACGTCATCTCCCGTCGGGCCGGCGCCGAGGATGCCTGGCTTTGGTCTTCGGACGGCAAGGGTGGCTACAGCGTTGCGCCCGTCGAGGTGAGCGAGGCTCCCGCGCGCGGCACCCGCATCACGCTGCATCTGATGGAGGATGCCAAGAGCTATGCATCGCGCTGGACCGTCGAGCGCATCGTCAAGGAGCAATCCGGTCATGTGCCGGTGCCGATCAAGATAGCCGAGAAGCCCGGCGAGGAGGCAACGCAGCTCACCGACGGTACAGCGCTGTGGACCAAGTCGAAGAACGACATCACGACCGAGGAATATACCGATTTCTATCGCGGCGTTTCCGGCCAGTATGACGAGCCGGCACTGACCGTGCATTTCCGCGCCGAGGGCCGCCATGAATATTCGGCGCTCGCATTCGTGCCCGGTTCGCAGCCCTTCGATCTTTTCGATCCGGATCGCAAGGGGCGCATGAAGCTTTATGTGAAACGCGTCTTCATCACCGATGAAGCCGAATTGCTGCCGCGCTATCTACGCTTCGTGCGCGGTCTCGTCGACACGTCGGACCTGCCGCTCAACGTCTCGCGTGAGATGATTCAGGAAAGCCCGATCCTGACGGCGATCCGCAAGGGCGTCACCAACCGCATCATTACGGCGATCGAGAAGCAGGCGGAGAGCGATCATGACGCCTTCCTGAAGATCTGGGAGAATTTCGGCAGCCTCATCAAGGAAGGCATTTACGAGGACTTCGAACGTCGTTCTCAGCTTCTGGCGCTTTCGCGCTTCCGCACCACGACCTCGGGCGACGGCTATCGCTCGCTTGCCGACTACATTAGGGATGCCAAGGAAGGTCAGCAGCCGATCTACTATCTCGTCGGTGGCAGCCTGGAGCAGCTGAAAGCTTCGCCGCAGCTCGAAGGCTTCCGTGCCCGCGGCATCGAAGTTCTGTTGCTCACCGATTCAGTCGACAGCTTCTGGGTGACGAACGCGCCGGAATTCGAGGGCAAGAGCTTCAAGTCGATCACGCAAGGCTCTGCCGATCTCGCCCAATTCAAGAAACAGGATGATGAGGATAAGCCGGAAAGCGAAAGCGCGCCTGCCGAAGTCCAGGCCTTCCTTGACTATGCCAAGCAGAAGCTAGCCGATGAAGTCTCCGATGTGCGCGCATCCGATCGCCTGATCGAAAGCGCCGTCTGCCTCGTCGCGTCCGAGCAGGGTTATGACCGCCAGCTTGAGAAGATCTTGCAGGGGGCTGGCCGTCTGCAGTCCGGCGCCAAGCCGATCCTTGAAATCAACATGGATCATCCGGTCGTCAAGGCGATTGCCGCCAAGGCGGATGCGCCGTCCCTGCGCGACGATGCGGCCTTCCTGCTGCTCGATCAGGCCCGCGTTCTCGATGGCGACAAGCCGGCCGATCCGCGCGCTTTTGCCGAGCGCCTGGCGCGACTGATGGAGAAGGCGCTGCAGTAATCAATCAGGTCGGCACGGCTTTGAAAAGTCGTGCCGACCTGCTCGGCAGAGCTGGCGTCCGCCTGGGCGGTTGATGCAAAAAAACTTGTCTCTAATTGTCATCTTTTCGTTGCGCAAGGGGACGTCGTCTTTTATAGAGGACGTGCACACTGGCCGGATCGCTTGGCCACGTAAGCGTTAACGTCACTCAACGCGTATGATCGAACGGCTCTGCGGCTTCGGTCTGCGCGGCTATGTCCTGCGGATCGAGATCGAAGCGCCTCGAAAGGACACCCATGGATACCCCCCATAATTCCAACACGGCCATCTCCGCCCCAAAGATCGAGCGCGTGCGCCATGAACTGAAGCGGCGCTTCCTAACAGTAACAGGCATTGACAGGATCACTCCCGGCATGCTGCGCATTCGGCTGGCCGGCGAAGATCTCGCCGATTTCGTCAGCCTTGCGCCCGACGACCACATCAAGGTGATGGTGCCGGGTGCCGGCGGGGAAATGGAGCGGCGTGACTATACACCTCGCCAATACGACACCGCGGCGCGAACGCTCGTCCTCGATTTTGCCGTCCACGAGGCAGGCCCCGCTACGCAATGGGCGCTCGACGCTCGCGTCGGCGACAGGCTGGAGATCGGCGGCCCCCGCGGCTCGGCCGTTGTGTCCGCGGATATCGAGAATTGGGTGCTGATCGGCGACGAGACGGCGCTGCCGGCCATCGGTCGCCGGATTGAAGAGGCGCGAGCGGGTGCGCGTATAACGGCGATCGTCGCGGTTGCCGATGCGCGCGAACATCAGGAATTTCAGACCGATGCGCAGCTGGATATGCGCTGGGCATATCGGCCTCTCTCGGAGGCAGCGGATCCGTCCTCGCTTCTGAAGATACTTCAGTCGATCGATGTGGTCCCGGGTACTTTCGTCTGGATCGCCGCCGAAGCCTCCGTCACGCGTGCCTTGCGCTCCTACCTAGTCGAAGAACGCGGCTATCCACTGAGCTGGATCAAGGCGTCCGGCTATTGGGTCAGGGGCAAGGCCGATACGACGGAGAAATTCGACTGAATGCGGGCACGCGGGCGGCGGGATGTCGCCCGCTTCGGCCAATGTGAGCTCAAGGCATCTTGCCGGAACCGGCGACTGCCCCATTTCATGGCGCAATTGTCCCACAAATGGACAGGGTGTCCTACGATAAGATTGGGTTCACCGAAACTGCATTTCGAGCAGATTTCGACTTCCTAAATTATACGGGATCACCGAAGGTTAGGTACGAAGCGAGAGTGGCGGCTGATGCCGTTGGCGATCGCCTCATAGGTTTATGGTGCCGAACGGGAGGCGGCGTCATGAACTTGACTAGAAGCCCTGCCGTACGCGACGGCCAATGTTGAGGATCGACGCAAGGTGCTTGCCGTCCCGAAAGACCCGCCGCAAACATTCGCTGTGCTGATGTTGTCGGCGCTTCGCAAGGCCTTCATCGGCATCGCTCTGGCGAGCGCTGCCATCAATGTGCTGGCGCTAACCGGCTCCTTTTTCATGCTGCAGGTTTACGATCGGGTCATTCCGAGCCATAGCTTACCGACATTGTCCGGTCTCGTCATCATCGTCGTGACCCTCTACCTGTTTCAGGGCGTAATCGAATTCCTGCGCTCCATGCTGCTTGTGCGCATCGGCATGTCGCTCGACGAACGCTTGAACAGGAAGGTTTTCGGTGCGCTTCTGTTCCTGCCGAGCAAAAAACAGACGTCGGACGATGGGCTGCAATCGGTGCGTGATCTCGAGCAGATCCGCTCCTTCCTTTCCGGCAGCGGTTCGACGGCGCTGTTCGACCTGCCCTGGGTGCCGTTCTATCTGCTCCTTTGTTTTCTGTTCCACTTCTGGATCGGTTTCACCGCTCTTTGCGGTGCCTTGTTGCTCGTCGGCATTACCGTGGCTGCCGAAATGCTGTCGCGCCGACCGGCCCTGGAGGCAGCCAGGTCTTCCGCGGCGCGTCTCGGCTTCGCCCAGGCCGCGCGGCGGAATTGGGAGGCTGCCATTGCCATGGGATTTTCCGGCCGCCTCACCGATAAATGGGTCGCCATGAATGAGGATTACCTCACGCACCAGGCGATAGCGAGCACCCGCGTCGGCGCGCTGACCATCACCGCAAAGATCGCGCGAATGATGCTGCAATCCGGTGTCCTTGCCGTCGGCGCGATCCTCGTCATCCGCCAGGAAGCAACGGGAGGCATCATCATTGCGAGTTCGATCCTGGTCACGCGGGCGCTGGCGCCCGTCGAGCTTGCGATCGGCCAATGGAAGGGTTTTGTGGCTGCACGCCAGGGCTGGACGCGGCTTGCCGCACTCCTCGACGCCGCGCCGCCCGCGCCGCAGGCCTTCGCCTTGCCCACGCCGTCACGGGAACTCAGCGTCGAGAATATCACCGTGACGTCGCCCGGCAGCCGCGATTTTATCCTGCGCAATGTCTCGTTCAAGATATCGGCGGGAACCATACTGGGCGTCATCGGCCCGAGCGCATCGGGCAAGTCTTCGCTGGCACGTGCGATTGCTGGCTTGTGGCCGGTTGCAATCGGCTCCGTGCGGCTCGATCGTGCCGCACTTTCGCAATGGGATACCGACGAGCTTGGGCAGCATATCGGCTATCTGCCGCAGGATGTAGACCTCTTCGATGGCACGATCGCCGAGAATATTTCGCGTTTTGCCGAGGGCATGCCGACGGAGCCGATCATCGCGGCGGCGAAGGCGGCCGGTGTCTACGACATGATCGTCAAGCTCCCGGACGGCTTCGATACGAAGATCGGCGAAGGCGGATCGCGCCTTTCGGCTGGGCAAAGGCAGCGTATCGCCTTGGCGAGAGCGCTTTACGGCGATCCATTTCTAGTGGTTCTCGACGAGCCGAATTCCAATCTGGATGCGGAAGGCGAGGCTGCACTGACGGCGGCGCTTGCAGTTGTGAAGGAAAGGGGCGGCATTGCAATCGTCATTGCCCACAGGCCAAGCGCTCTCGCCGCTGCCGATACGGTGTTGATCATTGCAGGCGGTCAGGTTCAGGCATTCGGACCAAAGAAGGATATCCTTGGTCCATCGCCCAAGCAGCTCGGAACAACGCATCTGGCCATAGCTGGTGGGGAGACGCACGGATGATCGGCAAGGCCTCGTCATCGAACGAACGTATGATCCGCCGCTTGTCACTGCTGGTGGTAGCGGTCATCCTTCTATTGTTTGGTGTCATGGGCGGTCTTGCCGCCGCCACCAAGATCGCCGGCGCGGTGATCGCGTCCGGCACGCTTGTCGTCGACAGCTATGTAAAGCCGATAAAGCACCTGAAGGGCGGCATTGTCCGCGCAATCCTCGTGAAGAACGGCGAGCATGTCGCCGCGGGCCAGGTGCTCGTCCGACTGGACGACACCCAGACCCGAGCCAATCTTTCCATCATCCGCAAGCGGCTCAACGAGCTTTCAGCCCGCACGGCGCGCCTTATAGCTGAGCGCGACGGCAAACAGGAGATCACCTTTCCAGCAGATCTCCTTTCATCTGCCGGAAACGCGGATGTTGCGGCCATTCTAGCCGGCGAGCGGCGGCTCTTTTTCGATCGGCGGGCATCGCGCGAAGGGCAGAAATCGCAGCTGCATGAGCGCATTCAACAGCTTAACCGGGAGATCGAAGGGCTCATAGCACAGGAAGAGGGCAAGCGGCGGGAAATCGCGCTCATTGCGAAGGAGCTCGGAAGTCTCGAAGGCCTGCTCAACCAGGGCATCATCTCGGCGACAAAGGTCTACTCCCTGCAGCGGGAAAGCGCTTCGCTGAACGGCGATCTCGGAAACCTCGTCTCGTCCATCGCCCAGACCCGGGGCAAGATTGCGGAAACCGAACTACAGATCCTGCAGATCGATGCAGACCGCAGTTCGGAAGTGTCCGAGCAATTGCGTCAGGCCGAGAGCGATAGCGGCCAGTTTTCCGAGCGTCTGGTTGCTGCTGAAGATGACTTGAAGCGGATCGACATCAAGGCGCCTCAGGCTGGCATCACCGACCAGCTAAGCATCCATGCTGCAGGGGCCGTCATCTCGCCTGCAGAAGCGATCCTGCAGATAGTTCCCGATAAGGATGCGCTGGTGGCGGAGCTTAAACTTGCGCCGCAGGATATCGACCAGATTACCGTAGGCCAGGCGGTATCCCTGCGCTTTCCCGCCTTCAATCAGCGGATCACCCCGGAGCTGAACGGGCATGTGGATACGGTCTCGGCGGATCTGACGACGGATCAGCGTTCGGGACAAAACTACTATGTCGTACGGGTCAAGGTGGCAAAGCCTGAATGGGAAAAGCTCGGAGCCCTGACGCCATTGCCAGGCATGCCGGTGGAAGCCTTTCTGCAGACGGGCGAGAGAAGCGTTCTTGCCTATCTGACAAAGCCGATGACCGACCAGATCCGGCGGGCGTTCAGGGAGGATTAGGGTGGCCTCGACTGAGCTGCGGCATTTACCCAGCGGCCGCCCGATTTGCGTCGAACGGCTGCTGCGGAATGGATCAAGTTCCGAGATCGGTCAGATATGCCAGTCCGTCGTATGGGCGGATTGCGCCGAGGTGGCAAGCTGGGTGGAGTGATCGTCCAGCGAATAGGCCTTGATATAGTCGATCTTCATCTCGGATCCGTTCGGGAGTCCATCCGTCGGAGTGCCCGCTACGCCGCCCACTGCGAGGTCGACCAGCATGTACATCGGGCCATGCATATCGGCGGGCGTGTCGGCATGGGCGACGGCGACGTCGTCGAAATACCAGACGATCTGATCCTTATCCCAGAGCACGCCATAATTATGGAAGCCGTTCGTACTCGGCACTTCCACCGGAATGGACGTCTTCGTGTGCTCGCCGGTGGCATTCGAATGGACTGTGACATTCACCGTGGTGGGGTTCTGCCCGCGCATCTCCACCACATCGAGTTCCGGCGGCCAGGAGCCATCCTCCGGCAGCAGCCAGAAAGCAGGCCAGACGCCCTGATTGTGCGGCATCTCCGCCCGCATTTCGAAATATCCGTAGGTCTGCGAGAAGGTGGAGTGAGTGGTCAGAAGCCCGGATGTGTAATCATGGTTCTCGACGATCGATTTCAACGCATCCGGCGTCTGCTTTGCCGTGATCGTCAGAACGCCGTTGGAGACGGAAAACGGGTTTACTGAGGCGGTCGGCGCGTAAGAGGGGTTGATGTACCATTGCAGCTCATCGTTCAGGCTGCTGCCCTTGTCCGGGGCCCAGGAATATTTAGCATCCCAGGTGCCCTGCGTTCCCTCGTGCAGTGAGAGCGTGTTGAAATCGTCCGAAAAGGTCTGCGTCAGCGACGATCTGTCAAGCCCGAGCTGAAACTGGTCTTCATGCAGGTCGGAGATGGTCTTGTTGGCGAAGACCAGGCTTTCGCCATTGCCGAGATCGAGCCGGACATTGGCGCCTTCCTGCGTGGAATGGCTGACAACCTGATCGAAGGACGACAGGCCATACTGATTGAGCCTGACCTTGTCGTCACCGCTGAAATCGGTGATGAGATCGCTGCCGTTGCCCTTGCTGATGATGAAGGTATCGGCCCCGCCGCCGCCAATGAGCACATCGTTGCCGCCGCGTCCATCGATGGTCTGGCTGCCGCTGCCGCCGGTGATGATGTTGTCGGCGTCGTTGCCATAGGCATGGCGATTGTCGCCCGTAACGGTAAGATTTTCGACATTGGCGGGCAGCGTGTAATCCATCCATGTGTTGATGGTATCGACGCCGGCATTGGAGCCTTCAGAGACCCGATTGTTGCTCGAGTAGATATAATAGATGTCGTCGCCTGTGCCGCCCATCAGCGTAACGTTGACGGTGTTGTCGCCCCATATGGAATCATTGCCCGCGGTGCCGTAAAGCACCGGGCCGGAGCCGGTGGCGGAAAAGAAGGCTGTCGACGTATCGCTATAGTAAAGCGGCTGTCCCAGGGCATTCAAAACTGAATTGGGCATCAGAATCCTCTTCCTTTGTGCCGGACGACCTCCTCCACAGAGCTAATATTTCTCCCCGCTCATATGCATCACATAGCGTGCATTGTTTTTCTGCCCACCCCCGCAGCCAAGTTTTTTGCCGAGCGTGGCTGCGCCTCATTCCTTCGTAGGTGAAGGGCTTTTGACGCGCCGTGCAATCTGCATGCAGTGGTATTTCTCTCAATAGAATTCAAGTTGAAGTAAATTTTATTGTAGGAATATATAGATATATATTACATGAGGCTTATTAATGTATTTCGTACAATGCGTGAGTTCTTTCCACAGTAAATACTCGACATAATCGTTGAATATGGCCAAAAAGATTCTTAAAGTTACACCAAATGGAGGATGCGTTGGCGTAAAATTGCCAATATGAGATCGCAAGAACTCAGTCGCTGAGGGACGGAAGTCGAGATGCGACATGCGATATTGCGGCGATACGCCAGGTAAGGGGGATCGGAGATGGACGAGATAACGCCATTCAAGGTGATAGTGGGCGTCGAGGGGGACTGGTCAACATCGATATATCGACCGGATAGTGGATTGTGATGGCTGGCAAGGCGACCATCGGCGCTTCAAGTTCAGGCGCGTTGCAGGAGCGTTACGGCGACTGGATCCTTACCATCGTCAATCAGGGTACTGCCGATCTTGCCCGGCTATCTTACGCTATTTCATACACGCTGTATGATCTGCAGACGAACACGCCGGTACTGTCGATTGAACTTACTCCAGGGGGCGGGAGTCTCCGGGGCATGTTGGCTCTACCGCAGGGACTCTATCTGCGGAGCGTCGGGCTACCACCAGGCGGCAAAGCCGCTCCCGGTCTGGCCTCGCCATTCGCCACCGCTTTCCCACGTGGCTGTCTTGTCGAGCTGAACCTAAATAAAGCCATGCTTGCCGGTCTGCGGCGCCGGCGCAATCTCGCTGTGACGTTGGCTGCAGCCGATACCGACCGCGAGGTGAGTTATGTCATCTCGCTTCACGGGTTTACCGAGGCTCTAAACCGGGCGCTCTCCATCGTCGATCCTTACGCAGCAAGAGCAGACACCGGGCCAGGCATGACCCTTCAGTAGGCCGGGTCTGACAGCACGCTCGAATTCTCAAGTCTGGCTTCTCGGGTGATGCTTGCAAGCAATGTCCGGCGCGCCTCGCTAAGATGTGCCGTACACGTCTGGCTGATTTTCTTCTGATCCCTTGAGAGGATCGCGTCGATATAATCCAAATGCTGATATACCGCCGCTTCGTTACGGCTGCGCTCGTCTTTCTTGTTCCATTGATAATGATAGAAGAAAATCAGCGAGATGACGTGATAAAATTCGGTGACGAAGCGGTTGCTGGAAGCGCTGTTGATCAAACGATGCAACTGCTCGTCCAGAAGCGAGAAGCGGTGATAGTCGGTATCGATCGTTTCCAGCAATTTGAGATGCTCGCCGCGCAGTCTGCGCAGTTCGTTCCAGCTCGGATCGCCGTCATCGAGTTCCGCAAAGCGCATGACGGACCGCAGTTCGAAAATTTCGCGGATATCGGAAAGCTCGTTGGCGAATTCCAGCGTCATGCCGCGGAAGACCCATTTGCCGCCGGCCTCGCGCTCCATCAGGCCAAAATGCCGGAAACTCTGCAGAAATTCGCGGATCGTTGTCGACGATACGCCGAATTGCCGTGCGAGCTGAAGCGCGTTGATAGTCTGACCCGGCCCGCTATCGGATTGGAGAATCCATGTCAGGAAGGCGCGTTCGACCATCAATGTCGGCGGGATGGTTTCGGCTTCGCAATAGAGCTCTGATGGTTCTACCTGCCGCAGGACTGCTCCGTCCCTGGAAATCAGGCCGCTCTCCTTAGCCGCAGCAAGGCACTTGCGGACAGTCGTTCGGCTGGTGCCAAGCGTTCGACCGATCTCGCGCTCCGAGCCAAGCGGGTGTCCATGGCCGACCGATTGCACGTGGCGCAGGAATTCGTTGAACTGCCGTTTGAAAAGATTTTCAGAACGCATGCCGCCCAATCTTGCTGGTTTTTTTTACATAAAATACCACTTTAAATCGCTTATCTCAACCGTGTAAATTCAGCGCAAGCAGGCGGTGAACGAGCGCAATCCAGTGCCGAAGTTCGAGGTGAAGATGGTGCTCAAGTTATTCCTGTACGCCATCGGCGTGCGCAAGGGCGAAGTTGCCTTGAAGCCGGTTCGATCTACCGGTCGACATCGCCGCCCTGAACTGATCTATGTTTAGTAAACCGGGCGCGAGCGTCCGGTTTACTGCCCAATCCAGGAAAGGTTTCGTCACGTGAAAGCCCTGTTGATCGAAAGTGAAGGCATCAGCCGTTTCACCGATGTCGCTCGCCCGCAACTCGGGGACGGCGATGTCCGTATTTCCATCCGCCATGTCGGCATCTGCGGGAGTGATCTCAACACGTTTCGAGGCCTCAATCCCCTGGTGCAATTGCCGCGCATTCCTGGGCACGAGATCGGCGGCGAGATTGTCGAGACCGGGGCGGGTGTTCCGCCTACCTATCGACCCGGGCAGCGCGTTATCGTACTTCCCTATACCAGTTGCGGCACGTGCTCCTCCTGCCGCAAGGGGCGCGTGAATGCCTGCCGCTACAATCGTACGCTCGGTGTCCAGCAGGATGGCGGGCTTGCCGAAGAGATCGTTCTTCCGGCGGAGAAGCTGATCTTCAATGATACCCTTGAGCCGCGCTTTCTCGCCTTGGTCGAGCCGCTGTCGGTAGGCTTCCACGCAGTGGCGCGCGGCCGCGTGTCGGCGAGCGATCGCATCGTTGTGCTGGGCTGCGGGATGATCGGCATGGGCGTCGTGATCGGAGCCGTTGCTCGCGGAGCCGAGGTGATTGCCGTCGACCTCAGCCCGGAAAAGACCGCGCTGGCAAAACAGTTCGGAGCCCGTCACACAATCGACGCCGGCACGGAAGATGTCGTTGCGCGCATTGTCGAGCTGACGGATGCTCAGGGCGTCGATGTGGCCTTCGAGGCAGTCGGTCTTCCGGAAACTTTTCGTCAGGCCATCGACTTGGCCGGCTTTTGCGGCCGCGTCGTCTATGTCGGCTACGCCAAGGCGCCCGTTAGCTATCAGACGCAGATGTTCAATCTCAAGGAGCTCGATATCATGGGATCGCGCAACGCGACCAAGTCTGATTTCGATGCGGTCATCGCCTATCTGGAGACGATCGGCGATCGTGCCGCTTCCCTTATTTCCAAGGTCATACCCTTTAGCGATGCCGAGAGCGCGTTACCCTTTTGGGACAAGAACCGAGACGTTTTGAAGGTCATCGTCGAAAGATGAATATCTAGGCCGCATGCAATTTCCGACTGCGCTTCCCGGCTTGTTGGGAAGCGTGCCGGCAGCCGGCGAGGCAGCGGAATGGGCCTCGCGATCGCGCATTGCCTTGTAGTCTCCGGGACTGAGCTGATGCGTTGGCGGGCCGCACGTCGGATCTCATTGAGAAAGCCACGGCATCAATCGATCCCCTCCTAGAGAAAGCCGGGACCGCTGCCCTTTCCTTTGGGGCATTTGTGCACTTCACCCAGCTGGCTGCAGCATAGAAAGAGATTTTCCCATTTCCATACCTTCAGAGATCGCTGTTCCTTTTAATCTACAATTTTTATGGACAATATTTGCATTATCGAAAATGCATGCGGTCGTCGGAAGGGATAAGAATGAGTGCGCATAAACTTGTCGGCATCGCCGGCAGCTTCAACAGGCCGTCGAAGACCTATTCACTGGTCCAGACTGTCGCGAATCTGGCAAGCGGGCGATATGGCTTCTCAAGCAGGATCTACGATCTGCATGATGTTGGCCCGTCTCTCGGAGCGGCCCAGCGGCGCGAGGATCTCGACGATCAGGCGAAAGGCGTGATCGATGAAATCGTCTCGGCAGATGCATTGGTTATCGGCTCGCCGACGTTCAAGGGCTCCTATCCCGGGCTGTTCAAGCATCTGATCGACCTTATCGATCCACACGAGCTGCGCGCCAAACCGATCATCATCACGGGGACCGGCGGAGGCGACCGGCATGCGCTGATGGTGGAGCATCAGCTGCGGCCGCTCTTCGGCTTCTTCATGGCACATACCCTGCCAACCGCCGTCTATGCGTCGGATCGTGATTTTACCGATTACAGGGTTTCCTCGGAGCCGCTCGCCAGCCGCATCCATGAAGTCGTCGGTGAGCTCTCCGCTTTCTTCCCGCATCCGGTAACGGTGCTTGCCGCGGCCGAATGATGGGCTGAGGATGATTTGCAGCAGTCCCTGCGATTTATCAATCAAATGGAGGGTTACATGAAATGGAATGTCATTAGCCGCCTGAAGACGATTTTCGCTGGGCGCGCGTTGCGGGATGAGGATGGACGCATCCGGTCCGTCGATCGGCCCGAGCCTGGTGAGCGAGAGCTCTCCGCGCGCGATTACGAGATCTACTATTGGTGTACATCCCCCGCGCCTTGGCATTGAAGGGATGGATTCTTGGTTTCCTGTCGCAAGCTTTGCAATCGATCGCTTTTCTTCGTGAGGCTTTCATGACCAGAGTACTGATCGTGCCCGGCCTTTTCGGCTCCGCCGAGGGGCATTGGCAGCGCTACTGGCTGCAGGATCATTCCGACGTGCGGCTTGTCGAGCAGGATGACTGGGACTTTCCCAATCTCGGCAGCTGGATGGAGAAATTGGAAGCCGCGCTGGAAGAGGCCGGAGAAGCCTATGTCGTCGCCCATAGCCTTGGCTGCGTATTGACAGCGAGATTGGCTGGCCGCCAGGCCGCACGAAGGGTCAAAGGCGCGCTGCTCGTAGCGCCCTGCGATATTCCGGTGACGGAAACCCTGCATGCGGGACATCTATCCTTCGGCACCATGCCGACGGACGCGCTGCCTTTCCCAAGCATGACGATCGGGAGCTTAAATGACATCTATATGAGCCTCGACCGGCTCGGCATGTTCGGACGGCTCTGGAATTCGGATGTTCGCAATATCGGCCTTGCCGGGCATATCAACATAGCAAGCGGTTACGGGCGCTGGGCGAGCGGCTATCGCTTTCTGGACATGTTGAAGGCGCGTAGCAGGCATCGCAGGCCGCTAGGGATTTCAGCGGCAATCGCGGCGTCCATTTAAAAGAAGGGCTTTTCATATCCGACATTCGACGCCATTGTGCGACGAATTTTTTTCTCGTTCCCTGGCTGTCATAAATGCGCGCCGGGGTAGGTTTGGAGGCAAGACAATGAGTTTGCGCATCAACGATATCGCGCCGGATTTTACGGCCGAGACGACACAGGGCGAGATTAAGTTCCATGACTGGATCGGTAACGGCTGGGCCGTGCTCTTCTCGCATCCGAAGAACTTCACGCCGGTCTGCACTACGGAACTCGGCGCAATGGCCGGCCTCGAAGGCGAATTCCGCAAGCGGGGCGTCAAGATCATCGGCATCTCGGTCGATCCGGTCGAGAGCCATGGTCGTTGGAAGAACGATATCAAGACGGCTACCGGTTTCGATGTCGACTATCCGCTGATCGGCGACAAGGACCTCAAGGTCGCCAAGCTCTATGACATGCTGCCGGCAGGCGCCGGCGAAAGCTCGGAAGGCCGCACGCCTGCCGACAATGCCACCGTCCGTTCCGTTTTCGTCATTGGCCCCGATAAGAAGATCAAGCTGATCCTCACCTATCCGATGACGACAGGCCGCAACTTCGGCGAAATCCTGCGTGCGATCGACTCGATCCAGCTGACATCAAAGCATCAGGTCGCAACGCCGGCAAACTGGCAGCAGGGTGAGGACGTCATCATCACCGCCGCTGTCTCCAATGAAGATGCCATTACCCGCTTCGGCTCGTTCGATACGGTCTTGCCCTATCTGCGTAAAACCCGCCAGCCATCAGCCTGATCGGCGTGGTGATTAAGAGTTTTAGCTGACACGATGCGGCCCTGACGGCCGCGTCGCTTTTACAGGTGAACGTTTTCGCGTAAGAAATCCAGCAAGGCGCGTACGCGCGCGGGTAGAGGACCGCCCTGGCCGATATAGACGGCGTGGAATTCCTCGATATCTCCGGGATTGAATTCTTCCAGCACAGGCTGTAGCCGCTTAGCCGCGATATCCGATTTCACGGTGAAGGCGGCAAGCCGTGCCAGGCCGGCACCGGCAAGCGCCAGATGCCGCATGGCTTCGCCGTCGCCCACCTGCAGGCTGCGGGCAGCGGGGATCGTTGCAACCTCGCCATTATCTAGCAAAGGCCAGCCTTCGATCGCCCGGGAATAGCTAAAGCTGATGCGGCAGTGTTTTGTCAGTTCGACCGCGGAGCGCGGTATCCCATGCCTGCGCAGATAGTCCGGCGAGGCGACGATCATGTTTCGCGTCGCTCCGAGCTTGCGGGCCGTTAGGCTGGAGCTCTTCAGCGGTCCGGCGCGGATTGCAACATCGGCGCGCTCCTCCATCAGGTCGATGACCCGGTCCGTATGGAAGATCTCGAGCGAGACATTCGGGTGCAACGCCATGAAGCGTGGAACGAGCGGAGCCAGCACATGATTGCCGAAGGAGCCGCTGGTGTTGACGCGGATATGGCCGGCCACCTGCTCTCCTGCCGATGCATGGCGTTCGGCTTCGGCAATATCGGCAAGAATGGCGACGCTGCGCTCGAAGAAGGCGCAGCCCTCGGGTGTGAGTTGCAATCGCCGCGTCGAGCGGTGGATGAGCCGCGCGCCGAGGCGCTTTTCAAGTCTCGTGACGAGTTTGCTGACGGCTGAAGGCGTCATCCGGCAGGCTATGGCTGCAGCGGTGAAGCCGCCGAGTTCCACGGCGCGCACGAAGACTTCCATTTCACCGGAACGGTTGATCTCTTGGCGGCTCATGATGAATTGAAGTCATAAATGAGTTTCTTTTCGGCAATCTATATCATCTCTCTCGCCGCGTCTATCTATCTGAAGAACCAACAGGAGATAGACAATGGAATACAGAAATCTCGGTGCTTCGGGCTTGCGTGTTCCCGTGCTCAGTTTCGGCGCCGGCACCTTTGCCGGCAACGGACCGCTTTTCCGCGCCTGGGGCTCGACGGATGCGACAGAAGCACGCCGTCTGGTGGACATCTGCCTGGAGGCGGGCGTCAATCTCTTCGACACGGCCGATGTCTATTCGGCAGGCGCATCGGAGGAGGTGCTTGGCCAGGCGATCCGGGGCAGGCGGGATGCCGTGCTGATCTCGACCAAGACAGCACTGCCGATGGGCGATGGACCGGCCGATTGGGGCAGCTCGCGCTCGCGCTTGATCAAATCCGTCGATGCCGCCTTGCAGCGTCTCGGCACCGATTACATCGACCTCTTGCAACTGCACGCTTTCGACGCCTCGACGCCGATCGAAGAAGTGCTCTCCACTCTCGATAACCTCGTGAAGGCAGGAAAGATCCGCTACATCGGCGCTTCCAACTTCGCCGGCTGGGAGTTGATGAAATCGCTCGCGATCTCCGACAAGCACGGCTACGCACGCCATGTCGCCCATCAAGTCTATTATTCGCTCGCCGGCCGCGATTACGAATGGGAACTAATGCCGTTGGGCCACGATCAGAATGTCGGTGCCCTCATCTGGAGCCCGCTGGCATGGGGCAGGCTGACAGGCAAGATCCGCCGCGGCCAGCCATTACCGGAAAAGAGCCGCTTGCATGAGACAGCGTCATTCGGGCCGCCCGTCGATGACGAGAAGCTATTCGATATCGTCGATGTGCTGGATGAAATTGCTGTCGAGACCGGGAAGAGTGTGCCGCAAATCGCCCTCAACTGGCTCTTGAGCCGGCCGACGGTCGCAAGCGTCATCATCGGCGCGCGCAACGAAGAGCAGCTGCGGCAGAATCTCGGCGCGGTCGGCTGGACGCTTTCGAAAGAGCAGATCGAAAGGCTGCATAAGGTCAGTGAGATGACGGTTCCCTATCCCTATTTTCCCTATCGGCGTCAGGAAGGTTTTGCGAGACTCAACCCGCCGCTCGTTTGACACGGCAGGCGATCCCAATGACGGCGGCGAAGCAGGCAACTGCTTCGCCGCCGGATGAAACTTAACGGCTACCCTCGATCTTGCGATGGCGCTGGTTCCGGCCGCTTTCGCCGTAGGGATAGCCGGCAGGTTGCGGCGCGCTGATCTCGTTCAGCCGATCCATCTCCGCCTCCGTAAGTTTCAGTCTGGCTGCGCCCAGATTGTCGGCAAGCTGCTCGGATGTCCGGGCGCCGAGGATGACTGAAGTCACGGCTGGGCGCGCGGCCGTCCAGGCAAGCGCCACCTGCGCCATGGTCACATCTCGTGCCTTGGCGATCTCCTCGACGATGGCAATGATTGCCCAGGTCCGCTCCTGCGCATTGCGCGGCGCAAAGGATTCACTGCCGCGATTGGGGTTTTCGCCAAGCCTTGTGGCGCCGGTCGGCATTTCGTCGCGCTTATATTTGCCGGTCAGCCAGCCACCGCCGAGCGGCGACCATGGCAGCAGGCCCATGCCGGCATCAATGCAGGCATCGACGATTTCAAGCTCGATGTCTCGGACAAGCAGATTGTATTGCGGCTGCAGCGTCACCGGCCGCGTATAGCCCTGTGCCTTGGCAATCTCGGCTGCCTTGGCGATGTGCCAGCCGACATAGTTGGAGAAGCCGTAATAGCCGATCTTGCCGGCACGCACGGCGTCATCCAGAAATCGCAATGTCTCCTCGATCGGCGTTAAAGCGTCCCAGGCATGCATCTGATAGAGATCGATATGGTCGATACCCAGACGGCGAAGGGAATCATCTAGCGCTTGGCCAAGATGCCGGCGCGAAAGGCCGATGTCGTTCGGCCCGTTGCCCATCGGGAAGCGGCCCTTGGTGGCGATCACGGCCTGGCGCGCTTCCGTCGGACGCGCCTTCAGCCAGCGGCCGATGATCTCTTCCGACTTGCCGGCGCTGTAGACATCGGCGGTGTCGATGAAGTTGCCGCCCCATGCGAAATAATCGTCGAGAAGCCTGTGCGACGCGGCTTCGTCCGCTTCCGCGCCGAAAGTCATGGTGCCAAGGCAATAGGCCGTGACGACGGCCCCGCTTGGGCCGAGCTTGCGATAATCCATTCCTGCCTCCTCTGAACGGAGCTCTGCTGCCCAATCGGCGAAGCGATCGGGAGAGCTGCAGGCTCCGTGATCCATAGCAATGTGGTGCTTGAGACGGCCTCCACCGTCGATGGGTTCGACGCCCGGCGTTTTACCGCCTTGGCCGCGAAGGGAGCATAACCAATCATCCCATGATTACCAAGCGCATTCATTGCCTGAGGGGCCTGCCTTGCGTAAAATTCTCCGTGATGATTCTTCTCTCGCCGAATGCCTCCCTTCATGGATGAAACGCCGACAAGCCGCATGCTTTCCTGGGCACGCAATTCCACCATCTATCGTCTCGAGCGACGGATGATGACCGAGAAGCAGTTGTTCGATGCGATTTCCAAGAAAGCCAAGCAGAAGTTCGAGGATATCAGCGGCGCACAGATCAAGGCGCTCGCCGACTTCGCCGTCAAATTCGCCTATGAACTGAAGGTGCTCGATGACGTCGCTTTTGCTGAGATCAGCACGCGCTCTGCGGTCCGTTCCGGCAAATCGAAGAAAGCCATCGCCTTCAAGCTCGCATCCAAGGGCATCAATGGTGAAACGGTTGTCGCGGCCGTGGAGGAGGTCGATGATCTCCGTTCCGCCGTCATCTTTGCAAGGAAGCGCGGTTTCGGGCCTTTCCGGCGCGGTGAACTGGATGAGAAGCGCAAGGCAAAGGAATTGGCTGCCTTCGCGCGCAACGGTTTCAGCTTCTCCATCGGAAAAAGGGTCTTCGAGATGGAACGAGAGGATGCCGAGGAAGTGCTTGAATCAAACCCTGCATTTTGAAGAGCGATGCTCGTTGAAATAGCCCGGACCAACGGGTAGCTTCGCGGCGCTTGAGGCCGTGGATGTGGGGACGTTGGTGACAGTAAATTTTCGATTGCTCGCTATGGCTATGTCCATCGCTTTGTTGCCGATGGCCGCGTATGCCGAATGGCAGGCGGTCGAGACGACCAAGACCTATGCGATTACGGGAACATCGGGGCGCGAGCTCTACGATTCCATCGGCGAGCGCGGCCCGCTGCTTGGACCCAAGGTGAGGGCGATTGCGCATACCGATTTTAAGCTGACCTGGACGCGGAAATACGAGCCGCAGCCGGACGGCGCCTGCACGATCACCGTCAATATACCGAAGCTGATTATCACTTACACATTGCCGAAGCCTTCGGCGCAACTGCCGGCATCGACCCGCAAAAGCTGGCAGAAATTCATCGCCGGCGTCGAGGCGCATGAGCGGGTGCATGGCGGCTTTATCAAGGACATGGTCAAGGAGATCGAAGCAATGAGCGTCGGCTTCTCCGTGCCTGACGATCCGAAATGCAGCAAGATCCGCGTGGAACTGACGAAGCGGCTTGGCGAGATTTCCAATAAGGAGCGGCAGAAAAACAGCGAGTTCGATAAAGTCGAATTCAGCGATGGCGGCAATCTCCAGCAACTCGTTTTGAAGCTGGTCAGGGAACAGTAACGGCAAGCAGCACAGCCGGTCGAATGCTTCCGGCTGCGCCCGCTCGAAAATGGATCAGCGGCCCTTCTGTTTCCGCCATTCTGCGAATTTGAGTTTTGGCGCATCGCTGGTTGCCGGATAGAGGCCGATGATGGTCGCCCCGTTCATGACCTCTTCGGTGACGAAATCCTCGTAGGCCGTCATCTCCACGGTCTCAGTGGCGATCTCATCGGCAAGGTGCGCGGGAATGACGATGACGCCCTCATTGTCGCCGACGAGAACGTCGCCGGGGAAAACCGCGACGTCGCCGCATCCGATCGGGCCGTTGATTTCGATGGCCTGATGCAGCGTCAGGTTCGTCGGGGCGGACGGGCGGTGATGATAGGAGGGGATGTCGAGGGCGGCGATTTCCGGGCTGTCGCGAAAGCCGCCATCGGTAACGACGCCTGCGACGCCACGCACCTGCAGGCGCGAGATCAGGATAGAGCCCGCCGAGGCTGCACGTGCATCCTTGCGGCTATCCATGACCAGCACGAAGCCGGGAGGGCATTGCTCGACGGCGGCCCGCTGCGGATGTTCCGGGTTGCGGAAGACTTCCAGCGTGTTCAGGTCCTCGCGCGCCGGAATATAGCGCAGCGTGAAAGCCTGGCCGACCATGTTCGCCTTCTTCGGCGAGAGCGGCCGCACATCCTGAATGAACTGGTTACGCAGGCCGCGCCGGAAAAGCGCGGTGGCGATCGTCGGTGTTGCGACGCCCATCAGCTTGTCGCGCGTCTCTTTGCTCAGCACATAATTGCTCATGCGATATATCCTTTATGATCAATAGATGTCTGGTTCGCCCGGCGTCGGGCCGAAGCTGTTTTCCAGGAAATCGAAGTCGCAGCCGGTATCGGCCTGGGCCACATGGCGCGAGAACATCCAGCCATAGCCGCGGCCGAATTTTTCCGTAGGCTTGACCCATGCGTCGCGGCGGCGCTGCAGCTCGTCCTCGTCGACCAGCATGTCGATGCGCCGCGCCTCCAGATCGAGGCTGACGATATCGCCATTGCGCAGCAGCGCCAGCGGCCCCCCGACATGGGACTCGGGTGAGACGTGCAGAATGCAGGCGCCGTAGCTGGTGCCGCTCATGCGGGCGTCAGAAAGGCGCAGCATATCCCTGTGGCCCTTCTTCAGGAGCGCCTTCGGGATCGGCAGCATACCCCATTCCGGCATGCCGGGGCCGCCCTGCGGACCAGCACCGCGTAGCACCATGACGTGATCAGGCGTGATGTCGAGATTTTCATCGTCAACCGCCGCCTTCATCTCCGGATAGCTGTCGAAGACGAGCGCCGGACCCTGGTGCTTGTGAAAGCGCGGATCGCAGGCGGCGGGCTTGATGACGGCGCCCGTCGGCGCAAGGTTGCCTTTCAGCACCGCAAGCGACCCCTCATGATAGACCGGATTGTCGAGCGAGCGGATGACGTCGTCATTGTAGCATTTTGCGCCTTCGAGCGTTTCGCCGAGGGTAACGCCGGAGACGGTGAGCGCCGAGAGGTCGAGCTTCGAGGAGAGCTTCGCCATCAGGGCGCGCAGGCCGCCGGCATAATAGAAATCTTCCATCAGATAGGTCTTGCCGGTCGGCCTGATATTGGCGAGCACCGGCGTCGTGCGTCCGGCCTTGTCGAGATCTTCGAGCGAGAGATTGATGCCGGCCCGCCGCGCCATCGCGATCAGATGCACGACGGCATTGGTGGAACAGCCCGTCGCCATCGCGACAGCGACGGCATTGTTGACCGCGGCCTGCGTGACGATTTTCGAGGGAACGAGATCTTCCCACACCATCTCGACGATACGCCGGCCGACAGCCGATGACATGCGGATATGATTGGCATCTGGGGCGGGTATCGAGCTTGCACCCGGCAGCGTCAGGCCCAGTGCCTCGGCGATTGCCGTCATCGTGCTTGCCGTGCCCATCGTCATGCAGTGACCATAGGAGCGGGCGATGCCGGCTTCGACATCGACCCATTCCTTCTCCGAAATGGTGCCGGCGCGGCGCTCGTCCCAGAACTTCCAGGCATCGGAACCAGAGCCCAGATATTCGCCGCGGTAATTGCCGCGCAGCATCGGGCCGGCCGGCAGGTAGATCATCGGCAGGCCCATGGAGAGCGCGCCCATGACGAGGCCAGGTGTGGTCTTGTCGCAGCCGCCCATCAACACGGCGCCATCGACCGGATGCGAACGCAAAAGCTCTTCGGCCTCCATCGCCAGCATGTTGCGATAGAGCATGGTCGTTGGCTTGACGTAGCTTTCCGACAGTGACAGCGCCGGCAGCTCCAGCGGAAAGCCGCCAGCCTGCAAGATGCCGCGCTTCACGTCCTCGACGCGATGCTTGAAATGCGCATGGCAGGGATTGGCGTCGGACCAGGTGTTGAGGATGGCGATGACAGGCTTATCCGTCCATTCTTCGGGCGCATAGCCCATCTGCATGGTCCGTGAGCGATGTCCCGAACTTCTGAGATCATCAGGCGCGAACCATCGGGCACTGCGCAAGTCCTGGGAATTCTTCCTGCTATTCATCGTATTTGCGCCTTGTATTCGAATGTTGGTGGAAGGGATAATCCGTGCGCCGCCTCATTCTTTCATGCCCCATTTCAGCAAGGTGCGCCGCTCGATGGTCTGGAAGACCAGGTTTTCGACAATAAGCCCGATGACGATCACAGTCAGCAGGCCCGCAAAGACCGAGGGAATGTCGAGAAGATTGCGGTTTTCGAAGATGAACCAGCCAAGCCCGCCCTGGCCGGAGGAGACGCCGAAGACGAGTTCGGCGGCGATCAAGGTGCGCCAGGAAAAGGCCCAGCCGATCTTCAACCCCGTGAGGATCGACGGGAACGCGGCGGGGATCAGGATGCGGAAGACATAGGAAAGCCCCGTCAGCCCGTAATTGGCGCCCACCATGCGCAAGGTGCGCGAGACGCCGAGGAAGCCGGCATGTGTGTTCAGAGCGACGGCCCAGAGCACGGAATGTATGAGTACGAAGACGAGGCTTGCTGGACCGAGTCCGAACCAGATAAGCGCGAGTGGCAAAAGCGAGATGGCCGGCAGCGGATTGAACATCGCCGTCATGGTTTCGAGGAAATCGGTGCCGATGCGGGTGTTGATCGCAACGACCGTCAGCACGGCGGCAAGTACCGTTCCCGAGATGTAACCGGTCACCAGTATCTTCAGCGTGGTCCAGATGCGAGCCGGCAGGACGCCATCGGCGAACCGGTCATAAAGCGCGGTCAGCGTGTCGCTCAGCGTCGGGAATAGCAGCGGATTGTCGAGATGCCGGGCATAGGCCTCCCATATGACGGCGAGGATAACGATCAGCAATGATTTGCGGAACAGGCCGGACTGCCAGAGGAGTTCCATCATGCCGAGCTTCTGCTCGACGGCTGCGATAGGGCCGGCGGCTTCTGCGGCCTGCGGGGCAAGGATAATCTGCGGTGCGCTCATGGCTTACTCCCTGTGGCCCTGCTCGGCAAACAGCATGTGATGAATTTCCTGCTCCAGTTTGGCGGCGGCAGCGGGATCGTCACGGACGGCTTCCACATCGCGCACCTCGGCCTTAACGCGGCCGGGATGCGGCGACAGCAGCAGGATGCGGTTGGAGATCTTGATCGCCTCGGCGATCGAGTGGGTGACGAAGATGACGGTGAAGCGCGTATCTTCCCAGAGCTGTAGGAGTTCGTCCTGCATCTGTCGGCGGGTGAGGGCATCAAGTGCGGCGAAAGGCTCGTCCATCAAGAGGATATCGGGCTGCATCGCCATGCCGCGGGCAATTGCGACACGCTGTTTCATGCCGCCTGACAGCATGTGCGGATAGGTGTCGACCGCGCGTGTGAGCTTGACCTTGTCGATGTAGTCGCGGGCGATGGCCTCGGCTTCGCCGCGCGGCAGGCGACGAGCCGTCGTCAGCGGAAACATGACGTTTTCCAGCACCGTCTTCCAGGGCAGCAGCTGATCGAATTCCTGGAAGACCATCATGCGGTCGGCGCCTGGCTTCTTGACCGGTTGCCCCTTGATCTCAATCCGGCCCGTGGTCGGTGTCATGTAGCCGCCGATGGCCTTCAGCAGCGTCGATTTTCCGCAACCCGAGGGACCAAGGAGGACGAAGCGGTCAGACTGGGCAACCGAGAAGCTGACGTTTTCCGTCGCGGTGATCAGCAGGTTCGGCGTCTTGTAGCGAAGCGTTACCCTGTCGACATTCAGAAGCGGTTTTACGGTCATTGTTTCCGTTACCGGTATGTCGGCGTGCGTTTTTGCCTGAAGCATGAGCCTTCTCCGAGGGATGGCTTGAAGGCGGCATTCGCGCCGCCAACAGGCGTCAGTTGCCATTGAGATCGGCTGCTTCCGGCAGGTAATAGTCGGTCCAGGCCTTGGGCATCGTCTTCAGAGTGCCGATCTTGTAGAGGTGGGTCGCAAACTTCATGGTTCCCTGGGGATCCATGCGGAACTCCATCATGTGCGGCTCGTTCAGGATCGCCACGAGATCTTCGACGCTGGTTTTGTCGCCGCTGACGGTCTTGTAGGCTTCCACGGCCGATTTCGGATCCTGCTTGATGAAATCGATGGCCTCAGCCGTCGCCTCGCGCACGGCCTTGATGATGGTTGGATTGGCGGTTGCGAACTGCGTCGTAGTGAAGAAGGTGCCCTGGGTCAGTTCGCCGCCGATGATATCGCGGGAATCGATGACCTTGTGAACGCCCGGCTGCTTCAGCTCGAGATATTGGAAGGGCGGGGCGGAGAAGTGGTTCTTGACCTCATGGGTCTGGTTGGCAAGCGCTGCCATCGCATCGGGATGGCCAAGCTGCACCGTGTTGGTATCGAACTTGTGCACCTGATCGTCGCCATACATTTGCGCGGCGGCTATCTGCAGCAGGATTGCCTGCGTCGAGACGCCGACCGTCGGCACGGCGATCTTGTCGCCGGGCTGAATATCCTTCAGCGACTGAATGCGCGGGTCGCGCGAAACCATGATGACGGGTTGGGCCGAATTGGTGACGATACCCTTCACCTTGCCTCGGGTGCGGTCCCAAAGCAGCAGCAGATTGCCGGTGCCGGTATTGACGATATCGACGTTGCCGGAGAGCAGCGCGTCAGTCTGCGCGCCACCGCCACTGAAGGTGCGCCATTCAACCTTGACGCCCTGAAGGCCATCAGCGGCGGCATGCTTCTCAATCAGCTTCTGCGTCTCCATTACATGGCTGGCGAGATAAAGAATGCCCGGCTGACGCGTGATCGAAATATCGGTCTTTTCGGCCGCACCGGCTGAAAAGGTGCCGGCAATCACCACGCCGATCGCGGTCAAACAGCGAAGAAATCCTCTCATTTGCTCCTCCCAATTGATCCAACCCTTTGAGAAAGAGGTTGGCGTCGGTTCACTAAAGCACTAATGTATCAGTGCATCAAGCCCCGAACTGTGTTTAATGAGCAGATGCTCTTGATCAGAAAGGCCGCCAGTGAAGCTCAATCCGAAGGAATTCGCACTTGATCGCTCCCGTCAGGTGGGGCCTCAGATCCTGGAGATCCTGCGATCGCGCATTCTTTCGATGAGCCTGCCGCCAACGACGGTCCTGTCGCGCATCTCGCTGCAAAGCGAATTCAATGTCAGCCAGACCCCCGTGCGTGATGCTCTGATCCGGCTCGAGGAGGAGGGGTTGGTGGAGGTCTATCCGCAATATGCGACCGTCGTTTCGAGGATCGATATCCGCAACGCTATCGAGGCGCATTTCCTCCGACTGTCGATCGAACTCGAAGCCGTTCGACGGCTGACGCTGGATTCACCCGATGAAACGGCAGCGTCTCTGGAGGCCGTTCTGGTGCGTCAGAAGCATGTCATGTCGCCTGAGACCTACGATCTTTTCGATTCTCTCGATAAGGATTTTCATCGGGTGCTTTACGAGAGAGCAGATATCCTCGGCCTCTGGTCGACCGTCCGGCGCCAGGGGGTGCACATCGACCGACTGCGCATGCTGAACCTGCCGATGCCTGGCAAGCTGGAGCAGATCATCGTCGATCATCAGTCGGTTGTCGACGCTGTCCGTTCCGGCGATGCGGAGACCGCCGTCGTCGCCCTGCGCAAGCATCTCTCCGGCACCCTGTCGATCATCGATCTCATCTGCGAACAATATCCGGACTATGTAAGCCGCTAGCCTATTGGCTTTCGCACCTACGTGAGATGTGGAGCGTGCCAGCACCCGCATTGGCTTGCGCGTTGCTTCATGCGACAAAGTTACAGGGAAACAAATCATGGAGTTCGCTTGACCATCGGGCTTGCGCATGCGGAGCTGATCGCGGTTCTGACGGCCGTTACGGGCAGTGATCCCAGGGTGATGACGGTGCGGTCGGGCGATGCCTTGCCGTCCGGTCCGTTTGAGCTCGGACATCGCACCTTGCAGAGCGGATTGCGCGAATGGGTTCAGGATCAGACCGCCCATCCCGTCGGCTATCTGGAGCAGCTTTATACGTTTGCCGATCGCGATCGAAACAATGACATTCTCGGCGGTCGCACGATTTCGATCAGCTATCTCGGGCTCGTGCGCGAACAGGCTGCCCCCGGCGGCGGGATGCCGGGCTGGCATGGCTGGTACGAATATCTCCCTTGGGAGGATCACCGAAACGGTTCCCCAGCTATTCTCGACGATATCGCCGCCCGGCTTGCGCCATGGATCGAGGAGGATGCGATGCGCCGCGATCAGCGCCGACGGCGCGCCGATTTCGACTTCGGGCTGAATGGTGCGGCATGGAACGAGGATCTCGTCCTGCAGCGCTATGAATTGCTCTATGAGGCGCGTCTCGTCGCCGAGGCGGGCTGCGATCTCAAGCACAATTTTGGCCGATCGATGTTTGCCGATCATCGCCGCATCCTTGCGACCGGCATGGCGCGGCTTAGGGCCAAGATCAAATATCGGCCCGTCGTCTTCGAACTCATGCCGGAAAACTTCACGCTGCTGCAATTGCAGAAAACCGTCGAGGCGCTGGCCGGCCTTACGCTCCATAAGCAGAATTTCCGCCGGCTGATCGAGCAGCAGGAGCTGGTGGAGGAAACCGGCGGCACCGAAAGCGAGACCGGCGGCCGTCCAGCCAAGCTCTTCCGCTTCCGCCGCGCAGTCCTCGAAGAACGTGAATTCGCCGGAACGAAATTACCGCTCTCCCGCAATTGACATATGCTCATATTGAGAATATCTATTTGCTCACGATATGCTCAATATGAGTATAATAAGGAGCCGGCCATGAATCTTCCCATATCCGCATCCTCCCTTTACGATCGTGTCAGCCGCGTCATCCCCAAAGCCGAATGGCTGTCGTTCCAGGATGATGTCGAGGCGATCCTCGAATTGAAGCGACGGCACAATGCCGTCATTCTCGCCCACAACTATCAGACGCCGGAGATATTCCACGGCGTTGCCGATATCGTCGGCGACAGTCTCGCGCTCGCGCGCAAGGCCGTGGACGTCGATGCCGATATCATCGTCCTTGCCGGCGTGCATTTCATGGCCGAGACCGCCAAGCTGCTGAACCCGGAAAAGACGGTTCTGATCCCGGACATGGAAGCGGGATGCTCGCTAGCGGAATCGATCACACCCGAAGATATCGCGCTGCTGCGCCAGGCCCATCCCGGAGTTCCGGTTGTCACCTACGTCAACACGTCGGCAGCCGTGAAGGCGGCGTCTGATATCTGCTGCACTTCGGGCAACGCCCGACAGGTGGTGGAATCGCTCGGCGTGCCAAAGGTGCTGATGCTGCCGGACGAATATCTGGCCCGCAACGTCGCGCGCGAAACCAATGTCGAGCTCATCGCCTGGCATGGGCATTGCGAGGTTCATGAGCTCTTCACCGCGGACGATATTCGCCAGCTTCGCGAGAACTATCCCGGCGTAACGGTGCTTGCGCATCCGGAATGCCCGCCCGATGTCGTCGAGGCAGCGGACTTTGCCGGCTCGACGGCCGTCATGTCCGATTATGTCGGCAAGAAGCGCCCGTCGCGCGTCGTTCTCCTGACCGAATGTTCGATGAGCGATAATGTTGCCGTGCATCATCCGGATGTCGAATTCATCCGGCCTTGCAATCTTTGCCCGCACATGAAACGCATCACGCTCGGCAATATCCGCAAGGCCTTGGAAGAGGGACGGCATGAGGTGACGGTCGATCCGGCAATCGCTGCCGACGCGCGCCGCGCTGTGGAAAGGATGCTGGCGATATGAGCGAGATTCGTGAAGACTTGAGCGGCCGCATCGTCATCGTTGGCAGCGGCCTTGCCGGATTAATGACGGCGCTGACGCTGGCGCCCGAGCCGACCGTGATCGTCACGCGTGCCCTGATCGGCGCGGAAACATCAAGCGCCTGGGCGCAGGGCGGTATCGCCGCCAGCATCGGCAAGGGCGATAGTGCCGCCCTGCATCTCGCGGATACGCTTGCCGCCGGCGACGGGCTCTGCGACGCGAAGGTGGCGGCGAAGATTGTCGCCGAAGCACCTGCCGCGATCGCCGCCTTAGAACGGGCGGGTGTTGAATTCGACCGCGATATGGCAGGCGAATTGTCCCTTGGCCTTGAAGCTGCACACTCGCTTCGGCGTATCGTGCATTCCAAGGGCGACGGTTCGGGGGCTGCTATCGTCCGCGCGCTTGCCGAGGCGGTTGCCCGTACGCCGTCGATCACGGTGCTCGAGGGCTGCCAGGCGCAACGCCTGTTGCTGGATGGGGATCGCGTCGCCGGCCTTCTGTGCGTGACCGACAAGGGCAGCGTCGTCTTGCCGTCCTCCCGTATCGTCCTTGCCACGGGCGGCATTGGTGGCCTGTTCGATGCCACGACCAATCCGGTCGGCAATTTCGGGCAGGGGATTGCGCTTGCGGCACGGGCCGGGGCGCGGCTTGCCGATATGGAGTTCGTACAATTTCATCCCACCGCACTCGACAGCCGCAGGCGCCCGCTGGCGCTTGTCAGCGAAGCCGTCCGCGGCGAGGGCGCGCTTCTCGTCAATGAAAGCGGTGAGCGTTTCATGGCTGACGTCGAAGGTGCCGAGCTTGCGCCGCGTGATGTCGTCGCGCGCGCCATTAGCGCGCAAATCGCCCGCGGCGGCCGGGTTTTTCTCGATGCGCGAGCTGCGCTCGGCAACCGTTTCGCCAGCCGTTTTCCGGTGATCGAAGCCCTTTGCAACGAGGCAGGCGTCGATCCGGCGAGTGACCTCATTCCAGTACGTCCGGCCGTTCACTATCACATGGGTGGCGTTGCCACCGACGAGAACGGCCGCAGTTCGGTTCCTGGCCTTTGGGTCGTGGGCGAGGCGGCTTCCACCGGCCTGCACGGCGCCAACCGTCTTGCCAGCAATTCGTTGCTGGAGGCGGCTGTTATGGGCATGCGGGCGGCGCACGATATTGCAAGTAGCGATGTGAGCCCTGCAAGCTTGCCGAAACATTTCCCCGAGACTTTTGCGCCAGATCCGGCGCTCGTTCGCTCGATCGTCTCGCGGCATCTCGGCGTGCTGCGCAATGGAGGCGCCATCCATGGCGCCATTGCGGCTCTCCTGCCGTTTTGTGAGAACGAAAGCACGGCAACCGACCCTGCGCTGGTGGCCTTGCTGATCGCCGTCTTCGCAAGTCTCCGGATGGAATCGCGCGGCGCCCATGCCCGCACGGATTTTCCGCTGAAACTGCAGCATGCGCAACGCCGTATGATGCATCTTACCGACGCGCTGGATATCGCCCGGTCTGTTACCCCCTATTCCATGGCAAGGAGTGCCTGATATGACACTTGCTCCCCTCCCGCGCCTGATCGTCGAGCCGCTAGTGCGCAATGCGCTGGTCGAGGATCTCGGCCTTGCCGGCGATGTCACATCCACGGCCGTCATCCCGGCGGACCATCGGTCCCGCGTTGCTATGGTAACCCGCCAGCCGGGCGTGGTCGCGGGCCTCGATGCCTCCGAGTTGGCTTTCCAGCTCGTGGATTCTGCAATCGTCATGACCCGTCACGTGCCCGATGGTGCGAAGGTTGGTGTCGGCGATGTCATCGCGACAATTGAGGGACCGTCCCGCGGGCTGCTGACGGCGGAGCGCACCGCGCTTAACTTCCTCGGCCATCTCTCCGGTATTGCCTCCGTGACCGGCAGCATCGTCGAGGCGATCGCCGGCACGAAGGCCTCGATCGTCTGCACTCGCAAGACGACGCCGGGCCTCAGGGCTCTGGAAAAATATGCGGTGCGCGCCGGCGGCGGCATTAACCATCGCTTCGCGCTTTATGACGCGGTGTTGATCAAGGACAATCACGTCGCAATTGCCGGGGGCATCGCCGAAGCCATCCGCCGAGCCAAGGCGGGCGTCGGTCATATGGTCAAGATCGAAGTCGAGGTGGATACGCTGGTGCAGCTTCGCGAAGCGATGCAGGAAGGCGTCGACGCCGTGCTGCTCGACAACATGATGCCGGATCAGCTGCGCGAGGCGGTCGATATCGTCGGAAGCCGGGCCATCACCGAAGCCTCCGGCCGCATCACGCCGGCAACAGCTGCCGCAATCGCCGCCTCCGGGGTCGATCTCATCTCCGTCGGCTGGCTGACGCATAGCGCGCCGACGCTCGATATCGGGCTGGACTGGAAGGCGGCGGCTTAGAGCCGCCAATCCCGGGTTAAACGACCACCGGCACCTGTGCGCCGTCCATGCTGATCACGACGCCGGTGACGTAGCTTGCTTTGGCCGAACTCAGGAAAGCGACGACATTGGCGATGTCGACAGGATCGGCCATGCGGCCGATCGGAATGCGCTGCAGGGCATCGGCTAGCGCTTCCTCTTCGGTCGAGCCTGAGATCTTCGCCGCCGCCTTCAGGCCTTCAGCAACGCGATCCGTCTCGGTGAGGCCCGGACTGAGGCCGACGACGCGCACGCCCTTGCCGGCATAGGCGTTGGCAAGCCCGACGCTTGCAAGCATCAGGGCGGCATTGGCCGAGCCGCCCGCCAAATGGACGGGCGAGGCGACCTTGCCGCCACTACCGATGATATTGATGACGACACCCGTGCCGCGCGCGCCCATGCGCTTGATGACGGGATCGATCACGTTGATGTAGGAAAAATACTTCGCATCCATCGCAGCCCGCCAGATGGCGGGAGTCAATTCGTCGGCCGGCGTGCGCGCCGCGGCACTCGCGCTGTTGACGAGGATGTCGATCGGGCCGATCTCCGTTTCGACCTTATCAATGACTGCGAGAGCCTGTTGATCGGAGATCAAGTCGGCAGCATAGCCATGCGCGCCAGGAAGCTTCGAAAGGGCCGCATCGATATTGGACTGCGACCGGGAGCAGATCGCCACCCTTGCTCCCTCCTGCAGGAAGAGTTCGGCACAGGCATAGCCGATGCCCTTCGAGCCGCCGGTGATCAGAACGACTTTATCCTTGAGGCCGAGGTCCATGGAATGTCTCCGGAATGATTTGCTTGGATCGCCAAGCTACGTCCCGAAATCACCACCGTACAGGGTCGCGGTCGTCACAGCTTGGTTACCGGAGCCCGATCTTACGAAAGACGCTTGGCCTTCAGCACGGAAACGGCCGCCTCGCTATTATGGACATAGTCGTTGGCGTCAGGCTGACGCTGCACCAGCAGAATGAACAGCAGGTCGGTCAGCATCAGCTGCGCGTCACGGGCGGTGATCGACGAGGAGCGGACGCGATCCTCGTCGCCAACGGTATGGAGGCAGATATCGGCGACGCGGGCGAGTGGATTGTCCTGCAGCCCGGTGACGGCGATGACGGTTGCCTGGCGCTGGCTGGCCAATTCCGCAATCCGTAGTGTCTCGATGCTGGCGCCGGAATAGGACAACGCAAAGAGCAGGTCGTCCGGGCCAAGGGTCGATGCATTGGCCATCTGCACATGGCTGTCGCTGTCATGAAGCACGTTACGTCCAAGCTTCATCAGCTTGTAGGAAAAGTCGCGTGCGACCAGCGACGAGGCGCCAACACCGGCCAGATGGATGCGCCGTGCGTCATGAAGTGCCTCGAGCGCCTTTTCGATATCGGCTTCGTTGTTGACCGAGATCGTCTGCTGCATCGCCTGCATCTTGCTGCCGAGCAGCTTCTGCAGGATCGTGAGATAGCTGTCGCCCACCTCGATCGTGCCGTGAATCATACCGGCCGGCGCCTGCCATTCCTGTGCTTTCGCCTCGCTGACGGCAAGTTTCAATTCCTGATAGCCGGCATAGCCGAGCTTCTGGCTGAATTTCACGACGCTCGACTGGCTGCGGCCGGTTTCGACCGCGAGCGCTGCTGAGGACAGGCGCAGCATCTGGTCGGGATTATCGATGATGAACTGTCCGATCTGGCGATCGGCGGGCGCCATGGTTTCGAGCTGCGCGCTGATTTTCTTTAAGATCGACATTTGTCCCTTCGAGCCATCGAGGCCGCTTCACCCGCCGACACGAGCGCACCGAAAATAGCATCCGGTTCTAGCTCGGCAATCTCGCTTCGTGCGATCGGACAGTATCACAGCAAATTGGAATAAAAAATTCCAAATCTGGTTGACACTCTGGAATGGCCGATTAGTCTTTGGAAGAAATGCGTGAAGGACTCGCGGTGTCCTCGCCTTTTCCTCGACGGATACTCATCATGGACAGACTTCGCATCTCCGGCGGCAGACGGTTGCAGGGCGCGGTGACCATCGCCGGCGCCAAGAATGCCGCCTTGCCGGAAATCGCAGCGGCGCTCTTGAGCCCGCATCCGCTGGAACTGACGAACCTGCCCGCAGTCAGCGATGTCGAGAACATGCTCGATGTCATTGCCCTTCACGGTGCCAGAGTTGAGCGCGGGCCGCATGGCACCACGATCGATGCGAACAACATCGTCTCGAAGGAGACGTCCTACGATACGGTCAGGCGTATGCGGGCGACTGTGCTGGTGCTGGCGCCGCTGCTTGCCCGCTTCGGCCATGCGCGTGTTTCGCTTCCCGGCGGCTGCGCCATCGGCGCGCGGCCCGTCGATATGCACATCAAAGCCCTGGCGACTCTGGGCGCCGATATTGCGATCGAAAGTGGCCTGATCGTCGCTTCGGCTTCAAATGGGCTGAAGGGCGCGCGGATCGTGCTGAGTTCGCCATCCGTAGGTGCAACGGAAACGGCCATGATGGCCGCCTGCGCGGCCAAGGGAGAAACTGAGATCCTAAATGCCGCCCGCGAGCCGGAGGTGGCGGATCTCGCGGCCTGCCTCAGCGCTATGGGTGCGCAGATCGAAGGGGCGGGGACCCATCGTATCCTCATCGCTGGTGACACCGACTGGCGTCCGGCCAAGCACCACGGCATCCCTGACCGCATAGAAGCCGGCACCTATGCCGTGGCGGCGGCGATCACCGGCGGTCAGCTCGAGCTTATTCATGCCCGGTTGGAAAATCTGGCCTCAGTCGTCCAGGCGCTTGAGGCCATGGGCGTCAGCGTCTGGCCGAGTGATCGCGGTCTGGTGGTCTCCCGGGACGGCCCGCTCAAGGGAGCCGATATCACAACCGAACCCTATCCGGGCTTCCCGACGGACCTGCAAGCGCAGTTCATGGCGCTCGCCTGCTGCGCTGAAGGCGCGACGCTGATCCGCGAGACCGTATTCGAAAATCGCTTCATGCATGTGCCGGAGTTGACGCGGCTCGGCGCCAATATCACCCTGCAGGGCACGACGGCACTGGTGCGTGGCGGAGCGCCGCTCAAGGGCGCGCAGGTGATGGCGACGGATCTGCGCGCCTCTGTGTCGCTGGTTCTCGCCGCCCTCGTGTCCAAGGGCGAAACCATCGTCAACCGCGTCTATCATCTTGATCGCGGCTATGAGCAGCTGGACCGCAAGCTGCGTCTCTGCGGCGCCGATATCGAACGGCTGACGTCATGACCGTCGTATCGGAAAACGCTCCTTATTTCCTCGGCATCGATGGCGGCGGTACTGGCTGCCGGGCGCGCATCGAGGATGCTGAAGGCATGATTTTAGGGCAGGGATTGTCCGGCCCGGCAACGACCAGGCTCGGGATCGCCGAAGCATGGGCGTCGATTTCGCGTGCCTTTGACGCAGCAATAGAAGAAGCCGGGTTGAGTGCCGACGATATCGGGCGCATCCACGTCGGCGTCGGGTTGGCGGGCATCGGCCGCAAGGGCGCGCTTGATGCGTTGAAGGCGATAGAGCATCCATTTGCCAGCATCAAGTTCATTAGCGACGGGGAGGGCGCCTGCCTTGGCGCGCATTCCGGTCGCGATGGTGCCATCGTCATTGCCGGGACGGGCTCGATCGGGCTCGGTCTCGTCGAAGGACGGCAATTGCGGGTCGGCGGCTATGGTTTTCCGATTTCGGATGAGGGCAGCGGCGCCTATCTCGGGCTGAAGGCGGTGCAGCTTGCGCTGCGTGCCCATGATGGCCGCGAACAGAAGACGGCGCTGTTGGCCGAAATCATGCAACGCTTCCAGAATGATCCGATGGAGGCGGTCGCCTGGATGGACAGGGCTTCGGCCACGGATTATGCGGCCCTTGCACCGATGGTCCTCCGCCATGCCGATCAGGGCGATGCCGCCGCGCGGCGTATCGTGCAAAGTGCAGCCGCCCATATCGATACGCTGGTTCGCACCCTGTTCGAAAAAGGTGCGCCGCGCGCCTGCCTGCTTGGTGGTCTCGCAAGCCCGCTCGAGCCTTGGCTCTCGCCCGATGTACGCCGTCGCTTGAAACCCATCGACGGCGATGCCGTCTCAGGGGCTATCATCCTCGCCAGAAGGGCGATTTGCCAACATTGAACGATGCGACTGAGGGCAGAGCTTTTGCGCGATCGATATGGAATATTTTATTCCTTTCTGGATTGACGAAAGGAATAAATGGACATAGTGTTAACCAAGGTAAACAGGGAATGGACGGGGAACGAAGCCAGAAAGGCCATCCCCAGTCCCGGCTGACTTTGGTCTTCCGTTTAACTGAAAGCCAATCTTTGCTGCGGCGAGCCCGATCTTAATGGATCGAGCTCGCCATCCTGACCTATTGATACTCAAGCGTTATTTCGCGAGCAGGCCCATGACAGAGCAGACGTTGATATCCGAACTGGAGCAGTTGGTTTCCGAAGGGCGCAATCCGAATACGATGCATATCGATCTGCTGCCGACCTTCGATATCCTGCGTGAAATGAACTATGAGGATCAGACGGTGCCCCTCGCCGTCGAGAAGGTCATTCCGGCGATCGCCGCCGCCGTCAATCAAATCGTCGCCGCCTTCCAGAAGGGCGGACGGCTGATCTATATGGGTGCCGGCACGAGCGGCCGTCTCGGCGTTCTCGACGCTTCTGAATGCCCACCGACTTTCAGCGTGGCGCCGGACATGGTCGTCGGCCTTATTGCCGGCGGTCCGGATGCGCTGCGGCGCTCGATCGAGGGCGCGGAGGACGATCCGGCGCAGGGGCGCCAGGCGCTGGAGGAGATCGAGCTGAGCAAGGATGACGTGGTCGTCGGCATCGCCGTCAGCGGTCGCACGCCCTATGTGATCGGCGGCCTGAATTACGCCAAGAGCATCGGCGCCTTCACCGTGGCACTTTCCTGCAATCCGAACTCCATCATCGCCGGTATTGCGGATCTGGCGATCTCGCCGGTCGTTGGTCCGGAAATCCTGACCGGCTCGACAAGGCTAAAGTCGGGCACCGCGCAGAAACTCATTCTCAACATGCTGACGACGGCAAGCATGATCCGCATCGGCAAGAGCTATCAGAACCTGATGGTCGATGTCAGCGCCAGCAACAAGAAGCTCGTGGCGCGCGCCTCGCGCATCGTCATGCAGGCGACCGGCTGTACCCAGCAGGAAGCGCGCCGCGTGCTTGATCTCACCGGCAACGACGTCAAGCTTGCCATTCTCATGGAAATTACCGGGATGGGCATTGAAGAAGCCCGCGCGGCATTGCAAAACGCTGATGGATTCCTGCGTAAGGCCATCAACGCCAGGACTGCTTGAGACAACCGTCGCGGCACGCCGCGGCGGCAATCAATAGGCTAAAATCGGCCGGGGACATTTAAAAAATTTGGAGGACTGAAAGTGAAAGGGAATTTTGCAAAGACGCTGATTTCGGGAGTAGCGCTGGCCGTGGGGGTTGGTCTGGCGACCGTCGCGATTCCGGCGCAGGCAGCGACGCTGCGTATGGCATGGTCGCAGGACGCGACCGGGCTTGATCCGCATAAGCAGACGGCCTTCTCCTCCATCCGCCTACTGGAGCTGATCTATGAGCCGCTCGTTCGCCTCGACAGCAATCTGCAGATCGTGCCCGGCGTTGCCGAGAGCTGGCAGTTCTCCTCCGACGGCAAGCAGCTGACCTTTAAGCTCAATGCCAAGGCCAAATTCCAGAACGGCGTAGCCGTCACCTCAGCCGACGTCAAGGCTTCCTTCCAGCGCATTCTCGATCAGGCGACCGGCGCCGTTGCCCGCGCCAATTTCCTGTCGATTGCTAGCATCGATACGCCCGATGCCAATACCGTTGTCTTCAATCTGTCGCAGCCCGACGTTCCCCTTTTGACGGCGATGACCAGCCTCAATGCTGCCGTCGTGCCGGCCAGCGAAATCACCGCCGGCACCATCGGCACCAAAGCGATCGGTTCCGGCCCCTTCAAGCTCGACAGCTGGGTCCCGAACTCCAAGGAAGTCTTGAGCGCGAATAAGGATTGGGCCGGTGGCGCCACGGGCGTCGATGGCATCAATATCAGCGTGCTGCCGGATGAAACCGCGATCCTCGCGTCGCTCCGCACCGGTCAGACCGATTTCGCGCTGCTCAACGATCCGCTTGTCGCAACGCTGGTGCCGAAGGAGCCGAAGCTGCAGCTCACCCGCACGCCGATCCTTTCCTACAACGTTCTGCAGCTCAACCCCTCTCGAAAGCCGATGGATCAGCTCGCCGTGCGCCAGGCGATCTCTTGCGCCATCGACCGCAAGGACGTGATGGATACGGCCGCCCTCGGCGAAGGCAAGGTAACCGGGCCGCTGACGATGCCGCTCTATGCGACCGATCCCAGCAAGCTCTTCTGTTACACGCGCGATGTCGCCAAGGCGAAGAAGCTGATGGCCGATGCCGGCTTTGCCAATGGTTTCTCGGCGACGGTGATCGCCGCAACCGGTGAGCCGCCGACCGCCACGGCCGAGGCGCAGGTCATCCAGTCGCAGCTTGCCGAAATCGGCATCAAGCTCGATATCAAGGTGATGGAACTCAACGTCTATGTCGACACCTGGCTGAAGGGCAATTTCGACATGGCCGTTGCGCTGAACGGCGGCAGTGCCGATCCCTATTCCATGTACAACCGTTATTGGACCAAGACGGGCAATCTGCAGAAGGTCGCCAACTATATCGACGACACTCTCGACAGCCTGATGCAGAAGGGCCGCGCTGAAACCGATCCTGCCAAGCGCAAGGAGATCTTCGCCGAGTTCGAAAAGCATCTTGCCGAAGTGTCGCCCTGGATCTGGCTCTATACGGCCTATGGCTACACGGCCGAGCAAAAGAACGTCGAGGGCTTCATACCGACGCCGACCGGCTCGCTGTTCGGTCTGAGCAAGGTCTCGATCAAGTAACGATGATCGGGACCTAGAGCATTTCCCTTTCGAGCGATCTCATGGAAATGCTCTATCTCTTTGTTTTTACGCAATTTCATCTGTCAGTTCACGTCTTGGTTCAGCTGAAATTGTTTTAGAGGAATTGCAATGTCATATCTGACGCGCCGGCTGATGACATTCCCGCTGATCATGCTGGGCGTGTCCATCTTCGTCTTCGTCGCCATCCGGCTGGTGCCTGGCGATGCGATCACAGCGATGCTCGGAACCAACGCGGGCCTGCTGACGCCGGAGCAGCGGCAGGCCCTTGCCGCCTATTTCGGCATCGATCAGTCCTGGCCCGTCCAATACTGGCATTGGCTGCTCGGCGTATTCCAGGGCAATCTCGGCATATCCGTTACCTATGGCAAGCCGGTGCTCGATATCATCCTGGAGCGCTTTCCCCTGACGCTCGAGCTTGCCTTGCTTTCGATGGTGATCGCGCTTGCGATCGGCCTGCCGGCGGGCGTCTTTGCCGCCACCAGAAACGAAAAGTTCTCCGATCTTGCCGTGCGCATCGTCGCCATGATCGGGCAGTCCACGCCGAATTTCGTTCTGGGCCTTCTGCTGATCTATGCCTTTTCAGCGGGATTTGGCGTGCTGCCGACCATGGGTGCCTTCACGCCCATTTGGGAGAACCCGCTTGAAAATCTCGGCCAAATGATCCTGCCGGCGCTGACGCTTGGGTTCGCCTTCGCCGCCTCGGTGACGCGTGTCGTGCGTTCGGCCATGCTCGACGTCTTGAGCGATGACTATGTGCGCACCGCCCGCAGCCGCGGCGTGCCGGCGCGTGGCGTCATCTGGCGGCATGCCCTGCCGAACGCGTTGATCCCGGTGGTAACGCTGAGCGGCGTCGAATTCGGCTATCTGCTGGGCGGCGCTGTGCTGGTCGAGCAGATCTATGCCCTGCCGGGGCTTGGCCGCATGGTGCTCGATGCTATCCTGCAGCGCGACTATGCGCTGGTGCAGGGCAGCGTGCTATTCATTGCCTTCAACTTCATGATCGTCAATCTGCTCGTCGATCTTGCTTATGTCGCGCTTGATCCACGCGTCCGTCTGGGAGAGGGCTGATGCGGATCGTCAAGGCTATTTTCGGACATATGAGCGGCCGGATCGGCGGAATCATCGTCCTCATTTATGTTCTACTTGCCATTCTCGGCACGTCGGGTGTGACCCCGCATGATCCCCTGACGCAGAACCGCATCGACCGCTTGCACGCCCCGAACCTCACCTATTGGATGGGCACCGATCTTTTCGGCCGCGATGTCGCGAGCCGCCTGATGCATGGCATCGGCGAATCTTTCACCGTCGCCTTCTTCTCCGTTGCCGTCGCAACCGTGATCGGCACGCTGCTTGGCCTGACGGCGGCATGGTCTGGCAAGCATTGGGATGGCGTCATCATGCGCGCGATGGATGTGTTGCTCGCTTTTCCGGCAATTCTACTGGCGCTTCTGATCATTGCTATCGTCGGTCCCGGTACATGGACCAGCGTTGCCGCAATCGCGATCGTCTATACGCCGATCTTTACCCGGGTCGTGCGCGGCCCGGCTCTTTCCTTGAAGGGACGCGATTTCGTCGATGCCGCCCGCACCTTCGGCAGCAGCCGTTCCTACATTCTGACGCGGCATCTCTTGCTCAATCTCGTCGCACCCTTGACCGTGCAGGTGACGCTGGCGCTTGCCTGGTCGTTGCTGACGGAAGCGGGCTTAAGCTTCCTCGGCCTGGGAACGCAGCCGCCCGCCTCCTCTCTAGGCTTGATGCTGAGTGACAGCCGCAATCTCATGGAAACGGCACCCTGGCTGCTGATCTTCCCGGGCGTGGCCATCATGATCTCCATCCTCGGCTTCAACCTTCTTGGCGATGCCCTGCGCGATATCCTTGATCCGAAGATGCGGAGGGCGACGGTATGACACCGCTTCTTTCCGTCTCTGATCTAAGCGTCGGCTTCGGGCGCAATCCCGAGGCCAATCCCATCGTGCGTGGTGTCAGCTTCGATCTCGAAGCCGGCGAGACGCTGGCGATCGTCGGCGAGAGCGGCTCGGGCAAGTCGGTAACAGCACTGTCAATCAATCGCCTCGTCGATTTCGGCGGGGGCCGGATCACCGGCGGCTCGATCCGCCTCAAGCGTGCCGACAACAGCATCCTCGATCTCACCAAGGCGAGCGAAGCGGAACTGACGAAGATCCGTGGCGCGGAGATCGGCATGATCTTCCAGGAGCCGATGACCTCGCTAAACCCGGTCCTGACCATCGGCACGCAGATCGAGGAATCCTTCCGGCTGCACCGCGGCCTGACCGGCAGCCAAGCAAAGGCGGCGGCCAAGGATGCGCTGGATCGCGTGCGTATTCCCGATGCCGCGCGGCGGATGACCTATTGCCCGAACCAGCTTTCCGGCGGCATGCTGCAGCGAGTGATGATCGCAACCGCGCTTGCCTGCAATCCGCGTCTATTGATTGCCGATGAGCCGACGACGGCGCTCGATGTCACCGTGCAGGCGCAGATCATGGCACTTCTTGCCGAGTTGAAGCGCGAAACAGGCATGTCGATGATCTTCATCACGCACGATATCGGCCTCGTCGCCGGCATTGCCGACAAGGTGATGGTGATGCAGGCGGGCCAGGCGGTTGAGCAGGGCGAGCTTAATCAGATCCTCGATCATCCAACCCATCCCTATACCCGGCATCTATTGCATTCCGTTCCACATTTCGCCTCGGGACAGGCTGCACGCACCGATTTTCAAAGGGAAGGGGCGTCGTCCAAGCCGGCATTAAAGGTTGATGGCTTGACCGTCCGTTTTCCGGTTAAGGGCAGTTTCCTGCGTCGACCGACGGGCGCCGTTCATGCCGTCGAAGGCGTCGGTTTCGATCTGATGCCGGGCGAGACGCTGGCGATCGTCGGCGAGAGTGGATCGGGTAAATCCACCACGGCCCGCGCGATCCTCGGATTGGTGAAATCGACCCGCGGCACTTTTGCGACGAATAGCGGCAAGGCGGCGGATCGCACCAGCGCGGTGCAAATGGTTTTCCAGAATCCTTATGCCTCGCTTAATCCGCGCCTTCGTGTCGACAACATCCTCGCCGAGCCGGTGATAGCATCGGGTGCGCGCGTCTCAGTCGAGACGCGCGAACGCATGCTGATGCTGCTGAAGCGGGTGGGCCTGCCGGAAAACGCCCTTGAACGCTATCCGCACGAATTTTCCGGCGGCCAGCGGCAAAGACTGTGCATCGCGCGCGCTCTGATGCTGAACCCGTCGGTACTTGTGCTCGACGAGGCGGTTTCCGCGCTCGACGTGTCCGTCCAGGCACAGGTATTGGAATTGCTGATCGAACTGCAGCGCGAATATGGGCTTGCCTATCTGTTCATCTCTCATGACATGGCTGTCGTGGAACGCATCGCCCATCGCATCGCAGTGATCTATGCCGGGCAGATAGTCGAAATCGGCGATGCCGCCTCGGTCTTGTCGGAGCCCAAGCATTCCTATACCAGGCGGTTGATCGCGGCGGTTCCGACGGTTGCGCGGCGCAAGGAAAACTTCATCCTCGACACCCGCCAGGTTCCGTCCCTGGTGCGTCCTTTGGGCTTCGAGCCCGCCGTTCCCGAGTGGCGCCGCTTTGCGCCGGATCACATCGCGCTGGCGGAAGCTTGAGCGAGGCCGAGGAGAGGCGAGATGGCAAGCAGGGGGGAGCATGCAGTTTCAAGAGCGTTTTGATCGAGCCTTCGCGCCGATCGAGCAATCGGTTTCGGCGGCACGCATCCCCGGCGGCGTGCTTGGTATGGTCGATCTCGACGGTATCAGGCAGGTCCGCGCCGTCGGTTCGGCACAGAAGGTACCGGATGTCAGGCCGATGCTGGTTGACACCTGGTTCGATCTTGCCTCGCTCACCAAGGTTATTTTCACCACGCCGCGCATCCTGGCCCTAGCCGAGGCCGGCACGTTCGACCTGGATGCTCCTTTGATCGAACTCCTGCCCGACCTGTGCCAGTACAGCGCCGAGGCCTGGGAACGGAAGGTGACGTTCCGCCAATGTCTCGGTCATCAGACACCATTTCCGGCGGTCGAGCCGATCTACACCTATGGCCGTGCCCCCGACCTCCTGCGCACCTTCATCCTGCAGCGTGAATGGCGTGCCGGCCCACCCGTCTATTCCGACATCAATTTCATTTTGCTTGGCTTCGCGCTGGAGCGGCTGAGCGGGAAGACAATCCGCGCCATGGACCCCGGGCCGGGATTTGCTTTTTCCGCGCCGCCAGAACTATCGGCGGCAACGGAAGACTGCACCTGGCGTCACCGCGTTCTATCGGGCGAGGTTCATGACGACAATTGTTCGGCATTGCAGGGTGCCGGTCATGCCGGTCTCTTCGGAACGGCGGACGCGATTCTCGATTTCGCCAAGGGGTTGCTTGACGGTAGCGGCGCGTCGGCACAGTCAATCGCGCTGATGCGGACACCGCTTTCCGCCACTCGCACCCATGGCTGGGAACGGCCCCATGACGGTTGGCATGGCGGCACTCTTTGTTCGCCCGGCACGATCGGTCATACGGGGTTTACAGGCGTGGCCCTCTGGGTCGATTTTGACCAAGGCAAGGCCTGGACCCTCCTTACCAACCGCATTCATCCGACACGTCACTTCGACAGCGGCATACTGGCGCTCCGTCAGACCGTCAGCGATCTCGTCAACGCAGCATAGGAGCCTGATCATGGAACCAATCTGGGCAGTCGGTCTGATGACCGGAACCGTCCTTGACGGCAATATCGATGTCGCCATGCTGAAGACCGATGGCGAGCGCGTTGCGGAATTCGGCCCTTACGTGCTGGCCCCCTATCCCGATTGGATCCGCAGGCTCCTGGAAGAGACGCTGGCACAGGCGCGCATTTGGAATTTCGAAGGGCCGGAGCCGGCGATCTTCAAGCAAGCCGAGGAGGCCTTGACGCGGGCGCAATCGGAGGCGGTCAGGGAATTGGTCGAAGGGAATGGCATGACGATGACAGACATCGGTGTCGTCGGTTTCCATGGCCAGACTGTCCTGCATCGCGCGCCACAGAAGGATCGGTTGGGGCAGACGCGCCAGCTTGGCGATGGCGAGCTGATGCGGTCCATTCTCGGCACGAAGGTCGCCTATGATTTCCGCTCGGCCGACATGCGCGCCGGCGGGCAGGGAGCGCCGCTTGCGGCAGCCTACCATACCGCGCTGCTGCGAGGTGCAGGTGCTGCGGGCGAGGCCGCCATTCTCAATCTCGGTGGTGTCGCCAATGTCACCTGGTGGGATGGAGAGGGCAATTTCGTTGCTTTCGATACCGGCCCGGCCAATGCGCCGCTCAACGACTTCATCAAGTCGCACGGGCTTGGCGAGATGGACCGCGACGGTGCGCTTGGGGCTGCCGGCAAGGTCGATGAGGCACGGCTCGAGCGGCTGCTGCAGCATCCCTATCTCACGGCGCCCTATCCGAAGTCGCTGGATCGTTTCGATTTCGGCGCCTCCATGGCGGATGGCCTCAGCCCGGAGGATGGTGCAGCCACACTTTCGGCCTTCACGGCAAGCGCTGTGGGCAAGGCGCTGGATCTCCTTCCTCGCAGGCCCACCAAGGTCGTCGTCAGCGGCGGCGGCCGGCATAATCCGACGATCATGTCGATGCTCAGGAGCCGGGCCGGGGTGGAGCCGATCTTCGCCGAAGATCTCGGCTGGCGCGGCGACGCGGTGGAGGCGGAGTGCTTTGCGTTTCTCGCGGTGCGCGTGCTGCGGGGCCTGCCGATCAGCTTTCCCGGCACGACGGGCGTGCCGGCGCCGATGCGCGGCGGCCGCCTCGCGCAATAGCCGCCCGCGAACCAGCTATCGCGTGAGGTTTTCGCTTCCGTCCATCGATGATATGAAGAGGCCACGAATTTGCGATCGCTTGGTCTCGGACGGATATCGCTTATATGGCAGGCAGGCATTACCGGGCAGGCTTCGTCGGCATCATCGTTGCTTTTGCGATCGCATTTGCCATCGATGCTTTTGTTTTTAGCCCAGCAGCTGCGCAACCGGAATGGCGCGTTGCGCCTCCCGTCTGCGTTTCCGGCCCAATGACGACGGAGACGGGCGAGACGCTTTGCCTGCGCAAGGACAGCTACAATCGCGATCTCTGCACGGCCATCGAGTATTTCGCTCACAGCAATCGTCTGCCGCCGGAATATCTGGCGCGGCTGGTCTGGCGTGAAAGCCTGTTTCGCTCCGATGCAGTCAGCCCTAAGGGCGCTCGCGGCATCGCGCAGTTCATGCCGGGAACGGCGAAGCTGCGTGGCGTGCGCGACAGCTACGATGCGCTGGAAGCACTTAGCAAGGCGGCGACCTATCTCGATGAATTGCGTGACCGTTTTGGCAATCTGGGTCTTGCCGCCGCTGCCTATAATGCCGGCGAGGGCGGTCTTGCCAATTTCCTGAATTCCGGCGGGCTTCCCTATGAGACGCGCAACTATGTGAGCGCGATCACCGCCCACAGCGTCGAGGAATGGCGCGACGATCCGCCCGATATCGCAGCTCCGGTGCTGGATAAGAGCAAGCCGTTCGTCGATTCCTGTGTCGCGCTTGCGCAAAGCCGGCGGCTAAAGCCCATTCCCTTGGAGCAGGAGCGGCCCTGGGCGCCCTGGGGCGCGCAACTCGCCGAACATTTTCAGGTGGATGCCGCTCGCCGTCTGTTTACCGCAAATATCCGGAAGCTGCCGGCTCCGCTGAACGCGGAAAAGCCGTTGATCGTGCGGCAGCGCAATGCCGACTTTGGCCGCCGTGTCCGTTATGCGGCGCGCATTCCGCGGCAAACGCGGGAGGAAGCGGATGCCGTTTGCACGCAAGTCCGGCAGCAGGGCGGCTCCTGCCTGGTCTTCAGGAACTAATGTAAGCGCATAGCTCCGGCATGCTTGGTGATTGTTTGATTCTCTGTCGCTTGATTGTGCTTTACTCCCTGATGTCGCAAGCTTATTTCTTGCAAGCCCGACCTTTGGGAGGAAGCCGTTTGGGTTGCTAAAGGAGCGTATGATGGCGCAGAAGCGTGAAGTCCCCGGTATTCGTCCCTACAACAGACCCGCTGGCGGTTGGGGAGCCCTGAAGGCGACCGCCAATGCAGTGCGCGAGCAGATGGACATCACCGAAGCGCCCGGCCTGCTGCTGCGCACCAACAAGCCCACGGGTTTCGATTGCCCCGGCTGTGCCTGGCCCGACAAGGAACACACCTCCACCTTCCAGTTCTGCGAAAACGGTGCCAAGGCCGTCACCTGGGAAGCGACGAACAAGCGCGTAACGCCCGAATTCTTCGCCGAGCACACGGTCAGCGAACTTCTGACCTGGAGCGACTACGAGCTGGAAAATTCCGGACGGTTGACGCATCCGATGGTCTATGACCGCGCATCCGATACCTACCGGCCGATTGCCTGGGAGGACGCCTTTGCCCGCATCGGCGAGGTCATGCGCAGCCAGCCCGATCCGGATATGGTCGAATTCTATACGTCGGGCCGCGCCTCCAACGAAGCGGCTTTCCTCTTCCAGATTTTCGCCCGCGAATACGGCACCAACAACTTCCCCGACTGCTCGAACATGTGCCACGAAGCGACCAGCGTCGGCCTGCCGCAATCGATCGGCATCGGCAAGGGCACCGTCTCGCTCGACGACTTCGACGAATGCGATCTGATCATCTCCATGGGGCACAATCCCGGCACAAATCATCCGCGCATGATGGGTACGCTGCATGAATGCTCGCGCCGCGGCGTGCCGATCATCGTCTTTAATCCGCTGAAGGAGCGGGCGCTGGAGCGTTTTGCCGACCCGCAGGATCCGATCGAGATGGGAACCTTCAGCTCGACCCGGATCGCATCGTCCTATTATCAGGTCAAGATTGGCGGCGATGCCGCCGCGCTCAAGGGCATCATGAAGGCGGTTCTCGCACTGGCCGAGACCTCGTCAGATGTTCTTGATCATGCCTTCATTGCCGAACACACCACCGGCTTCGACGCGCTTGTTGCCGATATCAATCAGACGGAGTGGGCCGATATCGAGCGTGTCTCTGGTCTTGCCCGGGCTGATCTGGAGCGGGTTGCCGACGCCTACGTCAAGTCAAAGGCGACGATCGTCGCCTATGGCATGGGCATCACTCAGCATGCCAAGGGAACGGCCAATGTCCAGCAGATCGCCAATCTCTTGCTGCTGCGGGGCAATTTCGGCAAGCCGGGAGCCGGCATCTGCCCTCTGCGCGGCCATTCCAACGTGCAAGGCAATCGCACCGTCGGAATTACCGAGAAGCCGACGCCGGCCTTGATCGAGGGTATCGAACGGGCGTTCGGCTTCACGTCGCCGGCTCATCATGGTCACGATGCCGTTGCCGCCATGCAGGCGATGGCGGAGGGGCGCTCCAAGGTGCTGCTTTGCCTCGGCGGTAATTTCTCGATTGCGCTTCCCGATCCGGAACTTTGCGCGCAGGCGATGCGTAAGCTCGATCTCGCCGTCCATATGAACACCAAGCTCAATCGCTCCAATCTACTTATTGGCAAGGAATCCTTCCTGTTCCCCGTGCTTGGCCGTACCGAGCAGGACGTTCAGGCAACCGGCGCGCAGTCAGTCACGATCGAGGATTCGATGTCGATGGTGCATGCGTCGCGCGGGCGGCTGAAGCCGGCCTCCGACCAGCTGCGTTCCGAGCCTGCCATCGTTGCGGGAATAGCGCAGGCGGCCCTGCCGAACAGCAAGGTTGCGTGGATGGAGCTAATCACGGACTACGATCTGATCCGCGACAAGATCGAAATCGTCTATCCGGATTTTGCCGATTACAATGAGCGCATCCGCGTGCCGGGCGGCTTTCGCCTGCCGATCGGACCGACGGAGCGCGTCTGGAAGACGCCCTCTGGCAAGGCGGAGTTCAAGCTGTTTTCCGGCCTCAACGAGGACATCTCGCTTTCAGATGGGACTATCCTCAAGCTCGCTACGATCCGCAGCCATGATCAGTACAATACGACGATCTACGGTCTCGACGATCGTTATCGCGGCGTCTTCGGCCGCCGTGACGTGCTGTTCATGAACGATAGGGATTTGAAGGCAAAGGGGTTGGAGCACGGCGATCTCGTCGAGATCGAGACCGCGCTGCCCTCAGGCGGCAAACGGCTCTTGAAGCTGACCGCCATTTCCTACGATATTTCCGAGGGCTCTGTTGCTGCCTATTACCCGGAGGCAAATTGCCTGATCCCGATCGACTACCAGGACAAGGAAAGCGGCACTCCTTCGTATAAGTCCGTTCCGGTGCGGGTCAGCAAGGCGGCTTGAGTTCTTGCAGACATCCGATGAGTGGGTGGATTGGATAGACGGAACTCTACCGCAGCCTTCCTCCCTGCTTGTCGAAATAGCGTCGACGTTCGGGCGGGCAGTAAAGATGGAGCGTGTCGCCGCGCTCGATCTCCGGCCCGTCGCGATATTCGGCGATGATCGCCTGGCCGTCCTCTGTCTGGCAATAGAGATAGCGTGTGCCGCCCAGATATTCGGTGACATCGACCGTGACCCGCAAGGTATCGCCCGCGTTTGACGCGACGACGAAATGTTCGGGGCGCATGCCGAGCAGGATCTTTTCGCCGGATGATGGTTTGTGCTGGCTAAGATCGACTTTGATGCTGCCATTGCCGACCTTTGCCGATCCGTCGCCTGACCATGTCGCTTCGATCATGTTCATCCTCGGCGAACCGATGAAGCCGGCGACGAAACTGTTGGCCGGATCTTCATAGACCTCGCGCGGGCTGCCGACCTGCTCGATCCGGCCGTCCCTCAGCACGACGATCCTGTCGGCGAGCGTCATGGCCTCGGTCTGGTCATGGGTGACATAGATCATCGTATTGCCGAGTTCGCGATGCAGCCGGGCAATTTCGATGCGCATCGAGACGCGCAGCTCCGCGTCGAGATTGGAAAGCGGCTCGTCGAAGAGAAAGACATCCGGCTCGCGAACGATAGCGCGGCCGATGGCGACACGCTGGCGCTGGCCGCCGGAAAGCTGTCCCGGCCGCCGATCCAATAGATGGTCGATCTTGAGGATCGAGGCGGCGGAGCGCACCCGTCTTTCGATTTCGGAGGCATCGGTTCGGGCCATTTTTAGCCCAAAACCAAGATTGTCGCGCACGCTCATATGCGGATAGAGCGCATAGGACTGGAAGACCATGGCTATGCCGCGCTCGGACGGATCGAGATCGGTGACGTCTCGGCCCTTGATGGCGATCTCGCCGTCCGTGACTTCCTCCAGCCCGGCAATCATCCGCAGCAACGTGGACTTGCCGCAGCCGGACGGGCCGACGAAGACGACGAAAGCCCCTTCCGGTATGTCGAGGTCGATGCCGTGGATGACCTCCAGTCCGCCAAAACTCTTGCGGACGCCGGTCAAGCGCATGCCGTTCTTCGTCATGTCAGGCTCCGCGCTGCATCTGACCGGCGCGGATCCAGACGAGCATCTCGCCCGGATCGCGATTGTCCCAAAGATGGTAGGGCACGAAACGCGCGGTGGAGGCAACGCTTTTCGGCGGTGTCGTCCGATAGAGATCTGAGCCCCAGTCCGCCTCCTCGCGCATGACCGAAACATCGAGCGCCACCGCACCCTCCAATGCGGCAATTTCCGTCGCCTTGGCGGAGGCCGGATCGCTGGAAAGCGAAATGCCGTTGAGGTCGTGACCATTGTCGGTAGTTTCGACGCAATAGACGAGCGGCCCGCGCATCAGGGCCGCACGCCCGGCATCCTGGCGGACCTTTGGGTTGGCAAACAGCGTGCGCGGGATGAGCGGAAGCGTGAGGTCGACGCTGTCGCCGGCCTTCCATTCCCGCTCGATACGGGCATAGCCGTCGACGGTGATCGTTGCCAGATCGACCGGTGCGCCATTGACTGCGAGCGTCGCGCCCTCGGCCCATTCGGGGATGCGCAGCGATAGCGCAAATTTCACGTTGCGATCGGGATTGACCTCGAAGCGGATTGCACCATCCCAGGGATAGCGTGTCTCCTGGGAAAGCTGCACGGTCAGACCACCGGCGAGAGGGACGCGGGCTTTGCTTTCACCGTAGAGATGGACGGCGATCTCGTTGTCGGCGGCGGCATACATATAGGAGCCGACGGAGGCGAGCAGGCGTGCGATATTGGGCGGGCAGCAGGGGCAATGGTGCCAGGTCCAGCGGTGATGCTTGCCGGCGCTTTCCAGCGGGTTTTCATAGAAGAAGGTCTTGCCGTCTTGCGACAGGCCCGCCATTGCGCCGTTGTAGAGTGCTACTTCCATGATGTCGGCATAGCGGCGGTTCGGTCCGCGACCGAGCATGCGGTTGGCCCAGAAGACCAGACCGACCGAGGCGCAGGTCTCGGCATAGGCGCTCTCGTTCGGCAGGTCGTAATAGTCGGTAAAGCCCTCGTTGGAGGCAGCCGGCCCGATGCCGCCGGTCACATACATCTGCTTCGTCGTCAGGTCGTTCCAGAGCGTTTCAAGGGCCGCAGTCAGCGTATCGTCGTTATATTCCGTCGCGATATCGGCCATGCCGGAATAGAGGTACATGGCGCGCACCGCATGGCCCACCACCTTGGTCTGCTCGCGCACCGGCAGGTGCGACTGGCTGTATTCATAGGTCTTCTGCACGAAGTTCTTTGGGTCGCGACCGTCACGAATGGCTTCCTCAGTGAAGAAATGCGGTTCCTGGCCGCGCTCGTCGATGAAGTATTTTGCGAGATCGAGATATTTCTTCTCACCGGTGACGCGGCCGAGCTTGACGAGTGCAAGCTCCACCTCTTCATGGCCGCAATAGCCGCGCAGCTGGCCTTCGCCATGGCCGAAGACGGTGATCATGTAATCGGCAAAGCGGCTCATAATGTCGAGCAGCTTGCGCTTGCCCGTTGCTTGGTAATAGGCGACGGCCGCCTCGATCAGATGGCCGGCGCAATAAAGTTCGTGATGATCGCGCAGGTTGGTCCAGCGACGGCCGGGCTGGACGCGCTGGAACCAGGCGTTCAGATAGCCGTCCTCCTGCTGCAGCTTTTCGTACATGTCGATGATGGCGTCCGCACGCGCCTCCAGTTCGGCATTGGGACGACGATAGAGCGAATAGGCGATAGTCTCGATCGACTTGCCGAGATCGCTGTCCCAGAACATCTGCGTCGAGCCCGACCATGTCTGCAAGGGGATGACGATGCCGGGGCTTGGCTGACTGACGTCGATCGCCTGGATCATGCCCGCTTCGACGCAGCGGTCGAGCAGGGTCGCGGCGGTGGAATTGCAGATGGCATCCTGGCGGGCGCCGAAAAGCCCTCCGAGCTCGACATTCGGAACGGGTAGGGGGCGAAACTGGCGGCTTTCTCTGTCAGACATGGCTTGATCCTTACTTAAAGGGTTATTTCACCGCGCCGGCCATCAGCCCGCGCATGTAATAGCGTTGCAGAAGCAGGAAGACGATGACGCAAGGGATGGTCATGACGGTGATACCGGCCTGGACCGCTCCCCAGTTGACGGCGCCGAGGCGACCGGTCCTGACGGCGATCATCAGCACCGGCAGGGTGAATTTCTCGTTGCTCGACAGGAGTACCAAAGCTGCCAGGAACTCGTTCCAGGCATTGAGGAAGGCGAAGATCGCGACGGTTGCGACACCCGGCAGCACCAATGGGAAGAGAACGCGGAACAGCAGTTTCAGATCGCGTGCGCCGTCGATGCGCGCGGCCTCCTCGATTTCCTTGGGCACGGCGTCGAAGGCGTTGCGCATCATGAAGACCGAAAAAGGAAGCTGCAGCGTCACATAGACGAGCGTCAGCCCGATCAGCGAATTGTTGAGGCCGAGCCTTGCCAGGATGATGAAGAGCGGCGTCAGGATCGACTGGAAGGGGATCATCAGCGTCGCGATGATCAGGATGAAGAGCGCACTCTTGAAGGGGAAATGATAGCGCGAGAAGCCATAGCCGGCGAGCAGGCTGACGATGACGGTCAAGAGCACGGTGGCGACCGAGACGAAGAGTGAGTTCAGCGTATGCTGGACGACGCCGGCGCCGAAGCCATCGAGAGAGCGATAGGCGTCGAAGCTGAAGCCGGTCGTTGGCCAAGGCGGCAGCGGCGGAAGGCTCGCCTCGGTTCCATGCCGGAATGACGACAGCAGTGCAATGGCGAATGGCGCGAAGAAAAAGATGACGATAACGACGCCGATGCCGTGATAGCCGATGCCGCCCCAGAGCTTGCGCCGCACGCGACGCTCCTTAGCCGTGCTCATGGCTTGTCCTCCCCGACGCGCAGCAGCCAAAGCTGGACGATGCTGATCAGCACCAGGATGACGAGGAGCGCGATCGAGAGCGCTGCGCCATAACCGAGATTGAAGGATACGAAGGACTGGTTGAAGATGTAATAGACCACCGAAATCATGCGGTTCTGCGGGCCGCCTGATGTCATGATGTAGAACTGGTCGAAGGCAAGCACCGAGCCGGTGATGGAAATGATGAGCGCAAGCGCAATCGTGCGACGCATTAGCGGCAGGGTGAGATGTCGGAAGCGCTGCCAGCGCTTGGCGCCGTCGATTCGCGCGGCCTCGGTCAGTTCGGAGGGGATTGCCTGCAGGCCTGTCAGCAGGATGATCATGGTAAAGCCGGCGATCTTCCAGACCACCATGACGATGATGGTCGCGAATGCCATGTCGAAATCGGCAAGCAGGTTTGGCCTCTTGTCGACGAGACCGAGCGCCAGAGCGACCGGTGCGAAGAAGCCGGCGTCGACATTGGCGAGCCAGACCCAGAGCAGCGACGCCGTTGCAAGTCCGACGACGACGGGAAGGAAGATGATCGTGCGGTAGAAGCCGACGAACGGCCGGTGTTTTTCGACGAAGAAGGCGAGCGGGAAGGCTATGGCGAAGATCGCAATGGTCACGATCACCGTGTAATAGGCGGTGAAGCGCAGCGCTGCCATGAAGCGCATATCGGAGACCATGCGGATATAATTACCGAAGCCGATCCAGCGGGGATTGCCGAGCAATGGCCAGTTGTGGAAGCTCATCCAGAAGGTAAAGGCCACGGGTAGCAGGAAGAAGACGATCACGAGCGCCATGGCCGGCGCGATATAGAGAAACCCGTGCCAACTGGCACGCCGTCGTTTTCGGGGACGTGCGGTTGCGATAGCTCCAGGGCCAGCCATGGAATGCTCCCGATATTGCGATGGAGGAACCGGGGAACACAAAGCTCCCCGGCGCGGGTGAGTTTACTATTGTTGAGCGTTGTCGATGATCGACTGCATCTCCGATTGGGCATTGGAGAATGCGCCATCGACGTCGCTTCCGAAGATGGCTGCGTTGGTGAAGCCCGCCCACGGTCCGTTAGCGCTGTTGATCAGGTCGTTGAACTGTAGCGTGTAAGGCGTTTTGGCAACCGAGATTGCCTTCAGCCCGACCTGCATGCGCGGATCCAGGCCCTGAAGCACCTGGTCGGCGATATCGCCGCGCGTCGGCAGGCTGCCGTACTTCGCCATGATCTTCTGTCCGTCGAGCGAATAAGTGTATTCGAGGAACTTCTTCACGGCATCGAGCTTCTTCGTGCCCTTTGAGATGACGAAATTGTCGCCGCCAGCAAAAGAGGACGGCTTGCCGTCGACGCCGGGGATCAGCGTCACGCCGAAATGGATATCGGGATATTGCGTGATCAGTGTGCCGATCGAAAAGGCGCCGATGCTCTGCTGGCCGATCTTGCCGTTACTGATGCTCAGAAAGTTGGCGCCGGTATCACTTGCGGCACCCGCCGGCACCAGATCCTTCTTGACCATGTTGCGATAGATGTCGACTGCCTTGCGCATTTGCGGCGTGTCGAGCGTTGCCTTCTTGCCGTCCTCCGAGAGAATATCGGTGCCGGCACCCCAGACGAGCGGCGTGAAGGTGAAGATCATGCAGCCGCCGCAGCCGCCGCCGGAGAAGTAGAAGCCGTAGGTATCGCCACCGAGCGCGCGAATCTTCTCGGCATTGCTTGTGATCTCCTCCCATGTGGTCGGAGCCTTTTCAGGGTCGAGGCCGGCCTTTTTGTAAAGATCCTTGTTCCAGGCGAAAACCGAGGTTTCGACGGATAGGGGCAGGCCATAGATGTGACCGTCATAGGTGCCGAGCTTCACATGCGAGGGCGACAGCGAATTGAAATAGGGCAGGCTCTTTGCCCAGTCCGTCAGATCCTCGAGCTGACCGGCGGCGGCGAAAGCCGGCGTATAGATGAGGTCCATCGACAGAGCGTCGGGCGCCTGGCCTCCGGCAATGGCCGTCGCATATTTCTGCACGAGTTCGGCAAAGGGCACTTCCGTCAGCGTGACCTTGTCCTCATGGCCGGCATTATAGGCCTCGACGACCTTCTTGAAGGAATCGCCAATGCCGCTTCGAACCCACATGGAGATGTTTTCGGCAGATGCACCGGATGCAAGCATTAAGGATATGAGGCCTGTTGCGGCCAAAAATCGCTTCATCATGTTCTCCTCCCACGGGGCTACTCCCGTCAGCCCCTCTTTCCTCTATCAACGATCGGGGCCTCCCCCGCATGATTGCCGCACGATAAGCTCGCACGGCAAAGTTCTGATGCCAGGTTCGACGTCGCGCCCCTCGGCAAGCGCGAGAACTGTCAAGCCCGCCTCGCGGCCGAGGGCTTTAAGATTCATGTCGACCGTCGTCAGCGGTGGCCGTGTCTGGGCGGCGACAATCTCCCAATTGTCGAAACCGACCACCGAGACATCCTCCGGCACCCGCACACCGCGTTCGCGAAGCGCATCGACGACCGCGCGGGCAATCTGGTCGTTGCCGCAGAAGATCGCGTCCGGCTTTGCTCCAGCCACGCTCCAAAGCTGTGCGACGGCGTGGTGTCCCCAGGCCTCGGACCATGTACCGTACATGACCGGCAGCCCGTCTCCGGCGAGGTCGCGATAGGCCTTGGCGCGCTCACGCACCGAAACGAAGCTTTCAGGGCCGGTCACATGGGCGATCCGGCGTCGGCCGAGTCCCTGCAACCATTCGACCGCAAGGGCCGCCCCCTGATAGTCGTCGGCGCAGAAGGTGACGCTTCCCGGAGCCCCCTCGGTAAATGCATAGATGACCGGGATCGGCAGATTGGACAGATCGACGGGCAGGCGGCGGTCGATCCGCTTTCCAGAGGCGATGATGCCATCCACATGCTTGTCCAGCATCGCGTCCACATGAACCTTTCCAAGCGCCGGATCGTCCTCAATCGTGCAGAGGAAGACCGATACCCCGTGATCGACGAGCGCTTCCGTGATGCCGGCCATGACTGGCAGCGTGAAGCGGCCATATGTATCGTTGGTCAGAAGACCGATCGTGAACGTGCGATTGCTGAGCAATCCCTTGGCCAAGGCATTCGGACGGAAGCCGATGTCGGCGGCGGCACGCTTGACCCTTTCGCGTGTGTCGTCGCCCATGCGGCCGGTATTGTTCAAGGCCTTGGATGCCGTTGAAATGCTTACGCCCGCAGCCGCCGCAACGTCGTGAATCGTTGCGCGTCCGCTTTTCGCACGCTGATTTTCCAGATGTCTTCTCCCAGTCGAGTTTTCATGAGAAAAGCTTTTCTCAGTGCACGAGTCAACTAGAGAAAAGCTTTTCTCAAAAATTTCTGCACGGAAAAGAAGGAGGCCGAGAAGCTGGGTGAGGGCCGTAGCGAATTGGCAGGTCACTGCAGAATGTACGCCATGAAACGAAGCGGCGGCCGAGACCTGCCGGTCCCGGCCGCCGCGTTCTAGATCGCCGTTAGTTTCAGCCGATCGTCATCAGGCTGGCATTGCCGCCGGCGGCCGCGGTGTTGATTGATGTCGTCACCTCTTCGAGCAGCCAGTTGAGGCAATAGGCGTCTGCGTTCTTGGCAATTTCCTCGCTCGACGCAGCCTGTGTGAGAACCAGCGGGCCGGGGATAGCCGAGATCGTCTTGATCGCCTGCTGGATGCGTGCAGCGTCACCTTCGATGAGAGCGCCAGCGAAAGGTCCATCGGCCGCCCAGTCTTTCGTCCAGGAGATGCGGTTTGCGACCTGCGCCGGCAGGCCATGAAGCTCTTCCTGCAAGCCGGATGCCGCATCGATGACGATCGAATTGCCTGTCGCAAGGCCTGCGGCGATCTGGACATGCAGGCCAGGAGCCGTCTGCGGAACAAGCAGGATTCTGCCGCGCGGATGCAGCGCGTAGAGGTTCAGCTCGCCGACCGGGCCTTGCAGCTCGGTATTGAAGCCGAGCGACGATTGGGCGGCGACGGCACGGGCCTGTTTGGCTGTGTCCGCGGCACCCTTGCTTTCGAGCCAGGCGACGAACCGCTGGGCGGTGGGGTCGGCTTGTACGGAGGCATCGCGCAACGGTTCGGTCGGGGAGGCGACCAGACGGCGCAGATACATCGGGCCGCCGGCCTTCGGACCGGTACCGGAAAGCCCGCGGCCGCCGAAGGGTTGGACGCCGACGACAGCGCCGATGATGTTGCGGTTGACATAGAGATTGCCGGCGCGCACGCGCTCGGTCACATGGGCGATCGTATCGTCAAGCCGGGTGTGCAGGCCAAAGGTCAAGCCGTAGCCGGAGGCATTGATATCGGCGATCAGCTTGTCGAGCCCCTTGCGCTGATAGCGCATGATGTGAAGGACCGGGCCGAACACCTCGCGCTTCAGATCGCTGAGCTTCTTGAGCTCGATGATGGTGGGAGCGACGAAGGTGCCCTTGGCAGCGCTTTCGGGAAGGTCGAGCTGTTCGACATTGCAGCCGAGCTTGCGCATGCGTTCGATATGCTCGTCGATGCCGCGCTTGGCGTTGTCGTCGATGACGGGGCCGATGTCGACTGCAAGTTGATCGGTCCTGCCGACCGAGAGCTCACGAAGGGCGCCGCGCAGCATGGTCAGCGTACGATCGGCCACTTCCTCCTGCAGGCAAAGGACGCGCAGGGCCGAGCAACGCTGGCCGGCACTGTCGAAGGCCGAGGCGATGACGTCGCCCACGACCTGCTCGGCAAGGGCAGAGGAGTCGACGATCATGCCGTTCTGCCCGCCGGTTTCGGCGATGAGGGGAATCGGCCTGCCGAATTTGGAGAGTCGTTCCGCAAGCTGAGCCTGGATCAGGCGAGCAACTTCCGTCGAGCCTGTGAACATGACGCCGGCGGTTTCGGGAGCACCGACGAGGGCTGCGCCCGTTCTGCCGCTACCGGGGACAAACTGCAGGACATCGCGCGGGATGCCGGCCTCGTGTAGGATGCGGACGCCCTGCGCCGCAATCAGCGGCGTATTGCCGGCCGGCTTGGCGACGACCGGATTGCCGGCGACCAGCGCGGCCGCAACCTGTCCGGTGAAGATCGCCAGCGGGAAGTTCCACGGGCTGATGCAGACGACAGGGCCGAGCGGCACGCTCTCCGGCTTCAGCACCTGGCGTGCCTGCGCGGCATAATAGCGAAGGAAGTCGATCGCTTCCCGGATTTCGCCGACGGCGTTTGCGGCCGATTTGCCGGCTTCGCGGATGGTCAGGCCGACGAGAGCGGGCATCTCGCTCTGCATGAGATCGGCGGCGCGTTCAAGGATGGCGGCGCGCTCTGCGGGGCTCACCGCGGCCCAACGCTCGGCAGCCGCAGCGGCAAGCCGCATGACGTCGGGCGCATCTTCCGGCTCCAGTTCGACGACATGGCCAACGAGGTCCGCATGGTCGGCAGGATTGAGAACTGCACGGGCCACGCCGCGCTCGGAGCCGTCGGCGAGAAGTGGCTTGGCGGTCCAGTCTTTAGCTGCCGAGGCTTGCAGCTGCGCAGAGAGATCGTTGAGCGCCGTTTCATTTGAGAGATCGACACCAGCGGAATTCCGTCGCGCGCCGCCGAACAAATCGGCCGGGAGAGCGATCTTGTCGTGCTGCGCGCCGACAACCGTCATGCTGCGCACGATCTCGACGGGATCGGCGATCAGCTCCGATACGGGGACGGCACGGTCGGCGATCTTGTTGACGAACGAGGAATTGGCGCCGTTTTCGAGCAGGCGGCGGACAAGATAGGCGAGCAGCGTTTCGTGGGTGCCCACTGGCGCGTAGATCCGGCAGGGGCGATTAAGATTTTCGGCGCCCACGACCTCTTCATAGAGCGGCTCGCCCATGCCGTGCAGGCACTGGAATTCATATTTGCCGACCGCAAAGTCGTCGCCAGCCATATGGTAGATGGTGGCCAGGCTCTGGGCGTTGTGGGTGGCAAATTGCGGGAAGACCACGTCGGTCGCGGCCAGCAGCTTCTTGGCGCAGGCGATGTAGGAGACGTCTGTATAGATCTTGCGGGTATAGACGGGGAAACCTTCCAAGCCGTCCAACTGCGCGCGCTTGATCTCGGCGTCCCAATAAGCGCCCTTGACGAGACGGACCATGAGGCGATGCCCGGAGCGGCGGGCAAGATCAATGATGAAATCGAGGACGAAGGGGCAGCGCTTGCCGTAGGCCTGCACCACGAAGCCGATGCCATTCCAGCCGGACAGATCCGGATCGAGGCACAGTTCTTCCAGAAGGTCGAGCGACAGCTCCAGCCTGTCGGCTTCCTCCGCGTCGATATTCAGGCCGATATTGTAGCGCTTGGAGAGCAGCGCCAACGCCTTCACCTTCGGCAGAAGTTCGCCCATCACCCTGTCGGCCTGCGAGCGCGAATAGCGCGGGTGCAGCGCGGAGAGCTTGATGGAGATGCCGGGGCCTTCATAGATGCCGCGCCCAGCCGAGGCCTTGCCGATCGCATGGATGGCGTTTTTATAGTCGCGATAGTAGCGTTCTGCATCGGCATGCGTCGTCGCGGCTTCACCCAGCATGTCGTAGGAGTAGCGGAAGCCCTTTGCTTCGAGCGCGCGTGCTCGCTTCAATGCTTCATCGATGGTCTCGCCGGTGACGAATTGCTCGCCCATCATGCGCATGGCCATGTCGACGCCACGGCGGATGACGGGCTCGCCGGCGCGGGCGATCAGCTTTGTCAGCGCGGCGGAAAGGCCGCCTTCGTTGACCGTCGAGGTCAGCTTGCCGGTCACGACGAGGCCCCAGGTCGCGGCATTGACGAACATCGAGCGGCCACCGCCGATATGCGACTTCCAGTCGCCGCCGGCGATCTTGTCGCGGATCAGCGCATCGCGCGTCGCCGTGTCGGGAATACGCAGCAGTGCCTCGGCAAGGCACATCAGCGCGACACCTTCCTGGCTCGACAGGGAATATTCGTGCACCAACCCTTCGACGCCGTCGCCCTTGTGCTTGGCGCGCAGCGCTTCGATCAGTTTCTTGGCCGTTTTCCTTGTCGCCTCGCGAGTCGTTTCCGGCAAGGTCGCCGCTTCAACGAGGAAGGGCAGGCACTCGGTCTCGGGGCGTCTGTAGGCGGCAGTGATCGCCTGGCGAAGCGGGCTCTGCTCACGAATGGGCGGTGCGAAATGCGAAAATGGGGCAGCATCTGTAGTTGGTTCTTCAGTGGCGAGCTTGGCAGAGACAATCATGATAACCTCAAGGTGCAAGGGGCCTAATGGTTTGAGCTGAGGTTAGCGATATCGCCACCCGTAGCCCTCCCGTTGCTTCGACGAGAACATACTTCATTCCAAAAAAGCGTTCCGCCTTGAAACTGCGGCTTTCCAGTCATATTGAACTTCAATAGCGCTTATTTCAAATAGGAATGCCTGCGAAAATGACCAAATCCAGTGAAATTGACCAGTTCGACCAAAAGATCCTCGACGCCCTCGTCGAAGACGGCCGCATGTCGATCACGGAGCTTTCCGAGCGGGTCGGCCTTTCCAAGACTCCCTGCCAGGCACGCCTTAAGAAACTGATCGATTCCGGCTATATCGACGGCTTCAAGGCCATCCTCAATCCGATCAAGCTTGGTCTCGATCACGTCGCCTTTGCCGAAGTAAAACTCACGGATACCCGTGAGGAGGCCTTGCTCAGCTTCAACAATGCCATCAAGAAAATCAAGGAAATCGAAGAGTGCCACATGATCGCCGGCCGCTTCGATTATCTCCTCAAGGTGCGGACCTCGGACATCCGCCGCTACCGCATCGTTCTTGGCGAGAAAATTTCCAGTTTGCCTTTCGTCGCAAGCACCTCGACCAATGTGGTGATGCAGTCGGTCAAGGAAAACTGGTCGTAATTCCGCTTCCTACTTCATCCGCTTTCCCATCCACCGCGTAAGGCTTCGCCGCCCGATCCATCTTGCCGGCTAAACAATGACCTAGATTTCGCCATTCGAATCGGATCATTGCGAGACGCTAAAATAAGTAGGATGGAGTATGCATGGAGATCAGTGCAGGCGACCGCGACCTTGTTGAGGTCATGAAGCGGTACTTTGCGATGAAGGCCGAAGTCGAGGAAATGAAGCTTCGCCTGGAGGCGGCAAGGCAGGAGAGCGGCGAAGAGATCAACGCATTCTACAATCCGCGCAGCAATCTGAGCCACGCCGCCGATATTATCCGTTCGCATGCTCTCAGGCAGGAGATGGCGCGTCTGATGGATTGGGCCGAGGCCTGGGGGCGGCAGAGCCTGGCGCCAAACGAGGCCTGACGGTCGAATAAAAACCGCCAGGCCGCGATCACGAAATCGGGTCGTTTCAGCTATCCGATTTCAGCTTTCCTGCTGTCGCCCAGGACTCTTTCGAAATCTCGGTAATGATGATTTCCACCGATTCCGGCGGGCAGACGAGTGTTTCCACCGCGGCTTTGGTCGCTTCGCGAACGAAAGCGCGCTTCTGGTCTTGCGTGCGGCCGGGATGCATTTCCAAGCGCAGGATTGGCATGGTAACTCCTTGAGCAATTATCGCCGGATGTTCGGCGCCCACGGACTATCTTGCAAAACCAGTCGGCGATAAATACGCTTCCATTTGCTTCATTCCGAACCTGTGGGTATGCAATCATGGACAAGTTGGCCGGAATGGCGATGTTCGTCAGAGTGGTCGAACAGGGCAGTTTTGCCGCCGCTGCCGACATAAGCCAGGTGTCGCCGGCCATGGTTGCTAAACATGTGAGGACGATCGAACAGCGGCTCGGTGCGCGCCTGCTTCACCGCACGACGCGCCGTCATCAGTTGACCGAGGTCGGCAAGCTTTATTACGAGCGTTGCAAGACGGTGCTGGCGGAGGTGGAGCTCGCCGAGCAATCGGCCTCCGAACTGCAATCGGCGCCGCGCGGGCGCCTGCGGCTCGTCGCCCCCGTCAGTTTCGGGACGCAAAGCCTCGTACCGGCACTTGTCGACTATCTGCATGAAAATTTCGAGGTCAGCGTCGATCTGGCGCTCGACAATAATCCGCATGATCTGATCGGCGAAGGCTACGAACTCGGCATTCATATCGGCGATCTGACGGACACCAATCTCGTGGCGCGTCCGTTGAAACCCTATCGGCGCATTCTTGCGGCGTCGCCCGATTATCTGGATCGGTGCGGCAGGCCGCAAAGCCCTGAGGAGCTTGCCAATCATATGTGCCTCGGCCATTCCTACTGGCGGCTGCAGGGACGCTGGCATCTCGTCGGTCCAGACGGGGAAACGCGTGAGATCGCCATCAAGGGCAGGTTCACCACCAATCAGGGCGGGGCTTTGCGCGTTGCCGCTCTGCACGGAGCCGGCATCGTGCTGCAGCCGGAACTGCTCCTGGCGGCCGATCTCGATGCTGGCCGTCTTGAGCCCGTCCTGCCCCTTTGGTCGTACCAGCCGACACCGATGCACCTTGTCTATGCGCCGGACCGGCGTCCGACGGCCATGCTCCGCAGCGTCATCGATTTCCTCGTCGCTCGCTTCGGCTGAAATTCCCCCTCTTTCATCTATCGCGAATCCATGATCAAATCTGATCATCGGGTTGGAAAATGAGGAAAGCGTGGCCAAGGTTACGTTGAAGGATGTGGCGGCCGCCGCGGGTGTGGGAGCAGCCACCGTCGAGCGTGCGCTCAATGGCCGCGGCAATGTTTTGCCGGAAACGGCGGAAAAGATCTTCATCGCGGCCAAGCGGCTTGGCTACCGCGCGCCGCCTGCGGGGATCAGGCGCGGTCTGGTGCGCATCGAGGTCGTGCTGCTGCGGCCTGAAACCTATTTCTATTCAAGGCTCAATCGCGCTTTCGAGCGCATTGCCGCCTTGCTCGACAAGGATATCCAGATCCAGCGGACGTTCGCCAGGGAAGACGATCCTGCCGATTTTTCGCGTCATATCACCAATCCACAGGCACGGCGCTCCGCGCTGATCGTCGTTGCGCCCGATCATCCCGATGTGGTCGGAAGCATCCGCAAGGCTGCCGGCAGTGGCATTCCTGTCGTGCAGATCATGACGCGGCCAGCATTGGAGCTGCCTTACGTCGGCATCGATAATGAGGCGGCCGGTCGCACCGCCGCCTTCTACATGGCGCGCATGCAGTCGAATATCCCCGGCACTTTCGTCGCGCTCTGCCACAGCGGCGCTTACGAGAACCACAAGGCGCGTATCCGCGGCTTTTCCAACTATCTGCTTGATCATGCGAACCCATCGCATCGCTTCCTTGAAGTCATGTTCGATGAGGACGATGAAATGAAGACGATCGAGCTGCTGACCAACGCCGTCGCCCGGTATCCCGATATTATCGGCCTTTATAGCGCCGGCGGCGACAATGCCGCGATTGCGACGGTTCTGCGCCGGTATCGCCAGCGGCCGGTATTCTGGGTCGGGCACGAATTGTCCGATGCGACGCGCGGCTATCTGAAGGAGGGTTTGATGACGATCGTTCTCGATCAGGCTCCGGAGGTTCAAGCCCGCCGCGCCATCGATCTGACTCTGAAGCGGCTGGGCCTGATCGATACCGACGTCGATCTCGAGCCGGTCCGTTTTCTGACCGTTACCCCGGAAAGCCTTTGAGAACGTTGGCTGGTTGGCTCAGATATCTCGAGCCAACCAGCGCTCGTGGCTTAAACTGCATAGGCGCCTGTGGGAGGGATGTCTTGATTTTTCATGCCTGCAGAGCTAAGTATATCCCAATTGCATATCCCAAAATCAGGAGCCGGACATGACGAGTTCGACTGTATTCATCAGCAACAGAAGCCAGGCTGTGCGTCTGCCCAAGGCTGTGGCATTCCCCGAGGACGTACATCAGGTCGATATCCTGAAGATCGGCCGCAGCCGCGTGATTGTGCCCCAAGGCAAACGATGGGATGATCTCTTCCTCCATGGCCCCCGTGCCAGTGACGACTTTCTGGACGAGCGTGAACAGCCAGTGGCGGAAGAACGCGAGTCCTTCTGATGCTGACCTATATGCTCGATACGAATATTTGTATTTATGTGATGAAGACCTATCCGCCCGCCGTGCGGGACAAGTTCAACGCGCTGGCGGAACAGCTTTGCATATCGAGCACAACGCTTGGTGAGTTGTACTACGGTGCGGAGAAGTCGGCTCGGCGCGTGGAAAACTTGACTGCCATCGAACATTTCGTGGCTCGGCTGGAGGTTCTGTCGTTCGGCGACAAGGCGGCTGCACATTACGGGCAGGTACGAGCTGAGTTGGAACGCGCAGGGACCCCATGTGGTCCGCATGACATGCAGATCGGCGCCCATGCCCGGAGCGAGGGACTGATCGTGGTGACGAACAACATGAAGGAGTTCACCCGCATGCCCGGCGTTCGGGTGGAAAATTGGGTGTAGCCGTCGCCGTCGTGATCTTGGCGAGGGGCGGTTCGAGTCGTCCAGATTGACGCCTAAGCGATTGCGGCATTGGCAGCAATCAGCCAGTTGCGAAACGTTTCAGCATCGTTGGAAAGATGGTTGGCTTCGATCAGCCAATAGGATTTATCGGTGTCCAGTGCCGTATTGGATAGGGCAACCAGCGTTCCATTGCCCAATTCTTCTGCAATCAAGGCAGTCGGGCAGAGGCCCACACCTTGACCGCCGATGACGGACGCGATCATCAAGCCGAAATCGGCAAAGATCGGGCCGGCTCTCGGAGGCTGGTGGATACCTTCGAGGGCGAACCAGCGTGTCCATGCGGCCGTCGTTTCATCGTGCAGGAGGTCGAGATTAAGGAGATCGGCTGGCGTCCTGATCGGTCCGTGATGGCGCTCATATTCTCTCGAACAGGTCGGCCGTGTTTCGGCCGTCAATAGCGAGATGGCATGCGTTGAAGGCCTCGCTCCGTGACTGATCAGAAGATCGACGCTTACCTCCTCCGGCGTCCTCGCATCGAGCGCGTAGACGATATTGATCTGGATTTCGGGGTATTCTTTCTTGAATGCGGTCAGCCGGGGTATCAGCCAACGCGTGGCGACGGAAGCGATACAGGCCACGCTGACCGGCCGATTATTGCTGGCAAACCGCAGCTGCCGGGCGGCGATATCGATATGTCCGAGGCCGTTTGCAACGGCAGCCCCGAATTCACGGCCGGCCATCGTCGCCGTGACACCACGGGCATGGCGCGTAAAGAGCTTGATGCCGAGCCATTCCTCCAAGGTACGGACATGCTGGCTAACGCCCGCGGCCGTGAGATTGAGCTCGGCCGCCGCCTTGGCAAAACTCTCGTGGCGAATGGCCGCCTCGAAGGCGCGAAGGGAGGCAAGCGGGACATGTTGCATTCCGCCAGGCTAAGTAAGACTTAGCCAAAGCGCAAGCCCGATCACCGTTGCGCAAGGAGCTGGTATCCTTACAGTACTGCCGAGACGAATGTCTTCTTGTCAGATCGGTGAGGAATGAAAGCCGCCATGAATAGTATTTTCGATATGCCCGCACCCGCCGATGCCGAGGAGCGGCGCGGCAAGCCCCCCGTTGTCGTCTACCCGAACGGAACGCTGCCGTCGGTCGATATGGATGTGCTGCGGGCGGCAAGGCAAACCATCACCAAGATTGCCGAAATCATCGTGCCCCCGCGCGAAGGCGGCAGTTTTCGCGTGCCGAAGGGACATTTTTTCCGGATCGTCAGCGTCGAGGGCGCGCAGGTGGGCGATCTCAATCTGTGGAATGCTGCCGATCTTTCCGAGCGCTTTTTCAGCGGCAAGACGCGGGCTTTGCACGCCACCCATATCGGTGTCGGCGATCGGCTGTGGAGCACGCTACCCTATCTGCGGCCGATGGCGACGATCACCCATGATACGCTGGGCTGGTATGGCTGGGACGCGGATGGAGCCGGCGTTCACGACGTCATCGGCACGCGCTGCGATCCCTATACGAACCGGCTGCTGAAGGGCGACGACTATCACCGTTGTTGCCATTCAAACCTGTCACGCGCGCTCGCCAAGGAAATGAACATCCCTGTCCAAGAGGCGGAGTTTCACGTTCACGACGTGCTGAACGTGTTCATGTGTACCGGGTTTACGCGCGACACCCACCAGTATTTCATGAAGGCAAGCCCCGTGCGGCCGGGCGACTTCCTTGAGTTCTTCGCAGAGATCGATCTGCTCGGTGCGCTCTCGGCCTGCCCCGGTGGCGATTGTGGCAGCGAACATTCGAGCGATACGGTGCCCTGCTATCCCTTGCTCGTCGAAATCTGGCGGCCCGAACCTGAAAGCCTGGCCGGGCGAACATTCCCGGAGCGCACTGCCTATCCGAGGACGCACGGACTATAATTTACCGCATAAAATAAATTTGCCGGCGGTTCCGGCCGCCGGCAAATCTGAATCATCCATCAAACGATGCCTCCATTCGGGCGGACGCATCGTTTATTGCCTAGTTACAAACGCGAATGCGCTCGTAATGCCAGCCATAGTCATACTCGTTCTGGACGCGGCGATCCTCGTACCAGCACCTGGGCGGCGGCGGGGCGACTTCGTAAACCGGACCCCTGTTGGCAAGAGCGCCACCGACAAGCAGGCCGCCGAGAAGACCGGCAGCAACGCCGCCGGCGATCGCGCCCCCATTGCCATGGTGGTGATGACGACGCCAATCGTCATGGCCGCGCCAGTCACCGCGATGGCCGTCGTAATACTGTGCCTGTGCGCTGCTGACGGGCGCCAATGCGCCGCCTGCGACCGTAGCGGCCAGCAAAACCGTAAGAACCGTCTTCTTTATCATGACTACCTCCAAAGCAGTCTTTGAGCTCAGCGAATGCGCGAGTCATCTAATTAACGTCTTCAGCATGATTATGTTCAGCTGAATATTCTATGAATGGCCCGTTCATCGGGCAATAGCGGCTGAAAATAGCCCCTTGCATGGGCTCCTGAGGGGCGATCTTGTCAATTTGGAGGCGTCTGCCGGGTCGCCGCTACCCATTCGAGCGTTCGCGATTCGGGGTCGGCATTGCGGGTGATATCCGTTACGACCGCGGCGATATCGGCGCCATGCGCGAATACGCTCGCAAGACGTTCGACCGTCAGGCCGCCGATCGCAACGAGAGGCCGATTGCCGATGTGCGCCTTCCACGCGCCGATCCGATCGAGGCCTTGGGGTGCCCAGGGCATAACCTTGAGGACGGTCGGATAGATCGGCCCCAGCGCTATATAATCGGGTTCGGCAGCAAGCGCCGTCTCCAGCTCCGCCTCGTCATGTGTCGAAAGCCCCAGCTTCAATCCGGCATCCCGTATGGCGGAGAGATCGGCAGAAGCGAGATCCTCCTGGCCGAGATGGATGAAATCGCAACCCTCCTCGATTGCCAGCTGCCAATAGTCGTTGACGATCAATTGGCACTCATGCGCGGCGCAAATTGCCTTCGCTTCGCGAATTTCGGCGCGGATATCAGGCGTTGAGCGATCCTTGATGCGCAACTGCACCAGCTTGACGCCGAGCGGCACCAATCGCCTGATCCAGGCGGCGCTATCGACGATGAGGTAGAAAGGATCGAGCGTCATGCGAACACCGCCTTTCCGATCACTGGTGTCGATGGCACCGCCATATCGCGCGGCTCGAGCATGCCGGCGCCGTATGCCTGTCGGCCGGCATCGATGGCCTTGGCGAAGGCTTCCGCCATCGCGGCCGGATCGCCCGCCCCGGCAACCGCCGTGTTGAGCAGCACGGCATCGAAGCCGAGCTCCATGACGGTCGCCGCATGCGAAGGTCTACCGATGCCGGCGTCCACTACCAGCGGAACCTCAGGAAAATGTGCCCGCATCGATCGCAGAGCGGATAGATTGAGCGGTCCGGCCGCCGTTCCGATCGGCGCGCACCAGGGCATCAGCACCTTGCATCCGGCTTCCAGCAGCCTCTCGGCGACGATGAGATCGTCCGTCGTGTAGGGGAAGACCTCGAAACCGTCATCGGTGAGGATTCTCGCCGCCTCCACCAGCGCGAAGACGTCGGGCTGCAGCGTATCGTGATTGCCGATCACCTCGAGCTTGATCCAATTGGTCCGAAAGACCTCGCGCGCCATTTTCGCGGTTAGAACCGCTTCGGATACGCCGTGGCAGCCTGCTGTATTGGGAAGGACGCGAACGCCGAGTTCGCGAATCATCTCGAAGAATGCGCCGCCATTACGCCCGCCTGCCGTTTCCCGGCGCAGCGATACAGTCGCGATCCCGGTTTGCGAACGTTTGACGGCTTCCGCCAGTACGGCCGGGGAGGGATAGCGCGCCGTGCCGAGAAGAAGGCGCGATGTAATTTGGGTTCCGTAGAGTTCAAGCATGGTCAGCCTCCCTGCATTGGCGTCAGGATCTCGATCCTGTCATCGTCGGTTAGGATATGCTCTCCGCGTTCCTCGCTATGGACGAGTTCGCCGTTGACGGCGGTTGCCAACCACTCGCCCTCATATTCGAGAGCCGTGAGAAGTTGCAAAAGCGTCGTTGCTTCGACAATCTGCGCTTCGCCATTGATGATCAGGCGCATTGGCGGCTCCTTTCGTCGTGTCCGTAAAAGACGAGATCGGCGGCTTTCTCGGCCATCGCGGGCGCGAGCAGGAAGCCATGGCGATAGAGGCCGTTGACAAGGATGGCTTTGCCCTGCCGCGTCACGCGCGGAAGGTTGTCTGTAAAGGCAGGGCGGATGCCGGCGCCGGTTTCGACCACCGCAGCTTCGGCAAAGGCCGGATGCAGCGCATAGGCTGCGTTCAAGAGTTCCATCAGCGAACGGGCGGTGATCGGCCCTTTGAAGTCGGTCTCGATCATCGTCGCACCGACCATGAACAGGCCTTCGCCGCGCGGCACGATATAGACGAGAAAACGTGGATGCAGCAGGCGGACGGGGCGCGAAAGCACGATCTCATCGCTCTGCAGATAGAGCATTTCGCCGCGTACGCCGCGCAAATCGCGGATGCGGCCGATGCGGGCAGCTCCCGTGCAATCGATGATTTCAGAGAAGCTATCGTCATCCACGAGCCCGTCGATAAAGGTGACGCCTTTTACAGATAGATCGCCCTTCAACGATTGCAGGACCTCGCGGGGATTGAGATGTGCTTCCTGCGGAAAGAACAGGCCCTGGCGGAATCGGCCGGCAAGCGAAGGCTCAAGGGTGGCGATTTCGTCTTCGTCCACCCAGCGATAGTCCGTCGTGCGGCCGGCGAATCGCTTCAGCTCGTTTTGATCGCGGTTCGGCGCGACGACGAGCGTTCCATTGCGGACGATCTTGCCCGGCAGAATCGCTTCCCATCGATCGGCGGAATCACGGCCGAGCGTCAGCACAGCCTCATCGGCGCTTTCCCGCTCGCACCATGGCGCCAGCATGCCGCCGGCAAGCCAGGAGGCGGCGCGATGAAAATTCCGGCCTGGATCTGAGATCGTGACCTCGGCTCCGCGCCGGACTAGCTCGTGGGCGACCGTGAGGCCGGCAACGCCGGCCCCTTTAACGAGAATACGCATGTCATTCAGCCGGCTGTGCAGGGGTTTCGACCGGCATATAAAGGTCTCCGCCCTCTCGATACTTGGCCGCCATGGCTTCCAGCCCTTCCTTCTGCGCTTCGGCGCGGATGTCGTGCGAAATCCGCATCGAGCAGAATTTCGGACCGCACATCGAGCAGAAATGGGCCACCTTATGAGCTTCTTTCGGCAGGGTTTCGTCGTGGAAGCTGCGAGCCGTGTCCGGATCGAGCGAAAGGTTGAACTGATCCTCCCAGCGGAATTCGAACCGGGCGCGCGACAGAGCATCGTCACGAACCTGCGCGGCCGGATGACCTTTGGCGAGATCCGCCGCATGCGCTGCGATCTTGTAGGTGATGACGCCTGTTTTGACGTCGTTACGATCAGGCAGACCAAGGTGCTCCTTCGGCGTGACGTAGCAGAGCATCGCCGTCCCGAACCAGCCGATCATGGCAGCGCCGATGCCCGATGTGATGTGGTCATAGCCGGGCGCGATATCCGTCGTCAGCGGCCCGAGCGTGTAAAAGGGCGCCTCGCCGCAGACGGAAAGCTGCTTGTCCATGTTTTCCTTGATCTTGTGCATCGGCACATGGCCGGGGCCTTCGATCATCACCTGGCAATCCTTGGCCCAGGCGATCTTCGTCAGCTCGCCGAGTGTCTCCAGTTCGGCGAACTGCGCGGCGTCGTTGGCGTCAGCTATCGAGCCGGGGCGCAGGCCGTCGCCAAGCGAGAAGGAGACGTCATAGGCACGGCAGATATCGCAGATTTCCTCGAAATGCTCGTAGAGGAAGCTCTCGCGATGGTGATGCAGACACCACTTGGCCATGATCGAACCGCCGCGCGAGACGATACCGGTGACGCGATTGACGGTAAGCGGGATGTAATGGAGCCGCACGCCAGCATGGATGGTGAAATAGTCGACGCCCTGTTCTGCCTGCTCGATCAGCGTGTCGCGATAGATTTCCCAGGTCAGTTCCTCGGCAATGCCGCCGACTTTTTCCAGCGCCTGGTAGAGCGGCACCGTGCCGATGGGCAGCGGCGAATTGCGGATGATCCATTCGCGGATGTTGTGGATGTTGCGGCCGGTCGAAAGATCCATGACGGTATCGGCACCCCAGCGGGCAGCCCAGACCATCTTCTCGACTTCCTCCGCCATTGAGGAGGTGACCGCGGAATTGCCGATATTCGCGTTGATCTTCACCAGGAAGTTCCGGCCGATGATCATCGGCTCGCTTTCGGAGTGATTGATGTTGGCCGGAATGATCGCCCGGCCGCTCGCAACTTCCTGGCGGACGAACTCCGGGGTGACATGATCCGGAATATGGGCGCCGAAGCTTTCGCCATCGCGAATCAGGGCTTCTGCCTTGGCCTTGCGGCCGAGATTTTCGCGAATGGCGATGAATTCCATTTCCGGCGTGATGATGCCGGCGCGCGCATAGGCGAGTTGGGTGACCGCCTTGCCGTCTTTCGCCCGCAGGGGCTGGCGCTTGGCCGGAAATTCCGGTGTCAGCCGCTCGCCGGTGACGAAACCATTGTCTTCAGGGCGCACATGCCGGCCTTCATAAGTCTCGACATCGCCGCGAGCGAGAACCCAGTCGCGGCGTAGCTGAGATAGACCCTCCTCGATGCGGATATCGGCGCCCTCGATCGTGTAGGGGCCGGAAGAATCATAAACAATGACAGGCGGCTCGCCCGAGGTCGGATGGACGCTGATTTCGCGCATCGGCACGCGGATGTCCGGGTGGATCTCTCCGGGAACATAGATTTTCGCGGATGCCGGCAGCGGGCCGGTGGTGACGGTCGGAGTGAGGTTCTTTGCGGCAATATTCATGGTTTGAGGCTCCAAGTTGCAGTTGGAGACCCAGTCAATCAGCCGGAATGATGAAAAGACGCCGGCATGGAATCCACGCGGGAATCCGAAGCCTTCGAGCGCTTGCACCGTCCCTACGCCAGTATGAACTGGATCAGGTTCAACGGGTCACTGCGCCACAGGAGGCAAAGCCTCATTGTCCAGCAGTATCTCAGCCCCTTGCCGGGACCCCCCTGGTGAATACGGAAAGGCTATGCCTTACCCTTGTTCTCTGTCAACCCCGCAACGACGGTCGCGTTTTCTCAATCGATTGACCATTGTGGCGCGGGGGCGGCTTGGATTCTATAGGGGCGAGCCTCCGATAGGCGCGATCATCATCTTCGATGACGCTGCTCTTGATCCATGCCCGTTCCCGCATAAATGGTACCGATGAAAATTCCGGATCTCGAGCCTGATTGGGGAAGGCTGTCTCGATTTGGTGCGAATTCTTGAACCTTGGCGACGCTGACTATTCCGGCAGTAAAAGGCTCAGCCAGCCACCAGTTGCATTTAAGCAACAGCAATCAAGTCTAATGCCGGGGCGGGTTTCACAGAATTGACAAACATACGGGCTGTTTGTAAACCAAATATAGGACATAACTGTCTTACGGACGAGCAATCGGCCGGATCGGTAGAGGCATTTCAAAACCTTTGCCGCGGGGTGAATTATGGAGGTTAGAGGGGACTCAAGCCGACATCAGGTGCGTATCTGCCGGACTGCCCGGGTGCGTTTAAACCGACGTAATCCTCAGGGTGGTGTTCCAGCTTTGTACTCGCGGTAAATTGGAATGCATATTGCAACCAGGAGTTTAAAATGAACATCAAGAGCCTTCTTCTCGGCTCCGCTGCTGCGCTGGCAGCAGTTTCTGGCGCCCATGCGGCTGACGCGATCGTCGCTGCTGAGCCCGAGCCGCTGGAATACGTTCGCATCTGCGACGCATACGGCGCTGGCTACTTCTTCATTCCAGGCACCGAAACCTGCCTCAAGATCGGCGGCCGCGTCCGTACCGAAGGCGAGTGGTACGATGCCTACAACCCGAACAGCCATAACGGTACGCTGTGGCACACCCGTGCGGAGCTGAGCGTCGACACGGCAACCGACACCGAATACGGCCCGCTGAAGACCAACACGGTCATCCGTTGGGACTGGAATGACGGCAACTCCACCTCCACGAAGCTGCTGTTCGCAAACATCAGCCTCGGCGGCTTCCTCGTCGGTAAGGCTGACTCGCAGTACAACTCCTACATCGGTTATGCCGGCGACGTCATCAACGACGACGTGATCTATGACGGTCCGTACGAACTCAACCAGTTGACCTACAACTACGACGCCGGCAACGGCTTCACGGCTGTGGTCTCGGTTGAAGACTCGAACTCCAGCGGTTCTGGCGCTTCCTATGGCTCCAGCTGGTGGTCTGACGACAAGGGCAACCACTACGCTCCTGACGTCGTTGCCGGTGCTGGCTTCAAGTCCGGTGCATGGGGCTTCAAGGTCGTTGGCGGTTACGACTCGATCGTCGAAGAAGGCGCCATCAAGGCTCGTGTCGATGCTGACTTCGGTACCTTCTCGGCCTTCTTGATGGGCGGCTGGAACACCGACGGCGACAAGCTGAACAAGTATGCCGGTACCAACCTCGATCGTTCGGCTTGCCCGGTTAACGATGCATCGAAGTGCGGCTGGGGTGACTGGGCTGTTTGGGGCGGCGTTGGCGTTCCGATCAACGAAAAGCTGAAGTGGAACCTGCAGCTCGCCTACACCGACTCGAAGATTTTTGCCGCAACCACCAACGTCAAGTGGAACCCGGTCAAGAACCTGCTCATCGAGCCGGAAGTCTCCTACACCAACTTCGATTCTGTGAACCAGGATCAGTGGGCTGGTATCCTGCGCTTCGAGCGTAGCTTCTAATATTGAATTACCCGGCTCAATGCCGGGTAAGAGAAGCCTGACGTTCCAATCCGTCAGGCTTCTTTCATCGATCGGTTGACCTCCGATCAAAGCAAAGGATCTGGCTTTCCCTCCGGATCCTTTTTTATTTCCAGCTTTGGGAAATCGGTTCAGCTCGCGGCAGAAGCTTCAAACCGCCGTCGTTGGTTCTCTTCAATTCCGAAGGGAAAACCGTTCTAGGCTTTTTCCGGTATCATCGCGGCAATCGCCAGCTCCTGCGTCTGTGCAAGCGGGAACCAGGTCTTCAGCACCATCTTTATGAACATCTGTCCACACGGGACCAGTTCGAAGCTGCCTCGGTCGAGGGTCCATTCGGTGATCAGGCCGCCGATGACCGCTGTCAATGCGGAAGAGGCGGTATCCGGCGTCCAGGGAGGCGGAAGTTTTGTCTTTTCATCCATAAGGGTGAATATGCGTTCGAAATTTTCGTGCATGTCGTGCCGAAACGAACTCGCACGGCTTGTGGTGCCGTCGCAAAACGCCATGTCGAGATGCATCATAACTTTCAGCATGCTACGCTTGCGCGGGTCGCTGTGAATATCGTCAAATATCGCGGCTATGGTATCGGCGATGAGATCAAGCGGGTTGGGCGGCAGTTCCTTCGACATCCGCTCCGCCAGATCCTTGAACGGCTGCTGGGCCTCGTCGCGGATCGCGAACATCAGCCCTTGCTTGTTCTTGAAATGCCAATGCACTGCCCCCCGCGTGACACCGGCGGCTACGGCTATCTCTTCCAGGCTGACATTCTCGTAGCCCTTGTCGAGAAACAGAGCTTTTGCGGATTGCAAAATCTCGTTCCTCGTTTCTGCCGCCTCCTCCTTAGTTCGCCTCATTCACCTCTCCACAGAAACCGATGTTCAAGCTGCGCCCCTCTTATTGATATTCTTCTTCCATCATACCGTTCAGTGCTGGAGCCCATATACCAGCGATGCTCAACGGAATGGAGGTATTTATCTATCCTCAAAAATTGAGCAAGCAAATCGTAACAGAATATATCCTGTCAAGCGCTATAAGCCACGCGCAAGTTTCCGTGAGCAATTTCCCCATGTTGTGAAGTGAAAATCGGAAAGTGCAAATGCTGATATAGCCATGATGGCGAAATATATTGGCCGGGCGATCCCCGATCCGCTTGTTCCGGAAGCGATGCAGCGTTCAAGTTGAAGCCTATGATGCATTTAGCCTGCGGCGTTCGCAGATCCGTCAGCTCATATCGATCATCGAAGTCTTGATCCCGCCGTCATGCGGCGGGTCTGACCGCCATGGCTTTGGTCGAACTGGCGGGACCGGTCGACAAGCGATCTGCTGCGGCTCCGACCTAGCTTGAGCTTTCGTCTGTCTTCTTGCAAGCTGACAATAGTTCGAGCGCAAATCGTCTTTCAGCGTGGAAAGAGAATTCGAAAATTCCTGGCATAAGAGCGACGGATTTGCATAAGCGCCGCGTTCAATTCTCGTGAACCCGCGTTTGATGTCGAAGGATGATACGCTGACCGAGATGCTGCGATCCAAGTGGCACTGTTTGCCGGCTATAAGGCCGAGGCTGAGGTGCCATACAACTATCGCGGTGAACTGGAGCGGTGGCGATTGTCGATGAAGTGGGATCGCGCGCCCAAGAGTGGCGACCAGGATGAGGATCTGCTTGGCCGAATCGCTGCAGGCGATGTTTCGGCGATGCGCATGATGGTCGCGCGGCAATTGCCGCGCATCGTCGCCGTCGCGACCCGCATGCTTGGCGATGCGGCCGAGGCCGAAGATGTGGCGCAGGAGACATTTTTGCGCATCTGGCGAAATGCCGGCGGCTGGCGCCAGCGCAACGCGCGCTTCAGCACCTGGGTGCATCGTGTGGCGATCAACCTTTGCTATGATCGCCTGCGCCGCCGCAAGGACGTTCTTGCCGAACATCCGCCTGACATCGAATATGAAGGGCCGGCGCCGGATGCGGACTTGATGAGCGAGGATGATCCGTCGAGACGCGTCGAACGGGCCTTGCAGATGATTGCGCCCCGGCAGCGCGAGGCGATCATTCTGGTTTATTATCAGGCGCTGTCGAACGTCGAGGCGGCTGAGGTCATGGATGTCAGTGTCGATGCACTGGAAAGCCTGCTTGCGCGTGGAAGGCGCTCCTTGCAGGGGCTTTTGTTGAAGGATGAGGGCGATGGTTGAAAATATCGCGGGTCCGATGAATGCCGAACGGTTCGAAGCGCTGACCGCGGCCTATGGCGGCGATATTGGCCGATGGCCACAGGCTGAGCGCGCGGCCGCACGGGATTTTGCCAAGAGCCATGCCGCCGCCGAAACGCTTGCGCGCGCGGCCGATCTGGATGCGTTGCTCGACACCTACGTCGTGAAGCCTCGCCACGCCGGCCTTGAAGAGCGAATTCTCGCAAAGCTCGTTCGCCGCCTGACGATAAGAAACTGGTTTCGCTTCGGCTCGGCCGGCATCGGCCTCGTGGGGGTCGGCATAGCCGGCGCGCTTGCCGGCAGCATCGCCATTGCCGTCTTGGCCCCGAGCTTGACGTCCGATACCTCACTCGTCTCCGAAGGAACCGCGACCATGTTCGGCGATATAGGGCCGGACGCGGGTACAGCGCAACAGGACAGCCAATGACGGAACGCAGCTTTCGAATAGTGGTCATTTTTCTTTTGGTGCTGAATACGTTCCTGGTCGGAGCATTGGCCGGCGGCGGGCTGACCTGGATACGCAAGACGCAGGCGCGGGCCGGAATGATGCCGCTAGCCGGCGAGCAATTGCCTTCGGCGCAGAAGAAGGCTCTGCGTGCTGCGCTCGACGAAGCCCGCAAGGATGAACGTCAGATCATTCTCGAGGCGCAGCAGGCGAAGGTCGACGCCGCCTCCATTCTTGGGCAGCCGACGCTGGACAAAGAGGCGCTCTCGGCCGCGCTGGCGAGGGCGCGCGATGCCGATATCGCCTTGAGGGCGAAGCTGGAGCAGCGTGCCGTCGATTTTGCGGCAGGGCTTTCCTACGACGAGCGTCGGGCGCTGGCGGAAAGCCTGGTCCGCCGCAGCATGCCCAAGGCCGCTGCCACAAAATGATCATAGTTGCGGAGCGACGGATCGAAACCAGGCCTGCGTTAAAGGAGCATGTTTGATGCAGGAGTTGGCAAGGTCATGGCCCAGCAGTCCAATGATGTTTATGCCGCGCTCGCCCTTTCCCGCTTTGGGCTAGGGGCGGACCACAACGGCACCACGTCGATCGCATCGGATCCGCGCGGCGCGTTGCTGGAAGAAATCACCGAGCGCTTCGTCCCGGTTCCGGTCGGCCCGCAGCTGCAATCGACCGCCGATCTTCTCGTTTCTCTCTACGCATTCCAGGAACAGCGCAAGGAGGCCAGACAACAGGCCGCAGCCGCTGTCGCCGCCGTGCCTCAGGACAAGCAGATGCAAGGCCCGCAGCCGCCGCAGAAGCCACCGGTGCAGCCTCCGGGCGCCATGCCAGGGCAGCAGAACAATCAGGCAATGGCCACTCAACCGACCAATCAGGCCCCGCCGAATAACCAAGCCATGGCGGCTGCCATCGGCAAGGCGGTCGAGAAGCTGGAAAAGCCTACAATGCCTTACCTGCCGCAGCAGATCCTGCTGGCGGAAGTGGATGCCCGCTTCAACGGCACTATCCGGCAGCCATTGATCGGTTTTGGCGAGCGGCTTGCCATGTTCTGGGCAAACCATTTCGCGGTCGCCGTGTCGAAGAGCGAGGAGGTACACATCGTTGCCGGCGCCTTCGAGCGCGAAGCGATCCGGCCGCATGTCTTCGGGCGTTTCGCCGACATGCTGCTTGCTGTCGAGACCCATCCGGCTATGCTTGCTTATCTGGACAACCAGCAATCGATCGGGCCGAACTCCAAGGCCAATGCCAGCAAGAAGCGCGGTTTGAACGAGAATCTCGCCCGCGAGACGCTGGAACTCCACACGCTTGGCGTCAACGGCGGCTACACGCAGACGGATGTGACAACGCTTGCCAAGATCATCACCGGCTGGACGGTGGCGCGCGCCGACGGCAAGCTTGGGGCGCCTGGCACCTTCGTCTTCAATGCCGGTGCCCACGAGCCCGGCGATCAGACGCTGCTCGGTCTCACCTATGCCGACAATGGCGTGGGGCAGGGGCGTGAAGCGCTGCGCGATCTCGCCCGCCATCCGGCAACGGCACAGCATATCGCCACCAAGCTCGTCCGGCATTTCGTCGCCGATACGCCGCCGCCAGGGCTTGTGCAGACCGTTGCGGCGACCTTCAGTAAGACGGATGGCGATCTCTCCGCCGTCTATCGGGCGCTCGTAAGCTCCGAAGACGCATGGAATCCGACGCTGTCGAAGGTTCGCTCGCCGTTGGAATTCATGACCGCGCTCTTGCGGGCAAGCGGCGAGACGCCGAAGCCGAATGTCATTCTCGGCGCCTTGACTGCGATGGGCCAACCCTTCTGGGCGCCGGCCGGCCCCAATGGTTTTGCCGACACCGCCGATGTCTGGGCCTCCAGCGAGAGCCTGAGCATGCGTATGGATGTCGCCAACATGATCGCGAATGCGGTGCCGCCCCAGGTCGATCCCCGCAGTTTCGTGTCCGATAACCTGGGACCGCTTCTTTCGAACGAAACGCTACAGGCGGTATCGCGTGCGGAAACCCGCAAACAGGGCCTGACGATCGCTTATCTTTCACCCGAATTTCAAAGGCGCTGACCATGACCTGCGAACTCATGACCCCCACCCGTCGTGCCGTGCTTGGCGCTTCCGGCGCCTTGTTTGCCTGGGCCTTCATCCCGCGCTTCGCTCACGCCGCCGGCGGGCGCGACCCGCGTTTCGTCACGATCATTCTGCGTGGCGCGCTCGATGGTCTGACGGCCGTCCCACCCGTTGGTGACCCCGACTATCAGGCCTTGCGGCAGTCAATCGCCATGACGACGAGCGGCCCCGGGGCGGCGTTGCCGCTCGACAGCTTCTTTGCGCTGCATCCTTCGATGCCGAATTTCAATCGGCTCTATCGTGCAGGTCAGGCGGCCGTCGTGCATGCCAGTGCGACGCCCTATCGCGATCGATCCCATTTCGATGGTCAGGATGTGCTGGAGTCCGGTTACGAAATGCCCGGTCGCGTCGAATCCGGATGGCTGAACCGGATGCTGGAGGGACTGCCGAAGGGCGATAAGGTTTCACCGGGAACTTCGGAGATCCGAGGCCTCTCGGTCGGCGCGAATGCGCCGCTTGTCATTCGCGGCAGGGCGCCGGTACTTGGCTGGTCGCCGTCGACCCTCCAGCCAGTGAGCGATGATCTACCGCCGCGGCTGATGGATCTCTACAGCCACACCGATCCGCTCTTTGCGAAAATCCTCGCTGAAGGCATTTCGACCGGCAAGATCGCCGCCGGCCTCGATGTCAAGGCGAAGGGAGGCCCCGGCGACCCCACTGGCATGGAACAGATGGCCAGAGGTGCGGCGCGCCTGTTGGCTCAAGACGACGGGCCTCGCGTTGCGGCACTGGCTTTCGAAGGATGGGATACCCATGCCGGAGAGGTCGATCGGCTGAACAAGCTGCTCGTCGGGCTCGACAATTCCTTTGCCGCCTTCCAGCAGGAGCTTGGTCCGGCCTGGAAGGATACGGTCATTCTTGTCGCAACCGAATTCGGGCGTACGGCGCAGGTCAATGGCACCCAGGGCACCGACCACGGCACCGGAACTGCCGCCTTCCTCGCCGGCGGGGCGATCAAGGGCGGCCGGGTGATCGCGGATTGGCCTGGGCTCAAACAGGCGCAATTGCGCGATGGCCGCGATCTTGCCGCCACGACGGATCTGCGCGCTGTGGTCAAGGGTATCGCGGTCGATCTTCTTGGTGCGTCGCCGACCCTGTTGACGCGCGATGTTTTCCCGGGCTCGGATCACGTCCTGCCGATGAAAGGGCTGATTGTCTGACTTCTGTGCCGGCGGCCGGTGTTAAGGCCGCGGCCTTCCAATAGAAATTACGTGAAAGCCGCATTTGGAGGAACGGCGCCGCTTCGCCTTTCGCTCGTAGCCGAGAGGATGGCAACCACGCAGGCCAAGGCAAGCGTGATCGCGCCCAGCACCGGCAAACTGCGATAGCCATATCCACTCTCGAGCAGCGCCGCACCGACGCTTGCTGCGATCGCAATGCCGATATTGAATCCTGATGGAATGAGTGAGGAAGCAAGACCCGGTGCATCGGCGGTCCACATCAGGATGCGAGCCTGGATAGGGGTGCCGATGGCAAAATTAAGCGCGCCCCAAACGAAGATCGCCACACTCATCGGCAAGGGGTAGGGGCTGACCAGGTAGAGAATGACGAGAATTGCGGACTGGATGGCGAGCATCGCGATAAGCGAGGGCATCAGCTTCCAGTCCGACAGCCTGCCTCCAATCACAACTCCCAATGTCGCCCCGACGCCATTGAGCAGGAGGACCCAGGGAATAAGCATGGCATCAAGGCCCGTCACTTCACGCAGAAGGGGCGTTATGTAGGTGAACGGCACCATCTGGCCGATCATCAAAGCGAGCATCATGATGAGGGACGTCCAGACCTGCTGGCGGCCGAGAACGCGGACTTCGCCGCTCAAATGGCCGGATTGCTGGGATTCTGCCTTCGTCTGCGGGATCAAGGCCCATACCGCGGCCAATGCGAGGAGGCCGACCAAGGTCATAGCCCAAAACGTCGTCCGCCATCCCCAAAGTCCACCGATCGCCGCGCCCAGAGGAACGCCGACAATATTGGAAACCGTCAGGCCTGCAAGGATCACGGACACGGCGCGACCGCGAAATGCCTGCGGCACGAGGCCAACCGCGACCACCATGGCAATCCCGAAATAGGCGCCGTGAGCAATTGCCGTCGCGACGCGGAAGAGGAGCATAGCGGCGAAATCGGGCGCAAGCGCACAGGCGATCTGACCCAGGCAAAAGGCGATCGTCAGAGCGATCAGAATGGTCCGGCGCGAAACCTGTCGTGTCGCCATGGTCAGGAGTGGTCCGCCGAGTGCGATTCCCAGCGCGTAACCCGATACCAGATAGCCGGCAAAAGGGATCGAGACATCAAGACCCTGCGCCACGTCCGGAAGAATCCCCGCGATGACGAACTCGGTCGTGCCGAAAGCAAAGGCGGCCAGAAACAAAGCGAAGAGGGGTAAGGGCACGATGACCTTCCACATAAAGGAATAGGGATTTCTTTATATCGCCGGCGAGGGCGGTATCAAGTGCAAGTTGTTGCCGATGGCGTTATCAACATAAAGTCAGCTTTTCGAATTGTGTTGCGGCCCGGCGAGCAAGCGCCATTTCGTGAGCGGATCCTTGACAAGCGCGGAATGTTTGTGAAGTTTGACTGTCATGAGTGAGGTGGCTGATTGGTTATCTGATACAAGTCCGATCAGTCGGAAAAACGCTGCCGAGGCAGTGTTTGAGGATATTCGTTCGGCGATAACATCGGGACGGTTGGTGGTCGGGACACGGCTGCCCGCCGAGTCGCAGCTTGCCGTGCACTATGGTGTCAGCCGCCCGATCATCCGCGAAGCACTCCGTTCGCTTCAGACGCTCGGCCTCACCCAGACGCGCACGGGCAGCGGCACCTATGTTTTGACCTCCACTCCCGGTCCGGAACTCCATTATGGCGGCTATTCCGCGCGCGACTTGATCGAGGCGCGTCCCTTCATCGAAGTTCCCGCCGCCGGCTGGGCGGCACTGCGGCGCACAGAGCAGCAATTGGTGCGATTGCTTGAACTTTGCGATGAGATGGACCGGGAAGAAGACCCTCTGAAGTGGGTAACTCTGGACTCGGAATTCCATTCGATGATTGCCGAATCTTCCGGAAACGCCGTCTTTTCCAAGATCGTTTCCGACGCCCGCGACGCACTGATGCGCCAGTCGGAGCTTGTCAACATGATGGCCCAGCGCCGCGTGGCCTCGAATGTCGAGCACCGCCGCATCGTCGAGGCGATTGCGGCGGCATCGGAGGAGGGGGCCATCGCGGCAATGGAGGCCCATCTCGGTCAGGTTAAGCGCGTGGTGACCACGATCATCGGCGAGGATCAGCCGCATCGTTGAGACCAGCGGGCAAGTTGGCGAGGCGCTCCGGCCGCAGTGCCTCGAAGAGCTCCTCTGCGGTCAGATATCCATGGTCCAGCACGATTTCCGGCACTGTGCGTCCGGTTGCCAGCGCCTCCCGAGCGACCTTGGTTGCCGCCTGATAGCCGATCAGCGGATTGAGTGCCGTCGCAAGGCCGATCGATTCCTGCAGGCGCTGCGCCATCAGAGCCGGATTGGCCGTGATGCCATCGATGCAGCGTTCGGCGAGGATATGGCAGGCCGCGGTCAGATGTATGATGCTTTCCGACAGCGAACGCACGATAATCGGCTCGAAGGCATTGAGTTGCAGTTGCCCCGCTTCTGCCGCCATGGTCACGGTGATGTCGTTGCCTATGACGGAGAACGCCACCTGATTGACCATTTCCGGGATTACGGGATTGACCTTGCCGGGCATGATGCTCGAGCCGGCCTGCATCGCCGGCAGCGTGATCTCGCCGATGCCCGCGCGAGGACCGGAAGAGAGCAGGCGCAGGTCATTGCAGGTCTTCGACAGCTTGACTGCGACGCGTTTCAGTACGCCGGAAAGATGGACGAAGGCGCCAGGGTCTTGCGTTGCTTCGATGAGGTCGCTTGCGGTAACCAGCGGGCGGCCCGTCAGCCGAGCGAGATGGGTGCAGGCAAGGGCGGCATAGCCGACAGGCGCATTGAGGCCGGTGCCGATGGCAGTAGCGCCGAGATTGACCTCATGCAGAAGGGCGGCCGATTCGATCAGGCGGGATCGATCTTCCCCGAGCATGACGGCAAAGGTCCTGAATTCCTGACCAAGCGTCATCGGCACGGCGTCTTGCAGCTGCGTGCGGCCAATCTTTAGAATGCGGTCAAATTCCTTGGCCTTGCGTTCGAAGGCCTCCTGCAGCGTTTCCATTGCCGCCGCGAGATTGTCGATTGCTTCGATGAGCGCGACGTTGACGGCCGTCGGATAGGCGTCGTTGGTGGATTGGCTTAGATTGACGTGATCGTTCGGGTGAAGGTGAGTATAGTCGCCTTTGGCATGGCCGAGCAATTCGAGCGCGCGGTTGGCGATGACCTCATTGGCGTTCATGTTGGTGGAAGTGCCGGCGCCGCCTTGAATCACGTCGACGACGAACTGGTCGTGAAGCTCGCCGGCGCGGATTTCGCGGCAAGCGCGCACGATTGCATCGAGCTTGTCTTCGCTCAGCAAGCCCAGTTCGTGATTGGCAAGAGCCGCTGCTTCCTTGACGAAGGCCAAGCCTCGGATGAGATGCGCATAGCGGCCGATCGGTGTTCCCGTCACCTGGAAATTCTCCACGGCTCTTGCCGTGTGCACCCCCCAATAAACCTCGGCGGGAATATCCTTCTCGCCCAGCAGGTCATACTCGCTTCGCGTCTTGACCACATTATCCTCCTACATGGAAATCAAGCTAAATCTGTCAAGCTGTATGACAGATTTAGAAATCAGTTATCCCTTAGCTCCCGCCGCGTCAATAAGTGTCGTTTGGCTTGACCCGCCGTTATTTCTGTGTCTAAGAGGAAATCTGTCATACAGCATTACAGCATGACCGGCGATCGCTAAGTTCGATCGACGGCCAGATTAAGGCAATGGCATCCGGTCGGGTGCAACACCAGCACCCCGGATCCGCTCATGGACAAACGGCTCGAGGGAGGAGCAATGTCAGTCGAACCTATTCAGAATATTCCGGCGGATCGCCGGCCGCCGGTCAATGAGGACCTTGGCTATCACAAGGCCTTGAAGCCGCGGCAGATCCAGATGATCGCCATTGGCGGCGCGATCGGCACCGGTCTTTTCCTTGGCGCAGGCGGACGCCTTGCCGCGGCAGGCCCGGCTCTCATCTTCGTCTATGCGCTCTGCGGTTTCTTTGCCTTTCTCGTGTTGCGCGCGCTTGGCGAACTGATCATGCACCGCCCGAGCTCCGGCTCCTTCGTTTCTTACGCCCGCGAGTTCTACGGTGAGAAAATGGCCTTTGCCGTCGGTTGGATGTACTGGCTGAACTGGGCCATGACATCGGTTGCCGATGTGACGGCCGTCGCCCTCTACATGAATTTCTTCAAGCACTACGTGCCCTGGCTGGCCGGTATCGACCAGTGGGTCTTCGCGCTGATCGCGCTGCTGGTGGTGCTGACCATGAACCTTCTGTCGGTGAAGGTCTTCGGCGAGCTCGAATTCTGGTTCAGCCTGATCAAGGTTCTGGCGCTGGTCAGCTTCCTCGTCATTGGCATCTATTTCGTCGTGTCAGGTACGCCGATTGCCGGTCATTCGGCAGGCTTCAGCATCATCAGCGATAGCGGCGGTTTCTTTCCCAATGGCATCTTGCCGGCCTTCGTCATCATACAGGGCGTGGTCTTCGCCTATGCATCGATCGAACTAATCGGCACGACCGCCGGTGAAACAGAGGATCCGCGCAAGGTGATGCCACGTGCGATCCGCACGGTAGTCGCCCGTCTGTTGGTCTTCTATGTCGGCTCGGTCCTGCTTCTGTCGCTGCTTCTGCCCTACACGGCCTACAAGGCGGGTGAGAGCCCGTTCGTCACCTTCTTCGGGACGATCGGCATCCAAGGTGCCGATATCATCATGAACCTCGTCGTGCTGACGGCCGTTCTGTCCTCGCTCAATGCCGGCCTTTATTCGACGGGTCGCATCTTGCATTCGATGGCGGTTTCGGGCTCGGCACCGGCAGCGCTCGCCAAGATGAATAAGGCCGGTGTGCCTTATGTCGGCATCGCCGTGACGGCTGTCGTGACCGTCATCGGCGTGGCGCTGAACGCCGTCGTTCCGTCGGCCGCTTTCGAGATTGCCCTCAATATCTCGGCGCTCGGTATCATCTCCGCCTGGGGCGTGATCGTATTGTGCCAACTGAAGCTCTGGAAGTTGTCGCAGCGCGGCGAGATGGCCCGCCCGGATTTCCGCATGTTCGGCGCGCCCTACACCGGTATCCTGACGCTCGTTTTCCTCTTCGCGGTACTGGTGCTGATGGCGCTCGACTATCCCGTCGGCACGTGGACGATTGCGTCCCTCATTCTGATCGCACCGGCTCTTGTCATCGGCTGGTATCTGTTGCGTGACCGCATCTATCGGCTGGCGGCCGAGCGGGGCCAGTCGTGACGGCAGGGCAAGTCAATCCGCTGGTGGCAGTCATTGCCACCGGCGGCACCATTGCAAGCGAGCGCACCAATAGCGGCGCCAGCATACCGTCGTTGACGGGTGAAAGCCTGCTGGCGCTTCTTCCCAACATGCCTGTCGATCTCAGACCCATCGAGCTGATGGCGAAGGATTCGGCGAGCCTGACGCTCGCTGACATGCAGGAGATTAGCGACAAGGTCGGCGAACTGCTCGCCGATGATGCCATCAGCGGCATCGTCATTTTGCATGGTACGGACGCCATGGAAGAGACGGCGCTGCTTGTCCATCTGCAGCATGGCTTGATTAAGCCCGTCGTGTTTACCGGTGCGCAATTTACCGCTGATCATCCCAAAGCCGACGGACCGGGTAATCTCGCCGCGGCCGTTGCCGCAGCCGTCGATCCGGCCAATGCGGGCCGCGGCGTGCTCGTCTGTTTCGGCGGCCGCCTGCTGCCGGCTTGGGGGCTTTATAAGCACTCTTCCGATGTTGCCGACGCTTTTCGACAATCGCGGCCGCTCGAAAATCCGCCAAGCCCGTGCCTTGCGGCGGCACTTGATAACGTGCGGATTGATGTCGTCGCAATCTACCCTGGCTGTGACTCGGTGCATGTGGATGCGAGCCTTAGGGCCGACGCCCATGGCATCGTTCTGGCTGCCCTCGGTTCCGGCAATGCCAATCCGCGTCTGGTCGAAGCCGTCAGGCGGTGTGCCGATGTCGGCGTACCCGTCGTGGTTTCCAGCCGCGTACCGGATGGATTGCTTGTTTCCAGCTATGGCGGTGGCGGCGGCGGGCATGACCTTGCTGCGGCCGGGGCAATCCATTCCTCGACGCTACGCCCGGGGCAGGCGAGAATTTTGCTGGCATCCCTCGTCGCGTCCGGTGCAAGCGCGGAGGCGATCGAGCACACGTTTGCGGACTTCGCCAGCGACGCTACGCCCTGATTGCAGCCACGAAAACGGGCCGCCCCTCGATTGACGGCGCGGCCCGAACATTCGCTGAATACTGTCTTCGTTATGCCGTTTGCGTTGCCTTGGCGACGACGACGGGGATCAGGAGGTCGCCCCAGTTGCCGTTGCCGCCGTGGTGACGGGCCGAGCGGACGAGCTCGACCGAAACGCCGGCCTCGACCGCATTCATGACGGTTTGGTTGAGGCGATGCAGTTCGTTGGCCAGCATGCGGATGACCGCCTGCTGATCGGCATTCATGGTGAGAGATTGCTCCTCCGCTCTCTCGCGAACGCGTGCTATCGATGCCATGTCATTCTCCTCCTAATTTCCTGATATCACTCTGCTGCCGGTTTGAATTGGGCATGCTCTGTCGATCCGTGCATGGCCGTTGTCGATGACTGGCCGCCGGTGATCGCCAGCGAGACCGCATCGAAATAGCCGGTGCCGACTTCGCGCTGGTGCTTGGTGGCGGTATAGCCATTGGCCTCCGCTGCAAATTCGGCTTCCTGCAGCTCGGAGTAAGCGGCCATCTGGCGAGCCTTGTAGCCGCGGGCGAGCTCGAACATGCCGAAATTCAGCTGGTGGAAGCCGGCAAGCGTGATGAACTGGAACTTGTAGCCCATGGCGCCCAGCTCGCGCTGGAATTTTGCGATCGTCGCATCATCCAGGTTCTTCTTCCAGTTGAAGGACGGCGAGCAATTGTAAGCTAGCAGCTTGCCCGGGTGGACCCGATGCACGCCTTCGGCAAATTTCCGCGCCTGTTCCAGATCCGGCTTCGACGTCTCACACCAGATGAGGTCGCAATGCGGTGCATAGGCGACGGCGCGGGCGATGCAGGGCTCGATGCCGTTCCTGACCTGATAGAAGCCTTCGACCGTCCGTCCGGCGTCGTAGTCGACGAAGGGTCGGTCGCGCTCGTCGATGTCCGAGGTCAGAAGCTTCGCTGCTTCGGCATCGGTGCGCGCCACGACAAGGGTCGGCACGCCCATGACGTCGGCGGCAAGCCGCGCCGCGTCGAGATTGCGGATATGCGCCGCCGTCGGAATGAGCACCTTGCCGCCCAGATGGCCGCATTTCTTCTCCGATGCCAACTGGTCCTCGAAGTGGACGCCGGCCGCACCCGCCTCGATATAGGCCTTCATGATCTCGAACGCATTGAGGGGGCCACCGAAGCCCGCTTCGGCATCGGCGACGATCGGCGCAAACCATGTGTCGACGGAAAGCCCTTTGCCTTCGGCGGTTTCGATCTGGTCGGCCCTTTGCAGCGTGCGGTTGATGCGCTTGGCCAACTCTGGACCCGCATTGGCAGGATACAGCGATTGGTCGGGGTACATGGCCGAGGCCGTATTGGCGTCGGCGGCGACCTGCCATCCCGAGAGATAGATCGCCTTCAGGCCGGCGCGAACCATCTGCATGGCCTGATTGCCGGAAAGCGCGCCGAGCGCATTGACGAAATCCTCCTCGTGAATGAGCTGCCAGAGACGGTTTGCACCCATTTCGGCCAATGAGTGCCGAATGGTGATCGAGCCGCGCAACCGCTCCACAACCGCGGCCTGATAGGGGCGCTCGATACCATCGAAACGTCCGGCGGGCGCGCTGGGAACCAGTTTGTAAAAATCTGTCATACTATTCTCCCGATACTTTTCTCTCGATCCTCCGATCGATCTCGACTGCATAACTATTTTTACAACATTGATGTTGAAACAGCGAGTAAAACTGGAAAATGCCGTTATATAAAAGGGTTATGATGTATTATTGTTGACATCCGTCTTCGGTAAAATTGTAAATCTTGTAAAAGATTGCCGACTGAAGAATTGTAAAAGGTATGACACATGGTTGAGCGCAAGATCTTTGCCGGCACGAAGGTTCGGCGCATCCGCATGGGCCTCGGTCTGACGCAGACGACGATGGCGCAGGCGCTCGATATCTCGCCGTCCTATCTCAATCTCATCGAGCGCAATCAGCGGCCACTGACCGTACAATTGCTGTTGAAGCTGTCGGCGGTCTACAAGGTTGATCTCGACGAATTGCAGGGCGAGCAGGGCGGCAGCGCAGGGCAATTGCGTGAAATCTTTGCCGATCCATTGCTGGCAGGCGAGATCCCCGGCGATCAGGAGCTGATCGAGCTCGCCGAAGCTGCGCCGAATGCGGCAAACGGCATGATCCGGCTTTATCGCGCCTATCGCGAGCAGGCCGCAAGACTGTCCGATCTCGCCGAGCTTCTGGGCCGCGAGGGCCGGGTTGCCGAGGTCGCCGGACCGCGCCTGCCGCTCGACGAGGTTCACGATCGCCTGCAATCGCGCCCGAATTTCTTTGCCGGCATCGAAGATGCTGCGGAGACCTTCCATGAACGCCTATCGCCCGGCGACGACCTGACGGGCGCTTTGAAGGCATGGCTAAAGGCCGAGCATGGCATCGCGGTACGCCTATTGCCGGTGCACGCCATGCCTGGCTTGCGTCGACGCTATGACCGGCATTCGATGCGGCTTTTCCTGTCGGAGCGTCTGTCGCCCTTTGATCAGATCCGGGAGATTGCGACAGAAGTCTCGCTTTTGGTTCTGCGCGAGGAGATCGCCGCCGAGCTGAACGCCCTCGCGCTTTCGACGCCCGAAGCCAATCGCGTCGCCCGTTTCGAGCTGGCGCGCTACGCTTCCCATGCGCTTCTGATGCCTTATGGCGCCTACCTCGCGGCAGCGCAGCGAATGCATTATGATATCGAAGCCCTCGGCGCTCGCTTCGGCGTGTCCTATGAGCAAGCCGCCACGCGGCTGAGCAGCCTGCAAAGACCAGGCGCATCCGGCATCCCGTTTTTCCTGATGGAGATCGACAATGCCGGCCATCGCCTGCGCAAGGCGGGCGCCCAAGGCTTTCCGCAAGGGCGCTTCGGCGGCGGCTGTCCGAAACTCAACATCCATGCCGCGTTCGCTCAGCCCGGACAGATATTGGTGGACGCTGCCCAGATGCCTGACGGGGCCGGCTTCCTGACCGTATCGCGAACGCTTGAGGGACCGCGAGCCGATTTCGGAGAAAGGGTACGCCGCACGGCACTTCTGATCGGCTGCGATATCGCCCATCGCGACGAGGTGGTCTATGGCAAGGGGTTGGGCGCCAATCAGATCCCAATCGGCCCCGCCTGTCGCCTTTGCGAACGGCAGGGCTGTCTGGCGAGAGCCGAACCGCCGGTGACGCGCCCGCTTGGCCTCGATGAAATGGCGGCCGGTCTCAGTGTGTTCGATTTTCAGTGATTGCCTTGATTGCCATTGTTGAAAAGAAGGCCGCAACCTCGCCGTGGCGGGTGGAAGACGTGGCCTCATCGAGAATGCTGCGCTCGCGACCGGGCTTTCAAGGCGAACGGGATCGGCGGATGACGTTGGCCCGCGTCGGTGCCCCGGATCGTCCTCCAAAGGACTCGCACTTGATGGCGGCGGCTATGGAGGAAAAGCGGATTGCGTCTGCCGGCGCCATTCCCTCGGCAATCGCCAGCGCGAAGGCGCCGTGGAAGATGTCTCCTGCGGCAAGCGTGTCGACGGCTTTGACGGAAATGGTCGGGCAATGCGCGACGGCGTTGTTTTGCTCGTCGAACCAGTAGCTGCCGGCCGACCCTGCCGTGATGCAGATGAAAGCATGATCGAAGCGCTGTTTCAGACGATGCGCCATCGCGGACACATCGCTCGCTCCCGTCAGGCGCTGTGCGGCCGGCTCGGAAAAGACAATATGGGTCGCTTCCGGTGCCAGTTGTTCGATGATGCCGTCAGGAGCCACGTCGCCGTCGAGAATGGCGGGCTTGCCCATCGCTCTGGCAGTTTTGAGAACCTGCAGCGCCAGCGCCGGCCAGCGAACGTCCACCAGCACAGCATCGAATGCAGCGATATGCTCGGCCGTGAATTCCTTCACTGTATGGTGCAGCTTCGGATCGTAGAAGGGAACGATCAGCCTTTCGCCGTCATCGTCCACCAGGATCGTCGAGACAGCGGAACGGGCGCCGCCTACACGCAGCATGCCGTCCATATCGATGCCGGCGGCATCCAGATCGCGGATAATGCGCTCGCCGGTATCGTCGTCACCAACGGCGCCCCATAGGCTCGCCTCGCCACCGAGCCGGACAATGGCGTAGGCAGCGCTGGAGGCCATGCCTTCGGCGATCTGCAGCATGTCATAAGGCAAAACCTTCCCCTGACCGTGCGGAAGGGCATGGACGCGAAAGAGCGTATCGAGAACAGCGGCGCCGACGCAAAGAACGTGCTTGGCCGCGCCGGCGGGCGGATCGAAGATGGATGGAGCGGTCAAAGTCGCTTTCCGCTTGCCTTGTCGAAAAGATGGATGCTTGCCGGATCGACGCCGATTTCGATCTTGTCGCCGAAGCGGATATTCAGCCGCTCGCGGAACAGGCAGGAGATTTCCTCGCCGCCGCAATCGAGCTTGACATAGATCTCAGATCCCGTGCCTTCGACAATGCCGACGCTTGCCGACAGGCCGCTTGCCGCAGCGCGGATATGTTCGGGCCTGATGCCGTAGACGAGGGGACGTCCCCCGTACTCCGTGATCGGAAAGCCCTCCGGCAAGGGCAGGATGAGACCCTTGTCGCTACGGAAGACGCCTTCCTCGATCCTGCCGTCGATGAAGTTCATCGACGGTGAGCCGATGAAGCCGGCGACGAAGAGATTGGCCGGTCGGTCATAGAGATCGAGCGGCGCGCCGACCTGTTCGATAAAGCCGCCATGCAGCACGACGATCTTGTCGGCCATGGTCATGGCCTCGACCTGATCGTGCGTCACGTAGATCGTCGTCGTACCGACGCGCTGATGCATGGACTTGATCTCGCCGCGCATCTGGACGCGCAGCTTCGCGTCGAGATTGGAGAGCGGCTCGTCGAACAGGAAGACCTGCGGATCCCGCACCAGTGCGCGGCCCATGGCGACGCGTTGGCGCTGGCCGCCGGAAAGCTGACGGGGCAGGCGATCCAGTAGATTTTCCAGGCCAAGGATGGCGGCCGCCTTCTGCACCTTGGCGGCGATTTCGGAAGCGTTTGCTTTTTTCAGCTTCAGCGCAAAGCCCATGTTTTCGGCGACCGTCATATGCGGATAGAGCGCATAGTTCTGAAAGACCATCGCGATATCGCGGTCGCGCGCCGGCAGATGGCTGACTTCGCGCCGACCGATATGAATTTCACCGTCGCTGACCTCTTCAAGCCCGGCGATCATGCGCAGCAGGGTGGACTTTCCGCAGCCCGAAGGGCCGACGAGGACAACGAATTCGCCGTCGGCGATATCGACGCTAATGTCATGGATGACCTTCACCTGGCCATAGCGCTTCTGGATGCTCTGTATATTGACGGGTGCCATGAATGTGATCCTTTCCAAAAGGGGAGGCGGTCATTTGACCGCGCCGGCCGTCAGACCGGCGATGATCTGTCGTTGCGCGAACATGGTCAGCACGAGCACCGGCAACGTCACGATCAGGGCCGCCGCCGCAAGCGGTCCCCAGCTCACCTGCTCGAAGGAGAGCATGTTATAGACGGCCACCGGCAGTGTGCGGGTCTCGCGGCTCGCAAGCACGATGCCGAAGACGAAATTGTTCCACGAGAAGATGACCGAAAGAATGAAGGCGACGACGATGCCGGGACGGGCGATCGGCAGGGCGACGAGGCGGAAGACTTGCCATGGCGTCGCGCCATCGATGCTTGCCGCCTCCTCCAGTTCCATCGGCGTCGTCTCGAAATAGCCAATCATGATCCAGACGACGATCGGTACTGTGACGACGAGATGGATGATGATCTGCGGCCAGAGCGTTCCGAGCAGATTGAGCCATTGGAACAGCAGGAACAGCGGGATGAGGAAGGATAGGCCCGGCGTCATGCGGGCGATCATGATGACGATAGCCGACTTCTCTGCCTTCAGCCGCGCAATGCCGTAGCCGGCCGGCACGCCGATGACGAGCGCGAGCAGGGTGGCTGCCCCCGTCACAAGGATCGAATTCCAGAAATAGAGGAAGAAGTTGTTTTCCTGGAAGACATTGACGTAGTTCGTCCAGGCGAAACGGTCTGGAATGAGTATTGGTGGATAGGCGCCATTGTCGATCTCGTATTTCAGCGACAGCGAGATCATCCAAAGGAAGAATAGAATAACGGGCGAGACGATGACCAGGGCCACGAAGAACAGGCCGATACGGTTGAGTGTCGAGCGCTTCATCTCAATGTCCCTCCGTATCGGTCCATTTCGTCCGCTGCCGCATCATCAGGAGGATGAAGGAGAGCGCGACGATGAGGATGAAGAACACCACTGCCATGGCCGAGCCATAGCCGATGTCGTAATAGGAAAAGGCGGTGTTGTAGAGGTAGATGTTGATGGTCTCGGATGCCGTTCCCGGGCCGCCTTGCGTCATCGCATAGATGATGTCGAAGCTCTTGATCGCATCGATACCGCGGATGATGACGGCGATCATGAGGAAGGGCGAGATCATCGGCAGTGTCAGATAGCGGAACTTCTGCCAGGCGTTGGCGCCGTCGATTTCAGCGCTTTCATAGGGTTCGCGCGGCACGGAGGCGAGGCCGCCGAGCACGATCAGCATGACCAGCGGCGTCCATTGCCAGACTTCGACCAGAACAAGCGAGGGGATGACGCTTGCCTGGTTGTAGATCCATTCCTGCGGTCCGATGCCGACAAATGATAGCAGGTAGTTGAGCACGCCGAGTTGCGGATGGAACATCATGGTCCAGACGAGGGCCACGGCAACCGGCGTTGCCATCATCGGCATGACGAAGATGCCACGCAGGAAACCGCGCAACGGAAAGTTCGCATCGAAGATCAGTGCGGCCAGCGTTCCGAAGATCAAGGGGCCGACGACGGAGAGCACGGTATAGAGAACCGTGTGCCAAAGGGATTCCCAAAAGCGTGCGTCAGTCGCCAGCCGGACATAATTGTCCCAGCCGACGAAACTCTGCGATTGGCCGAGCGTCCACTTGTTCACGCTCATCCACAGGGTGAAGACCCACGGAAAGACGATGACAGCGGCAATGACGATCAAAGCGGGAATGACAAAGGGCCAGTAGTTGGGAGCAAGCCTTCGCGGCTTGCTCCTTCCTTTGGTTGCCTTCGCCGCAGTATCTTCGATGCTCACGGAAGCCATCATCCCTCGCTTCGTGCCAGAACCGGCTCGAACTGGGCGGTCGCCGTCTTCAGTTCAGCTGCGGGATCTGCGCCGCCGATCATGTTCGTCAGCGCGACACCATAGATGTCGCGGAACTCGGTGACCGGGATGATGACGGGCAAGGCGAGCTGAGAGACCTTGGCGGAGCCGGCGACGGCATCGAGCCAGGCACCCGGCATCTTTACACCCTCGCGCACCTTCTGATCCTCCAGGATGGATTGGCGGAAGGGAACACCGGCGCCTGCCTGCAGGAGGCGCGCGCCCATGTCGTGCGAGATCGCCCATTGGCAGAAGAGATAAGCGGCTTCCTTTTTCTGGCTGGCCGCCGTCACGCCGAGGCCGTCGCCGGTCGTCGCCGCTGCCTGCGCATTCGGTCCTTTCGGCATGACGCCGTAGCCAACCTGGCCGACGACGCGGGATTTTTCCGGGTTTTCGATCGGCGGCGCAAACCCGACGCCATCGACCCACATGCCGATCTTGCCCTGCAGGAAGGCCGATTGCGCTTCCGCCCAGTTGAAGCCGGAAACGCCGGGAGGTGCCGATTTCGTCATCAGGCGCTGATAGAGCTTGGCAGCGTCGACCGCGCCCTGCGATTCCGTCTGCAGCTTGCCGTCAGCCGAAAGCGGCGTCGTGCCATAGCCGAGCATGAAGGTCGTCCAGACCGGCGCGTTGGCATTCTTCAGGCCGCGGGCGACGAAGCCATAGGTGTTGGTCGATTTATCCGTCAGCACCTCGGCGGCTTTCGCCATATCTTCGAAGGTTTCCGGATAGGCGAGGCCCTTCTTCTCGAACAGGGCCTTGTTCCAGTAGACGATCCAGTAGTCCACCGAGAAGGGCAGGGAGCGCATGACACCTGCGGAATCCTTGGCGAATTTCAGGCCGGCTTCAGCGAAATCGCTTTCCGTCAGCGAGGGATCGGTGAGCGATGGGTCCTTCATGAAGCCGCTGATATCGGCGAGCCAGCCGCCCTTTTCGAACTGGCGCTTCTGGACGTGATAGCTCAGATGCACGACGTCGAAGCTTGGCTTGCCGGAACTGAGCTCGATCGTGGTCTTCTGTCGCTGCTGTTGTTCCGGCGTCGCCTCGGCATTGACCTTGATACCGGTCAGGGCTTCGAACTCGCTTAAGTATTTGAGGATCGTCTCGCTGCGCGGGCTCTTGACCAGATTGACCTCGAGCGTCGTGCCGGCAAAGCGCTTCCAGTCTACCGCGGCCGAGGCGGTGCGCACGCCCAGAAGGCTCGTTGCGCCTAGTGCGGCCGTGCCGGCCATGAAGCCGCGACGTGTCGGATTGAAAAATGACGATGACATGTTGTTCCTCCTCCTCTGGCCGAAAATCTCCTCATTCGCGGCCTGTTGTCTAAAGCTGTTTACATCTTTAACGCGCGATCCCGCGCTCCGCCGATATGGGCTACCAGCGCGGTAACCGCCTCTTCGGCTGAGCGCCTCTCAATGGCTTCAAGCACTTTCAGATGCTCTTCCATAACCGGGCCGACATGGCCGTTGATGCGAAACCTGTCCTGGCTGATCAGCCGCATCTTGATCGAATTGACCCGATAGGCATTCGAGATGATCGTGTTGCCGAGGGCATCGATGAAGGCATCGTGCATGCCCCAGTCCACCGACTGCGCGTGAAGTTCGAGTTCTTGCGAGCTGTCGCCGGCCCGAATGGCATCCGCGATATCGCGATGGTCCTTCAAAAGCTTGCCAATCGTCTCGTCTGACGCCGAATAGGTGAACAGCGCGACGGCTTCCTTTTCCAGAAAGAGACGGAGCTGGAAAGCCTCCCGGATCAGGTCGAGATCGATATGGGCGATCTGCAGCCCCCGCTGCGGAACCGTCTTGATCAGCCCTTCGGCCTCCAGGCGCGGGATCAATTCGCGGATCGCGCCGAGCGTCAGTCCCGTTAGTTCGACCAACCGCCGCTGCGATATGAATTGCCCAGGGCGAACGTCGCGCGCCAAAAGATGGCGCGTGAAGCTCTCATAGGCTTTCTCTCTCAACGTCGTCTGTTCGCCTGGTCCGTCCATCGGCAGCTCCGGGCTGATCGGTTAGGCTGCCTTGGCGCGAAACAGTGCGCCGAAAGCAGCAAAGAGCGTGTCGGAATCTTGGCTGTTCAACGCCACGAGGGGTGGGCGTACGGCAAGCCAGCCATCGTCCTCCGTCAGACGGGCGAGAATGGCCTTGATCGAGGGGATGACCGGATAGTTCAGCAGTTGCCCGACGAAGCGCTCCACATTGGCGTCGTCGATGCCCTTTTCCGCCATGACCTGAACTTCGCGAGGAAGGAGATTTGCCATGCCGGAGATTGCTCCCTGTCCGCCGAGCCGAACGCCGCGGGCCAGATGCCGCTCGTCACCGATCAGTATGATGAGATCGCCATGCGTCTTCAGCAACTCCTCGGTATAGGGCCAATCGCCGGAGGAGTCCTTGACGCCGACAACAACATCCGGAAATGCGGCGCGCAGGCGGCCGACCAGCGAGATCGAGAGCGGCACCATCGTCACCGACGGAATATTGTAGACGATCACGTCGCGGGCATGGGTGCCGAGCATGGTGAAAACGGCCGAAAACCATTTGAAGAGGCCGTCGTCGCTGACATTCTTGAAGTAGGAGGGTGGGGCGAGGAGAATGTTGCGGACACCTTGCGCCAGCGCCTGTCCAGCCTGGGCAGCCGCATCCTCGGCGGCATCGACGAGCACGCCCATGACGATCTGCTTAGGCGCAATGCCGGCGGCGAGCATCGCGGCCAGAACCTGCTTGCGCTCCTGCATGCCGATCGACGCGCCTTCGCCCGTGGTGCCGAAAAGGGTGACGCTCTTGCAGCCATTGGCAAGGCAATGCTTCGCCTGCTCGATCACGCCTGGGATTGCAATCTCGCCATCCGCGTCGAAAGCTGTTGCCAGCGCGGCCGACAGGCCAAAATTCTCACTCATCCGATCCTCCCAAACCCATGAGTTAGTGCGTAGCATACTGACATGTTAGCTGTAAAGTAAAGTTCGTTTCAGTGATGCATATGTGATTTACTGGATGAGGAAGAGCATCGCGAGGGAACTTCCGCCGCGACGAATATTGGATATGCAGCGTGCTGTTGCCGCCGAATTTTGTGGCGCAGATCATGCTTGGCTCGACCGCACGGAGAAAGCACGATCAGCGACGTTGCAATGATATCGCTTGTCAGGCTGGCGAGGTGTTAGTTCCCGACAGGCACATAATCGAGCCCGCCATCGATCTGCGAAGGCCGCCCGTCGAGGAAAAGCTCGCCGATGCGCGGCGCCGAGCGGGCGATGACCTTGCCGCGCTTGATGACGGCGAGGCGATTGGGTTTCAGGCGCAGCGCTTCCAGCGTGTCGACGGCCTGCAGCACGACGAAATCGGCATTGCAGCCCTTTTCCAGGCCGTAGCCTTCAAGGCCGAACGTCCTGGCGGAGTTGACGGTGAGTGCGTCGAAGATCTTCTTCTTGTCTTCGATGCCCGCCATCTGCGCAACGTGGATGGCCATATGACCGACTTCGAGCATGTCGCCCGAGCCCATCGAATACCAGGGGTCCATCACGCAATCGTGGCCGAAGGAGACATTGAGCCCGGCATCCATCAGTTCGCGCACGCGCGTCATCCCGCGCCGTTTAGGATAGGTGTCGTGCCGGCCTTGCAGCATGATGTTGATGAGCGGGTTGGGGATGACGTTGATCTTCGCCTCCGCCATCAATGGGATGAGCTTGGAGACGTAATAATTGTCCATCGAATGCATCGAGGTCAGGTGCGAGCCTGCGACACGGCCCTGCAGTCCGAAGCGGATAGTCTCTGCCGCCAGCGTCTCGATATGGCGCGACATCGGATCGTCGGTTTCGTCGCAATGCATGTCGACGGGAAGGCCGCGATCGGCCGCGATCCTGCAAAGTGCCTCGACCGAGGCTCTGCCCTCATCCATCGTCCGCTCGAAATGCGGAATGCCGCCGACGATATCGACGCCCATGTCGAGCGCGCGTTCAAGAGAGGCCACGCCATCCTTGGCGCGATAGTAGCCATCCTGCGGGAAGGCGACGAGCTGCAGGTCGATATAGGGCTTGACCCTGTCCTTCACCTCCAGAAGCGCCTCGGCTGTCACCAGCTTTGGATCGGAGGTGTCGACGTGGCTGCGGATGAAGAGCAGGCCTTGGGTGACGGCGAGATCGCAGTAGCGCAATGCGCGATCGACAAGCTCCTCCTTCGTCACGATCGGGCGCAGCTCTCCCCAAAGTGCGATGCCCTCCAGAAGCGTGCCGGAAATATTCATGCGCGGCAGGCCAAGCGAAAGCGTCGCATCCATATGGAAGTGCGGATCGACGAAGGGCGGGCTCACCAGCCGGTTGGTCGCATCGATTTCTTCCTTTGCCTCGGCGGCGATCGAGGCTTCGATTGCTGCGATCTTGCCGTCCTCGACCGCAATGTCGATGCCCTTGCGGCCATCAGGCAGATTGGCATTGCGAATGATCAGATCGAACATGGAAGGCTCCTTGGATTATCTTTCGCCACGGCGATAGGGTTGCATCAGCGCCTGTGGCACGCGGGCACGCCTGCTCATGACCGCAAGGGCGACGATGGACAGGATATAGGGCGTCATCAGGAAGATCTGATAGGGCACACCCTGCACCGCCGTCTGCAGACGCAGCTGGAATGCATCGAAGAAGGCGAAGAGCAGGGCGCCGAACAGCGCCCGGCCCGGCCGCCAGGACGAAAAGACGACAAGCGCGATGCAGATCCAGCCGCGGCCTTGCACCATGGTTGGAAAGAAGCTGTTGAAGGCGGAAAGCGTCAAGAAAGCGCCGCCCATGCCCATCAAGGCGCTGCCGGCAATGATCGCGCCATAGCGGATCTTCATCGGGTTGAGGCCTTGAGCCTCGGCCGCATGCGGGTTCTCACCCGTCATGCGGATCGCAAGCCCCGCCGGTGTGCGAAAGATGAGGTATGCCATGACCAGCGCGACCAGGATTGCGAAATAAGTCGGGGCGGTCTGCGTGAAGAGAGCAGGGCCGATGAAAGGCAGGGTGGAAAGCCCGGGAATGGCGATCGGCTGGAACGGCGTAATGGTCGGCGGCGTCCCGGCGACAGGGACGATCAGCCGGAAGACGTAGTAACTGAAACTGGATGCAAACAACGTCACACCGAGACCTGAAACATGCTGCGACAGGCCGAGCGTCACCGTCAGGGCCGAATGCAGAAGCCCGAAAATGCCGCCGGCGATCGCCGCGATCAGAAGTCCGGTCCACAGATCGGCGCCGTGATAGACGGAGAGCCAGCCGATCATCGCGCCGAAGGTCATGATGCCCTCGATACCGAGATTGAGGACACCGGCCCGCTCGCAAAGCAGCGCACCGAGCGTGCCGAAGATCAAGGGTGTCGCAATCCGCAACACGGCAGCCCAGAGCCCGGCCGAAGCAATGATATCGACAAGCGTGCTCATCGGCGGATCCTGTACTGGGTGAAGAACAAGGCGATCAGCATCGTCAGCAGCGACAGGGCGACCGTGACGTCGGCGATGTAAGTGGGGATGCCGAGGCTGCGGCTCATGCCGTCGGCGCCGACGAACATGGTTGCGGTGAAGATCGCCGCAAGCACGACGCCAAGTGGGTTGAGGTTTGCCAGCATGGCGACGACGATGCCGGCATAGCCGAAGCCGGGTGAAAGATCTGTCGTGACGTAACCTTTGACGCCCATCACTTCGATCGCGCCGGCAAGGCCGGCAAGCCCGCCGGAGAGACAGGCGACCTTGACGAGGGTCGAGCCGAGGCGAACGCCGGCGAAGACGGCGCCTGACGGATTGAGACCGGCTGCCCGCGACTGCATGCCGAAGACTGTGCGCGACTGGACGAAATAGACGATCGCGGCGATGACAATCGCAATTGCAAAGCCGATGTGGAGGCGTGATCGTGCAATCAGTTTCGGCAGCATGGCGTGATCGGCAAGCGCCTGGGATTGCGGCCAGCCGAATGCCGTCGGGTCCTTCAGCACGCCGTCGATCAGCATGGAGACGAAGAGAACCGCGATGAAATTCAGGATGAGGCTCGTCACGACCTCGTCGACGGAGAAGCGTAGCCGCAGCCATAGCGGCACGAGGATCAATATCATCCCGGCGAGCGCGCCGATGATCATCAACAGCGGAATGAGGATCGGGCCGGGCAGCCCGGCAAGCATTTTCGACCCGAAGGTCGCAACGGCAATGGCGCCGAAATAGAATTGTCCCTCGGCGCCGATGTTCCAGAGGCGGGCACGAAAGGCGACTGCGGCGGCCAATCCCGTCAGGATCAACGGCGTCGCGCGGGTCAGCGTCTCCGTTGCCGAAAGCCTGGAGCCGAAGGCACCGAGCAGGATCCGCCGATAGGCCTCGAAGACCGGCGCGCCGGCAATCGCAATCAGGATGCCGGCGAGTGCGAGCGCTGCGATGATTGCAAGCAGGGGAGCCAGGGTCATCATGTAGAGTGGGCGGTGCTCGCGCCGTTCAAATCGCATGTTCGGTCCCGCTCTTGTCTTTCCATTCTCCGGCCATCATCAATCCCAGCAGGCGTGCATCGGCCTCACCGGCATCGATCGGTGCCGACAGGCGACCGCCGACGATGGCCTGGATGCGATCGGCCAAGGCGATCACTTCGTCCAAATCCTCCGAGATCAAAAGAACGGCGGTGCCTTGCCGGCGCGCTTCCAGAATGCGTCCGTGGACGGCGGCAACGGCCCCTTCGTCCAACCCGCGCGCTGGCTGGGCGGCGATCAGGATTCGTGGTCGTTCATGGAGATTGCGGCCAAGGATCAGCTTCTGCATGTTGCCGCCAGACAGCAGCCGGGTGCGGCTTGCCGCACTGCCGCCGCGCACATCGAATGCCTCGATGATCTCCTGCGCGAAGGCCACGCCGGCACCGCGGTCGACCAGACCATGCTTCGAATAGGAAGACAGGCGCTCGAGTACGGCATTCTCCCAGATCGCCATTTCGCCGATTGCGCCATCACGATTTCGGTCTTCCGGAATGCGACCGATGCCGGCCTCGATGACCGCAGCCACATCAAGATCGCCGACGGGCTTATTGAATAGAAGAAGCTCACCGGAGGAACGGTTTGCGGTGCCGGACAGGATCTGCCCCAGGCTCGCCTGGCCGTTACCCGACACGCCGATAATGCCCAGAACTTCACCGGCGTGGACATGAAAGCTGATCTTCTTCAAGCGCTCGACGCCGCCGCTTTTGAGCGTGATGTCGCGGGCTTCGAGCGCAATAGCGCCGGGGACGCTTTTCTCGCGAGTTGGGCGCGTGACGCGATGTCCGACCATAAGTTCGGCAAGCTCGGCCTTGCTGGTCTGAGATGCCTGCCTTTTGGCCGCAACCTTGCCGCCGCGCAGGACGACGATACGGTCGGCCGTGGCCATGACTTCATCGAGCTTGTGGGAGATGAAGATCAAGGATAGGCCTTGCGCGGCCATCTGTTTCAGCGTCGAGAAGAGCTTTTCTGCCTCGATCTGGGTGAGAACGGCGGTCGGCTCGTCGAGGATCAGGATGCGCGCATCGTTGTAGAGCGCTTTCAGGATTTCCACCCGTTGCTGCTCGCCGACCGAGAGATCGCCGAGGCGAGCATCGGGGTCGACCTTCAGACCGAAACGTTCTGAGATCGCCAGAAGCTTGTTGCGGGCCGCCGTCATTTGAGATGTGAGCGACCACAACCTCTCAGTCCCCGTCATGATGTTTTCGAGCACAGTCAGGTTTGGTGCGAGTGAGAAATGCTGATGCACCATACCGACGCCAGCCCGAATTGCGGCGCGCGGCTTGCCCTTTGGCAGTTCCACATTGTCGATCAGGATGCGGCCGGTATCGGGCACATAATGGCCGAACAGGATGCTCATCAACGTCGTCTTGCCGGCGCCGTTTTCTCCGAGCAGAGCAACGATCTCGCCCTTTGCCAAGGACAGCGAGATATTGTCATTGGCGAGGGTGCTGCCGAAACGCTTGCTGACACCTTCGATGGTGAGAACGGCTGTGGTCATGTCGCGAAGCCTGCAATCGGGAAGCGGTGTTGCCACCGTTGCTCGGCCTCGAGCGCAGATGCAAGCTGCAGCAACAGCTTATCCTCGCTCATGGGCGCCATCATCTGAATTGGCAGCGGCAATCCCTGGGCGTCTTTGCCGAAGGGGAGCGTGATTGCCGGGAAGCCGGATATGTTGGCGAGCGAGGCAAGCGGGGCGAAGGATGTCATGCGCTCGAGATGCAAATCGATGTCCGAGTGATCCGTGGGGAAAGAACCAATCGGCGGTGGTGCGGCGGCAAGCATGGGCATGACGATGACATCGACCTTGTCGAAGATTTCCCACAGAGTGCGGCTTGCCCTGACGGCGCCATTAAGCGAGCGCCAAAGGACTGTTGCCGGCATGGCGCGTCCGCGCATGATGAAGGCTTGCGTCATCGTCTCCACGAGGCGCACGTCCAGTTTGAGATCGTCAACCAGGCCGGCGATATTGACGGAGATGATATCGCCAAAGGCACGCGCGCTGGCCTGGATGGCACTTTCCATCTCATCCCAACGGATGGATATCAGCGCGTTTCCTTGGTTTTCCAGGAGCCTGGCCGCTGCTTCCACCGCTTGGGCCCGATCCGACTCGATAGCGTAGTGCCGCCCGGTATCGGTAAGGAGGCCGACGCGAAGTTTGCCCGTCTTGGCCGTGTGTTGAGCGATGTCCGCGTACGGCCCCCTTGTCCTTCCCCGGACAACATCGAAGATCGCTGCGGTGTCGCGCACGGAGCGGGTGACAGCGAGTTCGCTGGCGATGCCGCCGAGATGATTGCCGAAGGAGGGACCGGCGGGCACCGCTCCGCGCGTTGGCTTTAGCCCGACAAGACCGCAGCAGGCGGCCGGCACGCGGATCGAGCCGCCCGCGTCCGTCGCATGCGCGATCGCCACGATACCGGTGGCGACTGCGGCCGCGGCACCACCCGACGAGCCGCCAGCGGTTCTGCTCCGATCCAGCGGATTTCGGCAGATCGGGCCGATTGCCGGTTCGGATGCGAGTGAGAAGCCGAATTCCGGGCTGGTGCTCAAGCCGAAGGCGCAAAGGCCGGCATCGCGAAAACGGCCTGCCAAATCGCTGTCAGCGCCTTTGCCCGCGCGGGTGAACAAGCGAGAGCCAGCGGTCACCGGCAGCCCCGGAAATGGGCCGCCGAGATCCTTGGCGACCGTCGGCACGCCGGCAAAGGCGCGCCGCGCAAAGCGCTCGGGATGCACCGAGGCCTCCTGATCCAGGGCGAGCGCTGCCGCAAGCCCTGTTTCAGAATTGACATAGGTGATGGCGCCAAGCTCATCTTGCTTGGCGCAGGCATCAAGCGCAGCCTGCATGGCATCCACGCAGGTAAGCGCGCCGGATTTGATGGCGCCAGCTAGCTCCGTGGCATCGGCGTATGATGGGCTGCGCATGATCGCGCCACGCAGTTACTTCGGCTGATCCGCTACCTTCGGCACTTCGAAGGTGCCGGCCTTGATGTCGGCGCGGACCTTCTCCATTGCAGCTTCGGCCTCTGCTGGTGCGATGCCCTTCACATAGACGATGTCACTGCCGCCTTCCTTCATGAGACCATAGGCCGTGTAGTTGCGGCCGACCGGTTTGCCGGCGGCAACGTCGGCGATCGCAGCATTGAGAATGGGACGGAAGTACCACATCGCATTGGCAAAGACGGTGTCCGGGTAGCGTGGCGTGTAATCGATCAGCGATCCCACCGATTTGATATGCCGCTCCTTGGCGGCATCCGCGGTGCCGATGCGTTCACCGAAGAGAATGTCGGCGCCTGCGTCGATCTGCGCGAGACCGGCTTCGCGTGCTTTCGGCGGGTCGAAGAAGGTGCCGATGAAAGAGACCAGATGCTTGCAGTCGGGATTGACCGCTTTGACGCCAGCGGCAAAGGCATTGATCAACATGTTGACTTCCGGGATCGGGATGGCGCCGACCGAGCCGACGACATTCGACTTGGTCATCTTGCCCGCCAGCATGCCGGCGAGATAGGCACCGTCATAGTTCCAGGTGCCGAAGACGCCGAAATTGCTGCCGGCGGCGTCGCCGCTCGAGCCGAGAACGAAAGCCGTATCCGGGTAGTCCGCAGCGACCTGACGTGCTTCCTTCTCCACAGCATAGGCCTCGCCGATAATCAGCTTGTTGCCCTGTTCGGCATATTCGCGCATGGCACGCGGATAGTCCGTGCCCGAAACGCCCTCGGAAAAGACGTATTCGATAACGCCTTCCTTGGCGGCATCCTGGAGCGCCTTGTGAAGACAGGAATTCCAGGCGTTTTCGACCGGCGAAGCGTGAATCCCGGCCACCTTGAGCGGCGCGGCCGCGCGGGCAGCCGGCGCAAGTGCGCTGACGCCGAGCGCGATGCCTGATGCAATGATGGCACGGCGTGACAGTATGATTTCATTGGTCATTTTTTAGTTCCCCAGCTTTTTGATCAATTGGTAAAAATCATATGGGGAGGCTAAAAATGTGTCAAGCGATCCGCGTGCTCAAATAATATGCTGGGTGGCCGATATCCGCTCGTTGCCAGCGGCTTCAGGCAGTCGGCACGGTCGCTATTTCATCGCTTCAGGCGCAACGATCTGATGGGCTTGGCGAGTAAGCACTTCACTCTGCGATCCGTTCGATCATATGGCCGATCGCCTGACGGTAGCGGTCAGCATCGCCGCCGGCATCGATCGCAAGGGCGGCCCGATCGAAGGCGGCCGATAGAATGTCGGCAAGCGCGTCGACCGGAATGCCAGATTTGCGGCCGTGACGGAGAGCTGCTTGCAATCCCTGTCTGAGAGTGAGGGTTGTCGTCTCCTCGTCCAGTTTTTTCATCTCCGTAAAGCCCAGCACCGTCGGTCCTTCGATCAGCAGAAGTCGAGTGCGACCATTAACCCGCATGGCATCGAGATAGGCGTTGCTGCCGGCAATTAACGCGTCGCGAGCAGGAAGCTGCGCCGGCGTCGCTTGCTCTATGGCGCGGGTGACTGCCAGCGCCTCCTGTCTGACGACGGCGCGAAAGAGCGCGCGCTTGTCTTCATAGTGATGATAAAGCGCGCCGCGGGTGATGCCGGCTGCTGCGACGATCTCCGGCGTCGATGTTTCGGCATAGCCTTTCTCCACGAACAGGGCTCGTGCCGCGGCGATGAGGGCAGCCTTGGTCTTCTCGGTTCTTTCACGATTGGAGCGCGGATCTTGCATGCATGCAGCCTGTATGTTATTTGAAAAATACAGGCAGATTGTATGTCTTTTTATGGGAGATGTGAAGCATGAAGGTGACAAGCTATTATCCTGTCATCATGACCGAGCAGGTGGAGGAGACGGCCGCTTTCTACATCGCGCATTTTGGATTTCGGGAAAACTTCGCGAGCGATTGGTATGTCCATCTGCAATCGGCCGAAGACAACGGTATCAATCTCGCCATTCTGGATGGCCGGCATGAGACAATCCCGTCGCAAGGGCGTGGCCGGGTAGCCGGGCTGTTGCTCAATTTCGAAGTGGAAGACGTCGATATGGTCTACGACCACGTGCGGGAAGCTGGATTGCCTATTTTGCTAGCGATCCGCGACGAAGATTTCGGTCAGCGACATTTCATAACGTCCGATCCGAATGGCGTCCTGATCGACATCATCAAGCCGATACCGCCAAGCGCCGAGTTCGCAGCTCTTTATGCCGAGAGCGCCTTGCCGCCGGGCCAGTAAGATGTTGAGCCCAATCGATAAAATCGAGCAATACAACTCTATCTTTGATTAACTAGGTCGCTTCACCCAATATTTCGCTTTTCATGCGACAAAGCCGGCAGAGGTAAGGTGACCCATGCAAGAGCTTCCGGTTTCGTCAAAAATCATCAAATCAGTCTATTTCCGTCCGGATGACGGACGGCTTTATATTCGCTTTAAAAATGGTGAGGAACGTCAATTCACCGGCGTTCCGCAAAAGGCAGCGATTGCCATGGTAAAGGCGCCGTCGCCCGGCCAGCACTATATCGAGCATATTCGCACGAAATTCGAACGCGTCGCCTGAAGCGCAGCCTACAGCCTACACGCTGATTGGCATTTTCGCTTTGAAAGTGCCAGTTCGTTCGTCATCCGTCGCGAAGTCGAACGAGCTTTATGTCTCAGCGCATTGATAAACGCTGAGTTGCGCTATCTACATCGATCAGAACCATCTCCCAGGGAGGACGCGGCGTGATTGATGAAAAGCAGCTTATATCCAAGATCACTTGGAGGATTATGCCCTTCCTGGGCATCCTTTATCTGATCGCCTATATCGATCGCCAGAACGTCAGTTACGCAAAGCTGCAGATGGTCGGCGATCTCGGCATGAGCGAATATGCCTATGGTCTCGGCGCGTCGCTGTTCTTCATCGGTTATTTCATTTTCGAAGTGCCGAGCAACCTGCTTCTCGACAGATTCGGAGCGAGCAGATGGTTCGCGCGCATTCTGATATCCTGGGGCGCAGTCACGGTCGCTCTGGCTTATACGCAGAATGCGACCATGTTCTACATTCTCCGTTTCCTGCTCGGCGCCTGCGAAGCCGGCTTCTTTCCTGGTGTACTTTATCTGCTGACCCTCTGGTATCCTTCGGCCTATCGCGGCAGGATGGTCGGGCTTTTCATGATCTTCAGCGCCTTTGCCAACGCGATCGGTGCGCCGCTCGGCGGCGTGCTGCTGGATTTGAACGGGCTCTATGGTATTGCCGGCTGGCAATGGGTCTTCCTGGTGACGGGTGTTCCCGCCATCCTTGCCGGCTTCATCACCTTGTTTTATCTGCCGGACCTGCCGTCCAGGGCGCCGTTCCTTGACGATACGGAAAAGAAATGGCTGAAGGACCGGCTCGCGGTGGAAAATTCGGGCATGGAGCAGAACGCAGCCGATGGCTTCAAGGCGCTGATCAATCCGCGCGTACTGCTGATGGCGCTTTGCTATATCGGTTTCCCGCTTGCCGCTTACGGGCTCAGCTACTGGCTGCCGACCATCGTCAAGAATTTCGGCGTCAGCAATACGACGAACGGCTTCCTGAACATCATTCCATGGCTTCTTGTCGCAATCGCTCTTTATGCCGTGCCCGCGGCAGCAGACAAGGCGGAGACCAAGGCGCCCTATATCGTCATTCCCGCGCTGGTCGGTGCCGTGAGCCTGGTTCTGTCAGCCGTTATCCCGGACCATACGCTGCAATTTGTTTTCCTCTCCATTGCGGCAGCCGGCATTTTTGCGGGCCAGCCGGTGTTCTGGAGCCTACCGTCGCGCTTCTTGCAGGGAGCGGGTGCGGCAGCGGGTCTTGCCGCGATCAACTCCGTTGGCAATCTCGGCGGCTTTATCGCCCAGAACGTCGTCCCCTGGATCAAGGATTCCACGGGAAGCACGATCGCGCCGATGTTCTTCCTAGCGGCCTGCCTGCTGGCAGCGGCACTTTTGGTTCTAGTGGTAGGGCGCATGGTGCCGCGCACGCCACGCCCGGAAGATTTCGGCAACTCAGGTGCAGCCCGAGTCAAATGATTGCGCTCATCTGAGCAGAACATTCTTCGGATGAGAGGGGCGGTCTGATGGCCGCTCCCGGGAGGCGTCGGCATTGACGTCCCAACGCTCGGCGAGCTTCTGGAGCACCTGGGTAAATTCGAGCTTCCAACGACGCGGCCTGCCAGAGACAGGGCCGCCATTCCCGCCATGCCGCCGAGGACGGCGCGCCTGCTCACGCCGCGGGACAATATTTCATCGCGCATCGAATCCCTCCCGTTTTAATCTCGACCTGGCTCTGCCTCGGCCGATGCGACAGGCTCCCGTCCCGTCACCATGCACCCATCCGGCGCAGCGTCGAGACCATATTACATTCTCAGGTAATTACAATAGTTGACAGATTTTTACAGATTTTGTAGTTCTGAACGCGCAGGTGCGCTGTGCCTGCGCCGCCATTCACGAAGGATGATGATGAAACTCTCTGTCGCCAACGATTCCGGTGTGGGCGTGACGCGCTTCGGCGACATCATCTATGAGAGGATCGTCGCGATGATTGCGGATGGAACCTTTCCTGTGAACGAGCGGTTGCCGGCGGAAGCCAAGCTCGCGGAAATGTTCGGCGCGTCACGGCCTGTTGTGCGCGACGCTCTGGAGCGGCTGCGTGCAGATGGTTTGGTCGTTTCGAGCAAGGGGTCAGGTTCCTATGTCAGGCAAAGGCCGGATTCCTCGGTCCTGAAAATGGTGCCTGTAGGATCGCTTGCCGATGTCCAGCGCTTTTTCGAATTTCGCGCCGGGCTTGAGGCGGAGGCCGCCGAGCTTGCTGCGCGCAACTGGCAGGCTGATGACAAGGAGCGGATCACACTAGCGCTTCAAAAAATCGAACAGTGTCTTCGCGAGGGCCGACTTGGCGCTGAAGAAGATCAGGAACTGCACGATGCCATTGCGGTCGCCACCGGCAATCAATTCCATGTCTCTGCTCGCGAATTGTTCCGGCCGCATTTCGCCATCGGTCATTCCGTGACCCGCAGCCTCAGCCTCAAGCGGACGCCAGAACAGATCCGCAGTGTTCAGGATGAGCATGCCGTCATCGTGCAGGCGATTTTCGCGCGGCAGGAGACCGAGGCTCACGATGCCATGAAGCGCCATATCTTGAATGCACGCGCCCGCATGTTCCAGGGCGTATAGGGAATTGGATGAGGCAAAGGCGAGGTGATGGCTTCTTTACGTCTCCTCGTTTGCGTCTCGATGGATGATAAAGGGTCAGGGTAGGAAGATGAGCATTGAAACCATGCGGCAGGTGCTGACCGGCGTCTCCGGTGTTCCGGTCACGGCCTATGAAGGAAGTGGCGAGGTGGAACCGCGCATCACCGCTCAAGTCTATCAGCGGGTAGCGGCTGCCGGGATTCATAACATCGTCGCAGCGGGCAATACGGGCGAGTTCTATGCGCTCACTCCGCAAGAAATCCGCCGCGTCCATGAAGCGGCGATATCCGGCGTCGACGGCAAGGCGCCGGTGACGGCGGCGATTGGCCGTTCATTGCGCGAGGCAATCCAGATGGCGAAGGATGCTGCCTCGATCGGTGCTTCAGCCGTCATGTCGCACCAGCCGGTGGATCCTTTCGCCGCACCCGGCTCGCAGATCGACTATTTCCGCGATCTGGCGGAGGCCTCGCCCCTGCCGCTCGTTGCCTATGTCCGTGCCGAGGGCTTCAGCGTCGAAGACATGGTTCGCCTGGCCGGTCACGGCAACATTGTCGGCATCAAGTTTGCGACGACGGATCTGATGCTGCTTTCGCGGGCGATCGCGAGTTCCGACCCAAAAGGCGCGCTCTTCGTCTGCGGTCTGGCCGAAAGCTGGGCTCCGACATTTGCGGCGGCGGGCGCAAGAGGCTTCACCTCAGGCCTCGTCAATGTTGCGCCGAAGCTGTCGCTTGCCGTTCACGCTGCCTTGGAGAAAGGCGATTTCGCCGCTGCGCGCGCCATCGTCAACAAGCTTGAGCCCTTCGAACGCATGCGCACGAAGTTCCGCAACGGAACAAACGTTACCGTCGTCAAGGAGGCCGTGACCTATTCCGGCCTCGATGTCGGTCCTGTCCGTGTTCCGGGCGTGCCACGTCTTGATGAGAAGGATCGCGAAGAGTTGTTCGCTTTGCTGCGCAGATGGCGGGAGGTGGATGAACTTTCCTCCAGCTGACGCATCGATGCCAATGACGGCCATTTCGTGAACCAAATCTGATCGGCGCCGGAGAAACTCGCTTCGGCGCCGCACTCTCCCATACCGTCGTTTACGCAGTTTCCCTTGGATTGAGATGAAGAAGAGATCGGCGATCGTTGAGGTCGCAGTCAGAGCACCACGACCTTCGCTCCTACGCTGACCCGGCTATAAAGATCCATTACATCCGGATTTGCCATGCGGATGCAGCCGGAAGATACAGCCTTGCCGATCGAGTTGGGCTCATTGGTGCCATGGATGCGATAGAGGGTGGAACCGAGATAGAGCGCCCTTGCCCCAAGGGGATTATTGAGACCGCCCTCCATGTGATCGGGTAGTTCCGGGCGACGGGCGATCATTTCCTTGGGGGGTGTCCAATCGGGCCATTCCGCCTTGCGGCTGACCGTTTCCGTGCCCTTCCAGGAAAACCCTTGCTTGCCGACGCCGATGCCGTATTTGAGTGCGGTTCCGTCATTCTGAACCAGATAAAGGCGTTTTTCCTTCGTGGAGATCACGATCGTGCCCGGCTCATAGCCGGAGAAGGGGACCACCGTGCGCGGGATCGGCGATCGCGCCATGGCCGCACGCTGGTCATCCTTGACGCCGGGGTTGAACTGCGGGGAAGTCTCGCGCGGATCGATCGAAGCCTGCCGTGGTAGCCGCCGGGGAGGAGGCGGGAAGTCGCCGTCCTCGTCATCATAATAGTCATAGGCGTCGCCGCGATAGTAATAGCCATCATCAAGGCGCCGATCGTCCCGATAGCGCGGTGGTGCTTCTCGGAAATATCGTGGAGCGGCGTAGTCGTCGCCATAATCTGGCAAGTATCTCCATTCCTGTGCATGCGCGGCGACGCTTGCCATCAGCACTGCCACAGCGGGCAAAAGAACCAGTCTCATAGTCTTCATGTTACAACCATATTTCCCGAAATTGTGCCCCTCCGAGGGTGGGCAGCTTGCGCCGACAATTCCGGAAACGGCGGGCGTAATTGTGGCAAAACGGCTGAAAGTCTCACAATCAGGTGCTAGATACCGTCGATAATGAAGATATTGCGGCAGGTTTGGAAGCACCTGCAAATCCCGACAAGCCGATCGGCAGAATCGCCCGGAGGACTATGGCGCGAGCTGAATTGGGCATCCGATGGCGCCCCGCATCTATAGAGATACCGCTATTTATTGTCGAACGCTGCGATTGCCGGCTGGAGCTGTTAAATTCCTGCTCCGTCGAGCTGCTCAGCGTCGTCGCCCTCCCAGGGCGAGGGCATCGAGGTCCGATTGAGATTGGCCGAGGGAAGCGGCATCCAGCACTTCAATTCCGGCTCGGCATATTCAATGATGCACCCTGGCGCAGAATCGGAAGCGCGCCAGCCTTCCGACCCGAAGCGATCCCCACTCGACCAATAGGCAAGGTCGACTTCTGCCGGCCCTTGCTCGGACGGCCGGATGGTAACGAGAATTCTGCTGCCGTCTTTCGGCGCGCTTGCCATTTGGCGCCAGCGATCTGGCTCGTCCATCATTATTCCTCCTGCCTCGCTCCAGATTGGAAGTGTCGCCTCACCATTGGAAACGGTCAACTCAAACTTTGCGCAATCCAGCCGCTGCTGATTGATCTTGGATCGAAATAGATCGCGATTTTCTGCAATCGGTGGGAGCAACCGCTGCCGATGTTTTGATGGATATAGCGGTCTCTTTTTATGGGAGAGAGCCGCGTTTGGCGCTGCCTTAACGGTGCGTAGCGCCTCCATAAGCAATAGCGGCTCAGATAATTCGAGGTCTTCGGCCGCGGGCAAGCTTTCGGCCGGGATCCATTTGCGCGAACGCCTCGATATTTTTCGGAACCAGCGGCCCATGTCTGCGTAGACTTATGTGACAAGCTTTGCTGGGTCCTAGCGAGCGCGCAGCGCGGTGCTTCGTGTCGTGCCCAGAAAGGGCGAATTTCATTGTACGACGATCCCTGGAGTCATGTCGAAAGGAGGCCGCATGTCCAGATACACGCCTCTGGTGCTTTTCTTCATCTGCGCGGGATTGCTGACTTGCATGATCAGTGTCGGTTTAGCCTCCCTTCTTCAATGAATGGGGCCATCCCGGGCCACAAAATACGGCCTGTGACGCCGTGCTTTGATGTGCCGCTAGTGCCCAGCGGCAATGGCTCGATAGGCCTCGCGGCCGGCGACCCAGGTGCGCCGGACGACGGGTACATCGCCCTCGGGCCATTCGACCAGGATGAGGTCGGCTCGACTGCCGACCTTGATCGTACCGCGATCGTCAAGGCCCGATGCCCGTGCGGGATTGCCGGAGACCAGCGGCCACAGATCTTGCAGCGATCCCACGCCATCTGCCTTCAGGCGCGCGAGTCCCAGCAGCATGGCGGGATAATAATAATCCGAGGCGAGGATATCGCAGAGGCCCTCGCGGATCATGTCGGCGGCCCCGATCGAGGCGAGATGACTGCCGCCGCGCGTTGCATTCGGCGCGCCGAAGACAATAAAATCACCCGCATCACGGGCGGCGCGCGCCACGCGGCGGTTCATGGGGAATTCGCAGATACGTGCACCGCGTGCGCGATAGAAATCACGCGTCTCAATCTGGCTGTCGTCATGCGAAAGCATCGGAGCGCCGGCAGCCTCGCCAAGCGCTGAGACTTCGTTGATAGCCGCCAGCACTTGCGGCCGGCGCTCCCACATGGTGCGTGCCATGGCGATCATGTCTGAGACAGGCAGCTTTGCCCTCTTCGCCCGTTCGGCCATCTTGTCCGCGAAAACCGGTGAGCCCGGATCCAGAGCTGGGAAATTCGGGTCGAGATCGAACGGCCGTTCCTGCAGCGATATCGAGGGATCAAGCAGCAGCATCGATGTGTGATCGTTGAAGGCAATGGAGGGTTGCCGAGGACCTGACAACGCATCGCGAATAAGATCGATCGCCTCAAAACAAAATGTTTCCCAGCGCAATTGGACCCGGTTGTCGACCATCAACCTGGAAGCCAGCGTATCGAGCGAGGAAACCACCGCGCGGCCGTTGTCGACGGAGCGCAGCCCCGGCTCCCAACTCAAGGTCAGTGCGTGGAAGGCTGTGGCGATGCCATTGGCAGCAAGCTGTCGATCCGTTTCGAGCAGCGCCGGCGCAACAGGCAACATCGTGCCCGGACGCGGCATGAGCTGTCGCTCGAAAGCGTCGCCGTGGACATCCACGAAAGCTGGCCCGAGAAGATGACCGCGCCCGTCGATAACGGCGGCTCCGTCGCGCGCACCGTCGATATCAGTGATACGTCCCTCTTCGATCCGTATCGATGCTGGTTGCAGGCGGTCGCCGAAGACAACGGTGGCGCCCTCGATGAGAATGGGAGAATTGTGGTGCATGGGCGGCCTGTTTCGCGACGTGACGAGGGCGGGAATCGCAGCCCTGTGGCGGCTGATTTCCAGCACGTGCTTCTAGTGACACGATATGACAGATTTGAGAATGCTGTTGCCAAATCTCCCATCCAAAACGGCTGCCGCCGCCCACCGTGGTCGAGCAATGGATATCGACACTATCGATACGTCAAAGTCCAAGCATTCTCTGCAACACCTCATCTCTCCGAATGAAATGGTGCCAGAGGGCTGCCAGTATATGCAGGCTGACAAGAACATAGAGGCAGTAAGCACCGTATTCGTGGATCTGCGCAGCGATTCTTTCCAAGCCCCTGTCAGGCGACAGCAGGTTGGGCCATTGGAAGAGACCAAACCAGGGCAGATCATGCCCCCCAGCGGCGGAGGTGGTGTAGCCGGCAAGCGGCATCAAGACCATCAGGGCGTACAGCAGGATATGCGCGCCGCGCGCTGCATAATGGTTGAAGACGTCTAGCGGAAGCCGATGGGTGGGTTCGCCAAACGAAAGTCTCAGCGGCAGCCTGACGGCGATGAGGATAAGTGCCGTCATGCCGAGCGATTTATGTACATCGAGGAGGGCGCGGCGCAGAGGCGTGCCGGGTGTGAGATAAGAACAATAGAGACCGATGAGGAGCGCGGAAATGATGACGACAGCCATTAGCCAATGCAGGAGCCGTTGCGATGGCCGGTAGCGGGCTGTCGTAAGCGTGGTTGATGCTTCGTTGGTGATGGACATATGTTTCTCCGGTCGTCCTGGGGTACGGCGCGAATGTGGTGATCGGCGCGAATGTGGCTGATTTGAGGGCCTATTCATTCACCTTCCTGCGAGCAGAGTCGGATCGACAGCCGGCAAGGCTTCCCAGGGCGGCAAAACGGGTTGTCCGTTGCCTCATAGAGAACAGGCCTGCCGCCCGGCGCTTTGCTCGTGCCAGATGCCGGTCGCCGATCCTATCGGTCTGCCTTCGGAGGGAGGATCTGGGCTTTGTCGCCGGCGGTAGACAGGATCTCGCAGCTCTCGGTATGGGACGGCGCTTGGCCCTCCGTGGCGAGAGCCTTGGTACAGATGCCGATCTCGTGCCCCTGGATCCGGAAGAAGGCGATGCCTCCGGCCTCGAGCGCCAGTCGCAGTTGCGCTTCCGTCGCCCGATGCAGGCTATGGCGATTGCCCTCGTAATCGCGGATCGTGCTGCGCGACACGCCCGAACGGTCGGCAAGGTCCATCTGCGTCCAATCGAGGAAGCCGCGGGCCGCCCGGCAGAGCGCTGGTGTCAAAATCATCGCCATCTTACCTTGACGCAGGGTTTCAAGCTGCCCATATTGGGCGATATCTATCATATAGGGCATAATATAGCGGATTTCCAGGGGTTTTTGCCGACTGGCATGATCCGGCCAAGCGAAGGAGCAACGTTTTGGGATAACGAGCGGGCCTATTTTTATTTTAGCACTTTTGGCTCTGCCGTTTATCGGAAGTCTTCTTTCCGTATGCCTCTTGCGCACGCAGTCACGGCGTGGCCCGGCCTGGATTGCCGGCATCATTACATTTCTTGCGTTGTTGATTTCCGCAAGCTTCTATCCTGCCGTCAAAAACGGCGGCGTCGTCCGTTATAGCATAGAATGGCTGCCGCAGTTGGGGCTTGATTTCGGTCTCAGGCTGGATGGCTTTGCGTGGCTGTTTTCGCTCGTCATCACCGCCATCGGTTTTCTCGTCATTGTCTATGCCCGCTACTACATGTCGGAGGAGGACCCGGTTCCCCGCTTCTTCTCCTTCCTGCTTGCCTTCATGGGTGCGATGCTCGGCATCGTGCTGTCGGGCAATGTCATCCTGCTCTCGATATTCTGGGAGCTGACCAGCATCTTCTCCTTCCTTCTGATCAGCTATTGGCACAATACCGCCGCGGCGCGTGATGGTGCCCGCATGGCGCTGACGACCACCGGGATTGGCGGATTCTGCCTGCTGGTCGGGCTGATCCTGCTCGGCCATATCGTCGGCAGCTACGATCTGGACAGGATCCTGGCATCGGGCGATATCATCCGCAATCATCCGCTCTATCTGCCTGCATTGATACTCATCCTGCTCGGTGCGCTGACCAAGAGTGCGCAGTTTCCCTTCCATTTCTGGCTTCCGAATGCGATGGCGGCGCCGACGCCCGTCTCCGCCTATCTGCATTCCGCCACGCTGGTGAAAGCCGGCGTTTTCCTGCTGGCGCGCTTCTGGCCGGTTCTCGCCGGCACCAATGAGTGGTTCTACATAGTCGGGGCCGCCGGCATCATCACGCTGCTGCTCGGCGCCTATTTCGCGATGTTCCAGCAGGATCTCAAAGGGCTGCTCGCCTATTCGACGATCAGCCATCTCGGTCTCATCACAACGCTGCTCAGCCTCGGCAGTCCGCTTGCTACGGTTGCGGCCATCTTCCACATGCTGAACCACGCGACCTTCAAGGCGTCGCTGTTCATGGCGGCCGGCATCATCGATCACGAGACCGGCACGCGCGACATGCGCCGCCTGAGCGGCCTGTTCCGCTATATGCCGTTCACGGGGGCGCTTGCGATCGTCGCGAGTGCCGCCATGGCCGGTGTTCCGCTGCTCAATGGTTTTCTGTCGAAGGAAATGTTCTTCGCCGAAGCGATCGAAACCCATGCCGATTCCATCCTCGATCGCATGCTTCCCTATGTGGCGACGCTCGCAAGCGCCTTCAGCGTCGCCTATTCGCTGCGCTTCATTCAGACGGTGTTTTTCGGGCCGGCGCCGACTGATCTGCCGATCGCCAAGCCGCATGAGCCGCCGCGCTGGATGCGCTTCCCGATCGAGCTTCTGGTCGTGGTATGCCTGGTCGTCGGCATCGTTCCGGCACTTTCGGTGGCGCCCTTCCTGCAGGCAGCCGTCGTCAGCGTTCTCAACGCCGATACGCCGCAATACAGCCTCTCTCTCTGGCACGGCTTCAATCTGCCTGTTATCATGAGCATTGTCGCGTTGGTCGGCGGGACGGTGTTCTATTTCGCCTTCAAGGATTATTTTTCGCGATGTGACGACGGTCCGCCCCTCTTTCGCCGCCTGAAGGGACAGCGCATCTTCGAGCGGGTGCTAGTCGAGGTTTCCTGGCACTGGGCGCGAATAGCCGAAAAGCGGATCGGCACGCGCAAGCTGCAGCCGCAGCTTCGCTGGGTGGTGGCAACAGGCTTTGCGGCTGGCCTGCTGCCGCTCTATCTGTCGGGCTTCGAGGCCAAGCATTTTGCCTTTTCAGGCGCCGATCCGGTGTTCGCCGTCGTCTGGGCGATCGGGATTTGCTTGGCGATCGGCACTGCCTTTTTTGCCAAATATCATCGGCTTGTTGCCTTGGTGATGCTGGGTGGGGTCGGATTGATCGTCTGCATGACGTTCATCTGGCTGTCGGCACCGGATCTTGCGATTACCCAACTTCTCGTCGAGATCGTCACGACGGTGCTCATCCTTCTAGGCTTGCGCTGGCTACCGAAGCGGACAGAAGGGATTGACGATACGGTGAATTTACGCGCTCGTTTCCGACGCTTCCGCGATTTGGCGCTCGCCGTCATCTGCGGCATCGGCATGATGTTCATTTCCTATGCCGTCATGACCATGCCGGTGCCTGACGCCATCGCGAATTACTTCCTGGAAAATGCCTATTCGAAGGGCGGCGGCCGTAATGTCGTCAACGTCATCTTGGTCGATTTCCGTGGCTTCGATACGCTTGGCGAAATCGCCGTCCTCGGTGTCGTCGCCTTGACTGTCTATGCGCTGCTGCGTCGTTTCCGCCCGGCGCCCGACAGCATGGAGATGCCGGAGCAGCAGCAGATCCAGAACCGTTTCGACGAGGAACGGCCGGAGCGCTCGGCCGGCGATACCGTGCGCGACTATCTGCTGGTGCCCTCCGTCATCATGCAGTGGATGTTCCCCTTCGTGATCGCTCTTTCGGTCTATATCTTCATGCGTGGGCATGACGCGCCGGGCGGCGGCTTCTCGGCCGGTCTCACGCTCTCGATCGCCTTCCTGTTGCAATATCTGGCCGGCGGCACGCGTTGGGCGGAGGATCGCATCCGCATCCTGCCGCTGCGATGGATGGGCGCCGGGCTTCTGATCGCGACGGCAACGGGCATCGGCGCCTGGTTCTTCGGCTATCCATTCCTCACCTCGCATTTCCAGTATCTGGACCTGCCGTTGCTCGGCAAGGTTCCGGCGGCAAGCGCGCTGTTCTTCGATCTCGGCGTTTTCCTGCTCGTCGTGGGATCCACGGTTCTGATCCTCGTCGCGCTTGCGCACCAGTCGATCCGTATCAACCGCTTGCGTGCGCTCGATGCCGACAAGGCAAAGGGGGACTGATGGAACTCATCTTGTCCATTGCAATCGGTGTCATGACGGCTTGCGGGGTCTGGCTGATCCTGCGCCCGCGCACCTACCAGGTCATCATCGGCCTGTCTTTGCTCTCCTATGCGGTCAATCTCTTCATCTTCGGCGTCGGCGGCGTGAAGACGAATGTGCCGCCGCTGCTTGGCGATGGCACGGCAACGCACGCGTTGGCAGATCCGGTGCCGCAGGCTCTGGTGCTGACTGCGATCGTTATCGGCTTTGCCACAACGGCTCTGTTCCTGGTCGTACTGCTTGCCTCACGCGGCCTCACCGGTACGGACCATGTCGATGGCAGGAGTGACCGGAAATGACGGGCTGGTCGCATCATCTCATCATTGCGCCGATCCTGGTTCCCCTTGTCGCGGGTGCGTTGCTTGTGTTCATCGATGAGCGTTCGCGCACGCTGAAGGCGCTCATCAGCCTCGTTGCAACGCTATTGCTGGTGGGCATTGCGCTTGCGCTCTTCCGTGTAGAAGGCGGATCGCCGGGGCAAGAGCGTGCGTATCTACTAGGAAACTGGAGCGCGCCCTTCGGCATCGTGCTTGTGCTCGATGGCTTGTCGGCACTCATGCTGCTGCTGACATCCATCGTTGCCGTTGCCGCGTTGATATTTTCGTTGGCGCGTTGGCATGCGGTCGGTGCGCATTTCCACACCATGTTCCAGTTGCTGCTGATGGGGGTCAACGGTGCGTTCCTGACGGGTGATCTCTTCAATCTCTTCGTCTTCTTTGAGGTCATGCTGGCCGCATCTTACGGCCTTTTGCTGCACGGCTCCGGGCCGCTCCGGGTCAAGGCGGGCATGCATTACATTGCCGTCAATCTCGCAGCCGCGCTGCTCTTCCTTATCGGCGTCAGCCTGATCTATGGCACGGCAGGAACGTTGAACATGGCGGATCTTGCCATGCGCATCCCGGAAATGTCGGCAGATCGCCGCATGTTGATGCAGGCGGGCGCCGGCGTGCTCGGCATCGCATTCCTCATCAAGGCCGGCATGTGGCCGCTCTGCTTCTGGCTGCCGACGGCCTATAGCGCGGCGTCGGCGCCGGTTGCGGGCGTATTTGCCATTCTCAGTAAGCTTGGCATCTACGTCATCCTACGGCTGACCATGCTGCTGTTCAGCGCCGGTCCGTCCGCCGGCTTCGGCGCGACCGTGCTTCTCTATGGCGGGATGGCAACGCTGATCTTCGGAACGATCGGTGTGCTGGCGTCGCAGGCGCTTGGCCGGCTGGCGGGTTTTTCGGTGCTGGTCTCATCCGGTACGCTGGTTACGGTGATCGGTATCAACGATGGCTCGATCTCGGCCGGTGCGCTAATGTATCTCGTCAGCTCGACGTTGACGATCAGCGCATTCTTCATGCTGATCGAGCTCGTCGAGCGCGGACAGGATGCGGGCGCCAGCGTTCTCGCGGTCACGATGGAGGCCTATGGCGATGCCGAGGAGAAGGAGCCGGCAGAAGGCGATGGCGTGACCATGCCCGGCACCATGGCGATGCTCGGCATCTGCTTTGCCGCCTGCGGCATCCTGTTGGCCGGCCTGCCGCCACTTTCCGGCTTCGTCTCCAAGTTCGCCATGCTCTCGGCCATGATGGGGACCGGCGCGATCGGCATTCCGCCGAGCACTGCGGTATGGGCGTTGATCCTGCTGGTCATTCTTTCCGGCATTGCCGCTTTGATCGCCATGACACGGGCCGGCATACGCACATTCTGGAGTTCGCTGGAGGGCACTGTTCCCCGTGTGCTTGTCATCGAGATATTCCCGGTCATGGGCTTGCTCGCATTGACGCTGGCACTGACCATTTGGGCCGGCCCCGTCATGCAATATATGGATGCGACCATCCGCACGCTCAGCGATCCCAATCTCTATGTCGATGCAGTCCGCAATGCCGTGGTCGCGCCGGCAAAGACGGGAGGCCTGTGATGCTGCCTTATCCGCTCCTGGCGCTGAGCCTGATCCTGATGTGGCTGCTGCTAAGCGGCTTCACGCTCGGTCAGCTTATCCTCGGCATCATCGTCGCGGTCTTTGCCTCCTGGGGGATGGCATCGCTACGACCCGAAAAGCCGCGGCTGCGGAAATGGTATCTGCTGCCCAAACTCTTCTTTCGGGTCGTTTTCGATGTGGTGAAATCGAATGGACAAGTGGCCTGGATCATCCTGAGAGGGCGCTCGCGCAAGACGATGCCGGGGTTTGTGGTTCTTGAGCTCAGGGTGCGGGATCAGATTCCGCTGGCGCTGCTTGCGGTTATCCTGACCAGCACGCCGGGCTCTGCGTGGCTGGAATATGATTCCAACGACAACACGGTGCTGCTGCATGTGCTCGATCTCGAGAACGAGGCGCAATGGCGTCAAACGGTCGCCAACCGTTATGAAAACCTGCTGATGGAGATTTTTGCATGAGCGCCACGATCATCCAGATATCCGTTACGATTGCGCAGATGATGATCGTGGCGGCGATGGCGATCGCCTTCATTCGTATGTTCCGGGGACCGCGCGCGCAGGATCGCATCATTGCACTCGACACGCTTTATGTGAATGCCATGCTGCTCCTGTTGACTTTCGGCATTGGAACCGCCCGCGTCGTTTATTTCGAGGCGGCACTCGTCATCGGCATGCTGGGCTTTGTCGCAACGGTTGCCTTAGCGAAATTCCTGATGCGCGGGGAGGTGATCGAATGAGCGCGTCATTTGAAAACATACCTCTGTGGGCCGCGATCCCCGTCGGCGGACTTCTCGTGGTCGGCGCTTTCCTGACGCTCGTCGGCGCCATCGGGTTTCTGAGGCTTGGAACATTCTACGAGCGCATTCACGCGCCGACATTGGGAACGAGCGGCGGCATCGGCGCGATCATGATCGCGTCGATGATCTTCTTTTCGACCGCGACGCGGTCCCTCGTCATTCATGAACTGCTGATCGGTATTTTCATAACGGTGACGACGCCGATCACCTTCATGCTGCTCGCCCGCGCAGCTCTGCATCGCGATCGTGCCGAGCAGAACGGCAATGTTCCGCCAAAACAATCGCCCGAGCAGAAGCCGGCCGAGGGGCATCCGTCATAGGTGACCGACCACTACGGCCGCACGAAGATGCCGCGCTGGGTCTTCTATGGGGTCGCGGCACTTAACGCTCAAGCATATAGCGGCACTGGACGATGGCTTCGCAGCGCGCTCGTGAAAAAAGCTCTCTGTTGCCGACTGGCCTAAAGCCCAGTTTGGTCAGCACCCGTCCCGAGGCGGGGTTGTCGGATGCGTGACCGGATTCGAGCCTGGACAAGCCGACCACCTGGAAGGCAAAGCCGATCAGTGCTCGCGCCGCCTCGAAGGCATAGCCCTTTCCCCAGGCTTGCCTTTCCAGCCAATAGCCAAGGCTGCCCTCACTCCCGGTAATGCCATCGACGTCGACGATGCCGATCATTCTTTCCTCTTGTTCGATGGCGAAACGATAGGCGGAGCCTTCGGCCCATTCGCGTCCATGGCTGGAAAACCAATCTCTGATATCGCTTTCGTCCGGAGGGTATGAGGCGTTGCTCAGCATACGTGTCACGGCCCAGTCGCTCTGGATTTCGAATGCGCGTGTAGCGTCGATGGCCGAGGTAGGGCGCAAGCGGAGGCGTGCCGTCTCGATGGAAGAGCGCTGGATTGATTTTGCTGTCATCATGGAAGTGTCTTGCCGGTAGAAAGATGGCGATGTGCGGTGAGGGCTCCTGAGTTTACTATCTCTGCGCGAGATGATGATGGGAAGCGATTTTATCAAGCTGCCGTTTTTTAGTCTTAGCCAATATATTGCCGCAATGGGCGCGCAAAAGCGCCGCCTCTTGCGGGCCTGGCCCGCGGGAATGTGGGACCGGCCGTGAGAGCGTTCCGTTTACGAGGGGCGAACCCCCTTTCGCGGTCCGGTCCTTTATCGCCGCGTCTTCCCGCAGATCCCCGCCAACCGCTGAAGCGTGCCGTAGCCTTTATTGAGGCAGCGCGCTGGCGCTGGCGGTACTCGCGTCTATGACGTCTTCGTCGATTGTTTCCAGAACGTCTGCTCAATCATATCCGCATTGAAGATGCGGCATACGAACATGATAGCTTCGATCAAGATGCTGCAACAAAGTTCTTGTTCGATCGGCATGGCGACCTGACGAAGGTGGTCGCATCGATGAATACCTATGAATTTGCCGGACAACAAAATAGCGGTCAGCGCTAGCTGCTATCAATAAATTGTCGAGACGGCACAAGTTTTATACTGTCGCGGGTTACTTCGAAGCGAGTATCGCAGCAGCACGAGGGTGTCGAAGTTCCAGATCGGAACGAGAGGCGGCCTGTCCCAGCGAAGGAAAAGATAGGAAATTTGCGCTTCGGGGTCGAAAAGGCGGCAATAGGGCGGCCGAAATGGCGATTTGCCCCGCAATAATAACGGATTATGTTGCCATTATACATCTATCCTTTACATATATGCGGGCATCCCTGTGGAGGAGCTCCGTCAGCTTTTTTGAAGTGATGGCGGCGTGACAAGGAACGCTAACCTGAAGAGATCAGATCAATGGCAAACTTTCTTGAGAAATGGACTTCCAAAAAGGCTGACAAGCCGAAGGCTGGTGCGCGGAACGTTGTTGATACATTTCGTGCCCGAGTAGCGGAGCAGAAGGCATATCTGGAGGAGTACGAGCGCGACGCGGCTGGCTTCAGGAAGTGGCGCTCCACCTGGTTCCAGCGCGTTCCAGGCGGATATGGTGTAACGGTCGGTCGTGACTCGATCAATGCCGGTCGCGGCTTGAGCTATGTCGTCGTCGATACCATCAAGGACGTGGCTGAGTTTCTCGATGATCTCGCCTATCATGCGGAACACGATGTTGGTTTCCAGCAGGCTCTCGAGCAGAACCGCCAGCGTCGTGTCGCACTCCTGAACGCGGCAAAGACGGGAGGCAAGGCAACAACGTCCAAAGCGAAAGCCAAGGCAAAGCCCGCAGCGGCAAAACCGGCTGCCGCCAAGCCCGCTGCCGCCAAGACGTCGACGAGAGCTACCCGGGCAAAGGCTGCTGTGGCAGCTCCCGCACCGGCTGCCGCAGAAGCTGCAAAGCCGAAGCGCACTCGCAGGACGAAGGCCGCCGGCGCGGCAGAATAAAGCTGAAGAAGCCCGCCTCGCGCGGGCTTCATTTTGTCTTCCTTCTGCATGGAGGATTATGCGTCAGTTGAGGTGAGGCGCAGCATCTAGCAGCATCTATGTTGCAGATGCCGTTTCACGGACAGGAAAGAATACTCCGATCGCGATAGGCATAGCTGGCGCTTCGGGCTTTATCGCATGAGTGGATCAGTGAAATTTCCATCATGTGTGTCGGTCATTCAAAAGCCATAAAACTGGTGAGGCTTGGAACGGCAAGATGGATCGGCATGATCCAATAGCCGTTGCTTGATATGTTCGTGAGGCACCAGCCTGCATCACCGCATATCCCTGTTTGCAGCGCGCTCATCCATAAGGACCTGAATGAGAAGGTTCGCCGCAACCAAAGCAGATCTGCGAGGTTCAATGCGATGCATTCCATCCAAGACCGCGTTCCCGTGTCTATCGTCATTGCGAACTATAATTACGCGCATTTTCTGAGGCGCAGTATCGATAGCGCATTGGAACAGGATTACGATGAAGCTGAAGTCATCGTCGTCGATGATGCATCGACCGATGCGACGGCTGATGTCATCGCCTCCTATGGCTCCCGAATAAAGACATGTCTGCGTGAGGTGAACGGTGGACATGCTGCCGCGTTCAACACAGGCTTCACGTCCAGCCATGGCGAGATCGTGCTGTTTCTCGATGCAGATGATTATCTTTATCCGAACGCAGTATCGGAAGTTGTCGAAGCCTGGGAGGACAGGACAGCACAGGTGCAGTTCAGACTGCATATCGTTGACGAGAAAATGCAGGTGAAGGATGTATTCCCGCCTGTCGAATTGCCCTTCGATTCCGGCGACGTCACGCCGGAACTGCTGCGGAAAGGCCGCTATCAGACGACGGTCACCAGCGGTTTGGCATTCAAGCGTTCGGTGCTGGACAAGGTCATGCCGGTGCCCGAGTCGGAGTTTCGGCAGGGAGCGGATGGATATCTTGCCACGGTTGCGCCGCTTCATGGTGAGGTAAGCTCCATCGAAGATTGCCTCGGCGCCTATCGTATTCATGGTGCAAATCATTCTGTCTTCGCCGAAAAGCTCGGACAGCGCGCGCGCTGGCGGATAAAACATGATTTCCGCCGGCTGGAGGCCCTGTCGGATCAGGCAAGCGAGATCGGACTGAACATGCGTGACGATGCCGGCCTCCACGACCCCGTGCATCTGGAGGAGCGTCTGGCATCGCTTTGCATCGACAGGGACCAGCATCCTGTCGCGAATGATTCCAGACTCTCTCTAGCCGCGGCCGGCGCGGCTGCCTGTCTTAAGATGAATGCGTCGCGAAAGCGCCGGCTGATGCTGGCCGGATGGTTTCTTTCCGTCGGCGTCCTGCCCAGGGATATGGCAAAGACTATCCTCTCGTGGAAGCTTGTGGCCTCGTCCCGGCCTATGTTTCTCCTGCGCCTCTCTAAAACCATCAGGCATGCGATGGGATAGCTGGATTCCTGAAGACATGGAGTCTCTTGCGCCAATGAATTGACACTGATCCTATTCGGCCGTGCCTGATTTACGCGATGGTCCCATCAAGGCGTCGACCACGGCCTGATGATGGATATTCCTGTCATAGCGGCTGTCGGTTGCAAGCTGCATCAACCCGGAAAAGGCGGTTCTGGCGGAAGGTTTCTTGCCCTCGCCGCGGAGATAGGCAATCAGGCGACGATAATTTGCATTGGCCTTGATCTCCAGCGGATTGCCGGCACCCATCTTCTTCAATGGCCACCACGACCAGCCGATACCATTCTTCTCCTGCAATTCTACAGCGCGGGCATACCATTCATTGTTGTTTTCGCCGGATTCACCGTTCCAGAGCGGCATGTCATATTGTTCGCGCAGCTTCAGGAAAGGCTCGATCGATTCCTGCGTCGTCGGTGTCCAGTATTTGTGAAAGCTGAGCGCCGTGTTGCGGTCATCGATCGGCAGCACGCCGGCATAATTGTTACCCCAGCAATTGCCCTCGATAATAAGCATATGGTTGGTATCGATCGCGCGGATGGCGCTGATAGTGCGCCGATAGATGTCGCGCAGCGGCCGGTTTTCGGTCTCCCGGCAGCCACCCTTGTCTTTCTTGTCCTGAAAACCCCAATTCGGCTCGTTGAGCAGGTCGTAACCCGCAATCGTCGGCTCGTCCCTGTAGCGACGGGCGATCTCGGTCCACAGCGCGATCATCATTGCCTGGTTCTCATCGCTGTGCCAGAGCGAGGGCTTGTCCGGATCGCGGTCGGAAATGGCGATGTCGTGACCCTGGCCGCCAGGTGCCGCATGCAGGTCTAGGATCAAGTACATGTCATTGGCTTTCAGCCAGCGGATCAGAAGATCGATCCGCCGAAAGCCCTCTTCGTTCCAGACAATGTTCTTGGACGTGTTTCTGCCGTGCTTGTCCTCGATGAAGAGGTTCCAGTGCATCGGCAGGCGCACGCTGTTGAAGCCCCATTTGGCCATTGCGTCGATATCGGCTTTCGTCACGGCATTATCGAGCCAGGATCGATAGAATTGCTCGGTCCTTTTCTCGCCGATGATTTCGGAAATGCGGTGGCGAATGACGTGCTGCGCCTTGAGATTGGCAAGGCCCATCATGTAGCCTTCCTGCACCATCCAGCCGCCGAGGCCGAGACCGCGCAGGATCAGCGGATTGCCCTTGCCGTCGACGATCCGCTGATGATCGGCGCGAACGAATCCCTCGGCATGTGCCGGCGGTGCAAATAACCCCAGGCAGATAATGGACAGGCTGGCGAGCAACAGCAGAAAATGCCTCATGAATCCCAACTCGCGTCAAACTTTGGCGCCATGTGGGCAAGGTAGCGCGCAGAGGGCCAAAATCTCGTGACAACATCTACGCCGGCCGCTCTAATGGTCCGCCGAAGATGATTTCCTGATAGGCAGCAAGCAGGGCAGGTTCCTCGATGGAGCCGTGATGGTGAAGCTGACGCCAGACGCCGTCGATCCGGGTGAACCAGCGTGTCGTTCGAATGCGAAGCTCGATACTCCTGCCGGCCGTGACGCAACTTCCCCTCTCACGCCCGACGAACAGGTGCCAGTCATCGCCGCCCTGGCTGGTAAAATCGTGGAATGCGACCTGGACTTTCGCCTTTCCACGAAACAGCTTCGCATAGCCCTCACGGATCGACGACCATCCGCGCCGGATGCCTCCGATCGGATTTTCCATGCTTGGCTTGTCGCCATCGGCCCAGTTGGCAGCGAGTGCTTCCAGGTCGGCGGTATTGAAGGCGCGATAGAAGCCGATAAGGGCATCGAGTGCACTGCCTTCGCCAAACATGTTTTCGCTGCCGGCAATCTCAGTCAAAAGTTCTGCCATGTCCAATTCTCCTGCTGTTATGAATCATGATCCTGGGCGTGTTCCCGCGGAGTGCGGATAAACACTGCGACGGAGAGGTCGATCGCCAGAGCGAGAATCATTGCGCTGGCTCCGATCAAGAAGAGCACGCCGTAGTTTCCACCGGTTTGGGCGAAGACGAAGGAAAGTCCATAAGCCGCTGCCGCCTGAAACAGGGCGAAGAATACGGTTGCCAGGCTCCACGCGACTTTCTGTTGCGCCGGATGGTGTGGCAGCAGCTCTGCGATCCTGCCGAGCATCAAGGGAACCGTGCCGGTTACGAAGGCGCCGACGATCAGGCTCGAGGCGATGAGCCACGCCTGCCCGAGGCCAGAGGCGGGAATGGCGACTGCGAAAGCCTCGAGAAAAAAGGCAAATCGCAGCGCTCCGGCAAAACCGGTGCGATCAGCCAGATGGCCGGCAAGGATCGGGCCGATGGTGGCGCCGAGGCCAAACAGCACCCAGTATTCCGCGCCGACCTGCAAGCCCTGTCCCAATCCGCGGGCAACGAAATCCACGAGGAAGATCATGTGCGGAACCCAGCCGGCGGCATTCAGCGCATATTCGATGTAGAGCGCACGCAGCGTCCAGCGTTTCGGGACATGCATGGCATTATGGCTTGTGGCGGTGTGGCCGGCCACATCGTGCGGCCATCCGGCCCAGGCAATGATCGCGAGCAGCAGCGATAGGGCGCCGAGGCCGAGCCATGTCTCGCGCAGCCCCTGTTGCAGCAGCAGGGGAACCAATGTGCCCGATAGTGCGACGCCAGCGCCGATGCCCATAAAGATTATACCGCTGGCAAGCCCTCGGCGAGATGGTGCGATCAGCGGCAGGACGGTCGGCGCTGCCAGAACCATCAGGGCGCCACCGGCAAAGCCGGCTGCAAAACGCCACGCAAAGAACCATGAAAAGCTGACGGGAAAGGCGCAGGCAAAGAAGGCTGCCGTTGCGGCAAGCATCATGATCCTGAGTGTCAGGACGGTGGAAGCACGTGCGGCGATCGTCCGCCCGAGCAATGCGCCGACCAGATAACCGGAAAGATTCGCGGCACCGAGATAGGCAGCCGCCGAGGCTTCGAACCAATGCGCATCGACGATGGCAGGCAGAAGCGGTGTATAGGCGAAACGAGCAAGGCCGATGCCGATCAGGCAAGCGCAGAATGCCGACAGGATGGCACGCCATGCCATTCGGGCATTCTGATGGTTCCGGTCGGTTTCATGCGCGGCAGTGTCGGTCATGGGAACTCTCTCAGCTATCTATGCTTGAGAGAATACGCGATGCGTTATATCATAAAAAATGAATTATTATGAGAACAGCTATCTCTATTGGAGATAAGACGAAGATGGACGTATCCGATCTCAGGGTATTCGAAGCGGTATCGCGGCATGGCAGCATGAACCGGGCGGCGCAGGAGCTGCACACTGTTCAATCGAATGTGACGGCGCGGATCCGGGCATTGGAAGAAGAGCTGGGTGTCAGCCTGTTCCAGCGGCATGCAAGGGGCGTGTCGACCACACCGGCGGGACAACGAATTCTGCCATTTGTCGGTCGCATCACCAAGCTTCTGGCCGATGCCCGCACCGCCGCCAAAGATGATGGCGAGCCGGGCGGGACGCTTTCAATCGGCAGCCTGGAAACAACCACGGCGCTGCGATTGTCGCCGCTCTTGGGCCGGTTCGCCAAGACCTATCCACAGGTACGTCTTGTGGTGACAACAGGTACGACCCGCCGGCTGATCGACGATGTCGTTTCATGCCGGGTCGAGGGCGCCTTCGTGGCGGGTCCCGTCAACCACCCCGATCTCGATCACGAGGTGATCTTTCAAGAGGAGCTTGTCCTCGTTACAACGCCTGCCATTCGTGGAATGAAAGATCTGGCCGGCATTGTCGATCTGAAGACTATTGTCTTCCAGATCGGATGCTCTTACCGCCAGCGGCTGGAGTCGCTTCTTGCCGAGATGGGGATCGTCACCTCGAAGCCGCTGGAATTCGGTTCTCTCGACACGATCATAAGCTGCGTGTCGGCCGGCGTCGGCATCACTCTTCTGCCGAGAGGCGTCGTCGCTGCCGCCGCCCGGGAGGGCAGGGTCGCAATCCATGCGCTTCCGCCGGAGCGGTCGCTGGTGGATACGCTCTTCGTACGCCGAACGGACGCCTATACGACGAGCGCTATGACCGCCCTTCTCGATATGCTCGGTTCGACGCGTACGGCCTAGCTCGAAGCCATGATTTCCTGCCAGGCGCTATAGGCGGAAAGCACTGTTTCCATCTGCGCGGTATGACCGGCGATGAATGCGTCGCCATAAATGGTCTCGTCCGGATATTCGGTTATCAAGGTCATAGGCACCGTATGGCGATCGTCGATATTGGCGAGGCAGGGGAAGCCGTTGATGATGCGGAAGCCTGTTTCGCCGGCATGTATTTCATAGAGTGCGATCTGGCGGTCGTTGTAGTCCAGCAGACCCGGTATGGCGCCGAGGTGCCGGGTGACCTTATCGAGAAGCTGCTCCGCCTGAGCGGCCCAGCCGGAATGATAGCGAGCAATCAGGAAAAAGCCCTTGGGCAGTGTCCACATGGCGAAATTGCGCGGGACATAGCCGGAGAGCGGGCGCGTCCATTCATGGGCCGGGTAGCCGTGGAGATTGACGTGCAGCCGCGCTCCGCTCAGCCTTTCCGCCTGGAAGCGGATTTTCTTTTCAAAGAGGTAGGGACCGGCGGTCTCTTCGGTCCGATATTCGAGATCGTCGCCGAGCGCGGTATAGCGGGCGGCATGATACATGTGGCGCGGGCTGTCCAGGCGCAGACGCTGATGTAGAGCGTAGCCGTCGGGATTTTCGAGCGGCGAGATGGTGAAATGCGCGCCTTCGATCTCGGCAAGCCGACGGGCCGCACGCAGAGCTCCCGCGCCACCGGTCGTCTCGTTGGCGTGCTGTCCGCCGCTGATCATCACGGCTGCATCGCGGCCCTTGATATAGCGGGCTTTGACGGTGCGGCCGGAGCGAGTAAGGGCCTCAAATGCTTCGCCGCCAATCTCTTTGAGTTCGGCCTCGATCTGCTGCACGGCCACAGGTTCCGTTGCGGTCTCGATCTGCTGTTCGGCTCCATCCCAATAGCGAGACGTCAGCGGCTGCGTTTCCACTCGGACGAAAATATCGCCGGAGGAGGGCAGAATCTGCGGAACGATCTGCCCCGGCTTCAAGCCGCGGTCACCGAGCGGCCGTCCGGATTTCTTCTGGAAGAATTCGAGCAGCGAGAAATAGAAGTCCTCGTGCAGCGCCTCGCGAAGGCTCATGACTTCGTCGCCGACAGGCAGGGTCTCATCCAACGCCGGCAGGGCAACGCGAATGTTCAGTTCCTCGAAATAGGGTTCGCTTGCGCCCCAGTCGAAGTGCGTGACCGCGTTGATGGTCTCCTCGAAGAGCTGCTCATAGTCCGTGGCGAGCCGGTCGCCCGCCGCATTGCCGTTCCTCATGAGCCAGCCGGTCGGGGAAACGCTCGTTTCACCGGCGGCATCAATATGGACGCGATTGGGCGCGAGCACCTGCAATCGGCGTTCCTGGCCGGCATTGCCTTTCAGCAGAACGTCATAATGAAAGTCGCTATCGGCTCTTGCGACAAAGGTGATCTCGCGATTTCCCATCATTGCAGCGAGCGGATATGCTTCAAGGCGAAAGCGATTATCCGGTGCGTTGGGATGAACCGGATAGCGGATCTCGATCGCATTCACATCATGCAGGTCGATTTCCTCGATAAAGGCATTGACCAGCGGCTTGTAAGCGCTGCGGATGCGGGCCTGTACGCCTTTTTCCCAGAGTTCGCGCTCTGCCTGCTGGCGGCTTTCTATGTCATCGAAGGTCCAGGCTTCGAAGTTCTGGCCAGGCTTGGCATCGGCAACAAGGCGCGACAGTGTGCGCTCAAAACGTCTCTCGAAAATCATAGCCATGATATTCTACCTTGTCGTTCTGCCAGTCGGATCGAGGCTATCGCGCAGCCAGTCGCCGAGCAGATTGAGACCGAGCACGGTCAAAAGGATTGCAAGGCCAGGGAAGAGGCTCACCCACCACGCCGTCTGCAGATAGGTGCGGCCATCGGCCAGCATGCCGCCCCAGCTCGGAATTGTCGGGTCGACACCCATGCCAAGGAAGGTAAGGCTGCTTTCCAGAAGGATGTTGTTGGCAATGTTCAGCGTCATCAGCACGATCACCGGTCCCAGAAGGTTCGGCAGCAGATGCTGGAAGATAATGCGCCAGTCTTTGACGCCGATCGCGCGTGCCGAGAGGATGAATTCGCGCTCGCGCAGGCTCAGCACCGAGCCGCGCACGAGACGTGCATATTGCACCCATTGCGAGACGATCAGCAGGATGATCGTATTGGTGAGACTGCCGCCGACGATGGCGATGAAGGTAATGGCCAGGAGAATGAAGGGCATGGCGAGCTGGATATCGGCAAAGCGCATCAGCAGCATGTCCCAGATACCGCGATAGTAACCCGCGGCAAGCCCCACCAGCACGCCGAGCACCACGCCGCCGATCACGGAGGTGAGGCCGACACTCAGCGATATCTTGCCACCTGCGACGACGCGGGCCAGCACATCGCGCCCGAGCGGATCGGTGCCGAAGGGATGGGCGAGGCTGGCGAAGGGTTTTGCAAGCCTTGCCATTAGATCGATTTTTTCGGCGCCGCCGGGAAAGAGCACATCGGAGAGAAGCACGGCAAGGCAGATGATGACGGTGATCAGGGCTCCAGCGATGAATTCGAAGCTGTAGAAACGCGAACGGCGTGAAATCGTGGCAGCCATCAGCATTACTCCGTGCGAATGCGGGGATCGACGAGGCCATAGGCGATGTCGACGAGAAGGTTGACACCGACGATGAACAGCGCCAGCACGGTGATCACGCCCTGCAAGACCGGATAGTCGCGGGCGCCGACGGCGTCGAATGCCAGTGTGCCGAGGCCGGGCCAGTTGAAGACACGCTCGATGACGACGATGCCGCCGAGCAGGCCGCCGAACTGGATGCCGAAATAGGTAATGAGCGGGATGGCGCAATTGCGCAGGGCGTGCTTGTAGAGCACCTTGCTCTCGCTGAGGCCCTTGGCGCGCGCGACCATGATATATTGCGATTGCAGCGTTTCCAGCATGGCGGTGCGCACCAGGCGGACGTTCGTCGCCGTCAGGATCACGCCCATCGTCACCGCCGGCATGACATAGCTCGAAATCCCGACCATGCCGCTCGGCGGCAGCCAGCCGAGCGTGACGGAAAACAACAGCACCATCATCAGCGCCAGCCAGAAATTTGGGAAGGAAAGGCCGAGCAGCGAGAGAACGCGAATGATCTGGTCTGCCGTCTTTCCACGTGCCATCGCCGCCTTGATACCGAGCGGGATGGAGAGCGCAATCGAGACCACCATGGAAATGAAAGCAAGCAGCAGCGTGGCGGGCAAGGCATTGGCGATCAGTTGAGAGACCGGCGTACCGCCGGTGAAGCTGCGGCCGAAATTGAGCGTCAGCAGTCCCTTCAGGAAGGTGAAATACTGCACGAGGAAGGGCTGGTCCGTGCCGAGGGCCGTACGGATACGCGCAAGATCCTCTTCCGTCATGCTGCCGCCGCCCTGAAACATCATCACGGCAGGGTCGCCCGTCAGTCGGATGGCGAATGAGACGAGAAGGGTGATGGCGATCACGACGAAAATCGCCTGCAGTAATCGCTTGATGAGAAAACCGGCCACGTTCTTACCCCGAGAGCTTTCGGATGACGCCGCCGGGCGGGCCGGCGGCGTCTTGCTGGATGATTAATCGACGGTGACTTCGTTCAGCTTGATGCGCGTATCGGGAGCGGGCACGAAGCCCTTGACCCGCTTGCTGACGCCGTAGATCGCATTGCTGTTGTAGAGCGGCAGTTCGAGCGTCTTGTCGGCGACATATTTGCCGATGTCCTTGAGCACCTTTTCGCGCTCGGCGCGATCGGTGAGCGGGCGCTGCGATTCCAGGAGCTTGTCGAGAGCGGCATCCTTCTCATAAGGGTTCCACTTTTCGCCGGAGTGGTACATCGAATAAGCGGTGTTGTCGTAGTCGAAGGTCCAGCCGCCCCATTTCTGCTGGAACATCGCGCCGGTCTTGCCCTGCGGAATGATGTCGTTCAGCAGAACGTTTGTTTCATACGGCTTGATGGTTGCGGTGAGGCCGACCATCTGCAGATAGCTTGCGACGACCTGCGCCACCTCGTTCATCGTCGCGTCGTTGCCCCGAATGTCGATCTGCAATGCCGCGCCCGGCTTCACGCCGGCTTCGGCAAGCAGCTTCTTGGCGCCTGCCGGATCATAGGGAAGTGGCTTCAGATCGGCATCGTAGCCGAAGGACAGAGAGTTCTGGAAGCTGACGATTTCTGTGCCCTGGCCAGCTAGGATCGACTTGACGATCGTGTCACGGTCAACGGCCATGATGATCGCCTTGCGCACGCGCGGATCGGCGGTGATGCCGTCGCGAGTGTTGAAGCGCAGTGCATCGACCGTCGGGCCGGGAACGCTGGCGATCTCGAGCTTGGAATCGCCCTGAATGACCGGCAGCATGCCGATCGGGATGGTCGGCGGGATGACGATATCGACGCGGCCGGCTTGAAGCTCGGCAACGGCTGTCGCCGGCTCGCTGATGAAGCGGTATTCAAGCTCGGAAATCTTTGGCGCGCCGCCCCAGTAATCCGGATTGGCTTCGAGCTTGATGTTCACCTTAGGGGTATAGGAAACGAACCTGAAGGCGCCGGTCCCGACCGGGTTGAGGTTGAAATAGTCCTCGCCTTTTTCCTTGATGTATTTCGGCGGAACGATCATCGCGCCATAGCCGGCAAGCTTCGTCAAAAGCACTGGATCGGGCGTCTTCAGCTTCATATCGACCGTGTAGTCGTCGATGATGTCGACGCTTTCGATCGCCGTGTAGTTCGAACGCTGCGGTCCCTTCGCGCCCTGTTCGCCGAGCAGGCGGTCGAAGGTAAACTTCACCGCTTCGGCATTGAAGGGCTCGCCGTCATGGAATTTCACGTTGTGACGCAGCTTGAAGCGGATGCGCTTGCCTTGATCCAGTTCTTCCCAGGATTCGGCAAGGCCCGGTACCAGCTTGAGATCGGGGCCACGATAGGTGAGGCCGTCGAAGATGTTGGTCGAAACAGCGGCCCATGCCACCAGGAAGGTGTCGATCGGATCCCAGCTGCCGGGATCCTGCGACGACGACACCGTCAGCTTGCCGGCCGCGAAAGCGGGAGCGGCGGTGATGGCGACGCTCGACATGACGAGTGCGGTCAGAGCGGTCTTCAATCCCCATTTCATTCTTTTCATTGAACCTGTTTCCTCTTCAGATCGATGCGATGGTTGGCGGTCGTTCAGGCGCTCTTGGCGATGAAGTGGCCTGAGGTGATTTCTTCGTGAGCCAGGATCGGCGGCTCGTCGCCGACGCGGCGGACGGGATTGGGGATCTCGCCCTCGATAAGCGCGGTTCTGCGGTCCTGCGTCGGATCGGCGATCGGCACGGCCGAGATCAGGCGCTGCGTATAGGGGTGCATCGGCGTTTCAAAGACCTGCCGCCGGCTGCCGATCTCCATGATCTGGCCGAGATAGAGGACGGCGACGCGATGGCTGATCTTTTCGACCACCGCCATGTCATGGCTGATGAACAGATAGGCGAGCCCCCGTTCGGCCTGGAGATCCATCAAGAGATTGATGATCTGGGCCTGGATCGACACGTCGAGAGCGGAAAGCGCCTCATCGGCAATGATGAGCTTCGGATCGGAGGCAAGGGCGCGGGCAATGCAGACGCGCTGGCGCTGGCCGCCGGAAAACTCGTGCGGATAGCGATCGGCATGGGCTGACGTCAGCCCGACGCGTTCCAGTAGCTCGTCCACCCGGCGGCGAACCGCCTTCGATCCGGTGGTGATGCCATGCGTGTTGATCGGTTCTGCAATCGAGAATCCCACAGTCTTGCGCGGGTCGAGCGAAGCGAAGGGGTCCTGGAAGATATACTGCACGTCGCGGCGCAGGCGGAAACGCTCCAGCGCCGACATGGCGGCAAAGCTCTTGCCGTTGAAGGTGATTTCGCCGGAGCGCGCCTTCTGCAATTGCTGGATGGTGCGGCCGATCGTTGACTTGCCGGAGCCGGATTCGCCGACGAGGGCCAGCGTCTCGCCGGGATGTATGTCGAAAGCGACCTTCTGGACGGCACTGCAGCGATGCGTGACCTGACCGAATATGTTCTTCTTAATATCGAAGCGCACGAAGAGATCGCGTACGGACAGGAGCGGCGGCTGGTCGTAGCGGGCGGTATTCTGCACCCGCTCCTCGCCGACGACCTTCGGCTCACCGCCGTCGAGGACGGTCAGCGGTATGCGTTTCGGAAAATCCTGACCGGTCATGCTGCCAAGCCTTGGCACTGCGGCGAGAAGTGCCTTCGTATAAGGGTGTTTCGGATTGGCGAATATTTCGCGAACCGGACCCTCTTCGACCTTCTTGCCCTTCCACATGACCACGACATCGTCAGCCATCTCGGCAACCACGCCCATGTCGTGGGTGATGAAGATCATACCCATGCCGAGATCCTTCTGCAGGTCCCGCATGATGTTGAGAATCTGCGCCTGGATGGTCACGTCGAGCGCCGTCGTCGGCTCATCGGCAATCAACAGCTTCGGACGGCAGGCAAGCGCCATGGCGATCATGACGCGCTGGCGCATGCCGCCGGAAAGCTGATGCGGATAGCGGTTCAAGAGAGCCTGCGCATCCGGCAGGCGTACCATCTCCAGAAGGCGACGGGCTTCCGCCATTGCGGCGGATTTGCCGCGTTTCTCATGAAGAAGAAGGACTTCGCAGATCTGGTCACCGATGGTGAAGACGGGATTGAGTGAGGTCATCGGCTCCTGGAAGATCATGGCGATCTCCTTGCCGCGAACTGCGCGCATATCCTTCTGCGAGAGCTTCAGCAGGTCCTTGCCGTTGAAGAGGATGCTGCCGGTCTCGAAGTGCGCGCCCATCATATCGGCAAGGCGCATGACCGAAAGCGAGGTCACCGATTTGCCGGAGCCGGATTCGCCGACAACTGCGAGCGTTCGCCCGGGCTCGACCGAAAATGAAAGCCCTTCGACCACGCGGTTTTCGCCGAACCGCACAGTCAGATCCGTTGCGGACAGAAGCGGTTTGTTGTCGCCAGCGGCCTTGGTCATGCGCTTACCTCGGTATTGGGCAGGTCGTTCATGGCATCCGGAATGATAGCCGCGTTGTTCTTTGCATCGATGATCCAGGCGCACTCGCTGGGATCGCCACCAAGTTCGGACCGCAGCACGCTCATGCCGGCACCTGTTGCAGCCTGACAAAAGCAGGCGATGTTTTTCTACAAGACAGGCGTCTCATGAACATCTGTATCTGCGTTCCCATTATATTTGTTAGGCCGTGAGATAGCATCAAACGACAATCTGGTCTATATTGTTCAACAATTTTCATATTGCCAACGAAAAATGGGACAAACCTGCATGAAATCGTCCAGCGGACTTGCCGTTGGGACGGTGTGACTGCCGCAGGCAAGCATGGCAACGCCGCTCGCGTTCCAGCAAATGCTTGATATAGGCAGGCATCGAAGACATTTGAGTGCGGGCGCCGGGAGAGCGAATGAAGCAGACAAATCTTGCCAGCATCGAGCCGGCGACCGTCGCGGAGACGGGGCAGACGGTTGCAGAACTGACCGCCGCCCGCATCCGAGAGCGCGTGATCAGCGGCACGCTCTCGCCTGGCAGCCATCTATCGGAGGCGGCTCTTTGCGAGGAGTTGCAGGTCTCGCGCAATACGCTGCGCGAGGTTTTCCGGTTGCTGACGAAAGAGGGCGTGCTACGCCACGAGGCCAATCGCGGCGTCTTCGTTTCCACGCCGAGCATTTCGACGATCATGGATATCTTCCAGATTCGCCGCCTGATCGAGTGTTCGGCACTCGCCAATGCACATCATCGCCACCCAAGCGTCGACAAGATGCGTGCCGCCATCGATGCCGCCGTCCAGCATCGTGAGCGTGGCGAATGGCTGGAGGTCGGCAGCGCCGATATCGCCTTTCATGCCGCGATCGTCGAGCTTGCCGACAGTCCCAGGCTTTCGGCCTTCTATGCGCAGATCTCGCTGGAGCTGCGCCTCGTCTTTGGGCTGATCCGTGATCCCGAATATCTGCACGCACCCTATGTCGGCCAGAACGCGACCATTCTTGCGCATCTGGAGGAGGGGGCGCCGGCGAGTGCCGCCGCCGCGCTGGAGAAATATCTGTTCCACGCCGAACGCTTTATTTTGGCCGCCTATTCGCGCGCGATGCCTGGCTGACGCCCAATTGCCACCATTGATATGATGAATGATGTGGACAATCCGCGTCTGAGAAGGTCAAGCGCGATGCAATCATTTGCGTCTTGATCAGCTTTGACGGAAGGATATCCCAGCGCCTCGGATAAAGGCCTACTTTGCAACATACCCGACCCCGCCAATGACCCGTCTCCTTCCCGACGTTTTCCGCGACCCGACCATACGGGTGAGCATGCTTGCGATCTTTGCCTTCGGTTTTGCTGGAGCAGCGACCTCGCCCTATCAATCGGTCGTCGGTATCCGCGAACTCGGCCTCAGTAACGGGCTCTATTCGACGCTGATCTTCTGCGCGGCGGCGGTGAATGTCGTCGTCAGTATCCTGCTTGGAAATCTGGCCGACAGGCTCGGCCAATATCGGGTTATGATGCTGACGGTCGCCACTTTCGGCGTGCTGGGTTATGGCGCCGTCTATGTCGTTCCGGCACAGGCGACTTTCGTGCTCAGCGCCTTGTTTTTCCTGCCGATCTACGGCTCGCTCAACTCGCTGCTCTTTGCCAATGTCCGCGTTGCGACGAGGGGAATGGAGCGCAACGATATCGCCACGGTCAATTCCGGCGTGCGTGCGATGATCTCCCTTTCCTGGGTGCTGGTGCCTGGGATAACCGGAGCGCTGCTTGCAAATTCAGCGAGCATGCTGCCAGCCTATCTGTTCGCCGGTCTCGCCTGCGTCGCCTGTTTCGGATTGATCGCGATTTTCCTTCCGCGCCAGGATGACATAGACAAGGCTGCTGCCCATCATCTTTCCTATCTTGCCGCGCTGGGTGAGGTCATTTCGCCACCGGTCTTCCTGCGCCTGATCGCTGTCGCGCTGATCAGCAGCACGCTGCATGTCAACGGCGCCATCCTGCCGCTTATCGTCACCGGTGCGGCACACGGAACCGTGACTGATATCGGCATTTTGGTTGGGATCGTTGCCCTTCTCGAAATCATCTTCATCGTTTTGTGGGGACGTGCACAGCGGATCATGAGTCACGTAATGGCGCTGGCGATCGGCACCGTCATCTATATCGTTTATCTGGTTCTGCTCGGATTGGCATCTGCCCCCTGGCATGTCTATGCGCTGACCCTCATCAGCGGCATCGGGGCAGCTGCCCTGATCAGTATTCCGATCACCTACCTGCAGGATCTGATTGCCGAGCGCCCGGGTTTGGGCAGCGCCCTGATCTCGGTCAATATCTTTCTGAGCGCAGGTCTCAGCGCCCTTCTTTTCGCGATCGGCACGGCCGTCAGCAATTATTCCGGAACGGCGCTTATCGGAGCCGCTGCCGGTTTGCTGGGGCTCGGCTTGCTGCTTTTCTTCGAAAGGGTGAGGCGGCATAGCTAGGCGGTCGTTCGTCTGATGAAAATCATTGACGAGGCATCGAGTATTGCCTAGGTGATAAAGTCACCCGATGACTTGATGAAAGTTCAGCCATGCGCGCTCTGACAAAAACGACGCTTGCGGATACAGCCGTTGAAGCAATCCGCAGCGAAATTACCGCCCGACGTTGGCTGGTCGGGGAAAAGCTGCCGAACGAAGCCTCCCTTTCATCCATGCTGTCGGTCAGCCGCGGTACGATCCGCGAGGCGGTGAGGGTGCTGGTGTCTCAGGGTTATCTCGAAACTCGGCAGGGATCCGGGACTTATGTTCGGTCTAACAAGGATGTCAGTCTCCCCCTGGATATGGCGCGTCGCGCTGGATTGAGGGATCAGTTCGAAGCCCGGCTTGCGCTGGAGGTCGAGGCCGCACGGCTTGCCGCGCTACGCCACTCATCGGACGTCGTTTCACAGTTGCGCGCCTTGCTGGTTGCCCGCGGCAATTATACGGGCGGCGATAAGGCCGCATTCGTCGAGCGCGATCTTGCCTTTCACAGGGCGGTCGTCGCAGCTTCGCAGAACAGGGCTATGATCGAAATCTACGAGTTCTTCTCTTTCTCGATCGCCGAAACTATCGAGGCGACGCTCGGTGAGGATATTCCCGAGCCGGATATGCAGGCGCATATCGCCATCGTCGATGCCATCGAAAGCGGCAGCCCCGAAGCAGCCGACAGAGCCGTGCGCCACTTCATGGCCCCCATCGTCGCTACTCTTGATCGGTTGCTTATGTCATGACCATGCCCTCGCAAAATCCCGCCTCGGTCGAGTTGATCGATGCCGAGGCTGATGAAATTCCGGCACCGCTGCCGCATGGAGGCAAATCGCCGATCGGCAGGTTTCTACTGGGTGCGAGCCTTGTGCTCATCGCTTTCAATCTGCGGCCGGTCTTTTCCAGCGCATCGACGCTATTGCCGGAGATACGGACCGGACTTGGCCTCTCCGCCTTTGGCACCAGCATTCTTACGACCCTACCCGTCGTCTGCATGGGACTGTTTTCTCCGCTCGCGCCAAGGCTCGCACAACGCATGGGCACCGAGCGGGTTCTGCTCGGTGTCATTTTCCTGCTTGCTGTGGGCACGGCGCTGCGGGGCTTTTCGTCGATTTCGCTGCTATTCTTGGGTACCGCGTTGGCCGGCGCCTGCATTGCTATCGGCAATGTACTCTTGCCGGGCGTGGTCAAGCGCGATTTCCCCGATAGAGCGGCGCTCATGACGGGCTGCTATACGATGGCGCTATGCGCGGGAGCTGCTAGTGCAGCCGGGTTCACGCTTCCCGTCGAACATGCCCTCGGCGATTCGCTGGGTGGCGCGCTCGCCATCTGGGCCCTGCCTGCCTTCGCAGTCGGACTTCTCTGGTTGCCGCAGGTGATCGGAACGCATAATCAGGCCCGACGTACCGGTTTTCGCGTTACCGGTTTATGGCGTGACCGCATTGCCTGGCAGGTAACGCTTTTCATGGGGCTGCAATCGGCGCTCGCCTATTGCGTCTTCGGCTGGCTCGTGCCCATTCTGCGTGAGCGTGGTCTCGACGGCGTGACGGCTGGTGTCATCGTATCTGCCTCGGTTATGGTGCAGGCGGCTGCCTGTCTGGTTGCCCCCCATATCGCCGTTAAGGGTAAGGATCAGCGCGCCATCAACGTCAGCCTGTGCGCGATCGCCGTCGTCGCCTTGCTGGGCCTGCTTTTCGCTCCGCTTTGGACGGTCTGGTTCTGGGCCGTGCTTCAAGGCATCGGTCAGGGCGGACTCATTGCGGTGGCGCTGACCGTAATCGTGTTGCGTTCGCCTGATGCGCATGTGGCGGCGCATCTCTCCGGCATGGCGCAATTCGTCGGTTATTTGCTCGCTGCAATCGGCCCGCTCGTCGTCGGCATGATTCATGGCTGGACGGGAAGCTTTGCCTGGTGCGCAGTGTTGTTCGTGCTGCTTGGTCTCGGGGCTGCGATCAATGGCTGGTTTGCCGGCCGCGCGATCACCGTCAATGCGAGGACAATCGAAACCCCATGATGAAATGAGTGCTGGTTGCTTGGAGGGCGATGGGTGAGGGCGCGGAAGCGCCGGGACGGATCTCATGTAGGTTCGCCGGCAGAGGGCGCTCTATCGATGTGCCAGCAGCCGGGATGAATTTGCTCACGCAAGAGCGATCGCTCATTAAAAACGCAGCGCACGCTCGCGGCGCCTGGCGAAGCGCCGGGGGTTATCCGATCTTGCGTTGCCGGCGGGGCGGCTCAACCACCGGAGGAATCTCGGTCGTGCCCTTGGCGTGGCCAAGGAGAGCCTTCTTGGCCAGCGTCGATCTTGCGGCGGCATAGGAGGCACACACCATTGGATAGTCCGCAGGCAAGCCCCATTTCCTTCGGTATTCTTCGGGCGTGAGACCATACTTGCTGTTCAAGTGCCGCTTTAGCGATTTGTATTTCCCACCGTCTTCCAAGCACACAAGATAATGATCCGTGATGGATTTCTTGATCGGGACTGCTGGTTTCTGAGATCTTTCCGTCGGCGCTGCCGACGGCACAAATTGCTGAGAGCCTGCAAGTGCGGAATAAGTTTCCGCAATGAGCCTCGACAAATCTTTCATCGCGAGCTTATTGTTAAGGACGTAGGCGGAGACGATCTTGCTCGTCAGCGCAAGAAATCTTTCGCCAGCGACAGTATTTCCTGTTTTCATTTCCCGCCTCCCATGCTTATTTAATTATTTATGCAATATGGTTTCGGCTTTCAATGGAAGATTGAGCGATTTTGGAGATTATTTTTTCCGGGTTATTGTTATAGTAAATATGATGGGCTTAGGATCTGCAAATTGTTATTTGCCCTGCATGCGCGTTTTCGAACTCACGGTCTCCGCCGTTTGACCGAAAGTCGATAGATTTCCACGAGGTAAGCCATATCGTGCTTTAGCTCTGCCGCAGTCGAATGTTAGTTGCCGGGGGATAGACTATATTGTCGATGAAATGGCAGGATGTAATGTTCGGTAAGCGGCGCCATGACGATATCAGGCGGATTTTGTGGTGAAATCCAGCGAATCTCCTCGATCTCGGCCGTTGCTCCGATTTCGGCATCGCTCACGTGCAGCCGGAATATATCTGCAATGACGGTATGGTCCGGCTCGTTGGCGGCCGGCGCCTGGAAGCGGCCGATGAAAGTCAGATCGCTTGTCTCTATCGTAAGGCCGAGCTCTTCGAAAAGCTCTCTGACAACGGCTGCCGCTGCCGTTTCCTGCGGCTCGATCTTGCCTCCCGGTTGCATGAAGGCAACAGTGTCGCGCTTGCGCACAAGCAGCGTTTTTCCATCCAGGCGCAGCATCAGGGCCGCTGCTATGCGTATCGTTTTTGCCATGCCGTGATCTGAGCGGATTCGCGGTTGGTTTTCAACGCTCGTGATGTCAGCGCATAGTTCCATGCGATATGCTGCTTCGCGCTCCGATATGTTTGCCGTTACTGCTGCGTCAGATGCTGGTGGAAAAATGCAACGACTGCGGCGTTGAATTGCTTATGAAACGCGGCGCGATCGAAGCCCGGCGCGTCGGTGCAGGCATCAGACGATGGCCTTATTTCCGGGCAAGGCGTCAGAAACGATAAATGCACGGCATTGGGGACGACTCGAAAATCCGGCTTTTCCGGCAATAGGCGTGCAAGCGTTGCGACATTTTCGGGAGATGCTCCACCACCCCCTCCAAGTTTCGAGCCCCAAAGCTGAAGCGGGACTCTGACATCTTTCACACTGTCTGCAGTCGGGAAGACGATGCTCAGCGGGTCGGCTACAACGACTGCCCCGATGCGAGGATCGTGGGTTAGCAACTGCGGTGGTGGTTCTCGCCGGGGAGGCTGAGCACGACCCGCTGGCGGGCAGCCTGCTGCTTTCGGATCTGAACAGCGTGGCGGCAGTTTGGTGAAATCCGGATTGGCTCCCGCAACGACGAGGCCGGTATATCCGCCCTGGGAGAATCCGTAGAAGCCGATCCGCTGCGGATTGATCTTTCCCGCATCGGGAGACGTATCAAGCATGAAGTCGACAGTGCGTTTGATGTCGACAGGTCGCTCGATCAATACGCCAAGACCGTTTGCCTTGCTCATGTCGGCATGATTGGCATGCGGATGATTGATGGCCACGACAATGAAACCAGCGTCGGCAAGCGCTTCGGCGGTATCGTGATGGCCGAGATACCAGCCGCCATAGCCGTGCGAGATAATGATGAGCGGCAACTTCTCGCCTGCAATCGGACAATCCGGCATTGCCGGTATTGCGAGAGCTCCGATCTTCACTTCTGTCGGAGAGGTCGTGCAAGGAGACCACATGGCGGCGTCGATCGCCGGGTTATCCGTATCACCGGAGATGCGAATGAATTTCAAACCTGCCGCATATCCCGATGGCGCGGCAAGAAAGAGCGTAGCCGCGAGGGCAAGGCTGAAGCGGATCATGGCAACTGCTCCATTTAACCAGAGATATGCTCTGCGCGATGGGCTGCGATGGCAAGGTGCGTCGGTCCATAGGTCGATGACGCGAAGGCAGCATGTGCCGGTTGCGAAAGCCATCTAGCTATCTTGCATAAACAGATAGCTTGTTATATTCTTTCTGTAAAGCTGAGGCGTTCATGACTGACTCGATCCAAGTTCAATTGCGGAAGGGCGTGCTTGATCTTTGCGTCCTGGCCGTACTCTCCCGGGGTGAAAGCTACGGCTATGAAATTGCGAGCACACTTGTGGCGGCGGTCGGCATGGGTGAAGGAACGATCTACCCGCTGATGCGCAGGATGCAGAATGACGGGTTGGTCGCGACCCGCATCGTCGAGTCGAGCAACGGGCCGCCGCGTAAATATTATCGGCTCACGCCGTTGGGACGTTCGATTTTCGAAGCGCATCGCCGCGATTGGCGCACGTTAGCAGGCTCCGTAGACAAGCTACTTGAGGATTTGCCATGAGCAGGGAAGCCTTTTTGCGCACGCTGAGATTGGGGCTTGCGGGCCTGCCTCCGCACGAGATCGATGATATCGTGGCCGACTATGCTGCCCATTTTTCCGAATCCGAGGCGTCAGGCCGAAGCGAGGAGGAAGTTTGCTCCGCGCTCGGCGACCCTGCCAGGATCGCAAGGGAATTGCGTGCGGATGTTGGGCTGCGTCGTTTCGAGGCGCACTGGAGCGTGTCGAATCTTTTGGCCGCTACGGTGGCGCTGGCGGGCCTTGCCGTCGTCGATATCTTCTTCCTGCTACCTTTGCTGTTTGCGGCGATGTTCGTGACGCTCGGCCTTGCGATCGCTTTGGTAGCCGTTGGCGCCGTCGGTCTGAAGATTGTCGTGACGACCGTGCTGTTTCACGTCGGCTTGCCCTCCGTCGGCATGCTGGCTCGTCTGCTTGTTGGCGCCGGGCTGGTGAGTTGCTTCGTGGGCGGCGGGGCCTTGCTGCTGATGGGGTTGAGTTTGGGTATCCGCATGCTTGGGCAATATGCCCGCCTGCATTTCCGCTTGGCGCAGGTAGACGAAAGCCGCGCTTGAACGCTGGGCCGCGAATCGTTGGAGGAAATGAACAATGAACGGGAAATTGGCGACTATCGCGACGACCGGACTGATTTGTGCATTCGTCTTTCTGGCCCTCGGGATCGGACTTTCCGGGCCGGATTGGGCAAACGCAGGGCATTGGTGGGGTGGTACGCAATCCAGTTGCGGATCTGCGGCATCCGGCGGACAGCAGGTTATCCTGCCTTTCAGCTCCAATGGCAGCTTGACGATCGATATCCCGGCCTCTGTTCACTATCAGCCGGGCGGAAAGGCGGAGGCCGTCGTGAGCGGTGATCCAGCGCTGCTCAGTCATGTGCGACTGGAGGGCGGAAGGCTGAGCATGGATTGTAATCCGGGTTGGTCCAACTCCAAATTCGACGTCAGCCTGTCAGGACCGCTCGTCACTGATTGGAGAGTACGGGGCAGCGGCGATCTCGCTCTGTCGCAGCTCGATCAATCAGACCTGCGCCTGAGGATATCCGGATGCGGCAGCGTCACGGCCACGGGAAGCGCACGCTCGGTCGATCTCGATGTATCCGGTTCAGGCACTGCGCGTCTAAAGGACCTGGCCGCTCAATCCGCGAAGATCAGAATTCAAGGCAGCGGCGACGCGGAAGTCGCCGCTGCCGCGGATGCCGATGTTTCGATCAGCGGAAGCGGCAATATCGAACTCTACGGGCATCCGGTGCTGCGGCGTTCCGAGATCAGAGGCAGCGGCCGCCTGGTAGAGGTGCCATAATCCATGGCGAGAAAGCGCGCCGCGCGGCGGCGATCTTTGCCATCGGCTTTGATCGATAACATGCGATCGCCTTGCTTTGAATGATTCTCATGTTAATCAGTGAGGGCCATAATCGAAGCGAATATGCAAAAGATGCAAAACAGAACAGACAGTGATGTGAGGCCGCGCGCTGAGCCGGAAATCGCGGCCACGCACCCCAAACGGCCACTGCGGGACCGTCGCCGTTCCCTGGCGATCGGACTTCTGCGCGCCCGTGAAGCGGTCATGAGCCATTTCAGGCCGATCCTGGTGGCGCATGATGTGACCGAGCAGCAATGGCGTGTCATTCGCGTTCTCTACGAAGGCGGAAAGCTCGATGCGACGGAACTCGCAGACAAGGCATCCATTCTTGCCCCGAGCCTGACGCGCATGATCCGTTCGCTCGAAGAGCGCGGCTTTATCACCAAGCATAAAGATGATGCCGATGGCCGCAGGGTATTGTTGCAGATCACAGCGGCCGGGGAGGCGGTTGTCGAGGACGTTATGCCGGAAAGCCTGAAGGTCTATGCCGATATCGATGCTCGGTTCGGCGTGGAGCGCGTCGAGAAGCTTCTCGATATGCTGGATGAATTGGCGGCATTGAAATTGGAGAATGGCTCGGTCGGCGAGGAATGAGGGGCCGCTTCGGTTCTATTGATCCGCAAAATAAGCAATAGGCGAACGACGACCGCCGTGGCCCCGGCTATTAATAGACCTTGACGTCCTCAGGCGGCTTGGCTGCATCCGCCTTCTTGAAATCGTCAAGAAGCTTGATGGTAGCATTGGCAAGCAGCGTGACGTCGTTGCCTATCGCGACGAAGGTGGCGCCAAGCTCCAGATAGCGTTTTGCCAACGAGAGATCGCCGATCAAGATGCCCGCCGCCTTGCCATGCGACTGGATTTTTGCGAGCGCCTTTTCGACTTCTGTCTGCACTTCAGGGGCACCCGGCTTGCCGAGATAGCCCATGTCTGCGGCAAGATCGGATGGTCCGATAAAGACGCCGTCAACGCCTTTGGTCGAGGCGATGTCGTCGAGCGCCGCAAGCCCCGCACGGCTTTCAACCTGCAGCAGCAGACAGATCTCGTCATTGGCCGTCGCAAGGTAGTCCGGAATGCGGTTGAAGGCGGAGGCGCGGGCAAGGGCTGCGCCGACGCCGCGTACGCCATGCGGTGGGTATCGCACCGCCTTGACCATGGTCTCGGCCATCTCCTTGCTGTCGACCATCGGGATGAGCAGGGTCTGCGCGCCGATATCGAGCATCTGCTTGATGATCCAGGTCTCGCCGATCGGCGGACGGATAATTGCGTGGCTCGCCGTGCCTTTCATCGCCTGCAATTGCGAAACGAGAAGCGGTATATCGTTTGGCGCATGCTCGGCATCGAGCAGCAGCCAGTCGTAGCCGGCGCCGGCGCAGATTTCGACCGTGTAGGCATTGGCGAGCGCCTGCCAAAGGCCGATCTGCGCCCGCCCTTCCTTCAGGGCCTGTTTGAAGAGGTTTTTGGGCGCCGGCATGGTTCACCCCTTCATGCAAAGAACAGGCTGACCGACCCGTAGGGCCCGAAATCGGCATTGATCGTATCGCCATGTCGCGCCTCGATCGGGCGGATGAAGGACCCGGCAAGCACGATCTGGCCGGCTTCGATACCGTCGCCATATTGCGATAGGCGATTGGCCAGCCAGGCAATACCGCGTGCTGGCTGATTGAGCACGCCGGCGCCGAGGCCGGTTTCCTCGACCTCGGCATTACGGCTGACGATCGCGCCCATCCAGCGCATGTCGATCTCACCGGGCCGCACGGCGCGGCCGCCGGTGACGATGCCGGCATTGGCAGCATTGTCGGAGATGGTGTCGACGATGGTGCGCGCCTTCTTCGTCTCCGGATCGACACGAAGAATGCGCGTGTCGAGGATCTCCAGCGCTGGCGTCACATAGTCGGTCGCGTTCAGCACGTCGAAGATCGAGACATTCGGCCCCCTGAGCGGCGCCTTCATGACAAAGGCGATTTCGGCCTCGATGCGCGGCTGGATGAAGCGATCCGCCGGCACCGTCGCGCCATCTTCGAAGACCATATCGTCAAAGAGCACCCCGGAATCGGGGATGTTGATGTTCAGCGCATATTGCATCGCCTTTGATGTCAGCCCGATCTTCCAGCCGATAGGCTTGCGGCCGTTCGCGATCTTCTTCTGTACCCAGGCGCTCTGAACGGCATAGGAATCGTCCATCGTCATTTGCGGATGCTTGAGCGAAAGGAGCCCTGTTTGAACGCGCGTCCGCTCGGCCTGATCGAGGCTTTCGGCGGCGGCCTGGATTTCATCTTGCGATAGCATCAGCGCACCTCGTCGGCGATCGTGTTTTTCAGGATGCCGAGGCCATCGGCCTCGACTTCGACGACATCGCCGGGCTTCAGCCAGATCGGTGGATCGAAGCGGGCGCCGGCGCCGGTCGGCGTTCCCGTGACGATGACATCGCCGGGGACGAGCGTTGTGAAGGTGGAGATATAGTTGATGATCTTGCGGAAGGAGAAGATCATCCGGCTGGTGCGGTCGCTCTGGCGCACTTCGCCGTTGACGCGGGTCTTAAGCTCGATGTCGTCGAGCTGCGCTGCATCCGTGAAGGGGATCAGCCAGGGGCCGATCGAGCCGGTATTGTCGAAGTTCTTGCCCTGGGTGACGTTGAATTTCGCATGCCGCACCCAGTCGCGGATCGTGCCCTCGTTGCAGAGCGACAGGGCCGCGATATGGGAGAAGGCGTCGGCCTCCGCGATCCGGCGGCCACCCTTACCGATGATGATGACGATCTCGCCTTCATAGTCGAGCTGCGGGCTTTCCGGCGGCCGGATCAAGGGCTGTTCGTGCCCGGTGAACGACCGCGGAAAGCGGATGAAGAGCGAGGGGTTGGAAGGGGCGGCCTGCCCATCCTTGTATTCCTCATTGCGGTCGGGGAAATTGACCCCGACGCAAATGATCTTTTCCGGTGACGGAATGGGGATTTCGAAGCGGATCTCGTCGAGAGCGAAATCCGGCTTCAAGGATTTGGCTTCCTCGGCAAGTTGAACGAGGCGACCGGCCTCGATCACCTCACGCAGCGTCGGCCAAGTCGCGCCGTGGCGCACGGAGAGGTCGACGACACCGTTGCCGACCGCAAGTCCATAGCCATGACGGCCGTTTCTCGAAAAGGAGAGGAATCTGGGATGGGTCATGCTTTCACGGCCTTCTCTTGACCTCAGACGACGCCGCCGAGGCAGACATATTTGATTTCGGTGAATTCCTCGATGCCGTAGCGCGAACCTTCGCGGCCGAGGCCGGAGAGCTTGACGCCGCCGAAAGGCGCTTCGGCGGTCGAGATCAGGCCGGTATTGACGCCGACCATGCCGTATTCCAGGGCTTCGGCGACGCGAAAGACGCGGGCGAGATCCTTGGCATAGAAATAGGAGGCAAGGCCGAATTCGGTGTCGTTGGCCTGGACGATGACGTCGGCCTCATCCTTGAAGCGGAAAAGGGGAGCAACCGGCCCGAAGGTCTCTTCCTTCGCGACGGCCATGGCGGGCGTGACATCGGCAAGCACGGTCGCCTCATAAAAGCGTCCACCGAGCTGATGGCGATGACCGCCGGCGACGACTCGGCCGCCCTTGGAAAGCGCATCGGCAACATGCTCCTCGACCTTGGCCAGGGCCGCCTCGTCGATCAGCGGGCCGAGATTGATGCCCTCGTCAAAGCCATTGCCTGTTTTCAGCGAACCGACAGCCTTGGAGAGTTTCTCGGCAAAGGCATCATAGACGCCCTCCTGCACGTAGAGCCTGTTCGCGCAGACGCAGGTCTGACCATTGTTTCGGAACTTGGCGATCAGCGCGCCCTCGACGGCGGCATCGAGATCGGCATCGTCGAACACGATGAAGGGTGCGTTGCCCCCAAGCTCAAGACCGAGTTTCTTGATGGTCGGTGCGCTCTGCTTATAGAGCTCGGCGCCCACTTCGGTCGAGCCGGTGAAGGTGAGCTTGCGCACGACCGGGCTTGCGGTCATCTCGGCGCCGATGGCGCGCGCCGAACCGGTGATCACGCTGAACAGGCCCTTGGGCAGGCCGGCGCGTTCGGCAAGCACGGCAATAGCGATGGCCGAGAACGGCGTCTGCGAGGCTGGCTTCAGCACCATGGCGCAGCCGGCGGCAAAGGCGGGGCCGGCCTTGCGGGTGATCATCGCATTCGGGAAGTTCCAGGGGGTGATCGCCGCGACGACGCCGATCGGCTGCTTCATCACCAGTATGCGCTTGTCCTTCTGGTGACCGGGGATGATGTCGCCATAGACGCGGCGGGCCTCCTCGGCAAACCATTCAATGAAGCTTGCGCCATAGGCGATCTCACCTTTGGCTTCGGGCAGGGGCTTGCCCTGTTCCGCCGTCAGGATGCGTCCAAGATCGTCCTGGTTTTCCATCATCAGCTCGAACCAGCGGCGCAAGATGCCGGAGCGTTCCTTGGCGGTGCGGGTGGCCCATTCCTTCTGCGTGGCTTCGGCTGCGGCAATCGCTTTTTTGGTCTCGGCAGCGCCCAGATTGGGAACCAGGCCGATGATTTCGCCCGTCGCGGGATTGTCGACCTTGATCGCATTGGAGGGATCGGCCTCGATCCACTCACCGCCAACCAAGGCCGCCTGCCGGAATAATGTTGCATCTTTCAAATTCATGACTGCCTCCTCGCGCTTTCGAACGTTGGTGAGGAGCGGGCGTTTTCTCCCGCTCTCAAGGGTAACGCTTAAGGCGCGATAATCGGCTGTGCCTTCAGGTCAGGCTCAGCCACTTCCGCACCAGCAAACAGGCTACCATGTTCGAACCAGGATTTGGGAGCGGGTGCGCCCCAAAGTGTCTGGCGCTGAGGATCCCTGAGATCCCATTTGATCGGCTCCAGATCGGGATCGACGGTCTGATAGTCCGAGCAGTAGATCTCGATGCGGTGGCCATCCGGATCGAGGATATAGAGGAAGAAGGCGTTGGAGATGCCGTGGCGTCCCGGACCGCGCTCGATATTGGCAACCCAACCGGTGGTCGCCATCAGGTCGAGCAGGTCGATGATGTTGAGCGGCGTCGGTACCCAGAAGGCAGTGTGATGCAGGCGCGGGCCGCGGCCATTGGTGAAGGCGATGTCGTGGACGCCGCCCTTGCGATGCGTCCAGGCGGCCCAGAGGCGGCCGGTTTCCTCGTCCTCGGTATATTCGGTCACGCGGAAGCCGAGCTCATTATAGAAGGCAACGCTCTCGTCGACATTGGTCGAGAAGCAGTTGAAGTGGTCGATGCGCAGCGGCTTCACACCCTTGTAGAGGGCATATTTCTGGTGGATCGGCGGCAGACGCTCCATCTTGGAATAGAACTCAAGCGGGATGCCATGCGGGTCGCGGGTTCGGAAGGTCCGCGCCTGGTAGGGGCGCTCGATCCATTCGACCGGCAGGTCCTTGCCCTCGAAGAAATGCGCCGCCTTGTCGAGGTCTTCGTCGCTGAAGACCTTGAAGCCGAGATCGCGAGCTTCGGCCTTGTCTGATTTCTTCAGCACGATGCAGTGATGGCCGCGCTCCTCCATTGCCCGCAGATAGATCGTATCCGCGGTTTCGTCTGTCACCTGCAGGCCGAGTGTGTCGACATAGAAGGCACGCGACTTGGCAAGATCGGTGACGCCGAATTCGATGTGGCTAAGGCGCACGATGTTGAAGGGCGGATAGAGATTGGGTTTCGGCAGGGGCATTTGTTCCTCCTTTTATGCGTACTTATAGATATTGGCGGCTCAGCCGCCGAGTTTCTGGATCGCGTGCGGCTTGGTGGCGAAGGCGATGTTCTTGGTTTCCATATAGAAATCGAAAGACCAATCGCCGCCGTCGCGGCCGATGCCGGAGCTCTTGACCCCGCCGAAGGGCGTGGGCAGGTGACGGACGTTTTCCGAATTGACCCAGATCATGCCGGCTTCGAGGTGATCGGTGAAACGGAAGGCGCGGGTGACGTCGGACGTCCAGAGATAGCCGGTGAGGCCGTACTGGACATCGTTGGCAATTGCGAGCGCATCGGCTTCGTTCTTGAAGGGGATGGCGGTTAGCACCGGGCCGAAGATCTCTTCCTGGGCGATGCGCATCTGGTTGTTGGCGCCAGTGAACAGGGTAGGCGAGACGTAGCAGCCACCGCCCGGGCCATTGATCTTCTCGCCGCCAGCGGCCAGCGTCGCACCTTCCGAACGACCGATCTGAATATACTCCAGCACCTTCTTTTCATGCACGGGATGGACGAGCGGGCCGACGACGGTTTCGGGGTCCAGCGGATGGCCGACCTTGATGCGCTTGGCCTTCTCGGCAACGATGGCGGTAAACTTGTCGTAGACACTTTCTTCGACCAGCAGACGCGAAGACGATGTGCAGCGCTCGCCGTTCAGCGAGTAGATCATGAAGACGGCCGCGTCGGCGGCACGCTCCAGCTCTGCATCGGCGAAGACGATGACCGGGTTCTTGCCGCCGAGCTCGAAGTGAACCCGCTTCAGCGTGTCGGCGCCCTGCTTCATGATCATCGAGCCGGTGCGGCTTTCTCCGACGAAGCCGATTGCCTTGATCAAGGGATGTTCCGTCAGCGCGCGACCGGCATCCTCGCCAAAACCGTTGACGAGGTTCCACACGCCCTTCGGCAGGCCGGCTTCCTCGGCAATTTCAACAAGCAGGCGGGCCGTCAGCGGCGAGAATTCTGCCGGCTTGTGGACGATGGTGCAGCCCGCAGCGAGAGCCGGCGCGATCTTCCAGGTCGACAGCATGAAAGGTGTATTCCAGGGCGTGATGATGCCGACCGGGCCGATCGGCACGCGCGTTGTCAGATTCATCTGGCCTTCGGCGCGCAATGCCTTGCCATCACGGGCTTCCGGCGCGCGGTCGGCGAAGAAGCGGAAGTTCTCGGCGCCACGCAGAGCGGCCTTGGCCATGAATTTCAGTGATTGTCCGGTATCCATGCACTCGACGAAGGCGATTTCCTCGGCACGAGCCACGATTGCGTCGGCGATCTTATGCAGGAGCTTCTTGCGCGCTTCACCCGGCATCGCAGCCCACTCGGCGAAGGCAGCTTTTGCAGCCTTTGCCGCGCGGTCGATATCGGCAGCCTTGCCGTGGGCAACGGTTGCGAGCGGCTCCAGATCGACGGGAGAGATGGTCTCGAAAGTCGAACCGTCGTCAGCGCGCGTATCTTCGCCATTGATGCGGTTCAGTACGCCGCTATCCTTGAACCGGGCCAGAAAGCTTTCGGCCCTTGCGATGTTTTCCTGCAGTTTGGACATCGTCTATTCCTTTGGTGTTATGTCGTCCCACGAAGGGAATGTCACTTGCCGCGTAGCCGCGGATGGATGGCGTTCTTCTTCCAGCTCAGCTCCGCATCGATCTCGCGGACTTCCAGCGAGAGGGCAAAATGCGGGGTGTCGAAGAGCGGGCCGAGAACGTCGATGGCCGCGGCGAAGATTGCTTCGCCGGTGCGTTTCTTTTCCTCATCCGTGCGGCCCTTGCCGATGCGGAAGTTCAGGTCGACGAAGGCGTTTTCTGGCAGCTTGTCGGCGATTGCATAGTGCTCGGCGCGAAAGGCGCGCACCCGCACGGCACCGACTTCGAAAAGGCCGGTCTCCAGAACCGTCTTCAGCAATCTTTCGCAGAGCGCGCCGATATCGGCGCGGCCCTCGAGATTGGCCGAATACTCGATGGCGAGATGTGGCATTGAGTCCTCCCGAGACTTTAATTACTTAACACGTTAATAAATATCTCGCGGATGTCAAGCGACAAAGTCGAGCTGTCTTGCCATCTCCAGACTTGCATGGACGTAACGCGACAGACGTTCGACATTGTCCGGAATTTCCGGACGTTCCGCGAGCCATCCAATATATGTAAGGTTCCTCAGCACCATGAATAGGGGCAGGGCCGCCAGAGCCGCTTCGGAGAGTGCTCGCCGGCTGCGATAGCCTGATACCAGCGCTTTCTCGATCACCGGATAGGCGGGTTCGTTGCGGTTCTTGAGCAGGGTCGTTGCGAGATCAAACAGGCGGAATCCATGGCCGGCATCATCGAAATCGATGAAGGCGACGTTGTTTTCAGCTCCCGTCAGAAAGATGTTTTCCCGCACCAGATCGGCATGGATCAGCCCATAGTCGAGGCTTCGGCTATCCGCGTTCGCGAGCAGTTGACGCAGCTGGTGGCGCAATGCCGAGAGGGCGATAGTGCTCTCGGATGAAAGGCCGCGACAATCCCAGAAGCGGCCCCAGAGCGGCGTTTCGCCGAGCAGCCCATCGATGTCCCAAACCGGGCGGTGAAAATCTTCCGGTGGTTCCCACACATCGGCAAGCTCGTGCATGATGGCCATGTTCTGCCCGATGCGGAAGAAGATTGCTTCCTGCATCTCAACAGATTGCGATAGCGGCACGCCACTTTGGCCAAGCGGCACACCATCGATCCAGCTCACCACATCGGCATGCTGTTCGGCAAAATGCCTGTTGGCCGGCAGTCGGACGAGGCTTTGCTTTCTGCTTGTCGGCACAGGGCTCGGCACATCCAAGCCGCCGAGCTTAAGCGTCGCCATGAAATGCAGCTCCGAGCGCAGGCTCGTCTCGTCATGATAGCCTGGCCGATGCAGCCGGAGCGCGGCGAACTGGCCGTCTTCCAGCGTAATGCGGAAGACGGCATTCTCGCGATATTTCATCAGGACAGGCTCGTAGGCCCGCACAGGCCAATGGTCGAGTGCTTCCAGCGCACGTTTCTGGAGCGCGTCACGGATGGTCTGTGGCAACGGATCGGCCATATTGCCTCACAGGCCAGTCAATACGTCGTCGAAGATAGACAACATGAAGTCGGCATTATCCCTGGTGAACGGCATGGGCGGGCGGATCTTCGTGGCGCACTGGTGAATGCCGATCTTGCCCATCAGCACGCCGCGCTCGCGCATTTCGTTGACGATGCGGGTTGCCTCAGCAGTCGCCGGCTCCTTCGTCTGCTTGCCGAGTACGAATTCCGTGCCCATGAACAGGCCGCTGCCGCGTACGTCGCCGATGATCGCGTGCTTCTCGGCCAGCCGCTTGAAGGCATCGCGCGTATACTCGCCAACATTGCGGGCATTTTCGATGAGGTTCTCGTCGTCGATGACGTCGAGCACGGCCATGGCTGCCGCACAGGAGACTGGATTGCCGCCAAAGGTATTGAAATAGCGGAACGCCTTGCGGAAGGCGTTTATCGTGTCGACATTGGCGATGACGCCGCCGACGGGATGCCCGTTTGCCATCGGCTTGCCGAGTGTCACGATATCCGGAACGATGCCGGCGCGCTGATGGCCCCACATGTGGGAGCCTGTGCGGCCAAAGCCGGGCTGTACTTCGTCGGTAATCACAAGGCCGCCAGCCTTGCGTACGGCTGCAACCGTCCTGTCGAGAAAGCCCGGCGGCAGATCAGGAAAGCCTTCATTGGCGAAGAACGGATCGATGATGATGGCCGAAAAGCCATGCGGGGTATCCTCCAGCGAGGCGATCGCTTTTTCGACTTCTGCCGCGAAGGCCGTGGCAAAGGCATCTCCGCCTTCACCCCCGAGCGGACGATAGCTGTCCGGCGCCGGTACGTGCCGGACATGGCCGCCGAAGCCGCCGACCGGCGGCATGCGGGTCGATAGCTGAGACACTGCCGCCGTGTTGCCGTGATAGGTGTGGTTCGTGGCGATGACGCCGGTTTTGCCGGTCATGGCTTGTGCCATGCGCAGGGCCACGTCGTTCGCCTCGCTGCCCGTGCAGGTCAGGATCGCGGCATTCAGGCTCTTGTCGAAGGTTGCCGTCAGCCGCTCCACATAGTCGAGAATGCCCTCATGCAGATAGCGCGTGTGCGTGTTCAACATCGAGGCCTGCCGCGCAATCGCCTCGACCACGCGCGGATGGCAATGGCCGACATGTGGCACATTGTTGTAGCAATCGAGATACTTGCGCCCGTCGGCATCCCAGAGCCAGACGCCTTCGCCGCGCACGAGATGTACCGGCTCGTCATAGAAGAGCGACATGTTCCGGCCCAAAAGCCGTTCACGGCGCGCGATGAGGGCTGCATTGTCGGACATGATCAGCCCTTTGCAGCAGTGAGGCCGGCATCGAGCGCGGTCAGGATCGTCTGGACATTCGCAGCCGTCACGATCAGCGGCGGCGACAGGATGACATTGGCACCGGAGGTGCGGACCATCACGCCGGCATCATAAGTCGCGTCATGGACTTTCTGGACGGTGTCCTTGGCAGCCGAGCTTTTCTTCGCCCGGTCACTGACGAGCTCGAGGGCGCACATCAGGCCCTTGCCTCTGATGTCGCCGACCAGTTCGTGCTTCTCCTGCAGCCTCTTCAGTCCGGCAAGCAGCTCTTCACCGCGGGCAGCGGCATTGGCGGCGACGTCGAGCCGTTTGGTTTCTTTCAGTGTCGCAAGCGCTGCAGCCGCACCGACCGGGTGGCCGGAATAGGTGTAGCCGTGGCCGATATTGCCAACAGAGTTCTTGTTGCTCTCGAATGCCTCGGCGACCTTGTCGGAAATCATCACGGCGCCAAAGGGGAAATAGCCGTTGGTGATCGCCTTTGCCGTCGACATCATGTCCGGTTTGACGCCCCAGAGGCGCGATCCGGTCCAGGCGCCGGTGCGGCCGAAAGCGGTGATCACCTCGTCGGCGATCAGCAGGATGCCGTGGCGGTCGCAGATTTCGCGCATCAGCGGCAGGAAGGTTTCGTGCGGGACGATGACGCCGCCGGCACCGAGCACCGGCTCGATGATGAGGGCAGCGATGGTATCGGCGCCCTGGAAGGCGATCTCTTCTTCGAAAAGCCTGCCGATCGCCGCCGCAATCTCGGCGCCATCGGTGGTGTTGAACGGGTTGCGATAGGGGAAGGGCGCGGGGAGGTGGATGACGCCTGGGAGCAGCGGCTCGTAGTTGCGGCGGAAGTTCTGGTTGCCGTTTACCGAGGCGCCGCCGAAATGGGTTCCGTGATAGCCCTTCTTCAGTGCGACGAACTTGGTGCGCTCGGGCTGGCCATTGACCTTTTGGAACTGGCGCGCCAGCCGCAGGCAGGTCTCGACCGAGTCCGAACCGCCAGAGGTGAAGAAGGAGCGGCTGAGGCCATCCGGCTTGAACCATTCGGCAAGCTCGTAGGACAGTTCGATCAGCGGCGAATTCGTCGTGCCGCGGAAAGTCGAATAATAGGGCAGTTCGTCGAGTTGATCGCGGATCGCCTTCTTTACCGGCTCGCAGGAATAGCCGAGATTGACGTTCCAGAGGCCGCCGACTGCGTCCAGTACCTTCCTGCCCTGGATGTCGATGATCTCAACGCCTTCGCCGGAGTTGATGATGCGCGGCGGGTTGGCCTGCATCTCGGCCGGATGGGCCATCGGATGCCACAGATGGCGTGCATTGTTTTCGATGATGAAATTGGTCTCACGCATGTCAAATTCCTCTTGGTTCAGAGCCCCAGCATGGCAAGTGCGCGGGCATAGCTTTCGGCGGGGCGGGTGACGTCGAAATGCACGTGAGGCAGGCTCACGGCTTCGGCGCCCTCGATGTTCTTCTTCTGGTCGTCAACGAAGACGCAGGCTTCGCGCGGCAAGTCGAGCTCGGAAAGAACGAGTTCGTAGGCGCGGGGATCGGGCTTCAGGATCTTCGTGTAGGTGGCATCGACAATGACGTCGAAAAGCTCGATCAGCGGAAAACGCTGGCGGAACTCGACGCCATAGAAAAGGTCGAGTTCGTTCGACAGGATAGCCAGCTTCAGGCCGGCCTCCTTGGTGCGCAGGATGGCCTCGCGAGCTTCCGGGCGCAGGACAAGCTCCGGCTCGGCGCCGCGCACCCGGCGCACGAAGGTCTGCATGTCGGTCCAGTTTTCGCCGACCATCTTGCCGACTTCGCCGGCTCGCGTGAGCCAATAGTCGCGTTCTGTAATCTCACGGTTCTGCATCGCGACCCAGAGCGGGTCCGTCGTCTTGTCAAACGGACCAAGCCAGATCAGCGATCCCTTCGGAAGGCCAAGCGTGCGCTCGGTGATGTCATGGGTTTCGAACAGCGTGCGGGTGACGACGCCACCGAAATCGAGAATGAGGGCGCGATCGACGGTCATGGCCGTCCCTCCGGAATGACGCCTTCGGCGACCCATCGATCGAAGATGGCAAGGGCGGCGGCAGAGAACGCAGGCGCATTGATATGGGCGTCAACCTCGTGAAGAGTGACAGAGGGCGGAACGGCGCGGCGCATCTCGTCGATAAAGGCGTCGAGGCCCTCCGGATCATGCAAGGGTTCATCCGGCTTGTCCCATTCCTGCAATCCTTCGGTCGGCAGCAGGAAGGCGACCTTCGCTTCGGTGCGCCGCAGTTTTTCTCCGATCACACGAGCAACTTCCCGCCGCCCTTCCGGCGATATCGTTACCGACCCGATCAGCCGGTTATGGGCGTGATACGGGCGATCTACGAAGATCTCTGGCAGGGCTTGCCATGCCTGAAGATCGACCATGTCGACGGCGCCGGGGGCTACGATCTGCGGAGTGCCGGTGCGCCCTGCATTTTCGAGCCGGTCCGGCCCGGAGGTGACGACGCTGCTATAATGATGATTGCTGACTTCCTGGATGCAGAAGTCGAAGACGGCGGCAAAGTCACCCTTTGAGGCGATCGCTTCATAGGCGCGTCCGCCCATGCCGGTGGAATGGAAGATGGCGACGTCGTAGCCGCGCTTTTCCAACTCGGGCCGCAGATACTTCATATATTTCAGGCAGGAGGAGCCAAGGGAGGTCATGCCGACGAGGGGGCGTTTGCGATTGGGCTTGGTGCCGTGCTTTGCAGCGCCGACGACCGCGCCGCAGGCCTGGGAGAGAACCGACTGGCAGATGCTGTTGAGACCGTAGAGACCGCCAGCCCACAGGATCATCATCAGATCGGGCGCAATGCGTTCCGGCGGGATGAGGTGAGAATAGGCAATGGTCGAGACCACGAATTTCGGCACGCCGAGCGGCAGGACGGCGGCGACGTCGAGCGCCAGATCCGTGCCCATGGAGCCGCCAAGCACGATGACTCCATCCACCAGTCCATCTTCGTAAAGGCGCAAGGCCAACGCCGCTGCACCCTTCGCCATCGCGGCCATGGCGCTATTTTCGTCGCCGCTTTCGGTAATGGTTTCGATCGTCGTTGCGGCGGCCTTCGCGATGTCATGCTTGGAATATTCAGGGCTGTAAGGTGGATCGCCGAGAATGCTGACATCCATCATGGCCGGCTGGCCGCCGGCTTGCTTGATGACGGACGCCATGAATTGCAGTTCGTCGCATTTGGTGTCACCGGTTCCGATGACGAGTATCCGTGGTGAGGGAGCCTCCGGGCTCATCAATCCGTCCTCCTGAGTTTCGCAATAGTTCCCGCGGGTCTTTCCGACCCGTAATATTTTTCTGCGATGGCGCTGGCTGCGTTGGCGGCCTGAGCGCCGAATTCGTGGATGGCAGCCTTGTTGGTGCGCGAGAGCGGAGCGGCGATCGCCACGCAGCCAATCGGGCGGCCGCCCGGCGTTCGCACCGGAGCGGCCGTGCTGATGACGCCGGCTTCCAGGCCCTGGTCAATGATGGAAAAGCCCCGTGCTGCGGTTTCAGCCAGCATCTTACGCAGCAATTGGGGATCGGTGACGGTGTGATCGGTAAATTTCTCGATCGGCTTTTTAAGCGCTGCGTCGATTTCTACCGGTGGACAGAAGGCCAGAAAGGCAAGGCCTGATGCCGTCGCATGGAAGGGAAGGAGGCTGCCGACATCGACGATGATACGGTGCGCGCGCGGCGAATCCTCGACGTGAATGGTCGAGAGCTGTCCGCCTGCGAACTCCGAGAGATGAACTGTCTCGGTCGAGGCCTCGGCAAGCGCCTTGATGAAAGGAATTGCGATCCGCAGGAAGGGAAAGCGCGCTTCCCGGATGCGAGCGAGGCGGACCGGCGCCGAGCCGATGCGGTAGCGGCGCGTGTCCTGATCTTGCTCGACGAAGCCGTGTTTTTCGAGCTCCACCAGAAAGCGTCGTGCCGTCGCCTTGTCCAGCGCGCAAAGGTGGGCGATGTCGGTCAGACCCGCCTCCTTGTCCAGCCGTGACAGGGTATCCAGCAATGCTAGCGCCTTTCCGATCGTGCTCATCATTCCTCCTCTTGGGTTGGTCAGGTTCTGATTCTGTGCGTCCAGCCTCGGTTTCCCGTCAAATCAGCCTGCTGACCCTGCGCCGCGGCACGATAGCAGCGACCCAAGATACTTAACATGCGAAATAACTTGACAGAGGCCGACAATGTTTGCAAGTCTATATTTAAAGCTGCGGTTCAAATAATGAACCATAAGCGCTGATGGCGGCTAAATCAACAAAAGCATAAGTCCCGCTCGTCAGTCCGGTTTCTGGTGGAGGTCGCACGCGTGCAATCGCGGCGATGATCGGATGTTCTTAAACAAGGGGAACGAACGCAGATGAACACGCAAAATTCGCAAGGTGCGGCTGAAAATCAGCTGCGCAAAAACAGTCTCGGCGTAGGTGCCGTTACCTTCCTCGTCGTTTCGGCCGCCGCACCGCTGACGGCTGTTGCCGGCGGCGTGCCGCTGTCGATGATGCTCGGCAACGGGCCGGGCATTCCGCTGACCTTCCTGCTGGTGACGGGTATTCTGCTGCTGTTTGCAGTCGGCTACGTCGCCATGGCCCGCCATATAAGAAATGCCGGCGCTTTCTACGCCTACACCGCGCAGGGCCTTGGCGGCCTCATGGGTGGTGCCGCAGCCTTGATCGCTATTCTCGCCTACAATGCGATGCAGGTCGGCGTTCTCGGGCTTTTCGGTGCTGCAACGAAAGGCTTCTTTGCCGAACAGCTCGGTCTCGATCTTCCCTGGTGGTTCTGGAGCTTTATCGGCATCGCCTTCGTCGCCGTCTTCGGCTATCGGCGTGTGGATCTGTCGGCGAAAGTGCTGACGGTGCTCGTCATTCTCGAATATCTCGTCGTGTTCGTCATCGACGCTGCGATCTTCGCCAAGGGAGGCGATGCGGGCCTCTCCGCTGCGCCTTTCACGCCAACTGCCTTCTGGAGCGGAACGCCGGCGATCGGCCTCCTATTCTGCTTCGCGGCCTTCATCGGTTTCGAAGCGACGACCATTTACAGCGAGGAGGCCCGCGAGCCGGAAAAGACCGTACCGCGGGCGACCTATATTTCCGTGATCATCATCGGCCTCTTCTATATGCTGACCTCTTGGCTGATGGTAATCGGTGCCGGCGTCGATAAGCTTGTTCCGGCGCTGCAGGGCCTCGCCGATCCGACAACCTTTCTTTTCGGCCTTGCCGAGCGCTATGTCGGTCACTGGATTACCGTCGTAATGAGCGTGCTCTTCATCACCAGCCTGTTTGCTGGCATCCTCGCGTTCCACAACGGCGTGGCGCGTTACATGTATGTCGCCGGCCGCGAAGGCTTGCTGCCGAAGTCGGTCGGCGTGACGCATCCGGTCTTTCAGAGCCCCCATGTCGGGTCGATCATTCAGACCGTCATTGCCGTGCTCGTCGTCGGGCTCTTTGCGGTAACGGGTCAGGATCCGGTGCTCGCACTCTTCTCCTGGCTCACCAATGTCGCAACGTTGGCGATCATCCTGCTGATGGCGTTTACAGCCTTCTCGATCGTGGTGTTCTTCAGCCGCAATCCGGGGCTTGAGCGCAATGTGCTTGTTATCAAGGTGCTTCCGATCGTGACGGGTCTGATCCTCCTGACGCTTGTCTATTATATCTCGGCGAATTTCGGCGCGATTGCCGGCGCTAATGGCGTGCTTGCGGTGGTCTTGCCGGGGCTTGTGCTGATTGCCGGCATCATCGGCTTTATCGCAGCGGCTCGTCTGAAGTCGGCCGATGCGGCAAGCTATGCCCGCCTCGGTGCCGGCCAGGAAGCCTGAACCAGTTCCAATCGTGGTGGCGGGCAAGCTCCGCCACCCTCTCTGTGAGACAATGAGATGCAGGAAAAGATCGACCAGCTCCGGACACTATCCGTTTCGCCCCAGACGTTGTTCATCGGAGGCGCTCGGCGCCAACCGATCAGCGGCGCAACGATGGACGTCATCTCGCCGATCGACGGAACAAAGCTGACCACTATTGCCGATGCCGGTACGGAGGATGTCGATCTGGCCGTCAAGGCCGCACGCCGTGCCTTCGAGAAGGGCAGCTGGTCGAAGGCGGCGCCGGCCGAACGCAAGAAGGTGTTGCTGAAAATTGCCGAACTGATCGAGAAGAATGCGCTCCAACTGGCCGTGCTCGGGGTACGCGACAACGGCACGGAAATCTCGATGGCGCTAAAGGCCGAGCCTGGCAGCGCCGCCGGCACATTCCGTTACTATGCCGAGGCGATCGACAAGGTCTATGGCGAAATCGCTCCGACGGCTGAGAACATACTCGGGCTCATCCATCGCGAAGCTATCGGTGTCGTTGCCGCCATCGTGCCGTGGAACTTCCCGATGATGATCGGCGCCTGGAAGATTGCGCCGGCGCTCGCCGCGGGCAATTCCGTCGTGCTGAAGCCCGCCGAAGGTGCATCGCTTACGCTCCTCAAGCTCGCCGAAATTTGCGCCGAAGCCGGATTGCCCGAAGGCGTGCTCAACGTCGTGACCGGTCGCGGTGCGGTGTGCGGCGAAGCATTGGGGCTGCACATGGATATCGATGTGCTGGCCTTCACCGGTTCCGGCCCCGTCGGGCGGCGGCTCTTGGAATATTCGGCACGCTCCAACCTGAAGCGCGTCTATCTGGAACTGGGCGGCAAGTCCCCGAACATCGTCTTTGCAGATGCGCCCGATCTCGATCAGGCGACCAAGGTCTCGGCCTATGGCATCTTCCGCAATTCGGGCCAGGTCTGTGTCGCCGGTTCCCGGCTGCTTGTGGAGAAATCGATCCATGAGGCCTTTTCCGAGAAAGTCATCCGCATCGCCGAGGCCATGAAGGTCGGAGATCCACTGCAGTTGACGACCGACGCAGGGGCCATTTCCAGCGAGATCCAGCTGAAGAAGGATCTCGGCTATATCTCGCAGGCGCTATCGGAGGGTGCATCGCTGCGCACCGGTGGTTTGCGTATTCTTGAGGAGACGGGCGGTTATTACATGCGGCCGGCGGTGTTCGACGTGACGCCGTCGATGACCCTGGCGCGCGAAGAGGTCTTCGGCCCGATCCTGTCGATCATCTCCTTCCAAACGGAAGCGGAAGCACTTGAGATCGCCAATAGCACGGAATATGGCCTTGCCTCCGCCGTTTGGACCTCGAACCTGTCGCGCGCCCATCGGATGGTGCGGGGAATCCGCGCCGGCGTCGTGCATGTCAACACCTATGGCGGCGCCGATAACAGCGTGCCGCTTGGCGGCGTCAGGCAATCGGGTAACGGACACGACAAGTCGTTGCATGCGCTCGACAAATACGTCGATCTGAAGACGGCATGGATCCAGCTCTAACAGCTATTTTCGCATGCAAACAGGGTGCCGCCTCGTCGCCGGCACCCTGCTTTATTTCCACGAACGCCAGCCATCCATGCGGCTCCTAGCCGCCGAAGCTGCCCGTCTGGGTCGGCACATGCACATAGTTGCGGTCGAAATAGAGCAGCGCATGTCCGTCCTTGCGGCTGCGAATATCCATGACTTCACCGATGAAGATATGGTGCGTGCCGACCAGGCGCGCTTCTGTCAGGCGGCAATCGAAGGAGACGATGGCATCGGAAAGCGCCTGGCTGCCGGAACGAAAGTTGATCCATTCCGCCGCGGCATAGCGTTCCTCCATGTCGGCGCGTTGGCCGGCGAAATAGCCGGCCAGTTCCTTGTGCTCCTGCGTCAGGACATTGACGCAGAAGCGACGATTTTCCAGGAAGAGGGAGGTCTGCGCCGAGCGACTGTTCATGCAGACCAGTAGCGTCGGCGGTTCGTCGGTGACGCTGCACATGGCGGTCGCAGTAAAGCCGCCGCGGCCGGCAGGGCCGTTGGTGGTGATGACGTTCACCGGAGCGCAGACCCGAGCCATGGCGTTGCGAAATTCGGTTTTCGAGAACTGCTCCTCCATGGCAACGTCCTCACTCGGCGGCGTTGCGGGCAGGGGAGGTATCACTCAGCGGCGGCAGCCACGTATCTCCGGTCCAGCCGTTTTCGTCGTAATCGCTCATGCACTGATCGACGAGCGCTTCCATCTCCTTCAACCGGCCACCACGCTCGGCGCCCTTTAGCACCTGCAGGCGAACTTCCTCCGGCGCGCCGGCGTAGTTAAGTTCGTAAAGGGCGTGGCGTCCGCCGAATTCGGTGCCTGTGGCGTCCCAGAGCAGCTTCATGATCTTGATGCGCTCGATATGACCCATGTCGTTGGAACCGCGCACATATTGCGCGAGGTAGCGGTCGATCTCCGGATTGCCGAAGTCCTTGGCCGAGGAAGGCAAGTAGATTAGCCCCGAAGCGATGACCCTGCGTACGGTTTCGATGACGCGCGGATAGGCCTCCGACATGAAGGTGCGGTAGGAGAGCGCGGCTTCCATGTTCGGCAATACAGCGCCATTGGCCCAAGGTTGCGGATTATAGGCCATGGCGTTGGAAAACGACCAGAACATGTGGCGAAGCGCGATGATTTCGCCGAGCGCCGCCTGATTGCCGCGGAAGGCATCGCCGCCGGTCGCGCGCAGCGCCTTGGCGAGCAGTCCGGCAATGAAGTCGAGCTTCACGGCGAAACGCGTGCAGCCTTGGAAGCAGTAACCGTGCATGAAGCCCGAGGCCGGGTGGAAGGAGAGGATCTTTGCCGCGTCGCGCAGCACGAGCACGTCCTCCCAGGGCACGAAGACATTATCAAGCACGAGGATCGCGTCGTTCTCGTCAAAGCGAGAAGACAGCGGATAGTCGAAGGGATGTCCCACGGTATTGGCAGTCTGCTCGTAGGAGACGCGGCAGAACATCTTAATGCCAGGCGCATTCATCGGAACGATGAACATGACCGACAGAGACGGGTCTTCCGTGACGGTCGCCGAGCTCTGGGCAAGGAAATTATAGTGGGTCAACGCCGAAGACGTCGCTACCACCTTGGCACCGGAGACGTAGATGCCGGCATCGGTTTCCTTGGTAATGTGGACGAAAACGTCCTTAACGGCATCGGCAGGCTTGTGACGGTCGATCGGCGGATTGACGATCGCGTGGTTCATGAAGAGCACGGATTCCTGCGTCCGCTTATGCCAGGAAAGCGCATTGTCCTTGAACGGCCCATACCAGTCGGCATTGGCGCCGAGCGTATTCATGAGGGCCGCTTTGTAATCGGCGGTGCGACCCATCCAGCCATAGGACATACGAGCCCAATCGGCGATGGCGCCCTGCTGGGCGACAAGCTCGGCTGAGGATTTTGCCACCCGGAAGTATTTGTGGGTATAGCCGCCTGAACCGGTATCGGTCGGGGATGTCAGACGATCCTTGGTCTTTTCGTCGTGCAGCGCGTCGTACATGCGGGCGAGCGAGCGGACGGAATTGCGCATGGCTGGATGCGCAGTCACATCGGCGATGCGCTCGCCATTGATATAGACTTCGCGGCCGTCGCGCAGGCTTTCCAGATATTCGGCGCCGGTAAATGGGCGGGTCTTGTCGCTGCGGTGATCTTCAGCTCGCATCTCGTATTCCTCCCTTGAGATCATGAGCAATGCTACGTCCGGCGCGCCGGTCCGGCCATGGACAAAGGGGGCAATTCGCTGGTACTTTTTCCTGCATGTCGCAGAAGAACGAGATTCCGAATTTCTTTGTCTATGGCGTGCCGAGCCGGGCGCTCGATGTCGGATTCCTGCATGTGGAAACGGTCATGGACCGAAAAACGCTGCATTTCGGACATGTCGCATCCCATAAACACCCGCTGATGGGTCAGATCACCTATTGGTACAAGGGTGGCGGGCGCTACCGGATCGAGGATCGAACTTGGAATTTTTCCGCTCCGACGATCAGCTTCGTGCCGAGCAACATCATTCACGGATTCGATGTCGATGATCAGTCCGATGCTATCGTCCTTTCGATATCGGACGATACCTTAAAGGCTTTGGCACCCCAGGTGGATCTAAGCCTTGACGTGCCGACCTTTCTGACAGCGCGGCCGGACGATCCTTCCTGGCAAAAGATCGATGCGCTGCTGCAGATGGTGAGTGCGGAATATCGCGAGCGTGGCGGCCAGAGTGAAAAGGTCATGTTGGGCCTGATCGGCGTTGTACTGTCGCTGATGAGCCGGCTGGGCGGCAGCGCGGCGCTGCCTTCGGCTTCGCCGACCGTGGCGCTCGCGCTCGCGCTGCGCAGCGCCATCGACCGGCATTACAAGAGCGATTGGCCGGTCGGCAACTATGTCGACCTGCTCGCCACGACGCCGCATCTGCTCGATAAGGCGGCGCGCGAGGTGTTCGGCCATACCGTCAAGGAGATGCTTTTGGACCGGCGGCTGCTGGAAGCCAAGCGCCTGCTGATGTTCACCATCCGCTCCGTCGAGGATATCGGCCGCGAGGTGGGTTTTGAAGATCCCGCCTATTTCTCGCGCTTTTTCCGCAAACGGGTGGGGGAGGCGCCGGCGGCCTGGCGGCGCCGGAATTTGGAGCGGGAGCCATCGGGAAATGATGCGGCATAACAAGGGCCGGTCGTTGCGACGTGTTCGACCTATATTGATCGATCAGCTTCGCCGATAGCGGGCACGAAACTCGCGGGGCGTGCAATTTTCGCGCTCATGGAATAGCCGAGAGAAGTAGAATGGATCATCGAACCCGACTTTCGAAGCGATGATCTCGATCTTGTCGTCCGTCATCGTTAGCAACTCCTTTGCACGGTCCATGCGTACGCGAAGCTGAAAACCCTTCGGCGGTAGCCCGACTTCCGCCGTGACTTTTCGGCGCAGTGTAGCGGGCGACATGCCGTATTCGGCTGCAAAAGCTGCCATGTCGAGGGCTTCTGTTGCTCTTTGGCGAAGCGCCTCGATGATTTCGCCGATATCCGAGCCTTGCTGAGAGGAGGGAGTGGCCTGGCTCGCCTGCCGCGCAGCCAGAATGACGATCTGATGAAGAGCGGAGGCGGCAGCGGCTCTCGACAGGTTGGTATCCTCGATGAGATCGTCTTGGATCGTGCCGAAGAGACGCTGCACGCTGTCGAGATTACGCAGGGTAATGAGCGGATTCTGCTCGCTGATGAGGCGAAGGCGCAGAAAGTCGCGCACGAGAGAGCCTTCGAAAAGCGCCCATCGTTCGCTCCAGCCTTGCGCATCGGGGCCGTATGAATGCTGGCGGTTCGGGAAGAGCCAGAAAAGCGCCGGGCCTTTCACGCTTCTGCGGCCGCCGGCATCCGTTTCGAAAAAGCCCTGGCCGCTCTCGACGAGAACCACCGCATAGCTCGGCAGCTTCCGCGCGGTGACGGCATGCATGGCCTGCTGCCTGCCGCTGCCGGTGACCGACAGTCCTCCGGCGGCTGCAAGTGGTGAGCGGTAGATGGCATGTGTTGCCGGTTTCATGGTGAGCGAAAAGTCCAGTATCACTTTCGTCCATGTAGTGAACCATCACTAACAGCTAGATTCAATGGGCAATCAATTCAAACCATAGGCGAGTGAAATGTCGATTCCTATGCAGGTCCTGCCCTCCGGCGAGAGTGCACTCAACCTTGTTGCCAATGGAAAGATTCTCTCTGCTGCGCCGCATCGGCTCGGTTATCTCAGCCCGACCGATCCGGGCATCGGTGTCGAGGCAATCCGCCGGCTTTATGAGGAGAACGGCTATGTATGGCTCAAGGGGTTTCTGCCGCGCAAGGACGTGATCGATTTTCGCGGCTGGGTCTTCGGTCACATGGCGAAGACTGGGCTGATCGAGGCGGGAACGGACCCGAGGCATGGAATATCGTCTGCTTTAGCGCCGGAATGCCGGGATGTCGATCGTTGCCTGATGTCGCTCGTGCGCTCGGTCGCCTATGAGGGCTTTTGCGCCCAGCCGCGCCTTTCGCGCTTCATGGACGAATTCCTCTCGGGCATCTCTTATCTGCATAAGCGCAAGATCATGCGCCACGTCCGGCCGGGAACGACGACGGCGACACCAGCCCACTACGATCTGGTCTATCTTCGCGGCGGCACCAGCCGGATCGTCACGGCCTGGATACCGATCGGCGATATCCCCGTCGAAATGGGCGGGCTGACCTATTTGGAAGGATCGCATGTCATCGGTGCCCGGATGGAGCGCGAGTTCAGCGAAAAGAACAAGGATCTCAGTCCTGAGGAACGCGTTAGCGCCTATAATCGAAACATGACGGAGGGTGGCTGGGTCTCGAAGGATCTGCCCGACATGGCGGAACGCTTCGATACGCGCTGGCTGGTCGCCGACTATGAGGCAGGCGACGTCATGCTCCATTCACCATTCATGATCCACGCCTCGACCACCAACCAGGACGGGCAGCGCAGACTGCGCCTTTCCACAGATATTCGCTATCAGAATGTAGAGGACGAGATCGATGCGCGATGGAACAATCACTGGACGCTCGGCGACATGCTGTGATTCAGGTTTGATCCTGTTGTAGGCTCGTTCGAAGCGTGCTCCAATTGTCATCCTTTAGCACGCGTTCGATTTCCTCGACACGATCACGACGGCGCTTGAGCCGTTTGCCGATGCGGCCAAACCAGCGTTTGCGCTTGGTCGCCTCGCGGCTTGCCTGTAGCTGCTCGATGAAGACTTCGCCGACAGACCCATTTTCGACCCGGTCGAATATCCAGCAGAAGGAGGCAGGCAATTTCGCCACCTTGAATTGCGGCTTCGCGCTTGCCGCATCCTCGGTGATGATTTCCTCCAGAACGACCTGATCCCACACGTCGGGCTTGGCAAGGCATCCTTCCCGCCAGCGCTCGATGAGCTGCGCCGCGCCAGGCGTATCGTTGATGAGAATGGTCGCGCTGATAAGGCGTTCATCGCCTTCATAATAGACGGCAATGTCGCATTCGAGTTTACGAAGCTCCGGCCAGGGATTGCGGTGGAAGACGGCGTCGACGTCGACATAGAGCAAAGGCCCGCGCAGCCTTGCTCTTTCCTGAAGCAGGAAACCTGGTTTCAGCCCGGCATTCAATACCCAGCTGCCGGCGCTGGGCACTGCCGTTGCAGAGACCTTCAGCCCGATCCGCTCGGCCGAATGGGCCATACGCTCTTTTTCCTGTTCGTAAAAACTGCCCTCGGTAAAAAATGCCACAATCGGGCCGTCGGCGTTGGTTGCCTTGGATGTGCGTTCGGCCAGATCCCGTTTGGCTGGGAAGGGGACAATCAATGCGCGCTGCTGCGGACTCCAGGGGCGAATTTTATTGAGGATATTCAAGAAGGCACCTTCGGGTTTGTAAGCTTCAATCGATATCCGCCACCTTGAAAGCGTTGCGGACGAGATTGAGAGTTTGGATGAATGGGCATTTTGGCTGGCCGATGGCGGAAACGTCACATCGCTGGCGTTCGTACCGGATTGGCAAACCGTTTGATCTTCGCTAATCGATTGTCATGTCCGATAATGTCATCAAGTTTGAACGTCGTCCGAAGCCGAAACCGCCGAAACAAGCGCCTCCCTGGCTCAAGCGTTTGTTGGCGATACTGGCCATCATTGCGTTTTTCGTAGCAGCCTTTGCTTATTTCACGCTGAAGAGCGGCGCAGCCGGCCCAACATTCTGAGCAGTTCAAGACCGCTCCCCTTCTTTTCGTAGAAAGCCGTTGAGCCTGGACACAGTTCATCTCGGCAAGATTTTCTTTTGCTGGAAATGAAGGTGTTTATCTAGATACTTCAATTATTTAACGGAAATACTTTGTGTCCTCGCAGCTTGGTTGCGGGTGGAAGTTCATCCTCGCGTTTCTATATTTCAAGGATGTTCATGGTCTGACAAACAGGAAGAGGAGCAGGACATGACATTGACCTCGCAAGACGTCACCACCGTACTCGGCCCTGTCGACGAGACCCTTATCGCCGATATCGTTGCGACAGGCGCAACGCCGACGGACCTGTCTGAGGCATGGGCTTGGGTCAACAGCGATGAGGCTTTGATCGGCGAGGGCCGCCATCTGCCGGCCGGTAAGGTGGCTGCGCTGGTGGATCTGCTTTCCGCCGACGACGAGGAATGAGAAGAGTAGCAATTGGCGTTTTTAAGGCCCGATGCTAGCCATGCCGCCACCTATATGCGGCATGGCTGCAGCTCTAATATTCCTAAAGCTCGACCTTCGCGTTGTCACCCATGTCGGGTCTCGAATTCGAGACTGCAGCCGCCGCCATCTTAATGTAGCTGATGATGCTGCCGGGGCTATCCCAGTATTCGGCGAAAACAGGCGTTACCTTCAAAACGCGGATCGAGGGATCGTCGGCACTGTCCCACCACGCCCTGGCGCCTGTGGACCAGAGATCCCTGACGCGTTCGCGGTCGTTGCCGACTTCAGCCATCCCGGATATCGAAACATATTTTTGACCCCGGGTGTCGGCGAAGGCGAGGCAGACATTCGGCCAGCGCGCGATCTCCTCATCCTTGTGGCCCGCGACATCCGTCAGGAAATAGATCGCGTTTTCGATCGGTTCGGGATTAGCGGCCATCGGCCGTGCGCGCAGGCTTCCGGATATTTGCGTGGTCAGCATGCAAAAGCCGATCTTGTCGACCAGTTCCCAAACGCGGGCGTTGTCGTCGGTGTCCGTCATGGCTGTCTCCTGGTTTCGATTGCAAAGAGAGGGGGTTGAGCTGAGATCATCCGATGAAGGGCCTACGGCTGTTCGCGAGTGCCCGGTGCGGCTTCACGCTGGTCCGCATCGTCGAGGTCGCTCTTCACGACGAAGGCGTCGCCATGCTGGCGGACGGCTTCTCTTTCCGCTTCGATATTGGGCACGTTGTCAGGAGCGCGCTCTTTGACGTGTTCCGACGCCGCGTCGATCTCACCCTTGGTCTGGTCGGCGGGAACCGATCCAGCGCGATTGCGGGTGGCGTCATGCTCGGTCTTCGAGTGGCCATTGTCGCGGCGTGTGTCTGTCATTTCGCTCATCCTGTTCGTCTGATCCGCGAAGTCTTGCGTCATTTTGAAGATGGTGCGGCCGAGAGCCTTCCGTGGTGTGGGGGCGACCGGCCACGTTGGTCAAACCGCGCGGCGCGCTCATTGTTCCGTACTCGCGAGAAAAACGCCGATTTCCTTTGTCGATGGAAGCCGGAAGGTTGGGCGGAATGGAACCTTGAACCCGAATTTGCGTCTTCCTAAGTGAGTGGCAGCCGAGGCTTTATGAGCTCGGTCACAATCACGTCTGTCAGGAGTGACCAAAATGGAAGAAAGAACAAAAACCATCGAAGAACTCAGCGTCGAAGAGCGCGAGGAAATTCTCATCGATGTTGCGAAGACGTTGGAAGGCAATGCACGCGAGGCCCTCGTCGAAGGCAACAAGCAATTCGCCATTCTTTCCACCAATATGGCCGAAGCGATCCGCGTCAATGCAGATGAGCTTGCCCGCGACGATCCGGAAAATGCCGAACGGCTTTTGCAACAGGCTGTCGCAATGATCTCGCAGTTCAATGCTACTCATCCTTACCGATTGGTCAGTACGGCTGTTCACTAAGGGGCCTCACGCCTCATTTCACGTTTCGACAACACGACCCGGAGGATTTCGATGTCAGAACTTATTGTGCTTGGTTTCGATGATGCAGACAAAGCGGACGCTGTCCTGAACCGGCTCGTTCAGCTCGAAAAAGAATATCTGATCGATCTGGAGGATGCCGTCATCGCCGTTCGTGATGAATCCGGAAAGGTTCGTCTGAAGCAGAGTGTCAATCTCACGGCGGCAGGCGCCGCAAGCGGCGGTCTTTCGGGCGCTCTCTGGGGTTCGCTCGTTGGTCTGCTTTTCCTCAATCCTCTTGCTGGGCTCGTCGTCGGCGGTGCAATCGGTGCCGGCTCCGGCGCTCTTGCCGGATCGATGGCCGATTACGGTATCGACGACGATCTTATGAAGCGTCTGGCCGAAACCATTCCGGCGAGGAGTTCCGCGCTTTTCCTCCTGATCCGCAAGGTTCAACCGGAAAAGGTGCTTGCCGAATTCAAGGGCGAGCATGCGCGGCTGCTGCGCACCTCGCTGTCGCCCGAGCAGGAGGCGCGGCTGCGCCAGGTGCTTGTCGACGAGACCTCGCCGGCGCCTGAAGCTTCCGCCACCGTCTGAACGTAAATCCGATCTCTACTCCTGTCGTCGGCGGAGCTGTGCTTTCGTCCAGGAAGCACAGTGGCTCAAGGATTGAACGGCGCGCTCGCCATTACCTGCGCGCCTTCCCTAATCGCGCAAATACTGCCATTGTAGGTCATGCGGTCATTCACTAGCGGCAGCAGGGAGAGGGCAAGCCCCGGACGGCCATTGTCAGCACACGTTTCCAGGCGAAAACTTGCGCGATGACCGATCCTGTAATTCGTCAAAGCCAGCCGCCGTCGAAACCCAAAACATCGCTGATTCAGACCAAACGCGCGGCGCTGCAGGCGCTAAGGGTCATGATCGCGTGCACGATCACCTATGCCATTTCACAGCATCTCCATCTCCAGCAGGGCTATTGGGCCGTCTTCACGGTACTGATCGTCATGCAGGCGTCGGTGGGCGCGACCGCCGGAGCGGCTTTCGACCGGCTGGTTGCGACAGTTGCAGGCGCCGTGCTCGGAGGTATTGCGGTATTCGTCACGCCGCAGGAGCCGTTTGCGATTGGCATTGCACTGATCTGCGTCGTCGGCGTTTCAAGTTTCGTGGCGGTGCGCGTGCCTCGTCTGCGCAATGCCGGACTGACGGCCGCGATCGTCATGCTGACACATTCCGCCGCCGTTCCCGTCGAGATTTTCGTGATCGATCGCATCGCCGAAATTACCCTGGGCGGTGTCGTCGGCGTGCTCGCCAGCCTGTTCATCCTGCCGACGCGCTCGCGGACCATGGTTTTGGATCGCTTCGGGTCGGCACTCGATGTCATGGCGCAGATCTTGCGAAGGCTCGCAGCCGGCGTCGAAAAGGGGGAGCCGGTATCGGCCACCGAGGCAAATATCGCCCTGCGTCAGTCCTTGATGGCGACAGAAGCGCTTTTGAGCGACGCGCAGCGCGAGCGCGCCTTCTGGCTGACACGACAGGGAATTTCGGAGGCCATTCCCCGTTCGCTCTGGCGCATCCGCAACGACATGACCTATCTCAGCCACATCGTGGAAACACCTTTCCCGCCGGCGATTGTCGAAGCGATCGGGCCGCAGGCAGGCGGAATGCTGGAGGCACAGGCCCGCTTTGCGGAGGCATGCGGCCGGGCGTTGCGTGCCGGTGGTGAAATCGATCCGGATGTGCTTTCGGCAGGCGACGCGGCTTTCGACGCCGCGTTCAGCACTCTTCAGACTTCCGAGGCTGCCCAGTCGATGGGATTTAGCGAAACGGGCCGGTTGTTCGGTCTCGATTTCACATTGCGACGCATGCGCCAGAATTTTCTCGATCTCGCCGACCGCATCCGCGAAAGCAACGTCAATTGAAAGGCTCCAGCCTGTTTTTGGCCAGTCCCAAGTCTCTGCGTTGGGTGCGATGGTCGACATCCATCAACATGGAAATCCGATTGAGGCTGTCGAAGCAGTTGACGCAATTTTAACCGAGGATACTATATATAGTGTTCGAGGTTCTTCTGATTCGCAAGGATTGGAGGCTAAGATGGGAATCCGGTCGGCGAGCATGATGATTGCCAAGCCGGAGCTGCCCCCGCAACTGTGAGCGGCGAGCATTCGTTTGATGACGTCACTGGGGCCTTGTGTCTTGGGAAGGCAGGACGAATGTTATGACCCGCGAGCCAGGAGACCTGCCTTGAGCAACAACGTCCACGGGCGGGGTGTCCGACTGGCGAGCGATGGTTCATGCGGCAGGATCGCCGTCATCGCTTCCTTGAAGACCCCGCATGAATAACTTCGGGGTGAAGTCCATGTTATTGAGTATTCATAGTCGCCCGCGCGAATGACGGCCGCTGAAATGCGTCCGGCCGCCGGCTAGGCTTACCTCCACTTTTCACCCGCCGAGCGGGCATCATCCGATGCCCGAGCGATTTTCTGTGCCCATCCATACGAGGATACCTCATGAGCATTACCGTCTACAGCAAACCCGCCTGTGTCCAGTGCACGGCAACCACCCGCGCGCTTGATCGCCAAGGCATCGACTACACCATCGTCGACGTATCGACCGATGCCGCCGCCTATGAGCTGGTGCAAGGTCTCGGCTATCGTCAGGTTCCGGTTGTTGTCGCCGGTAAACTGCATTGGGCCGGCTTCCGTCCCGACATGATCAGCACCCTCGCTTAAGGATCCGGGCCGTGGGCGAGATCGTCTATTTCTCCAGCCGGTCGGAAAATACCCATCGCTTCGTTGTCAAGCTCGCATTGCCGGCTGCTCGTATCCCGCTTGCCGCGGGCGACGAGTTTCGTGCGACCTCGCCCTACGTCCTGATCGTCCCGACCTATTGCGGCGAAGGCGGCAAGGGGGCCGTGCCCAAGCAGGTGATCCGCTTCCTCAACGATGCGGGCAACCGTTCGAACATCCGCGGGGTCATCGCCGCGGGCAACAGCAACTTCGGCGCGACCTATGGGATCGCCGGCGACATCATCTCTGCCAGATGCCAGGTACCGTATCTCTATCGGTTCGAACTTCTGGGCACGGATGAGGATGTCGCCAATGTCAGACACGGATTGGAACGATTTTGGACACGCTAAGCTCTTCTTTGTCGCGGGATGCAGGCGAAAAAACGCAGAGCACTTTTCCTGCTCCCGCGAATGACCGCCCGGCAAAGGCCCCGGAGACGGCCTTGGATTATCACGCCCTGAACGCCATGCTGAACCTCTATGACGAGCACGGAAAAATCCAGCTCGACAAGGATCGCATGGCGGCGAAGCAATACTTCCTGCAGCACGTTAACCAGAACACGGTCTTTTTCCATAACCTTAGGGAAAAGCTCGATTATCTGGTGACGGAAGGTTATTATGAGCAGGAGGTGCTCGACCAATATTCCTTCAATTTCGTGCGCGATCTCTTCGATCACGCCTATGCGAAGAAGTTCCGTTTCCCGACTTTCCTCGGCGCCTTCAAATACTACACCAGCTACACGCTGAAGACCTTCGACGGAAAACGTTATCTCGAGCGTTATGAAGACCGCATCTGCATGGTCGCGCTGACGCTGGCGCAGGGCAGCGAGCAACTTGCCCGCGATCTGGTCGACGAGATCATCTCCGGCCGGTTCCAGCCGGCAACGCCGACCTTCCTCAATGCCGGCAAGAAGCAGCGCGGAGAGCTGGTCTCCTGCTTCCTGCTGCGTGTCGAAGACAATATGGAATCGATTGGCCGCGCCATTAACTCGGCTCTGCAGCTTTCGAAACGCGGCGGAGGCGTGGCGCTATCGCTCACCAACATCCGTGAGGCCGGTGCGCCGATCAAGCACATCGAGAACCAGTCGTCCGGCATCATTCCCGTCATGAAGCTGCTGGAAGATTCCTTCTCCTATGCCAACCAGCTTGGCGCGCGGCAGGGGGCGGGCGCCGTCTATCTGAACGCCCACCACCCGGACATCATGCGCTTCCTCGATACCAAGCGAGAAAATGCCGACGAGAAGATCCGCATCAAGACACTGTCGCTCGGCGTGGTCATTCCGGACATCACCTTCGAGCTCGCGAAGAACAACGAGGATATGTATCTCTTCTCGCCCTACGACGTGGAGCGCGTCTACGGCGTGCCGTTTACCGAAATCTCGGTGACGGAGAAGTATCGCGAGATGGTGGGCGACAGCCGCATCCGCAAGAAGAAGATCAAGGCGCGCGAATTCTTCCAGGTGATCGCCGAAATCCAGTTCGAGAGCGGCTACCCCTACATCATGTTCGAGGACACGGTGAACCGCGCCAATCCGGTTGCCGGCCGCATCACCATGAGCAATCTCTGCTCTGAAATCCTGCAGGTCAGCGAAGCCAGCGAATACAACGACGACCTCGCCTACAAGCATATGGGCAAGGACATCTCCTGCAATCTCGGCTCGCTCAACATTGCTGCCGCGATGGACAGCCCCGATTTCGGCAAGACGATCGAAATGTCGATCCGCGCGCTGACGGCTGTCTCCGACATGAGCCATATCTCCTCCGTACCGTCGATCGAGAAGGGCAATGACGAAAGCCATGCGATCGGCCTCGGCCAGATGAACCTGCACGGCTATCTCGCCCGCGAGCGCATTTTCTACGGTTCGGAAGAAGGCGTCGATTTCACCAATATCTATTTCTATACGGTGACCTACCACGCCATTCGCGGCTCGAACCTGCTTGCGGTCGAGCGAGGCCAGAGCTTCAAGGGCTTCGAGAATTCGAAATACGCCTCCGGCGAATATTTCGACAAATATACGAACCAGGAATGGAAGCCTGCGACCGAACGTGTCGCGGAGATCTTCGAAAAGGCCGGCATTGCCGTTCCGACCCAGGAAGATTGGCTGGAACTCAAGAAAGCCGTGATGGAAGGCGGGCTCTATAACCAGAACCTGCAGGCCGTGCCGCCGACGGGCTCGATCTCCTATATCAACCACTCGACCTCTTCGATCCACCCGATCGTCTCCAAGATCGAGATCCGCAAGGAAGGCAAGATCGGCCGCGTCTACTACCCGGCTGCCTTTATGACGAACGACAATCTCGATTACTACCAGGACGCCTACGAAATCGGTCCGGAAAAGATCATCGACACCTATGCGGCCGCGACCCAGCATGTGGACCAGGGCCTGTCGCTGACGCTGTTCTTCCGCGACACCGCGACCACGCGCGATATCAACAAGGCGCAGATCTATGCCTGGAAGAAGGGCATCAAGACCATCTACTACATCCGGCTTCGCCAGATGGCGCTCGAAGGCACGCAGGTTCAGGGCTGCGTTTCCTGCACGCTCTGAACCTTTGAGGGACGATGACAATGAACATGCAATTCAAGCCGGCAAGCCGCGTTCGCGCCATTAACTGGAACCGCATTGACGACGACAAGGATCTCGAAGTCTGGAACCGCCTGACCGGTAATTTCTGGCTGCCGGAAAAGGTGCCGCTGTCGAATGATATCCAGTCCTGGGCCACGCTGAAGCCGGAGGAGCAGCAGCTCACCATCCGCGTCTTCACCGGCCTCACGCTGCTCGACACGATCCAGAACGGCGTCGGCGCCGTAAAGCTGATGGCTGATGCCGTAACCCCGCATGAAGAAGCGGTGCTGTCGAATATCTCCTTCATGGAAGCCGTGCATGCACGCTCCTATTCGTCGATCTTTTCGACGCTCTGCCTGACGCCCGATGTCGATGATGCCTATCGCTGGTCGGAGGAGAACGAATTCCTACAGAAGAAGGCTACGCTGATCATCGAGCAATATGCCTCCGGCGATCCCTTGAAGAAGAAAGTCGCGAGCGTCTTCCTTGAGAGCTTCCTGTTTTATTCCGGCTTCTATCTGCCGATGTTCTGGTCGAGCCGCGCCAAGCTCACCAACACCGCCGATATGATCCGCCTCATCATCCGCGACGAAGCCGTGCATGGCTATTACATCGGCTACAAATTCCAACGTGGGATTGAGCGGCTTTCGGACGGGCAACGCCAGGAGACCAAGGACTTTGCCTTCGATCTTCTGCTGGAGCTTTATGACAACGAGGCCAAATATACCGAAGCGCTCTATGACGGCGTCGGGCTAACAGAAGATGTCAAGAAGTTCCTGCATTACAACGCCAACAAGGCACTGATGAATCTCGGCTATGAGGCGCTCTTCCCGGCCGAGGCCTGCAAGGTCAACCCGGCGATCCTCTCGGCGCTTTCCCCGAATGCGGACGAGAACCATGACTTCTTCTCGGGATCGGGCTCGTCCTATGTGATCGGCAAGGCGGTCGCCACAGAGGATGAGGATTGGAATTTCTGAGGATGGAGCTTGGCGCAGCTTAGGCAGTTCGAGCCAGTACTTTCGAACCGCCTCACGACGAAGCGGCGCTTGCGTTCGTATGAAACGGCAAATGACCGGCCCTAGCGGATAGGGTCGGTCATGAGCCTACGGGCCTTCGGCCAGAGCAGGGATTATTTGTTGAGCGCATCCTTCAGCGCCTTTGCAGGCGTGAAGGTCAGCTTCTTCGATGCTGCAACCTTGATGGTTGCGCCCGTTCCCGGGTTGCGCGCTTCGCGCTCCGGCGTATCCTTGACCTTGAACTTACCAAAACCCGGAATGGAGGTTTCGGCGCCGGAGGTCGCGGCTCCGGTGATGGCGGCAAAGACGGCTTCGACGATTGCCTTACCCTGTGCCTTGGTGAGTTTGTGATCTGCGGCAATCTTGTCTGCAATTTCATTGGTAGTGGTCATGAGGCTTCCCCCGCATTGATAACGGCGGAATCATTTCCATTGGAGATGCCAGTTGTCACGAGGACTTCTGACATGAAAGGGCGAGAAAGCCTGCATTTCCACAGGTTCCGACGCATTGACGCCATTTTGGAGGTTTTCCGCGGGTGATTTTCCAGGCGAAGACCTGATCATGCAGCCGATAGACAGCGACAAACGGGTATCCGCAGAAGCCTGCGAATCTCCGAAAATGGACGAGCCGTGGAGCAACGGCGCATCTTTTCACCATATGGACACCCGCTACGGCGGCGCGATCGGGGTGGCCTTTCGCTGGTTGGCTCTATAGAGGCTTGCTCACGATGGATGAATGGAACAAGCAATGGAACACGAGATCAAGATAGACAACCGCGGCGATTTCGGGCTGTGGGCAATCGAGGTCGCAAAGCAGATCATCAGCAGTGAGGGCTTTGAACTGGCAAGAGCAGCACGGGACGGCACGGACGACGATGTCCGCGCGGCCGGCAACGCACTTGGTCAGGCGATCACCAACGCAATGATGGAAATCTATGATGGCCTGATCGATAGAGCTGATGAAGGTTAGGATCGTCTTAGATCGTTGCTGCCGAGCATCCGTATACGGATAGATTGGTTTGGTTGAAATCCAAAAGTTTCGCCAACTTAAAATCGCAGCCTTACAATCACGAACAAGCATCCCCATATTAGGGCAAATTCGTCTTTCTGCCCTATGACAGGAGAGCCAATGTTCAGTGCAGTGTCGCGCTTTGCCAAAATCGCAGCTATCGTCGTCCTCGCCGCCGCGTCGTCCGTGGCGACCTTTGATGCCGCCGATGCGCGCCGGGCTGGATCCAGCGGCTTCGGAAGCCGTGGAACGCGCACCTTCGATACCCCGGCCATTACGAGGACAGCGCCCACGCAGGCCGCACCCATTGACCGGACGATGACGCAGCGGCCGCCGCAGCAGACGACGACCCAGCCGCCGCTTGGCGCGCCCCAGCGTCCTGGCCTTTTCGGCGGCTTCGGCGGGTCAATGATCGGTGGCCTGATCGCCGGTGGCCTTCTCGGCATGCTACTCGGCCATGGTTTCGGCGGTGGCATCGGCTTTCTCGGAATGCTGCTGCAGATCGGTCTGATCGTGCTGCTCATCAGCTTTGCGATGCGCTTCTTCGCAAACCGGCAGCGCACGCAATATGCAGCACCCGGATCTGGGTCGTCCTACAATATGAACCCGATGAACAATGCCGGCGCATCGCCGCGTCCTTCCTTCTCCATTCCGTCCATCGGCGGCGGAGCAGCGGCCGCGCAGAAGGTGCGCCAAGCCAATGACGAGATTGGACTGCAGCAGGCCGATCTCGATCGTTTCGAGCACCTTCTCACCGAAATCCAAACGGCCTATGGCGCCGAGGATTATGCGGCGATCCGTCGGCTAACCACGCCGGAGGCGATGTCTTATCTGGCCGAGGAGCTCGGTGAGAACGCTACCAATGGCGTGCGTAACAGCGTTTCCGATGTGCGCCTGCTGCAGGGTGATATCGCCGAGGCCTGGCGTGAGGAAGATGCCGAGTACGCAACGCTTGCAATGCGCTACTCGAGCATCGACGCGATGGTCGATCGCACGACCGGAAAGCTTGTGGATGGCGACGACCGCAATCCTTCCGAGACGACGGAACTCTGGACCTTCGTGCGCAAGCCGGGTTCGGACTGGAAGCTTTCGGCGATCCAGGGAACAGGCCAGCATTAATCTTGAACTGACCCCAGTTGGAGATTGCCCCGAGCGGAACCCGGGGCAATCGGCTGATCCGGCACCGGCATGAGCCCCTCCAAGGCAGGGCTTGGCTTTTATCAAGCCTTATTTCGGTTGCGGCGCCGTCTCAAGGCCATTCGTTTTTTCGAAACGCTCCAACGCCATTGTGAGACGGCTTTCAGCAGAGTGCTTTGGTGCTTGCTGGAGCGTCTAGCGCACCGGCTATGGAGCGGCTAAGGGCACCATTGAGTGCTATAGTGCGGATGGGAGCAGCACAGTAGCGCAAGAATCAAATCTTATGCTTGGAGGACGCGAATGAGGGCAGTCCGTTTGGAAGCGATCGGCGATATGACCATGCGCATGGTCGAGAAGCCGAGCGCCGAACCGGGAGAGATCATCGTCCGGGTTCTCGCCGCCGGCATCTGTGGGTCCGACCGGCACATGTACAAGGGCGAATATCCGACAGCGATCCCGGTGACCCTGGGTCACGAGTTCTGCGGCCTCGTGGAAGAGGTGGGTGAGGGTGTTTCGTCATTTGTAGGCGGAGAACTCGTTACGGTCGATCCGAATATTACCTGCGGTACCTGCCCTGCCTGCCGGCGTGGGCGGTCGAATCTCTGCGCCAACCTCACGGCTATCGGCGTGACGCGGGATGGCGGCTTTGCCGACTATGTTGCGGTTCCCTGCGGCCAGGCGTTCACGCTGCCTCCGGATCTCGATCCCGTCCATGGCGCTTTCTGCGAGCCGCTGGCCTGCTGCATCCATGCCATCGACAAGGCACAAATCCGTCCGGGCGATAGCGTTGCCATATTGGGCGGCGGCGTCATCGGCCTGCTCATGGTCCAACTGGCCCGTTTGGCCGGCGCAGACCAGATTATCCTTGTCACGAGACAGCTGTCGCGGCGCGAGGCGGCGTTGCGCCTGGGAGCGACGCTGGCCCTCGACCCGACGGCGATCGATGCGGTTGCTGCCGTCAAGGACGCTACCCATGGCGGCGTTGACGTCATCATAGAATGCGCCGGCGTTCCCGAAACGCTTCAAAGCGGCGTTCGGATGGCGCGGCGCGGCGGTGCTTTCGTCCTCTTCGGTGTAACGCCGGCAGGCCTCGAAGTGCCCATTCTGCCGTTTGATCTGCTCGTCAATGAGGTTGAGATCAGGCCGGCCTATCTCAATCCCTTCACACACGCTCGCGCCGCCGCCATGGTGGCAAGCGGGATTCTGGAACTGGATTCGCTTGTTACGAAGACGATCGACCTTGAAGACGTGGCAGGCGTGATTGGAAGCGCGCCGCTGGCCGGCGAAATCAAGGTCATAGTCCGTCCCTGAACGCCGCTGTTTTCGGCGAGGTTGCAGACAAGGTCTATTAGCCGCGTTGGAACAAATCCCGCTCGATTGCAGGGCAGGGATGCCGAAGTGGACTCCGATCGCCGTCAGCGCCAAAATCCAGCTATATTAGACGTTTTTCATGTGCTATCATGCAATCATGGAGGGTGGTCGATCTTGAGGAATGCGCCGGATTCTTCGAGTGAGTTCGGCAATACAGGCAGGGCATCTGCCTCGCGTATGAGCAGACTTTCAGCCCATCATCATTCGCACTGGCATTTATAAGATTTTTATATCTTCCGCTTTCCCGCCGTCTCGAACCTTAATGCGGTTCGGTCGCATATTGTGTTCGGAAGATGCACCCCAAGTGCTCTTTTGGTCGGCAGGAAAAAGAGGCGCTCCGAGCAAGGGCGCTCTCAGTCATTTCTGCATTCAACAATAACAATCAAGGAATCGCGATCGATGATGGACATTCTTCTTGTCGGGATCGGCGTTTTATTCTTCCTCCTTTGCGTCGCTTACACCAAGGCCTGCGACAGCCTCTAGTCGGAGAGACGGCAATGCTTCTCGATTACATTCTCGGTGGCGGCGTGACGATCTTTCTCACCGCCTACCTGGTCTACGCTCTCATTCGCCCCGAGCGCTTCTAACGGCGCTGGATAGGGAAAGTTACCTCCATGACCTTCAACGGATGGCTTCAGATCCTCATTTACATCGGGATCCTTCTCCTGCTCGTCAAACCGCTCGGCGGTTACATGACACGTGTCTTTACCGGCGAGCGCACCTTCCTCTCTTTCGTCCTCCGTCCTGTGGAACGGGGGCTTTATCGTTTGGCCGGCACGGATGAGCGCGAAGAGCAGCACTGGACGACCTATTCGGTCTCCATGCTGCTGTTTAGCCTTGCCAGCTTCCTCGCGCTCTACGCGCTGCAGCGCCTGCAGGGCAGCTTGCCGTATAACCCGGCCGGCATGACCGCTGTCGGACCTGAACTATCCTTCAATACGGCGGCCAGCTTCGTCACCAACACCAATTGGCAGAACTACGGCGGCGAAAGCACGATGTCCTATCTCGTGCAGATGGCCGGCCTGACGGTGCAGAACTTCGTTTCCGCGGCAACCGGCATTGCGATTGCCATTGCATTGATCCGTGCTTTCGCACGTGCCTCGGGCAAGGCGATCGGCAACTTCTGGGTCGATATGGTTCGCGCGACGCTCTACGTCCTCTTGCCGATCTGCATCGTTCTAACGCTGGCCTTCGTCTACCTCGGCGTGCCTCAGACGCTTGGCCCCTATGTTGACGCGACGACGCTCGAAGGCGCCAAGCAGACGATTGCCGTCGGTCCCGTCGCCTCGCAGCTCGCCATCAAGATGCTTGGCACGAACGGCGGCGGCTTCTTCAATGCCAACTCGGCACATCCGTTCGAAAACCCCGATGCCATCTCCAACTTCATCCAGATGCTGGCGATCTTCGCCATCGGTGCTGCGCTGACGAACGTCTTCGGCCGTATGGTCGGCAGCCAGCGTCAGGGCTGGGCGATCCTGGCAGCAATGGGAACGCTCTTCATCGCTGGCGTCATCGTCACCTACTGGGCCGAAGCAGCAGGCAATCCGCTTGTTCATGCGCTCGGTGTCCAGGGCGGCAATATGGAAGGCAAGGAAGTGCGCTTCGGGCTTGCCGCGTCCTCGCTCTTCGCAGTCATCACCACGGCGGCATCCTGTGGCGCAGTCAATGGCATGTTGGGCAGCTTTACGGCGATCGGCGGCATGATCCCGCTTATCAACCTGCAGCTCGGCGAGGTCATCGTCGGCGGCGTCGGCGCCGGCTTCTACGGCATCCTGATGTTCGTCATCATTGCGATCTTCGTTGCCGGCCTCATGGTTGGGCGCACGCCGGAATATCTCGGCAAGAAGATCGAGGCCAAGGAAGTAAAGATGGCCATGCTTGCCGTGCTTTGCCTTCCCTTCGGGATGCTGATCTTTACCGCGATCTCCGCAGTATTGCCGTCAGCAGTCGCCGCTATCGGCAATGCGGGCCCGCATGGCTTCTCGGAAATCCTCTATGCCTACAGCTCCGCGGCAGCCAATAACGGCTCGGCCTTTGCCGGTCTTTCCGCCAATACCCCCTGGTACAACACCACGCTCGGTATCGTCATGCTGATCGGCCGCTTCCTGGTCATCGTTCCGGCCCTCGCAATCGCCGGGTCGCTGATCGCAAAGAAGACGGTTCCTGCCTCGGCCGGGACCTTCCCGACGGATGGCCCGCTCTTCGTCGGCCTGCTGGTCGGTACGATCCTCATCGTCGGTGGCCTCACCTTCTTCCCGGCGCTGGCACTCGGACCGATCGTCGAACATCTCGCGATGATCGCAGGCCAGACCTTCTAAGGCGAGACCCTCTAAGGAATGACGGCCATGAGCCAACCGCTTCTAGGCAAGCTTAGAAAAGTCATCGATCCGCGTCCCTTCGATAGGGGGCGCGGCCCGGCCGGAACAACCTGTGCTTCCGATGCCATTTTGCTGGCGATGGCTGCACTGTTCCTCGGCCTTGTCGTCTTCGGATTTTTGATCGGCTGATCGGCAGCGTTCCGATCTGACGTTTTCCTCTTCACGCTGGAGCCTCTTATGAGCCAGTTAAAATCAGCGAGTATTCTGGATTCTCGCATCCTCGTTCCGGCGATCGGCGCTTCGTTCACGAAGTTGAACCCACGCACCCTCGCCAAGAACCCCGTCATGTTCGTCGTTGCCGTCGTGTCGATGCTGACGACCGTTCTCTTCCTGCGCGACCTTATCACCGGCGGCGGCAATCTCGCCTTCTCGCTGCAGATTAATATCTGGCTTTGGTTCACGGTATTGTTCGCGAACTTCGCCGAAGCCGTCGCCGAAGGCCGCGGCAAGGCGCAAGCGGACTCGCTGCGCAAGTCGCGCACGGAGACCCAGGCGAAGCTGCTCGTCGGCAACAGCCGCACCGACTACAAGATGGTGCCCGGCACCAGCCTCAAGGTCGGTGACGTCGTTCTGGTGGAAGCCGGCGATATCATCCCGTCGGACGGCGAAGTCATCGAAGGCGTGGCCTCGGTCAACGAAGCCGCAATTACCGGTGAATCCGCCCCCGTCATTCGCGAATCGGGTGGCGACCGTTCGGCTGTGACGGGCGGTACGCAGGTTCTCTCGGATGAGATCCGCGTGCGCATCACGGCCGCTGCAGGCTCGACCTTCATCGACCGTATGATCGCGCTGGTCGAAGGCGCCGAGCGTCAGAAGACGCCGAACGAAATCGCGCTCAACATCCTGCTGGCCGGCATGACGCTGATCTTCGTTCTCGCGACCGTCACCATCCCGAGCTTTGCCGCCTATGCCGGCGGTTCGATACAGACGGTCGTGCTCGTCGCCCTCTTCGTGACCCTGATCCCGACCACCATCGGCGCGCTACTGTCGGCGATCGGTATTGCCGGCATGGACCGCCTGGTGCGCTTCAACGTGCTTGCCATGTCCGGCCGCGCCGTCGAAGCCGCCGGCGACGTCGATACGCTGCTCCTCGACAAGACCGGCACGATCACGCTTGGCAACCGTCAGGCAACCGCCTTCCGTCCGGTCCGGGGTGTCAGCGAGCAGGATCTCGCCGATGCCGCGCAGCTTGCCTCGCTGGCCGACGAAACGCCCGAGGGGCGCTCGATCGTCGTGCTTGCCAAGGAGAAATATGCGATCCGCGGCCGCGACATGACGAGCCTGAAGGCGACCTTCGTGCCCTTCACTGCACAGACCCGCATGAGCGGTGTCGATCTCGACGGCTCCTCGATCCGCAAGGGTGCCGTCGATGCTGTCGTGGCTTATGTCGAAGGTGCAGCCAATGGTGCGACGGAAGGTACAGCCGTCATCTCGCGCACATCCAGCGAAATGCTGCGTGAGCTGCAAACGATCGCCGACGAGATCGCCAAGGCCGGCGGTACGCCGCTCGCCGTTGCCCGGGACGGCCGTCTTCTCGGGGTTATCCATCTCAAGGATATCGTCAAGGGCGGCATTCGTGAGCGTTTTGCGGAACTGCGCCGCATGGGCATCCGCACGGTCATGATCACCGGCGATAACCCGCTGACGGCCGCCGCCATTGCCGCAGAAGCCGGTGTCGACGACTTTCTCGCCCAGGCGACGCCTGAGATGAAGCTGGCGCTGATGCGCCAGGAGCAGGCGCAAGGCAAGCTGGTCGCCATGTGCGGCGACGGCACGAACGATGCGCCGGCACTCGCCCAGGCCGATGTCGGCGTTGCCATGAACACCGGTACGGTCGCTGCCCGCGAGGCCGGCAACATGGTCGACCTCGACAGCGATCCGACGAAGCTCATCGAGATCGTCGAGATCGGCAAGCAGCTGCTGATGACGCGCGGCGCACTGACGACCTTCTCCATCGCCAACGATATTGCGAAGTATTTCGCCATTATCCCGGCGATGTTCATTGCCTTCTATCCGCAGCTGAAGATGCTCAATGTCATGGGGCTTGCAACGCCGCAAAGCGCCATCCTCTCGGCCATCATCTTCAACGCGCTCATCATCGTCGCACTGATCCCGCTGTCACTGAAGGGTGTCCGCTACCGGCCGATCGGCGCCGGCGCGCTGCTCAGCCGCAATCTGCTGATCTACGGCCTCGGCGGCATCATCGTTCCCTTCATCGGCATCAAGGCCATCGATATGGCGATCACCGCCATCGGCCTTGTCTAAGGAGTTTCTCTCATGTTGAAACAAATCAGACCTGCGATCGTCATGATCGTCGCCACGACCGTCCTGACCGGCCTTGCCTATCCGCTTGCCATGACCGGTGTCGCCCAGGCGCTCTTTCCCCATCAGGCCAATGGCAGCCTGGTGGAGAAGGACGGTAAGGTGATCGGCTCCAGCCTTATCGGCCAGAATTTTACGGCGGATAAATATTTCCACGGTCGTCCCTCGGCCACGACCGGCGCCGATCCGAATGACGCGACCAAATCGGTTTCCGCACCCTATAATGCCGCCAATTCCGGTGGTTCCAATCTCGGTCCGACCAATTCGGCTCTGATGACACGCATCAAGGGCGATGCCGCAACGCTGCAGGCCCAGAATCCGAACGTGCCGGTTCCGATCGACATGGTGACCACATCGGGCAGCGGTCTCGACCCGGACATCTCGCCCGAAGATGCCTATTTCCAAGTGCCGCGTGTCGCCAAGGCCCGCAACATGGATGAGGCCAAGGTCAAGTCGCTTGTCGATGCTGCCATAGAGCCGCGAGAGCTCGGCGTTCTCGGCGAGCCTGTGGTCAATGTGCTGGCATTGAACCAGGCGCTTGATGCTTCTATGACTCAATAAGTTGAAGAGGTTGAGACGGTTCGCGCCGTCTCAATCTTATCAGGAAAGACAACCAGCGAATGGCAGACGACAGTCGCGACATGCTGAGCAGGCCTTCTCCCGATGCGCTTCTCGAAAAGGCGCGGGCCGAGACACGCGGACGATTGAAGGTCTTCCTGGGTGCGGCGCCGGGCGTCGGCAAGACCTATGAGATGCTGATGTCGGGCAGGGCGAAGATCGCCGACGGCGTCGATGTTGTGATCGGCGTCGTCGAGACACACGGTCGCCGAGAGACACAGGCCCTGCTCGAAGGGTTCGAGATCGTTCCGCGCGTCAATGTGGAATACAAGGGCAGGGCGCTCGAGGAGATGGATCTCGATGCCATCCTGAAGCGCCGCCCCGACCTGGTGCTGGTCGACGAACTTGCTCATACCAATGCGCACGGCAGCCGCCACCCGAAGCGCTATCTCGATGTCAAGGAGCTTCTCGACCGTGGGATCGATGTCTACACGACGTTGAACATCCAGCATGTCGAAAGCCTGAATGACGTCGTCTCGCAGATCACCCGCATTCGTGTGCGCGAGACGGTGCCGGATTCCATCATCGACATGGCCGATGATGTCGAGATCATCGATCTGACGCCGGATGATCTCATCAAGCGGTTGCATGACGGCAAGGTCTACGTCTCGAAGACGGCAGAGCGGGCGCTGACCAACTATTTCACCCCGGGCAATCTGACGGCATTGCGTGAGCTGGCGCTGCGACGCACCGCCCAGCGCGTCGACGACCAGCTCCTGACCCATATGCAGGCGCACGCGATCCAAGGGCCTTGGGCTGCCGGCGAGCGCGTACTTGTTTCCATCGATCATCACCCGCGCTCGGCGGCGCTGGTCCGCTATGCCGCACGCATGGCCGCGCGCCTGCGGGCTCCCTGGGCCGCCGTCTATGTCGAGACCAACCGCTCGATCAGTTTGAGCGAGGCGCAGCGCGACACGATTGCCGCGACGCTCAGGCTCGCCGAACAGCTCGGCGGTGAAGCAATCACGCTGCCGGGTCGAGAGGTGGCGGAGGAGCTGCTTCGTCATTCTGCGAGTAACAATGTGACCCATATCGTCATCGGTTCGCCGAAAATCGGCTCCTGGCGTGATTGGTCTCGCCGCTCAGTTTCCTATGATCTCATCCGCAGAGCCGGGGACATTAGCGTTCATGTCATTTCCGGTAGCGAAGCGGATGGCGAGGCTGCAAGGCGTGGCGTCAAAGTGGCGCCTTCGCCGCCGCCCTTCCAGCTTCGTGGTTATGTCCTGGCAACGCTCTATGTCGCTATCGCGCTCGGTTTCTGCGTCATCCTTGATCAGGTGCTGGATGTGCGAAATCTCGCGCTCGTCTTCTTGATGGCGGTGCTGGCCAGCGCAGTCACGCAAGGCCTGCGCCCGGCGCTTTATTCCTGTATTCTCGGTGCGCTTGCCTTCAACTTCTTCTTCCTGCCGCCGCGCTACACGCTGACGATCAGCGATCCGGAAAGCGTGCTTGCCTTCTTCTTCTTCCTTGGTGTCGCGGTCATTGCGAGCAATTTGACGGCGACGGTGCAGCGCCAGGCGGCGGCGGCGCGCCAACGGGCGCGAACGACGGAAGACCTCTATCTCTTCTCCAAGAAGCTTGCCGGCACCGGCACGCTCGACGATGTTCTCTGGGCGACCGCCTTTCAGCTGGCTTCGATGTTGAAGCTGCGTGTCGTGCTGCTTCTTCCAGAACATGGCACCATCGCCGTCAAGGCCGGCTATCCGCCCGACGATACGCTCGACGATGCCGATATCGCAGCGGCGCGCTGGGCCTGGGAGCACAATCACGCCGCCGGCCGTGGCGCCGATACCTTGCCGGGGGCTAAACGTCTTTACGTTCCGCTCCGCACGGGCCGAACCGCTGTCGGCGTCATCGGCCTCGATAGCGACCGCCGCGATGGCCCGCTTCTGACGCCGGAACAGCAGCGATTGCTTGATGCGCTCGCCGATCAGGCCGCACTTGCCATCGAGCGCGTCCAGCTGGTGGCCGATGTCGACCGGGCTAAACTCGCCGTCGAGGCGGATCGGCTGCGCTCCGCGCTGCTGACATCCATCTCCCATGACCTCAAGACGCCGCTCGCCGCCATCCTTGGGGCAGCAGGCACCTTGCGCGATTATCTGGAGAGCCTGCCGCATGAAGATCGGGTCGACCTCCTGTCGACCGTCATCGACGAATCCGAACGACTCAACCGCTTCATCGCCAATCTCCTCGATATGACCAAGATCGAGTCCGGTGCGATGGAGCCGAACTATGCCTTGCACTATGCCGGCGATATCGTCGGCAGCGCGCTGCGGCGGGCGGAAAAAATCCTGACGCATCACCGTGTCGACGTGCAGATGCCCGTCGATCTGCCGATGGTGAAGGTCGATCCGGTGCTGTTCGAGCAGGTGCTGTTCAACCTGCTCGACAATGCCGCCAAATATGCGCCGGAAGGATCGGCCATTCGGCTGGAGGCCTGGTCCGATATCGACAACATCGTCTTCCGGATAATGGACGAAGGACCGGGTATTCCGCCCACCGACCTCGAGCGCGTCTTCGATACATTCTACCGCGTACGCAAGGGCGATCAGGTGCGCGCCGGAACCGGTCTTGGCCTGTCCATCTGCCGCGGTTTCATCGAGGCGATGGGCGGCACGATTGCCGCCGGTAACAGAACGGATCGGCAGGGAGCGGTCTTCACCATCCGCCTGCCGAAACCAACAGATGTTCCGAAGCTGGATGAATTGAAATGAACACTACCGCCGTCAAGATTCTCGTTGTCGATGATGAGCCCCCGATCCGCAAGTTGCTGCGCGTCGGTCTTGGTGCCCAGGGCTACGTCGTCAACGAGGCACAGAGTGCCGCATCGGCTCGGGTATCGGTCGCCGAGGATCAACCCGATCTGATCGTGCTCGATCTCGGCTTGCCCGACAAATCCGGCCAGGACCTGCTTTCGGAATGGCGTGAGGATGGGGTGCAGATTCCGGTGGTCATTCTGTCGAGCCGCACCGATGAAGCTGGTATCGTCAAGGCGCTCGAGAGCGGCGCAGATGATTATGTGACCAAGCCTTTCGGCGTCAACGAGCTTGCTGCCCGTATCCGTGTGGCGCTGCGCCATCGCCTGCAGCAGCAGGGTGAAAAGGCGATTTTCCAGACCGGCGGCCTTTCCATCGATCTCGTCAAGCGCATCGTCAAGGTCGATGGTAGGGAGATCAAGCTGTCGCCGAAGGAATACGACATCCTGCGAGTGCTCGCCCAGCATGCCGGCAAGGTCCTGACGCATCAGTTTCTGCTGAAGCAGATCTGGGGGCCGGCGGCCGATGTACAGTATCTGCGCGTCTATGTGCGTCAGCTCCGGCAGAAGATCGAAGAAATCCCGGATCAGCCACGGTATATCACCACCGAAACAGGCGTCGGCTACCGGCTGCGCGAGCCGGATTGAGGCGGCGGAGATCTCGAGCCCATTATCGAGGCGATTTGGCCTCGGACTTGTGGCGATGAATGCCATTTCAGAATTTATTGCCGGACCTTGAGTGCGACCATGGACCTTTCCACGATCATTCTTCCCGAACATGTCTTTGTCGGCGTCTCCACTCCGACGAAATGGCGGGCATTGCAGATGCTGTCGTCGAAGGCAGCCCATTGCTTTGGCCTGGACGAGGCAGTGGTCCTGCGGGCGCTGGAGACGCGCGAAAAATTGGGCACGACGGGGATCGGCAATGGCGTTGCGGTTCCGCATGCCGCCATCGCTGCCATGACGAGGCCTCGGGGACTGATGGTGCATTTTGCACATCCCGTCGATTTCGAAGCCATCGACGACGTGCCGACGGAATGGGCTTTCGTGCTGTTGTTCGGAGAGGGCGGTCGGAGCGACTATCTGAACGTGCTTGCCGCGATAGCGAGGCGTTTGCGCACGGAAGGCGTTCTGACGGCGATGCGGCAGACAAAGAGCGCTGACGAACTCTATTCCGTCTTTATGTCCGACACAATTTGCTGACGACGCACTCGTTGCGCGTCTGATGTCATTCGGGAATGTGATTTCACTTTTGTGGATTCTATGGGATGCTGTTCTCCACGGTTGCCGAAAACGGGAACTGTCTTCGTTACTTTATACGACCAAGTTGGTAGGGTTTAAGGACAAACGAAGGGGGTGTATTCATGCAGACGATAAAGCTTTCACGGCTTCTCGCCACGGCAGTTCTGATCGGCAGTTTCTCGATCGCGTCCGTCGCGCCGACCTGGGCGGCGGACAAGACGCTTCTTAATGTTTCCTACGATCCGACCCGCGAACTCTATAAGGACTTCAACACGGCCTTTGCTGCCAAGTGGAAGAAGGACACGGGTGAAACCATCAATATCAAGGCTTCGCATGGCGGTTCCGGCGCGCAGGCCCGCTCGGTTATCGACGGTCTCGATGCCGATGTCGTGACGCTCGCCCTTGAAGGCGATATCGATGCGATCGCCAAGGCGACGCACAAGATCCCCACGGACTGGAAGACCAAGTTCCCGAACAATTCCGTTCCCTATACCTCCACCATTGTTTTCCTGGTGCGCAAAGGCAATCCCAAGGGCATCAAGGACTGGGGGGATCTGGTCAAGGACGGCGTCGAAGTCATCACGCCGAACCCGAAGACATCGGGTGGTGCCCGCTGGAACATTCTGGCGGCCTGGGCCTGGGCCAAGCAGGCCAATGGCGGCGACGATACCAAGGCGCAGGACTATGTCGGGCAGCTCCTGAAGCATGTCCCGGTCCTCGACACCGGAGCGCGCGGGGCGACGACGACCTTTGTGCAGCGTGGTCTTGGTGATGTGCTGCTCGCCTGGGAAAACGAAGCCTATCTCTCGCTCGACGAGCTCGGCCCCGATAAATTCGAGATCGTAACACCATCCGTTTCGATCCGCGCCGATCCCCCGGTTGCCGTTGTCGACGGCAATGTCGACACCAAGGGCACGCGCAAAGTCGCGGAAGCATACCTGAACTACCTGTACTCGGATGAAGGTCAGAAGATCGCTGCGAAGCACTATTACCGGCCGATCAAGCCGGAAGCAGCCGATCCGAAGGATGTCGCTCGTTTCCCGTCCCTGAAGCTCGCAACTATTGACGACTTCGGCGGATGGTCTCAAGCTCAGCCGAAATTCTTCGCTGACGGGGGCGTCTTCGATCAGATCTATAAGCCGGGACAATAAGACTGAATGCATTCTATAACCCGCAAACGGTGGCGGTTACGGCAGCCGAGCGTCATTCCGGGATTCGGATTGGCGCTCGGCGTTACCTTGGCTTGGCTCATCTTCATCGTTCTCATTCCGCTGTCGGGACTGCTCTGGAAGAGCAGCGCGCTCGGCTGGCAGAATTTCTGGGCCCTTGCGCTTGACGTGCGCACGCTCTATGCGCTGCGCATGAGCTTCGGCGGCGCCTTCATCGCGGCGCTCGTCAATGCCGTGCTCGGACTTATCCTGGCTTGGGTGCTCGTGCGCTATCGCTTTCCGGGCAAGCGCATCCTGGATGCCATGGTTGATCTGCCGTTCGCCCTGCCGACGGCAGTCGCCGGTATTGCCCTGACGACGCTCTACGCGCCGAATGGCTGGATTGGGCAGTTCCTGACGCCACTCGGCATCAAGATCGCGTTCACTCCGGTCGGTATTGTCATTGCATTGATTTTCGTCGGCTTGCCGTTCGTGGTGCGCACCGCGCAGCCCGTCATGGAAGAGATCGACCGCGAGGTCGAGGAAGCGGCAGCGACCCTCGGCGCGTCGCGTTTCCAGACTATAACCCGCGTGCTCTTGCCAGGTCTTGCGCCGGCGGCGCTGACGGGGTTTGCATTGGCATTCGCGCGCGCGGCCGGCGAATACGGATCGGTCATCTTCATCGCCGGCAACAAGCCCTATGTTTCAGAAATCGCGCCGCTGCTCATCGTCATTCGCCTGGAGGAGTATAATTATTCCGCAGCGACGGCGATCGCGACAGTGATGCTGTTCATTTCCTTCACCATGCTTTTGATCATCAATCTCATCCAGTCCTGGAGCAGAAGGAGATATGGCTATGGCGCATGATCTTTCTGCATCAGTCGAAACCGATCATTCCGTCATCACCGAAAGCCGGCTTGCGCGCATCGTCTTCATATTGATCTCGCTCGCGTTCCTGACGCTGATGGTGCTTCTGCCTCTCGCTGCCGTTTTCGTCGAGGCATTCCGCAAAGGGATCGAGACTTTCTTCGAAGCCTTGGTTGACGAGGAAACCTTCGCGGCGATCCGGCTGACATTGATCGTTGCAGGTATCAGTGTGCCGTTGAACCTCGTCTGCGGCATTGCTGCCGCCTGGGCGATCGCCAAATTCGAATTCAAGGGCAAGGCCTTACTGACGACGCTGATCGATCTGCCATTCTCGGTGTCGCCGGTCATATCGGGCCTGGTCTTTGTGCTGTTGTTCAATTCGAACAGCATATTCGGCCCTTGGCTGCAGAGCCACGGTATTCAGATCCTGTTTGCGGTTCCTGGGCTGGTCCTGGCGACGATGTTCGTCACCTTTCCCTTCGTCGCGCGCGAACTGATCCCGCTGATGCAGGAGCAGGGCAGCGCAGACGAGGAGGCAGCACTTTCGCTTGGAGCGAATGGCTGGCAGACATTCTGGTACGTCACGCTGCCGAACATCAAATGGGGTCTGCTTTACGGCGTCCTGCTCTGCAATGCCCGCGCCATGGGTGAGTTCGGCGCCGTTTCGGTCGTCTCCGGCCACATTCGCGGCGAAACAAATACCATGCCGCTGCAGGTCGAGATTCTCTATAACGAATATAATTTCTCTGGGGCCTTTGCCGTTGCTACGCTCCTGGCTCTGCTTGCCCTCGTCACATTGATACTGAAGACGCTGCTGGAAATGCGCTATAGCGAAGAGATCGCAGCCAGCCGGCGTCACTGAAGGAATTTTTGATGGAAGTTCGCGTTCAAAACCTGCGTAAGGAATTCGGTCGCTTTCCCGCATTGCATGACGTGTCCCTGGATATCCGCTCGAGCGAACTGATCGCGCTTCTCGGGCCATCCGGCTCTGGCAAGACGACGCTGCTGCGCCTGATTGCCGGGCTGGAAACGCCCACGGAAGGCAAGATTTTCTTCGGCGAGGATGATGCTTCGTCGAAGACCGTGCAGCAGCGCAACATCGGCTTCGTGTTTCAGCATTATGCGCTGTTCAGGCACATGACCGTGCTCGACAATATCTCCTTCGGCCTGAAGGTTCGCTCTGCATCGCGGCGCCCGCCGCGCGATGAAATCCGCCGCCGTGCAACGGAGCTGCTAGAACTGGTGCAGCTAAATGGCCTGGAGAAGCGTTATCCAACGCAGCTTTCAGGCGGCCAGCGGCAGCGTGTTGCGCTGGCGCGGGCCATGGCTGTGGAGCCGAATGTCCTGCTTCTCGACGAGCCCTTCGGCGCACTCGATGCGCAGGTGCGCAAGGACCTGCGCAAATGGCTGCGCGAGATTCACGACCGCACCGGCCACACCACCGTTTTCGTGACCCATGACCAGGAAGAAGCGCTGGAGCTCGCCGATCGCGTCGTCGTGCTCAATAAGGGCGCGATTGAGCAGGTCGGCACGCCGGACGAGATCTACGACACGCCGAACTCGCCTTTCGTCTATGGATTCATCGGTCAATCCAATCGCCTCAAGGTGCGCATCACCAGCGGCGAGATTTGGTTCGAGGACAAGCCGCTGGGGCTCAGCACGCCGCATGAGCCCGATGGCGAAGCCTATCTCTATTTCCGACCCCACGATATCGAGATTCGCGACGGCGATAGCGGCGCGATTGCGGGTTTGCTCGTTGCCAGCAGGCGCGTGGCAGGTACCCGCCATCTCGAGATCAACATCGGTGCCGAGCACGATCCTATGGAGATCGAACTGCCGCCGAACAAGGCGGACGCATTGGACCGCAACCGCATCGCCTTCAGGCCGACCCGTTGGAAGCTCTTTCGCAACGGCGTCTGACGATCAGTCCTCGGGGTGAGCGGCAGAAACGAAGCCGCCGCCCTGATAGACGATTGCGGGATCGTTTGGATCCTCAGTGGGCGTTCTCGACAGAATTTCGGCCCGCCACGGCGCTGCGCTATCGCGCGGCTTCCAGCCGAGGAAAGCTGCGTTGCTGTTGTCCCACCATTGTTCGTCATTGTCCGAGACGCCGTAGACGATCGTGTGGCCGAGACGCGGGGCGTTGAAGGCGCAATCGCACAGCGAGACGAAATCCCTGATGCTGAACCAGGTGGCGAGCATGCGCGTATTGCGCGGCTCCGGGAAGCACGAACCAATACGCACCGAAAGCGTTTCCTGGCCGAACTTGTCGAAGTAGAGGCTGGCGACAGCCTCGCCGAATACTTTTGAGACGCCATAGAGCGAGTCCGGCCGTGTCGGCACCTTGTTGTCGATCCGCTCGTCGCGATGGTAGAAGCCGATCGTGTGATTGGAGCTTGCAAAAACGATGCGCGGCTTGCCGGCGGCGCGCGCTGCTTCATAAAGATTGTAGAGGCCGACGATGTTGCCTTGAAGGATCAGATCGAATGGCTTCTCGACCGAAATGCCGCCGAGATGGATGATCCCGTCCGCGCCCTTGACCATTGCCTCGACGCCGCCACGGTCGGCGAGATCGCAAGCGACGAAACGCTCGTTCGGACGCAAGTCGCTTATCGGCGAGAGATCGGATAAAACGACATTCTCGGCAATTTGCGACAGAAGCGGCCTGATCGCCTGCCCGACGCCACCGGCGGCGCCAGTCAGCAACAAAGTCTTCAGCATGGATTGTCTCCCGGATCGGTCAATTGCGGGCAGCCTATAAGATGGTCCTTCGCCCGTCATCACATATATCGGTGGGATCAACACGAAGCATGTCGATAACGTCTAGGCTGTCTGTGGATGCCGCTGAGCGTCGTTGTCGAACGTTTCGAGACTGACGACCGCCTTGATGGGCAGATGATCCGACGCCATGCGCGCCAGTGGTGAGTCGTGCACTTCGACCGAGGAGATCATGCCGCGGCGATTTGCCATGATGCGATCGAGCGCCAGGAGTGGCAGCGTCGAGGGAAAGCTCGGAACAGCAGGCGGAAGCGGGCCGAAGGCGGCCTGGAAAGTATTGAGCGATGAGCGGTCGCCCAGCCGCCATTCATTGAGATCGCCCAGCAGGATGGTCGGTATCTCGCTGCCGTCGTTCATGAGGTCGACGATCAGACGCGTCTGCTGCGCACGAGAACGATGCAGCAGGCCGAGGTGCGCGGCAATGATTCTGAGGCTTCCGCCGCGCGCCAATTCCAGTTCGGCAATGAGTGCGCCGCGCGGCTCCAGCCCGGGCAGATTGATCTGATGGACATCGCGAACCGTGCCCTGCTTGAAAAGCACGACATTGCCATGCCAGCCATGGGCCTTGGTGACGCCGGTGATCGGCACCGGAATAAGCCCCGTCTCGCGCTCGAGGCGGCGCAGATCAAGGATACCCGTGCGTTCCCCGAAACGGGTGTCGGCTTCCTGCAAGCCGATGATATCGGCATCGATTTCATGAATGACGCGACTGGTGCGTTCCGGATCGAAGCGACGGTCGGCGCCGACGCATTTGTGGACATTGTACGAGGCGATCAATGTGCCTTCCGGTCGGTCCACCTGGCCGCCAGCCGGCTTGGGGCGCGATTTCTTGCGGTTCTTCAGGCTTTCCAGAATGCTCGCACGGAGGCTTTCTTTCTTCTTTCGCATCTATCCGTCGACCGTTCCTTGATCAGACCATGTCGGGCACATGGAAGGGAGTATAAGAAGCGATCGTTGGCCTTGTCATGTAAAAAGGCTGCGACCAGGCCAGATTGTTCGGTTAAGCCAGCGTCAGAGATAAGGCGAACCGAGCCAAAGCACCTTTTCGACAAGTCTGACGACGAAGGGCCGCGCCCGAAGCTTTTCGAGATCGACCGGATGCGCCGTTTCGAGGATTGCGCCGATATGCGCATCGATCGTGCCGGCAAAGCCGCGATCGAGCACCTCGAGATCCACCTCGAAATTGAGCCTCAGCGAGCGCGGATCGAGATTGGAAGAGCCGACATAGGCCCAGATGCCGTCGATAGCCAAAAGCTTGGAATGGTTGAAAGCGCCTTCGGCGCGCCAGATGCGGCAATAATTCTTCAGCATCTGGTCGAATTGCGCCGTCATGGCTCGGTCGACGAGCACGAGATTATTGGCTGTCGGCACGACGATATCGACCTCGACGCCGCGCCGGGCTGCTGTCACTAGAGCGCTGATCAATTCTCGATCGGGCAGGAAATAAGGCGACATGATGCGGATGGATTTGCGCGCCACCGACAGCGCACCAATCAGCATCTTATGATTGGTCTCGACGCTGCGATCCGGGCCGGAGGCGACGACCCGCATAAAGACGGGGGCACCCGGCTCGTTGGAAGGGGCGGCAATTCGCCACTCCGGGGCGTTCAGGACCTCGCCCGTGGTAAAGCGCCAGTCTTCGGCTGCCGTATTGAAGAGATCGGCGATTGCCGGTCCTGTGACGCAGAAATGCATGTCGCGGGCGCAGTGATCGCGAGCGAATTCGCGCGTAAAACCCTGGCGTATGTTCATGCCGCCGGTAAAGGCAATTCGCCCGTCGATGCTGAGGATCTTACGGTGGGTGCGCAGATTGGCGTAGGGCAACCGGAGGCCGATGATGACATTGCCGTTGAAGACGTCGACCTGAACGCCGCCCTGGCGCAGATAACCCATGATACTCGGCACGGAATAGCGGGCGCCGACGGCATCGATCAGCACGCGGACGCTGACGCCGCGTTTGGTCGCGCCAATCAGGGCATCGGCGATGCGAAGGCCGATCGGATCGCGATCGAAAATATAGGTTTCCATCAGGATGCTGCGTTCGGCGCCATCGATTGCGGCTTTCATCGCGGCATAGGCGACATCGCCGTTCGTCAGCATCTCGATCGTATTGCCGGTGCTCATCGTGTAACGGACGACCCGGTCGCCGAGCGTCTTCATCGAGCCGAAACGTTCGCCGAAGAGCCGCCGCACCTCGCCGTCATCCGCGTCGAAGCTGGAGAGCTCGCCATTCGCATCCTTGCGAAAGAGCGCATCTCGCTGCGAGCTGAGGGAGGCCCGGCGGATTCGATTGATGCCGGCGACAGCATAGAGGACGGCACCGATGATGGGGGACAGGATGATGACGCCGACCCAGCCGATCGCGGCGCGGACATCCTCTTTGGTCATGGCTGCATGGATTGCAGCGGCGGCCCCCATCGCGATGGAAAGGACGGCGAGAATTTGGCCCCAATGGGCGGCCACGAGGTCGATCATGATGCAAGTATATCCTTGCGCGCAAAAGCTGCAATGAGCCGGCTTGCGGTCATCAGAAGGCTATCGGTGCGAAAATTCATCCTATTAGATAATTTTAATTGAACCCCGTTGTCACCGCCTTCATAGTTAGGGTGCTTCGGCTGCTTCGCTACCGTCCCCCACGGTAAATCTGTCTTTCGTTTGAAGCGCCACTGCGGTTCGAGAGTCGAGACCGAAGAAGGCTTGACCTAGTGTCTTGACTGCTCGGGGGAGGCGTAAAGCCCGCATTTCAAGAACGGGCATTGTTCATCAAAACCATGTTCAATGATGCGAACGGAGAACAGCAGATGTTGGAACCTCGGGACGAATGGATCAAGAAACGCGCATACGCCATATGGGAAGAGGAAGGTCATCCTTCGGGACGCGACGCCGAGCACTGGGCGCAGGCGAGCAGCGAGCGTATTGCGCTTGAAAAGACTGTAGCAAACGGCAGCGCGATCGATATCAAGCCAAAGGCGAAGCGCAAGACGGCGGTCGCTGCGGCGGCTGTTGCCGAGGAGAAGTCGGCCAAACCCGCGAAGAAAACGCCGAAGAAGGCTGTAGCGCCGAAGGTGTAAGGCGTGTCGGTCTCAAGAGTGTGGCGGAGACAGGAGCGGCCTGTTGGCAACGGCAGGCCCCCTCTCTTTCAAAAGACAGTGGCCGGCGGAATATTTGCAATAATTCCGGTGATTTGGCTCTCCGGCGCGACATAGTTGTCACACATCGATGCTACGAATTGCGAAGGGAGCTTAGCAATGGGTCGTAGCGACATCGATGATAGGGAAATGACTGTTGCCGCAATCGTTGCGGCGTGCTGCATTGCCTGTTTCGCCAATGGGTTTGGAGCGATGCGATGACATCTCTCCTTATATTGACCGCGCTCTATCTGCTGGCCGCCTTGGTCCTGATTTTGATCATCGATCGTTCAGTCGGCATCTTTTTCCCGGCTTCTGCCAAGCAATCTGCCGCCGCACGGCATGATCGGCGCTTCCGAATGCTTCCAGCCAATCTGCTGTCCAGTAATCGCAATTCGCCCGGGCGGATCTCGGAACCTTTTCTCTGACGACGGGTTGGTTTTTCGTCCTAACAAGGAGAAAGATCATGCCCCGAGGAGACAAATCGGCCTATACGGACAAACAGAAGCGCAAGGCTGAGCATATCGAGGAAGGATATGAAGACCGCGGCGTTTCCAATGAGGAGGCGGAGCGGCGTGCCTGGGCGACGGTCAATAAGGAAAGCGGCGGCGGCAAGAAATCCGGCTCCGGTCGCGGCCATTCCGAAAATCACGAATCGTCCGAAAAGGGCGGCAGGATAGGCGGACGCGCTGCTGCCAAGCGACCGGCTTCTGAGCGTTCCGCCTCTGCCAGGAAGGCGGCGGCGACGCGTAAACGCCACGAGCATAATGCGCGCAGCTAGCCTCCCCGTTGGAGGTCTCGCCGGACCTTTTTCACAGGCCGAAGATGACATTCACAGGGCTTCTGGCGCATATGTGTAGCCCATACCGTCGGTCGCCACTTATCTTCTTCTGTACCATCGGCGCTAAATTGTAGGCTTGCGATGCGCCGATGGTGACGGGGACGAGAATATGCCCGTCGCTACGACTGCCGCGGCTGACGTTTTCAATTCTCGGGAGTGAAAAACCGCATGGCTTACGAACTCTATTATTGGGATGGCATTCAGGGGCGCGGCGAATTCGTTCGGCTGGCGCTGGAGGAGGCGGGTGCGGAGTATGTCGATGTTTGTCGCGGACCGGCAGCCAAGGGGCAGGGAACGCCCGCCATGTTCGCCGTCATGGGCGGAAAATCCGACTTCGATCTTCCGTTTGCGCCGCCATTTCTGAAGGACGGTGATCTGATTATTCCGCATGTGGCGAATATCCTGATGTATCTCGGGCCGAAACTAGGTCTGGCATCGAGGGACGAAGGAAAGCGCCACGTGTTGAACGGCCTGCAGTTGACCATCACCGATCTCGTCGCCGAGGTACACGACACGCATCACCCGATCGCAACGTCGAAATATTACGAGGACCAGAAGCAAGAGGCCAAAGCGCGCGCTGCAGAATTCATCGAAAACCGCATTCCCAAGTTTCTCGGCTATTTCGAGAAAGTGCTTCAGCAAAACCCCGAAGGATCGAACCATATCTTCGGCGGCGAATTGACCTATGTCGATCTATCGCTGTTCCAGGTCTATGAGGGATTGCACTATGCCTTCCCGCGCGCGACAAAGCATTTTGAGCGCGATTATCCGCATCTGACTGCGCTGCACGCAGCTGTCATGAAACGGCCCAACATTGCTCGCTATCTTCAATCTGATCGCCGCATTCCCTTCAATGAGAACGGCATTTTCCGGCACTATCCGGAACTGGACAAAGATGTGGCCTGAGCGATGCTGCTTTATCAATTCATTCCTGCATGCTGGATCATCTGGTTGTTGATCTGGCTTTTCGCCTCGTTCGGCGTCAAGAAGAGCGTGCGGCAGGAGGATCCGTGGTCGCGGCTCGGCAATACCGCGCCGATCTGGATCGGCGCCTTCCTGCTTTCAATCGATCCATCGTGGTTCGGCCCCTTACGATATCGTATCATTCCGCAAGACCCTACATCTTATGCAATCGGTGCTGCTTTGACCTTCATCGGTCTGATCTTCGCCGTCTGGGCGCGCTATCACATCGGCAGAAACTGGAGCGGCGTGATTACCCTCAAGGAGGATCACGCGCTCGTACGCTCCGGTCCCTATGCGCTCGTTCGGCATCCGATCTATTCCGGCCTACTGCTTGCCATCATCGGCTCGGCAATTGCGCGAGGCGACATCGCGGCGGCCCTGGCCATCGTCGCCGTTCTCTATGTCGTGCTGCGCCGTGTGCAGATCGAGGAAAGCTGGATGAGCGAGACCTTCGGCTCGGCGTATGCCGACTATAAGGCCAGCACGCCGGCGCTGGTCCCGTTTCTCGTGTAGCGTCAGACTTTGAGCGGCGATGCCGCCTTGAAAAAATCTGCCCAAAGATCGGCGCTCGAGTGGCCGAGGCGCGATGCCGCATTCTTGACCGTAAAGGAAGCAGGCCCGATCGTGTCGTCCAATTCTTCCCAATTGACTGGCATCGAAACGGCCGCGCCCTTTCTGGCGCGTGTCGAATAGGGTGCCACGGCGGTATTGCCGCGGCCGTTGCGCAGATAGTCGATGAAGATGTGACCAGCTCGTTTCGCCTTGCTGGCGACCGACAAATATGTCTGCGGACTATCGGCGCTCATGGCATGGGCGATCGCTTCGGCAGCATCTTTGATATCAGGCCAGGTCGCCTGCGGTTTGACGGATGCGACCACATGCAGGCCCTTGCCGCCAGAGGTTTTGACGAAGGAGGTTAGGCCCAGGGCAGCGAACCGCTCCCTGATCTCTTTCGCTGCAGTCACGACCTTGCTCCATGCGATATCCTCGCCGGGATCGAGGTCCATGATGATCATGTCGGGCTTTTCCCAATGATCGATCGTGGTGCCCCAGGGATGTATCTCCAGGGCGGCTGATTGGACGAGCGCAGCAAGCCCGTCGAAACTCTCGATCTTCAAAAGTTTCGCAGCGTCTTTGTCTTCAGGATCGGCGATTTCGGTGATGTGATGATTGATGCCTTTCCAGGCGTGTTTCTGGAAGAAGCGTGGCCCGTCGATACCATCGGGGCAGCGCAAGAGGGCGAGGGGGCGATTGATGACGAATGGCGACATGCGCTCCCACGCCAGGGCATAATATTCGAGAAGATCATGCTTGGTAATATTATCGTCGGGCCAATAGACCCGCTCCGGATGGGTCAATTCCACCGACGTCTCGATGCCGTCATGAGTGGGCGTCTTTGCCATCTGCATGCGCTCCATCTTCCTCGACGCGAAGGTCCCGCGCCGGGCAAGACTAACATTGCCCGACACACAAAGCGACCGCTGACCGCACTTCACGGCATGAGCTGGCCGCCATTGACCTCGATGATCTGGCCGGTGATGTAGCCGGACAGGGTGGGAGAGGCGAGGAAGAGATAAGCGCCGACGCAGTCTTCCGGCGTGCCGACGAATCCCATGGGAATCGTCTTGCGCTGCAGTTCCATCTGCTCGTCGTTGGTATAGCGCTCATGGAACGGCGTCGCGATGACGCCGGGTGCGACGGCATTGACGCGGATCTTGTCGTTGACGAATTCCTTGGCATGCCCATGGGTAATGGTCGAGACGAAACCCTTGGAGGCGGCATAGAGAATTGCACCATTGCCACCGCCGTTGCGCGCGGCAATCGAGGTCGTGTTGATGATGAAGCCGCCCTGTTTTTTCAGGTGTGGATGAGCGGCACGGGTTGCCGCAAGGACGGAGCGTGCATTGAGGTTCATCACACGCTCATAATGCTCATCTGTCATTTCGGCGGTCGGCAGCCGCCCGAGCATGCCGCCGGCATTGTTGATCAGGCCGTCGAGGCCACCCAGCGCGTCTACCGCATCCTTGACGACGCTCTCGGTCCCGCCGTCTTGCGAGACATCGCCCTGAATGAGATGGACGGTTCCGCCGCCAGCCTTGATTTCATCGGCCAGCTTTTCCGCCGGTTCGCGGCTTGCATTGAAGTGCAGGCCGATTTTCATACCCTGTGCGGCAAAGGCGCGTGCCACGGCGGCGCCGATGCCGGTCGAAGCCCCCGTTATCAATACTCTTTTGCCGGCAAGATCGGGAATGCGAATGGACGCAAGCGATTGCGCGAGTTCTGCCATGACGACTCCTCCTGAACGTCAACCAATCATACGACGAAATATGGCTTTGTCTTATCAGGCCCGGGGGCGAAAAGGCAATCATGCCAAGCGCGACAAAACGACGACATGTCTTTTGTCGAGGAAGCGTCCGTAGTCGCCTGAAAATAAAAGGGTTTTTCTTGTTCTTGAAGTTAAGATTTCGATCGAAGTCGCAGAAGCATCGCTCCATGTCCATCCCGCAAGCGAACAAAACGATCTGGCGTAGCGCCGTTGCGACAGATAAGGAAGCTGCTAGGAGAGTCGAACGCTTGGGCCTGTTCACGATGAATGACGGCGACTGCGACTTTCAGCAACGGGGTAAGACTGAGGATATCATGAGCAAGAACAAGCTGATCCGTTTCGACGTCGCCGACAATCAGGCCGGCGGCCAGCGTCGCCCTTTCGCCAAGGCCGTCAGGGCAGGCGATTTCGTGTACGTTTCGGGCCAGGTTCCGACCATCAACGGCGAAATCGTTACGGGCAATATCGTCACGCAGACCGAGCAGGTCATTGCCAATATCAAGGATGTCCTTGCTCTTGCCGATTGCACGCTCGAGCATGTGGTGAAGGTCAATGTGTGGCTGGATGACGCTCGTGATTTCTCGAGCTTCAATGCGGTATTCGAAAAGCATTTCATCGATCATCCGCCAGCCCGTTCGACCGTTCAGTCGCCAATGATGGTCGATGTGAAGGTGGAAATGGACGTCATCGCCTACAAACCGCTCGACTGACCGAGCGCTGTTTTTTGCCTCGATTGCGGTGCGGCAAGGGCTGCATCGCAATTGATCTCGCGTCCATTTATGGTGACGCAATTTAATAATCAGTTTCTCCAATATCTGCTCTTCAATCCCAAAACAGGCGCGCTGTCTGCTTCGGGATTTTGGATAAGCGCACGCTTTTTTTTCCCGATTGCGGCCCTGTAGTCGCGACTCGCTCTGCTGCCACCAGGACACAGCTCTCGCGATATCCCCACGCAATTTCCGGTAGCGGGGGCTTGCGTGCCGACATCAGCGGCAATCTTCCAAATCTTAAAATCGATGCCTGTTGATTTCCAATCAGCGATTGACGAGCTCTGAAACTCGATATTAAATCAATTTGATTGACTACTCACAAACAGCAAGAGGGGCTGGAAATGAGAATGAGGAAAAAGTCATTGCGCAATCTATTTTATCGGACATCACTGGCAGCGGCGGCGCTTGGCGCTTCACTGGCGTTCGGTGCAGGCATGGCATCTGCGGAATCCGTGCTGACGATGCACATCGAGGAGCAGACCAGCTGGGTCAGCAACTTCAATCCTTTCGATCTGGCCGGTCGTCGCCAGAGCACGATGGATTTCATCTACGAGCCGTTGGTCATCTTCAACGCCAATGACGGCGGCAAGCCGGTCTGGCGTCTCGCGACCAGCTACAAGTTTTCCGACGATCTCAAGTCGATTACGTACGAACTGCGCCCCGGCGTGAAATGGTCGGACGGTCAGCCGCTGACGTCGGCCGACGTGAAATACACGATCGACCTGATGCTGAAGAACCCGGCTGTCGACACCGTTGGTGTCGGCCAGACAGTCGCCTCCGTCGAAGCACCGTCGCCGACAGAGGTGACGATCAAGCTCAAGGCCGTAAATTCCGAATTCCCAGAATCCCTCGCCGATCTCGCCGTCGTGCCCGAGCATATCTGGAAGGACGTGGCCGATCCGGTCGCCTTCAAGAACGAGAAGCCCGTCGGCTCCGGCCCGATGACCGAGGTTCGCCGCTTTACCCCGCAGGTCTACGAGCAGTGCCGCAATCCGAACTACTGGGATGCGGCGTCGCTGCACGTCGATTGCCTGCGCCTGCCGCAGATTTCGGGCAACGACCAGATGCTGGCGCTGCTGCCGGAAGGCACCGTGGACTGGATCGGCTCGTTCCTGCCGCAGATCGACAAGACTTTCGTCGCGCTCGACCCACAGCATAATGGTTACTGGCAGCCGCCGGCGGAAACCGTTGCCTTCGAGATGAACTTCAAATCTTCGAGTGTCGGTAATTTCGAGGCATTCAAGGATCTCAACTTCCGCCATGCGTTCAGCCTCGCGATGGACCGCAAATCGATGGTCGATATTGCCGGCTTCGGTTATCCGGTCGTCAACCTCCATGCCAGCGGCCTGCCGCCGCGCTTCGAAAGCTGGCGCAACAAGGCTGCCGAAGGCGACAAGGACGCCTTCATGGGTTTCGATACCGACAAGGCAAACAAGATCCTGGATGACGCCGGCTACAAGAAGGGCGCGGATGGCTTCCGCACCACGCCGAGCGGCAAGCCGATCACCTTCGCGGTCATCGTGCCGAACGGCTGGACCGACTGGATCGATGCCGTGCAGATCGCCGTCGAAGGGCTTCGCGCCGTAGGTATCAATGCCTCCGTCGCCACGCCGGAATACGAGCAGTGGCGCAAGCAGCTTCTCGATGGCAGCTTCGATGTCGTCATGAACTCGCGCGCCGACAGCGCGACGCCGTTCCAGGGCTATTATCAGAGCCTGTCGACGGCCTATGCCGGCAAGCTCACCGTCGCCGCGCCACGCTACTCCAACCCGAAGCTCGATGCGCTCTTCGATCAATATCTGAAGTCGTCTTCCGATGATGATCACAAGAAGATCTTCAACGATATCCAGGTTCTGATCGCCGACGATTTCCCGGTCGTTCCCGTCTTCAACGGCCCGACCTGGTATCAGTATTCCAGCAAGCGTTTCACCGGTTGGGTCACGGACAAGGATCCGGTGATGAATCCGGAAAACCATGATAACAACCGCATGCGTCTCATGCATCTTCTGCGTCTGAAGCCGGTCCAATAAGGCCAAAGCGAAGGAAGCAGATATGCGTGTTTCGAGCCGGCGCCTCGGCGTCTATGCGGTGGCACTGGCCTTCGCGATCGTCGTGAACTTCATTCTTCCCCGGCTTATGCCGGGGAGTCCCGTCGATGCCATGGTCGCCCAGCTCGGGCCGCGGGCCACGCCCGCGGCAGTCGAGGCGATCAAGGCCCGTTTCGGCGAGATCGACCAACCGATCATGATGCAGTTCCTCGATTACCTTAAAGGCCTCGCCACCTTCGATCTTGGCGTTTCGGTCAAATACTATCCGCAGACGGTGGTCCAGGTGCTGAGCCGGGCGACTCTCTGGACCATCTTCCTTGTGGTCACCGCGATCATATTTTCGCTGTGTGTCGGTGTCGTGCTCGGTGCGGTCGCGGCATGGAGGCGCGGCGGGCGGTTCGATACGGTCGTATCGCCCTTCGCGGTCATCCTGTTTTCGATACCGCCCGTCATCGTGGCGCTCACGACCCTGTTCGTCTTCGCCGTATCGTTGCGCTGGTTCCCCGTGGGATATGCCTATGATCCCAACCTCGATCCGGGTTTCAATTTCACCTTCTTGGGCAGCGTGTTCATGCACGCGATCCTGCCGGTGCTGACGCTGTCACCATTCCTGATCGGTGAGTTCCAGACCACCATGCGTTCTTCGATGATCGTCGTGCTTGGCGAGGATTACGTGACGATGGGCCGCGCCAAGGGGCTGAGCAATCTCGCCGTCATGTTCGGCTATGGCGCGCGTAACGCGCTTTTGCCGGTTCTCACCAATCTTGCGCTGATACTCGGCGCCGTCTTCGGCGGCTCGATCGTTACCGAGATTGTCTTTAATTATCCGGGTCTTGGGCTGACGTTGTTTACCGCCAGTGTGGCGCGCGACTATCCCGTCATCCAGGGACAATTGCTGCTGATGACGCTCGCAACGCTCGGCGCCAATTTCCTCGTCGACATCATCTACGGCCTCGTTGACCCGCGATTGAGAGAGGCAGGCCGATGAGCTTCTCCTTCCGATCTATTTTCAGCCAGAAGAAGGCGCTTGTCGGCTTCGTCATCGTCGCGGCGCTATGCCTGATGGCGATCTTCGCGCCGATCATCGCTCCCGGCGAGCCCGGCGCTCGCGTGGGGCGGTCACATCAACCACCATCCGTCGAGCATGTCTTCGGCACGACGAAGATGGGCCGCGACGTCTACAAGCAATTCGTCTGGGGCGCCAGAAGCTCGCTTTCGGTCGGCTTCGCCACGGGCATCGCGATTACCGTGCTCGGCACCGCCATCGGTCTCATCGCCGGCTATACCGGCGGCAAGACCGATGCGGCACTCGACCTTGCCACCAACGCGGTGCTGGTCATCCCGAACATGCCGCTCCTCATCCTGCTCGCTTCCTTTGCCGGCACAGTCGGGCCGATGACGATCATGACTATCATCGCCCTGACGTCCTGGCCATGGGGTGCGCGCATGACGCGTTCCCAGACGATGGCGCTGCGCAACCGCGATTTCGTCACCGCCGCCAAGATGATCGGCGAGCCCGCCTGGCGCATCATCTTCGTCGAGATCCTGCCGAATCTGACGCCGCTCATCGGCATCAACCTGGTCGGCAGCATCATCTATGCGATCGTTGCCCAGACCACGCTCGAATATCTCGGCTTCGGCGATCCGCTGAAGGTTACTTGGGGCACCATGCTTTACAACGCTCAGAATGCCTCGGCCATCATGGTCGGCGCCTGGTGGGATATCGGCATACCGGCCATCGGCATCGCGCTGACGGGGCTTGGTCTTGCGCTGATCAACTTCACCTTCGATGAAATCGCCAATCCGCAATTGCGTTCCGGCCCGGCCTTGACCCGCTGGTTCCGCCTGACACGCGCTCGCAACCGCATGATGAGGACCGAGCAATGAGCGGCAATCTGCTTGAGATCGAACATCTCAATATCGACTATCTGCTCGACAAGGGTGATTTCCGCGCGGTGAAGGATGTATCCTTCAATATCGGCCGCGGCGAAATCTTCGGTCTTGCCGGCGAATCCGGCTGCGGCAAGAGCACGATCGCCTATGCGATCACCCGGCTCTCCAAGGCTCCGGCCTGGATCAGCGGCGGAAGCATTCGGCTTGACGGGCAGGATCTGCTCAAGATGCCGGAAGGCGAGCTGCAGAAGATCCGCTGGAAGCGCATCGGCATGGTATTCCAGAGCGCCATGAATTCTCTCAATCCGCTGATGCGGGTGGAGGCACAATTCCACGACGTCTTGCGTCGCCACACCGGATGCACGTGTCAGGAATCGCGTGCGCGGGCCGAAGAAATGTTCAAGCTGGTCGGCATCCCACCGCATCGCGTCGGCGATTACCCGCACCAGTTTTCCGGCGGCATGCGCCAGCGCATCGTCATCGCCATCTGCCTGGCGCTACGTCCTGAACTCATCATCATGGACGAACCGACTACAGCGCTCGATGTCGTCGTGCAGCGTGAGATTCTCGAACAGGTTCTCGACCTGCAGCAGACCTATGGCTTCTCGGTGCTGTTCATCACCCATGACCTGCATCTGATGGCGCAGCTATGCCACCGTATCGGCGTCATGCTGAGGGGCGAACTGGTCGAGGTCGGTGATGTCACTCAGGTCAGCCAGTCGCCCGTTCATGAGTACACGCGCAAGCTTTGGAATGCCATTCCACAGCTTCCGGCCAGCGCCCATCCTCTCGGAGTTTTCGCATGAAACCGCAGATACAGGCTGTGACTGCAGAACCCGTCATCCGGCTCGATGATATCCAGCGCCATTTCGGCCCCGTGCACGCGTTGAAAAGCGTTTCCCTTTCACTATTCGCGGGAAAGGCGCTGGCATTGGTCGGCGAATCCGGCTGCGGCAAGACCACCTGCGCCCGCATCATTGCCCGCCTCGACAAGCCGACTGCCGGCCGGCTCCTCTTTCGCGGACAGGATCGCACGGCGCGAGGGGCGAGCAAAGACGAGCGGATGTACCGCAAGGATGTGCAGATGGTGTTTCAGGATCCGTTCTCCTCGCTCAACCCGGCCTTCACGATCAATCATCACATCGCAAGGCCACTGCAGTTGCACGGTGGAGACAAGCCCAAGGCCGAGCGAGAGGAGGATATCGCGAAGCTGCTCGAGAGTGTCGGGCTCGATCCTGCGGTGACGCGGCAGAAGTTTCCGCACGAACTCTCCGGCGGTCAGCGCCAGCGCGTCAATATTGCCCGAGCGCTTGCGGTTTCTCCGAGCGTACTGGTGGCCGACGAGCCGACTTCGATGCTCGACGTCTCGATCCGCAAGGACATTCTCGATCTGCTGGCACGGGTAAAACGGGAAAACGATCTCGCCATGCTCTACATCACCCATGATATCGCAACGGCTGCCCATGTTGCGGAGGAGATCGTGGTGATGTTTGCCGGCCAGATGGTCGAGTGGGGCGAGACCGATGCCGTCCTCGCCAGTCCAAAGCACCCCTATACGCAGCTTTTGCTTTCTGCTGTGCCGGATGGTGGCCGTAGGTTCGTGACCGGCGGCAGTGCCCGCTTCCTCGAACAGGCGGAGAAGATCCGCGCGCTCAGCCGGCCGGTCTCGACAGTGGTCGAGGAGGTCGGCCCCAATCATTTCATGCGTGCGCTCGTCGCATCGAATTAGGAGGAATTCCCCTTGGACTACCTGGTCAATCTATCGGCCCTGCCGATCGACACCCAGTCGCCGGAGCGCATGGCGAAGGCAGGCGTCACCATTCGGCGGGCACTGCCGCCCGAGTTGAGGCTTATCACCGGTTGGGTGGCGGAACATTTCAGCCAGGGCTGGGCGAGCGAGACGACTGTCGCGATGAGCCGCCAGCCGCCGACATGCTTTATCGCCACGCGCAATCGGGAGCTTGTTGGCTTTGCCTGTCACGAGGCGACTGCTCGCGGCTTCTTCGGCCCGACCGGCGTCGACGAAAGCGTTCGCGGCCTCGGCATCGGGCGCGCGCTGCTGTTTGCCTGCCTCAACGACCAGAAGGCTATGGGCTACGCCTATACGGTCATCGGCGATGTCGGCCCGTCGGAATTCTACGAGAAGACGGTCGGCGCGATCCAGATCCCCAATTCCGCACCCGGCATCTACGCCGGCATGCTCAAGCTTTGAACGAACCCCTCAGGAAGAAAGAATGCTCATGTCCACACCGCGATCCCTGGCTCTGCGGCTTGAAACAACCTGGAACCCGCCGACGGGCGATAAGGAATTTTCCTATGTCCTGCGGCTGAAGAACTTGTCATCAGAGCCGCTTTCCGGATTCGCGCTCTGCGTCAGCGGCCCCGGCCGCGTTGATCCTGCCGGCATCGTCGAGGGCGCAACGGTCACGAAACGGCTGTCCAATTTCACCGAATTCCAGCCGCCGGAAGGCTTCATACTGGCTGGTGGTGAGACATGGACCATTACGGTTCATGCTTTGAGCTGGCCCTTCCGTCACTGGACGGATGGTGCCACCAGTGCTTATCTGGCGCTTTGCGATGGAACTGCCGTATCCCTTGCCACTGAGCCGACGCGCACATCGTCAAGCAATGCACCTTTGAAGCGCGGCGCCGAAATCTATCCCGTTCCGGCCAATCCTCCTGTTCCACTGGCGATCATTCCCTGGCCGAACCGCGTTGCGGTTTCGTCGCGCCGTCCGCTGCCGGCGGGCTTTGCGCTGAAGGCGACGACACCAGAAGCACAGGCGGCGGCTGCAAGCTTCACGGCTCTCGTAGAGCATCTCTTCGCGGCCGAGGGACTTGTCCGCGCCGAGGCGGAAGGCGCTGCAACGGTGGTGCTGCGTCAAACGGAAGGTCTAGGCCCCGAAGCCTATAGGCTGGAGTTTGCCTCGGAGAGCGTCACTGTCGAGGCGAGTACCCAGACCGGCTTCGTCTATGGCCTCGTCACCATCGGCCAGATCTGGCGCGGGGCACGCCTGCATCCACAGGCTTTCCATTTCCCGGCCGCCGGCGAGATCGTCGACGAGCCGTCCATGAGCTGGCGCGGCCTGCATCTCGACGTCTCGCGCCAATTCTACGGCACGGCTGAAATCAAGAAGCTGATGGCGGTTCTTGCCTGGAACAAGCTCAATCGCTTCCATTGGCACCTATCGGACGACGAATCCTGGCGCGTCGAGATCGATGCCTATCCGGCATTGACGGAGATCGGCGCATGGCGGGGCCACGGACTGCCGTTGCCGCCGCTTCTCGGCTCCAGCCCGGCTCGCACCGGGGGCTATTATACCAAGGCGGCCGTGCGCGAGATCGTCGCTTACGCCAAAGGTTTCGGCATCGAGATCCTGCCCGAGATCGACATGCCCGGCCATTGCTATGCGATGCAGCAGGCGATCCCGGAGCTTCGCGATCCGAACGAGGTCGGCAGCTATTATTCGGTGCAAGGCTTCCCGGACAATTGCGTCAATCCGGCGCGCGAAAAGACCTATGAGGTTATCGAGACCATCCTTTCCGAACTGATCGAACTCTTCCCGTTCAAGACGATCCATATCGGCGCCGATGAAGTGCCGCTTGGCGCTTGGTCCGGCTCTCCGGAGGCGCTTGCCCGTCTGCGCGAACTGGCCGGCGACGAGTTAGCGGACGCCCATGCCAAGCGCCTGAACGTCATCACCAACACGCACGGGGCCGACGATATTCACGGCTCGGGTGCTGCTATCCTGCAGGCCGAATTCCTGGAGCGTATCCAGGCGTTTCTTGCCTCGAAGGGCTGCATAACTGGCGGTTGGGAAGAGGCGGCGCATGGTGACAGGATTGACAAGGACAAGAGCTATCTCTGCAGCTGGCGCAACGTCGAAGTGGCGGCTGAGCTCGCTGGTCGTGGCTACGAGATCGTCGTCTGCCCTGGCCAGGTCTATTATCTCGACATGGCGATGCGCCCGGACTGGGACGAGCCGGGCGGCAGTTGGGCCGGCTATTCCGACGCGGAGAAGATCTACACCTTCGATCCCGTCGGCGGCTGGACGGATGCGCAGAAGGAGAAGCTTCGTGGCATCCAGGCCTGCATCTGGTCGGAGCCGATGACCGACCGCGCCGTTTTCGACCGGCTCGTCTTCCCACGTCTTTCGGCGCTGGCGGAAACCGGCTGGACCAAGCCTTCGGCCAAATCGTGGGAGCGATTCAAGGCGCTCGCAGGCACGATGCCGCTGCTTTACGGCCTGCATCAATTTTGACAGCTTGATGCACGGCCCTCAGGCGCGACCCAGCCGGGTCGCGCCTGAGCAAGGTTGCCAGAACGCAGCTCGAGCCGCTTGCCTAGCCTATGACGGCGCGGTGCGTCAGCGGCTTCTGAAGCACATCGAATTGAGGGTTGGTTTCCGAGAAAATGGGCAAGGCCGCCGCGCCGAGGATGGCGGTATCCTTGCCGGTGGCGCCGATCATCAACCGGGGAATGGTGCGCTTTTCCATCGGATTCACTGGAGTGTACAGCGGCTCCACGCGCTCGGCCAGTCCGATCATGAGGGATGTGGGAGCGCTGCCGCCAAGCACGATCGTCTGCGGATCGAAGGCCAGTTCGAGGAAATCGAGCGTCTGTCGAAGCGGCTGCACAGCCTGTTCCAACCAGACCTCCAGGCCGCGGTTGTTGGCCGCAATCATCGCATCCAGTTGATCCGGGTCCAGCTCCTGCGCATCCTCGATCTCCAGACATTCGTAGGCGACGGATGGCGAGACATAGCGGTCGAGACAGCCGCGCTTACCGCAGGTGCAAAGCCTGCCATGCGGCTCGACGATGATGTGGCCGATTTCGCCGGCATTGGCACGGCTGCCCTTGTAGAGGTGGCCGTCGAGGAACATGCCGGCGCCGATGCCGCCGTCACCCGCCAGAAAGAGATAGACGAAGCTTCCGAGGCCGCGGGCAACACCATGGAGCCGCTCGCCGATCGCCGCCGCTGTGGCATCGTTTTCGACAAGCACAGGCAGGCCGATCAGGCGTTCGAGTTCACGGGCCACGGGAAAATCCTGCCAGCCCGGCAGGTTCAGTGGGCTTAGCGAGGTGACGCCGCCATCGGCGTAGCGACCGGGTAGGGCAATGCCGACGCCCAGCAACCGGGCGTGATCGAAGGAAAAGGCTTCCTGCAGATCCCTGACGATCTCGGCAAAGATCGACATTGCCTCGGTCGGTCCCGGCCTGTCGACATGGCGGTCAATGCGGACGCAAACCGTGCCGGAAAGATCCGTGAGTACCCCGGCCGCACGCTGGCGGCCGAGTTCGAGGCCGATGGAGTAGGCCCCCATGGGATTGATGGTGTATGGGATGATGGGCTGGCCGCGGGCGATCTTCTGCGCCTCCATCGGGATAAGGAGGTGCGAACGCGCGAGTTCCTCCACGATATTCGAAACCGTCTGTGTGGTCAGTGCTGTCATGCGCGCAATCGCTGCGCGCGACATCGGCCCGTTGGTGCGAATGGCCTCGATCACGACACGCCGATTATGCGATTTGGCCTGTTCGAGATTCGTGCCTGAAATTGTCTTCATGGGAGGACCGGAGATGACTTCATTTTATGTTGTTGCTTGCCACGCTTACCATGGCGTGGAGGAGGGGCTGCATGCCGCTTCTGCGTCTATATGTAGTTTCTATGCTTTTGCCGATGCGTTCAAGCGGCGATCAATTGAGGTCGCGCCGTTTGAACGGGAGTGCATGCGCTTTTTCTCGTCTATAGATGATCCGCGCGTCTCTTTACTGCGGCTGACATTGCGTTAGTGTCTGGTTACCTCGGCCTTTTGCCGCGGTAAGCCCCGGAGGAACTCGATGATCAGACTGCTCGGAATCGCCATTATCTCGACCTGCATTGCCGGTGGTGCGATGGCGGCGGATGCGACATGCAAGGCCCAGGCCGCCGATAAGAAGCTGGCAGGCGCCGCTTTGACCAGTTTTACCAAGAAATGCGAGAAGGACGCCGCAGCCGCCTGCGATACCCAGGCAGCATCAAAGAAGCTTGCTGGCGCCGCAAAGACCAGCTTCGTCAAGAAGTGCACCTCCGACGCCGCCGGCAGCTGATCGCCCAATTTTTTGTCTTGTCTCAAGAGGCTTCGGCCGTCGTTGGCGGCCGGGTCAAAAAGTGCCTCGCTACCGAGGTCGATCCGGCGATCGGTATATTCCAGTCTCGCGAGCTATGCTTCACCCAGTAGGCAACCGAGTTCGGACCATATTATTCCTTGCGGTAGGTACCTTGCAGGGTCACGCCATCCGCAAAATCGCACACACCCGCCTGTGATACGCGCCAGGTTCTTGCGTCGAGACGGTCAAGGCCGATCTTGCACGCTTCTCTGGTGAGTTCAGCGTGCTCCTTCGTCAGCGGGACGACACCGTCGATGCCATCGGCATTGACATCGCCCGCGTCGGCGCCGCCCGGGCCAACATAGGTCGAGGCGAGCGAGACCGCGAGGAAGCCCTCAACCGGCCCGAAGATCGCGAGATGACCCTCATTGCCGTCGGCGCCGGTCGACTGGAAATCCGCCGATGCGCTTTGTCCGCCCTTGGTCCTCAGGAGAGACGCGATCCGGTCGTCGTAGGCCTGTCGAATGCATTCAGCGTCGCTGCAGGACTGTACCGTCGTAATCCAGTGCCGTTGCTGTTCCCGGATTTTGCCCGCGTCGTCGTGCTTCAGCGCGGCAGCATAGAGATCGCTCACCATCGCATCCCGGGCCAGCAGCGATTTGTCCCGACAAATCATGTGGTCACCTGTCGAACCAGGTTTTGCGCAATCGATCCCTGCGGCCTCGGCGTTCATGGCAAATAAACCGATGATGGTCACCGCCGAGGCGGATCTTGCAATCTTCATGGGTACCTCCATCCTCCGACACCGAAGCTAATTATGGCTGCTGGCGGTTTCGTAAAGGTCATCCGGCAGACGGCCAAACTCGACAAATGTCGCACCGGTGTTTGAAGATCGTCGATATCCTCCTAGTTTGGACAATCTGAGCGGATTGATGTCGATGGGAGGTCGCGTGGAAGGCGAAAAGCAATTGTCCGGCAGGATCACGTTCCTGATTGTCGGTTCCTTGTTTCTTGCCATTGCCATAGCGATGGGAGCCTTGGCACTTCACCTTTATCGGACCTACGCAAACGCGACCGCCATGGCAGCATGCACGGTTTTCTCCTGGGGCTTCGGCAGCATGCTCATTTCGATGGTGCTCGTGCTTCTGACTTCGAGAAAGAAGGTTAGGGGCAGGCTCGCCACCAGACGCGGCAAGGTGACAGTCAGGCTCGGCAATAGGCCCCCAGGCTCCAATAGTCACGTGACCGGCGATGGTGTTGAAGCCGAAGGCGAGGCGGGGGTGCCCATCACAAGCCTAATCCCCTCTCTCTTCCTGATGGCCTCCTCGATCGGCTTGGCGCTTCTCGGCCTCTTCCTTTTCGGCCTGCATCGGCTCGATCTTATCGGATCGGGAATGTTCATTGCATTCGTGATCTATATTGCAAATTGGAGCAGGCTGGCTTGGCCGCGGAGATAGCTTTCTTGTGTCGGCGGGGGCGTGGAAACTTCGCCGGCTATTCCGCCTTCCTAGATAGGTTTCAACAGATCGATCGAATGTCAGGCTGCATCCTTGCGATCGCTTTCGAACGAGGTATTTGCCTCCAGCGGATCGAGATCGACCCGATATGCGAACAATCTACGGCTAGCTCTGACGGTCATCGGAATAAGCAGAGGCAGAAGCAAATCTCGCAGAAACAGGCTAAGGCGACTGTTTTTTCGTTTCCTCGAAGCATTCTGCCGGGTGAGCTTCACCACGCGGGCAATACGCGGGCGCCGGAAAGCCTCATAGCGGGCAAAGGCTGCGCCGTGGTCGAGCGTCGCTGCGAGACAGGATGACAAGACTACCGCATCTTCTATTGCCATCGAGGCACCCTGGCCGGCATGTGGGCCGATGGCATGCGCGGCGTCGCCCAGCAAGACGACACGCCCGGTCGACCAGACCGGAAGCTGCGGCATATCGAAGATGGGATAGCTGCGCTCGACCTGACCGACCGCTTGAAGGATCGATCTGTTTGGTTCGGGATCGTCGGCATGCATCTGACGAACGTGAGCGGCGAGTGCTGCCGGTTCCAGTGCGCGTACGGCGTCCGCTGTATCAGCGGGGAAGGAATCGAACCAATATACTGGACGGGATGCCGTCTTGATGTAACCGAAGAAGGCTTTCTCGCCGAAGGTCATGCGCATGACGCCATCCGTAGCCGGTATGTCGGCATCGACGATGCCGCCTGTGCCGATAAGGCCGGTAAATTGCGGCTGGGGATAATCCGGAAATATTTGTGTACGGACGAAGGATCGCAGTCCGTCGGCGGCGACGAGCAGGTCGACGGCAAGACCAACCCCTTCGGAGAAGTTGAGCGTTACGGCATGCGCATGATTGTCGACCTTGGTCACGCGCCGGCCAAATTGTATGGTGATGCCTTCGGCTTGGCACTTTTCGATCAGGATGCCTGTGAGAACGGCGCGCCTGATGGTGACGGCGGGTGTGCCGAATGCCGCCAAATGGTCGCTCTGATCGACGAGCGCGAGCCTTTTGCCACGCGCATTGCAGAGCTCGATGGCACGGGTTTCCAATCCCTCACGCAATACTTCTTCGTAGCAGTCCACCGCGCGCAGCCCGTTCATGCCGTTGGACGCGAGCGTCAGAAACTCCCCTTCGGACAAGGCGGCTTCCTTGGAGCGGGCTTCGAACAGGACCGGATGAAAGCCAAGTCTTGCCAGCCGGAGCGCGAGCACAAGCCCGCCTATGCCGGCGCCGCATATGCCAATCGTCGCCTCGGAGTTTGTCGCTCGATTCATGGTTGCGGCAGGATCGTCAATGGGGCACATTGGTTCTTCCTTCTAATAGTTTGATGAATGAATTATTCGATGATCGAACAAAAGTCAAATGAAGATGAGCGTCATCTCGTGGAAGCCATCAGCCTTGCCTGCATGCGCTGGCAGGAGGCGACCGAGAGCTTCGACGAAACCTTCGGCAAGCTGCATGGGCTCAATAGCGCCGAGCGGCGCTGTCTCAGCGTAATCATGCGTGCGCCGCAGCCCGCAAACGCCGTCGCCAAGGCTATCGGCCTTGCACCGCCATCGGTTACTGCCTTGATCGATCGCCTTTCGGCCCGGGACCTTCTCCACCGCGTTCCCGATCCGGACGACCGACGTCGCGTGCTGGTAGCACCGTCCGAGAAGGCGATCAGGCTGGGACAAGAAGCCTATGGCCCAATCGAGCAGGCCGGCGCGCAGATGCTTAAACAGTTTTCCGAGGCGGAAAAGCAGGTGATCTTGCGCTTCGTCACGCAAGCCATCGAGATGCAGGAGCGAGAGCTCGAGCGGCTGTTGCAGCAGGACAAGAGCTGAATTCAATCGTCGGCGGACGATGCTCCGATTTTAGGAGCGCGGTACGTCTTGTCATGATCTACGACATTTCTTTACTATCCGATGTTATAATCGGGCTCGGGGATAAATTTGAAGGCCCGCTGGGAGAAGATGCTGGACGCGGAAATCGTCGCATTCCTGGAAGCGTGTCCGATGGCGGCACTTGTGCTCGACGCCGTCGGCACGATCGTCTTCGCCAATGCGGGAGCCCTGGAGCTCTTTATCCTTTCAGATGCGCCTCACGACCTATCCGTCTCGGATTTGATACCGGAGTGGCCGCTGCCGGGCGCTGCGTCGCAGCCATTGCTCGTGACAGGCGCCGGCCATCGACGGGATTGCCGGGTCAACGTCATGACTTGGTCCTCGGCGTCAGGAAGGTTGACGGCGGTTCTTATCGAACCAGGGAGTGAAGACCGCCATGCTGCGGTGGCGGCGAGAGAGGCCAATCTGCGCCTTCGATATGTGATCGAGATGCTGCCGGAAGCGGTCTGCGTCTTCGATGCGAGTGATCGCTACGTCCTGTGGAACGAGAAATATGCGGAGCTCTATCCGGATATCGCCGATCACCTCAAACCGGGCATCGCGTTCGAAGATATTCTGAAGATCAGCCTTGCAAGCGGCCGCATGCCGGAGGTTGTCGAAGACAAGGATATGTGGCTGAAGCAGCGCATGCGAAAGTTTCGCCAGCCGGTTTCACAGGAGGAGCAGCAGCTCCAGGATGGGCGATGGCTTCGGCATGATGATCGGCGTACGCCCGACGGCGGGGCCATTGGAATGCGGATAGACATTAGTGAGCTGAAACAGCGCGAAGAGCGGTTGCGGCAGCTTTTCGATGCCAATCCGATGCCGATGCTCCTATGCGATGGCAGCAATCTGCAGATCCTTCAGGTCAACCGGGCAGCTATCGACTTTTATGGCTTTTCAAAAGCGACGCTGCTCTCGCGGAGGGCGTGCGACATGCATGCCGAGAGCGAGGCGGATCGCTTTGCAGATGGCCTTCTCGAACTCGAGGGCGATTGCGAGGCCAGAACCGTCTGGCGGCAGAGAGTGGCCGATGGGTCGGAACGCCACGTGCTTGTTTACGTTCGATTGCTCCACGAAGGCCTGGAACGCCGCCTCCTGCTGACCATTGCCGATGTCAGCGATCGCATTCTCGCGGAGGCCGAAGCCAATCGTCTGGCACGGCACGACATGCTCACCGGATTGCCGAACCGGATGTGCTTCTACAAGGCTCTCGATGACGCCTTGAAGGTAAATAACGGAAGGAGCGTCGCCGTTTTCTGTCTTGATCTCGATGGGTTCAAGCCGGTCAACGACACTTTCGGGCATGCTGCCGGCGACGAGGTTCTCAAGATGGTGGCCGAGCGGCTGCGTGGTGCGGCCAGAGGCCACATGGTTGCGCGCTTGGGCGGTGATGAGTTTGCCATCCTGATGACCGGGGAGGTGGGCGATGTCGCCGACGTGGCGAAGGGTTGCATTGCTGCCTTCAAATCCTCCTTTCGCATTGAGGGCACCACCGTCGATATCGGTATCAGTATCGGCGTTTCGGCGGCGCCGGAGAATGGCGAGAACGGAGAAGTTCTGATTCAGGAAGCGGACCGTGCCCTCTACCGAGCCAAAGCCAACGGCCGGAACACATGGCGGATGGCGAGCAGTGACCACCGCCAACAGACCGTTTCAGCACGCGTGAGATAAGAGGCGGTTCAAAAACGCACGGGCATTTGTGGCTCTTGAACTTGGCTTGATCTCTCCTCATTTCAGTAGTCACTGTTTCAATCTGTCGAACCGACAGCCTCCTGCTTTTCAACAGTTGCTGCCGTTCCTCTATGCGACGCGTCCGCGTCGGAGGAGTTTTCATGGGCTTTATTGATCGCGATATCCAGCCGTCATCTGATGCCGGGCTGCTGGATGCCTATTCTCAGTCGGTATCGAGTGCCGTCGATCTCGTCGGTCCGGCAGTCAGCCGCATCGAGCGTTTGGGCGGCCGTGCCGGACATGGCTCGGGCTTTGCCATTTCGCCTGATGGCCTGGTCGTCACCAACAATCATGTCGTCGACGATGCCAAGGCGGTACGCATCAAGACCCCGGAAGGGGCGACCGTTGAGGGCAGAGTGCTTGGGCGCGACCCGGATACCGACCTCGCTCTCATTCGCGCCAATGATTGGCCGGGCAATTGGGCGCGACTTGGCGACTCCAAATCGCTGAAGCGTGGTCATATCGCGATCGCCATCGGCAATCCCCTCGGCTTCGAATGGACTGTGACCGCCGGCATCGTCTCGGCGCTTGGCCGCTCCATGCGCGCGGCCAGCGGGCGTCTCATGGAAGATATTATTCAGACGGACGCCGCCCTCAATCCCGGCAATTCCGGCGGTCCGCTGGTTTCTTCCGCCGGTGAAGTGATCGGCGTCAATACCGCTGTCATCCAGGGTGCGCAGAGCATCGCGTTTTCGGTCGCCTCCAATACGGCCAAGCATGTGGTGTCCGAGATTCTGCGTTTCGGCCATGTCCGGCGCGCTTATATCGGCATTGCCGCTGATATGGTCGAGCTGCATCGGCGCATCGCGCTGGAAGCCGGCGTCACACATTCGACCGCCGTGCGTCTGCGTCGTGTCGAGAAGGATAGTCCGGCCGAAACGGGCGGCTTGCAGGAGGGTGACTACCTGCTTGCCATCGATGGGCACGCCGTCTCCGGCATAGATGATGTCGTCAGGCTACTTGATGGCGACAAGATCGGCATGGAGATCGAGGTCTTGATCTTCAGCGTCGGCGGTCTGGTCGAACGAAGGCAGGTCAAGCCTTCGGCACGACCTGCTATCTAACGAATGGCGCTAATCCTTGAGACGGCAGCATTGCACTCGCGGTGCTGCCGTTCTCTTTTATCCTCTTCCGACAAGCGGCATTTTCGTTGCCATTACAGTCATGGAAAGAACATTGGCGTCGAGCGGCAGGGTTGCCATATAGACGACGGCGCGGGCAACATGCTCTGCCGAAATCGTCGGCTCCGCTGCGGTCTCGCCATTTGCCTGCAGCACGCCGGCACTCATCCGCGCCGTCATGTCGGTGGCGGCATTGCCGATATCGATCTGGCCGCAGGCGATGTCGAAGGGACGACCGTCGAGCGCCGTCGATTTCGTCAGGCCGGTGATCGCATGTTTCGTGGCCGTATAGGGTGCGGAATGCGGCCGCGGTGTCGTCGCTGAGATCGAACCGTTGTTGATGATGCGGCCGCCTTGCGGCGCCTGGGCTTTCATCAGGCGGAATGCCTGCTGCGTACAGAGGAACGCGCCCGTCAGGTTCGCACCGAGAATGGCGTTCCATTGCTCGAAGCTCAGCTCCTCCATCGGCACGGCCGGCAGACCCATGCCGGCATTGTTGACCAGAAGGTCGAGGCGGCCATAGCGGTCGGCGATCATATCGAAAAGGCTGCGGACCGATGAGGGGTCACTGACATCGGCGGCAACCGCAAGAAATTCCGTTCCGGTCTCCTCGGCAAGCTCGCGGGCAGTTTTTTCTAGAACGTCAGCCCTGCGTCCTGAGATGACGACCTTGAAGCCTGCCGAGCCGAGCGCCTTGGCGATGGCTCGACCGATGCCCGTGCCGCCACCAGTCACCAACGCGATCGCATTTTTTACATCCGATGATGCCTGCGTCATACGACCCTCCCGTCCAGTTCATCTTCGATATGCGCCCGCAGAATCTCGTCGAAGCTCTGTTCGGCCTTGAAACCGAGATCGGTCGCACGCTTGGCGTCGAACTGTGTCGCCCAACCGGAAACGATGCGCTCGATCATCGGATCCGGCTCGCGGCGGATGAGCGCAACCGCCTTGTCGCCACCGACACGGCGCAGGGCATCGATCTCATCGGCAACGAGCGCCGAAAGTCCCGGCATGGTGAGATTGCGACGCGGCCCGACCTTCGCCGTATCGAGCGTTGCGGCGTGCACGAAGAAGCCGACGGCGGAGCGGGGACTTGCAAACCAGTGCCGCACCGTATCGCTGACGGGCAGAACGGCCTCTTTGCCGACCAGCGGTTCACGCAGGATGTTGGAAAAGAAGCCGGAGGCCGCCTTGTTGGGAGTGCCGGGACGCACGCAGATGGTCGGCAGTCGGATGCCAATGCCATCGAAAATGCCTCGGCGCGAATAATCGGCAAGCAGGAGTTCCGTGATTGCCTTCTGCGTGCCGTAGCTCGTCAGCGGCGCGGTCAGGAATTCGTCACCGATGACATCGGGGAAGGGGGTGCCGAACACGGCAATGGAAGAGGCGAAGATGACGCGCGGGGTATAGGCCGATTTCAGGCCTTGCTGGCGAATGGCTTCGAAGAGTGCCCGCGTGCCGTCGAGATTGACGGAGTATCCCTTGTCAAAATCGGCTTCGGCCTCGCCCGAAACGATGGCGGCGAGATGGAAGATCATATCCGGACGGTCTTCGATGAGCTTTTCCGCAACACCAGGGCTCGCAAGATCGATCGTTAGGGCTTTCGATATGGATTGAAGCGCTTCCGGCACCGGCGGCTGGAAGGCATCGACCAGCGTCAGGTGATCGATAGCCTTGCCGAGAATCGTCGGCTCGTCGGCGATGCGGTTGACGAGCTTGCGGCCGACCATGCCGGCAGCGCCCAGGATCAAAACATGCATATTGGATTTTCCTCCCAATAGAGCAATTCCAGGAAAAGTGCGGTTTTCCATTCGGAATTGCGAGAAAACAAGCAGACGGAGCGGCTCAAAGGATTCAATGAAAAGCTGAACCACTCCAAACTGATATCAGTCTTCGGGATCGATCCCGAGCAAATGTCTTTGATGGCCATCCGGCATCGAGGATGCCAATCACCTTTTATTTGAATGCCTGCAGCCAGGCGAGCCCTGCCTCCGTCGTGGTTGCCGGCCGATATTCCGCGCCGATCGGCCTGTCATAGCCAAGCTTCTCCAGGAACTGCAGAATATGACGGTAGTCGATCTCCCCGTGGTCTGGTTCCCGTCTATCCGGAACGGCGGCGATTTGGATGTGGCCGATTGCCGCCATATGATCCTCCAGCCTGCGGGTCAGGTCGCCCTGCATGATCTGGAGGTGATAGCAGTCGAACATCAGCTTGAGGTTGGCGGCATCGATCGCGGCTATGATATCGAGTGCCTGATCGGCAGTCTGCAGGAAGTAGCCTGGCGCATCGCGATAGTTGAGCGGCTCGATCAGGATCGTCGTCCCCGTCTTGTCAGCGCGTTCGCAGGCATAACGCAGATTGGCGATGAAAGTGCCCCGCGCCTCGTCGCCGGCGGACTTGCCCGCCATCACATGCACGTTTCGCGCGCCGATGGCGGCTGCATAATCGATCGCCTGATCGATGAGACGACAGGCTTCATCCTCGCGGCCCGGAATGGCGGCAAGTCCATTGTCACCGGCCGCGATATTGCCGCGGGCGGTGTTGAGGCCGAGCATGGAAAGGCCAGTCTCCTCCAATGCCTGACGCACGGCTTCAGCGGGCGTGTCGTAGGGGTAATGGCATTCCACCGCATCGAAGCCGGCGCGCTTGGCGGCGCGGATAGCGTCGGGAAGGGAAAGCTCCTGCCATAGGAAACCCAGATTGGCCGAAAAGCGCGTCATGGTCAGTCCCATTCCACATCATAGGTGCGGATGAGATCGGCGATCTGTGCCTCCGTCAACAGCGAAGGATTGGCCCCGCGCGTCAAGATGGCAAGCTTTGCCGTCTCTTCCAGTTCTTCAATCGCATAGACAGCCGCTTCCAGATCTTTCGCGGAAACGACGGGTCCATGTGCTGCCAGCATGACGGCGCTGCGCTTGCCGGCCAGTCCGCGAATGGCATCGCCCATCGCCGGGTCGCCCGGCATGAAATAGGGCAGGAGTTTTACTTTGCCGAGCTTCATGATCGAATAGGCCGTCAACGGCGGCAGCATGTTGTCGGCATCGACGCCGGGCAGGATCGAGAGGGCCACCGAGTGGCTGGAATGAAGATGGACCACGGCGCCCGTCTTCTTCGGCCGTGTCTCATAGAAGGCGGCATGCAGCGGCATTTCCTTGGTCGGCTTATCGCCGCCGATCAGACGCCCTTTGTCTTCGAATAGCGAGAGGCGTGCCGGATCGAGGCGCCCGAAGGAACTGCCCGTCGGCGTCACCAAAAGCCTGCCGTCGCTGAGGCGTGCCGAAATATTGCCCGAAGAGCCGGCGGTCAGCCCGCGGTCGTAGAGCGACTTGGCCATCATGCATATCTGTTCGCGCAAGTTCGCTTCTTCGCTCATACCGTCTCCAATCGGTCGAAAGCGTCCGCAAAGAAGGTTTCTTTGCCGAAATTGCCAGATTTTAAAGCTAGAGCGACTGTTTCACCTCCAAGGGTCGTGAAAGTCCAAGGCACGCCGGGTGCGATTTCCGGCCCGATAGTCAGATGCGCCGCGCCGAGCGCCTGCGTGATTGCACCGGACGTCTCGCCGCCTGCAACGACGAAGCGGCGCGTGCCGCAATCGAAGGCCGTGCGGGCGATCACGGAAAGAGCGTCCTCGACCACTTTGCCTGCCTTGTCCCGCCCCAAACGTTCTTGCGCCTGCCGCACTTCATTAGGCTCGGCGGTGGCGTAAATGAGTTTCGGCGCGTCGGGGAATTGCTGGCGCAGCCATTCCAGCGCGGTACCGGGGCCTTCCTCTGCAAGCGCGATCGGATCGAGCCGCAGGCTGGCGACCTTGCCGGCGTAATTGGCAACCTGCTTCCGCGTCATGGCAGAACAGCTACCGGAGAGCACGATCGAACCGCCGGTGATCTTTGGCAGTGCCTGTCGATGTTCGGAAAGGCTGACGAGACCTTCCTCCATGTAGAATTGCGGAAGCTGGCCGGCAATCGCGCTGCCGCCTGTCACCAGCGGCATGTCGAAAGACGCTGCTGCGATCGTTCGAAGATCGTCGTCGGATACAGCATCGACGATTACATGCCGAATGCCGCCGTTGCCGAGTTGTGCCAACTTTGCTCTCAGCGATTCCGCTCCCTTCGAGACGATATTATGGTTGGCAAGGCCGACAGCGCCATTCACCTGCGGCATCAGAAGCCGTACAAGGCTTGAATCGCGCATCGGCGTCAGCGGATGGTCCTTCATCGGACTCTCCGACAGAAGCTGTTCGCCGACGAAAAGATGACCCATGAAGATGCTGCGCCCATTTTCCGGAAAGGCTGGGCAATAGATCGTCTGGGTCGCGCCGGTCTCCGCCATCAGCATATCCGCGACCGGACCGATATTGCCTTCAGCCGTGCTGTCGAATGTCGAGCAATATTTCCAGAAGAAGCGGCTCGCTCCCGCTTCCTTGAGCCAATTCAGTGCTTGCCGGGCCTGCTTCACGGCGGCCTCGACCGGCGATGTCCGGCATTTGAGGGCGATGACTTCGAAAGCCGCCGTCTCGTTCGGGTAGCGTCTGTCTTGCGGAATGCCGATCCGCAGCGAAACGGGCAGTCCGCTGCGCGCCAGCAGCGCGGCAAGATCGGTCGCTCCGGTAAAGTCATCGGCGATACAGCCAAGCAGGAGTGTCATGGCCTACCCCTTAACGCCCGGCAGGCTGGCGCCGCTCCTGGCGGCCAGAATCTTCGCAACCGCGGCGTCATCCTCCAGGCCCAGGCCCGCCTCCGATGCTTCTACGAAGAGGTTGAGCGCCGTAGCAGCAAGCGGCGTAATGGCACCAGCTTTGTCGGCCTCCGATGTCACGATGCCGAGATCCTTGACGAAAATATTGACCGCCGAGCGCGGCGTATAATCGCCGGACACGATGTGTTCGCCGCGGTTTTCGAACATCCACGACGAGCCGGCCGATACGCAGATCACGTCATAGAGCGTTTTCAGATCGATGCCGGCCTTGGCGGCAAGCGTCATGGCTTCTGCCGTTGCGGCAATATGCACGCCGGCCAGCAACTGGTTGATCATCTTGACTTGCGAGCCGGCGCCGGGGCGATCCCCGAGGCGGAATACCTTGGCGGAGATAGCTTCGAGCACTGCGGATGCCTTATCGAAAACCTCGGGCATGCCGGATGCCATGACGGTAATCTCACCCGAAAGCGCACGGACATGGCCGCCGGAGACGGGAGCGTCGATGACGAGCATGCCAGCTACCTCCAGTCTTTCGGCAATGGCGATCGTGGCGCTCGGGGCCATGGTGGTGCAGAGCAGGAACACGGTGGAGCGCCGTGCGGTCTTCAGCGCGCCGTCCTGGCCGAAAAGCACGTCTTCGACCTGCTTGCTGTTGACGACATAGACAAGGATCACGTCGGCATCTTCCGCCGCTGATGCCGGTGTCGTGCATGACGTACCGCCGTTCTCTGCAAAACGGGCGAGAACCTCGCTGCGAACATCGCAGCCGCGCACGGCAAAGCCCGCTTTCAGAAGGGAGAGAGCAGCGCCCCAGCCCATGGACCCCAGGCCGATAATGGCTGCCTTCTTCGTGTTCTGCACGGTGCTACCTCCGCTATTTTCAGCTATGTTACCGATACCGGTATCGGTAACATAGCTTTATTTTCCCGGGAATTGTCAATAGGCTGATGTTTGCCTTTTCGCGGAAACATTCTATGAAGAAGAGCGGCATCGTGCCAGCCGCCATGGGTCATCGAGGGTTGCTTGGGGATGCGCAAACCCACTCTGGAGGAAGTCGCGATCGAGGCGGGCGTCAGCAAGATGACGGCATCGCGCGCCTTGCGTGGCGTAGCCGACGTCTCCAGCGAAACGCGTGACAGGGTGATCGAAGCGGCAACGCGGATGAATTACGTCGGCAACAGGCTGGCGCTCTCCTTGTCCTCGCAACGCACAAACCTGGTCGCCGTCGTCGTTCCCAGCATGTCGAACATCGTCTTTCCAGAGGTACTTGCCGGTATTTCCGCCGGGCTCGATGGTTCCGGCATGCAAGCCGTGTTCGGCATATCCGATTATGACATGGCAAAGGAGCGCGAGATCATCCGCGACATGCTCTCCTGGCAGCCTTGCGCCATCATCGTCACCGGGCTCGATCAACCGGAGGAGACGGTGGAGTTGCTCCGCCACGCCAATATTCCGGTCATCCAGCTCATGGATCTCGACGGCACGCCGATCGATTTCAATGTCGGATTGTCTCATGGTGCGGCGGGAGAGGATATGGCCGAAGCGTTGATTGCGGCCGGGCGAAGACGGTTCGGTTATGTCGGCAGTGCCCTGGCTCGAGATCTGCGCGCGGGCAAGCGAAAAGCCGGCTTCGAGCGCGTCCTGCATGCGCATGGCCTCGGGGTTGCCGGGCAGCGAACCGATGACGTCTTTTCCTCGATCGCGCTCGGAAAGCAGCTCACGACATCGTTGCTTGCGGCGGTACCAGACCTCGATTGCATCTATTATTCCAATGACGATATGGCGAGCGGCGGCTTGTTTGCCTGCATGGAACTGGGGGTTGCGGTTCCTGATAAAATGCTGATTGCCGGCTTCAACGGGCTGGATCTGGTCAATTCCTTGCCCGCGCCGATCGCAACCTCGCGCTCGCCCCGGCGCGCTATCGGTGAGGCTGCGGCGCAATTGGTGCGCCAAGCAGTCGGGATAGGCCGGGAACCGATGCGGAAAACAATAGTGTTCAAGCCGACGATCGTGGGAATTGACGGTTAAGATTTAGGTCAAGACGGCATCGTCTTTTGGAGAATGCAGGGACAGGAGCAGCGCAAGAGAAAGTTGTCATTTCGGATGCGCGGCACTAATCTGTGCCGCATTGAAGGGTTGGCAATTCATGCATGACGATTCGATCCTGCCGATAGAGCTCGCCGTTTCGCTTGGCTTGTTATGCAATATCGGCGCTCCGCTTCTAGCCTTTTGGATGGCGGCAAAATTGCCTCGTTTGCGCCTGTGGATTCATAGCGCCGCTTTCCTCGCGATCCTGGCTTCGCCGCTGACGGCGATGATGCTTGGGTTGCCGGATCTGCTCCCCGAAGAGGATGACAACCCCAGCGCTCGTTTTGCCTTTCTGCCGCTGATCGTCGAAACGGCCATCATTGTGTTGCTCTATTGCCTGGCAGGGGCGATGCTTCTTTCCCAATCCGTTCATTCGGCAATCACCGACTGGCATGGGGATGCGCGGCTTTCGCAAGTGGCTTCGCGTCCACGCCGCGATGGCACATCATCCTCTTTCGCATCCAAAGGTTCCAAGTCACAATAGATGTTGTCCACCCGAACGCCGGATCGGCGCCGATCCGAAGCTCGCGCGACCGTGTGACACGGCGCGCGATCTGGTTTTGGCTGTGTTCAGGCAGAGTTCATGCGAATCGGCGTATCTCTATTTTCATCCGCAAGATAGGAAATTTGGGGGTAAGGAAAATGCTTGAAGGTTTGGTACGGATCTCGCGTATCGCCGTGGTCGGATTGGCCGCGTTGCAGCTGATGACCTCTGCGGCTTCGGCTCAGTATTACGGCGGCGACGACGGTTATGCACCGCCGCCCTGGCAGCGCGATCAAGGTCGCGACTGGAGAGGGCCGCCGCGCGATCGTGGCTGGGACCGTGACAGAGGTTGGGACCGCGATCGGGGCTGTGACAGACGTGACCTGATGCGCGCTGCGCGCGCGGAAGGCTTCCGCCGCATCGATTCGGTTGATAGCAACGGGCGCCGAATTGTCGTCCGCGGCTGGAATGACGGCGGCCCCGACCGCATGGTCTTCGCCAATCGGCGCGGCTGCCCGGTTATTGACTGACGCTCAAGTCAGCATGTGAGCGGAGCCGAGTTTGGATCGGCCTCCGCTTGCTTCGCGGCAGGGCATGCTTTCGACTGGCTGAAGTTGGCGCATATGCCGCCAGCGGTGATCATTTTTCCGATGATCTTGCTTCACTCGGGCGTCAGGCTGCGGCGGCTCGTGGTTTTGCGGCAACGATATCGCCGTCATGTTCCGTTTGAGCTTTGGCTGATGTTCCAACATCGGCAGCTGGTGACTTGACCTGGAATTGCCAATATATGCCCCAGGGATCTGTCACTCCGCCGCGATCATCCGGGCAACCCTTCCCCAGCGCATAACGCAAACGGCTTGCCTCGTCTTCCGTCGCGCACTCGACGGTGACCGAAGAATTATGCTCCAGGTAGTCGAATGGCCCAGCCTCGAATCCCATGTAGGAACGGTTTCCGAGTTTGAAGCCCGCGAATTTTACGCTGCCGGCCGGTCCATTCGGTTGATCGGTCAATATGTTCGAGATCCATCCGACGGCCGAACCAGGGATAAGCGCCGTATAGAGCTCTATCGCTCTTTCCATATCCCGGCGAAACCAAAGATGCTGCCTGACCTTCATTGTAGCGCTTTCATCAAATCCTTGATGGATGGCGATTGGCATAAAAGAGCTACGCCTGCCGTTCGCCGAATAAAAAATCATGCCGCCGATGACCCGCTTCTTATGGAACGGTGCCGCCGGCGGCATGCTGAAGAGTTGCTTCTTACCGTTCGTGCTCACCCCTGCGGAGCGCGGACGGAGGCCGCAACACTATTTCTCCGCAACTCTACCGGCGAGAGCCATCACGTAGTCGTCGGCAATATCGGCCAAGGTCAAAGCGACCTCAGGCTCATTCCAGCCGGCGGAGACCACCGTTTGGACGAAATCGCGAAAGGCCAGTTCAAGGACCTCTTCGCGCTCGACCGCGCGGTATGAATCAGTGACGGGATGCTGGGGCTTGCTGATCTCTATTGTTTGGCGAGTAGATACCATTGCTGTTTTCCCTAAGGCTTGCCCCGATGGACGCAGGGTACATTCACCAAACATTGGGGCTTTGGTGTCTGAGCTAGTATTCCCTTTCATTTTTAATGGTTTACCTATCGGGTGTCGTTAGCCATGCATCCCGAAACTTGCAGCAGCGTCCATTTTCGCGATTGCTGAAGTGCGGTGTTTCCGCTTGTGCATGGATGGGCGCGACGGGACGCCGCGCATCGGAGTCATTCGACTGCGTTTCATTCAAGAGATTTTGAAGCCGCTATACAGAATTCTCTAATGATAATAGCCTAGGGTTTTCAGCCATTCGTCGAAAGAGTGGCTGTTGCCGGACGGCGCCGGTGAGATGATCTGTCCGACATAGCGTGGGATGGTAAGGTTTCTGGCTTCGCGAGGGCTATAGCCGAATTCCTTGCCGAATGCCCGGCTGAAATGCGCCGCCGAGGAGAAACCTACGGCAAAGGCGATGTCGACGATCTGCTCACGATTGGCGGGATCGCTGAGAGCCGCATGCGCCGACAGGAGACGGCGGCGCTGAATATAGTGATGCACGCCGCCATATTGTTCAAATATCTGATAGAGCCTGGTGCGGGATACGCCAAGCTCGCGGCATATGCGTTCGGCGGTCAAATCGCCCGAGATCAGGTTGGCTTCGACGAACCGCCGCACCCGTTCCGTCAGGGCGAGGGCGCTATGCTGTTCTGTGCCGGTCGATTGAGCCGCTGAGGTCGAAATGGCAGCCACGATCATGTTGCGCACCGTCTGTACGACATGGGGTAGATCAGTGGCTGCAAGACGTGCGAGATTGTGTTCGACGCTATCGAGAAATTCAATCAGCATGTTAGTGAAGACGCCGGAGAGGGCAATATTGTTCTCGATTTCTACCGGTGCGGGAACGTCGAGCAACAACGCCCTCGGCAGAAAGAGTGAGAGGACCTTCGCCTCGGTCGAGCGCCCTCGAAAAGGGTGTCCTAGCGAACGCAACTCCACCTTGCCCGGCTCGCCATCCAGAACATGGCCATCGACTTCCGTCCACGTCCGGCCGCTGGATAACACGGAAATGTGCCAGTGATCGATGTGATTGGCTTTCACTTTCGCCTGCGAGCGCATGTAACTGTGAGCCGGCGCATCCTGCTGAACGACAAGCATGCCGCCCAGATTCCATGCTGTATGGTCTGCCGGAAAGCCGGCTTCCGGAGAGGCATTATCCGGCAGCCGGACGTCGGCCAAGGGAGCGACATAAGTCTGCCAAGCGGCAAATTGATCGCCGGGCTCCATACCACGTGTCGAAAATTTCAAGGGCTGCAAGGCTGGCGGCGGCAGGGCGCCCTCCGCTGCCTTCTCCGGCCGGGGAAAGCGCCGCCGTTCGGACTGCATGGATTTCCTATCGCCACGCCATGACTCGTCCTGCGCCTCGTCTGACGCGGATTGGGATCGGTCGTCGCGTCGCAAATCAGACAATCAAGTCTCTCCGAATGCCGTCGGGCGGAAGATAAGCATCGCTGTCAACTCTCCATCCGCCATACCGACAGGTTCCTGCTGCCCGCTTCCATCGGATAAGCCCGAAACTTGCTATGAATTGCTCTTTTCAGCGAGCCGATACGCGGCGATCCTGGTCTTATCCCGGGTTTTTTCACCTCAATACGGTTTTCATTTGCTGCGCATTTTCGAAAAGGCAAGTCTCGCGGGTTGGCAAATCAATATTCCCGTTTCACTTGTCCCAATATATGGCACCAATTCGCACCGATCTGTGCAGATGCGTTTGCTGGCCGACGCGACAAGGGGGCGGCGTCTCCATTCCAGGAGTTTGAAACGAAAGCGCAAATCGCTCAATGCGTGCCCTCTGCAACGTTCAAGGCAACACTATCCGTTTTTATTGCACTCGACCTGACATGGCTTCCACCCATCTTACTTTCGCGGGAGTTTTTAGCCAGGTGTCTTGCGAGCGGCCAATTCGTTTTTTGCAGAGCTATGAATAATTTGCAGTTGCCCATTCCGCCAAGCTTGCCTAGGCAGATAGCAACTGCGGTGTTTGGAATGAGACATGACCGAATCCTCGATAATTCCCGTATTCGATGGCCATAACGACGTGTTGCTCCGGCTGCGTCGCGGCGGCTTGAATTCCATCGATGCTTTCCTGAATGGCGAAGCTGCCGGACATATCGACCTGCCTCGCGCGCGTCGTGGCGGTCTTGCCGGTGGGCTCTGCGCCATCTTCATCCCTTCGCCGGATCAGCCGAAGCCTGGAAATGCCGATTTTGCGACGCCCGCCCAGCCGGACGCGCTGAACGAAACCCTGGCCATGGCGCGGCTTTTGCTTGCGATCGAGGCCCGGTCGCAAGGAGCCGTAAAGGTTTGCCGTTCGGCCGCCGATATCAGGCGGTCGATTGCCGAAGGCCAGTTCGCCGCCGTTTTCCATATCGAGGGCGCGGAGGCGGTCGCGGCCGATCTCGATGCCCTATACGTCTTGCATCAGGCCGGTTTGCGCACGCTTGGACCTGTCTGGAGCCGCCCCAATGTCTTTGCCTATGGTGTGCCTTTCCGGTTTCCTTCGACGCCGGATATTGGCCCCGGGCTCACCGACGCCGGCAAAGATCTGATCCGCGCCTGCAACGAGCTGAGGATCATGATCGACCTCTCGCACATGAATGAGCAGGGGTTCTGGGATATCGCCAAATTGTCGAATGCGCCGCTGGTTGCCTCGCATTCCAACGCGCATGCCATCAGCCCGCACAGCCGCAACCTGACCGACAAGCAGCTTGACGCCATCCGCGATACCGGCGGTTTGGTCGGTATAAATTTCGGCGTGTTGTTCCTGCGTGACGATGGCGTCAGGAACACCGATACGCCTCTCGAAGTCCTCGTTCGCCACGTTGCTTACATTGCAGAGCGCATCGGCATCGAACATGTCGCGCTCGGTTCCGATTTCGATGGTACGACCATTCCGGCAGCGCTCGGTGATGCGAGTGGCCTGCCGAAGCTGATCGACGCCTTGCGCGCGCATGGGTTTGACGCTCCCTCGCTTGCCAAGATCGCGCATCAAAACTGGCTTCGAGTCCTCGAACGGACATGGGGCAGCTAAGACGGGAATTGTCCCGTCTCAGCCAAAGACACGCACCTTTGTCTAAAGCCTATCCGACGCGTCTGGGAAGAGCGTTGGCTTCGCCAAGATTGCGATAGCCGGTTGCTGGATGCGGGACTGCAAGCCGGGGTCCGCTGCCGCCAAGCTTCTCCCGCAAGGTGCCTGTGCGATACTCGGTCTTGTAGACGCCGCGCTTCTGCAGTTCCGGCACCAGAAGATCGACGGCATCCTCGAAGCTTTCGGGGGTGACGGCATAAGCGAGATTGAAGCCGTCGACGTCGGTATCCTCGATCCATTCCTGCATCAGGTCGGCAACCGTCTGTGGCGAGCCGACAAAGACCGGGCCGAAGCCGCCAATGCCGACCCAATCGGCCATTTCGCGCACCGTCCATTCCTTGTCCGGGTCGATGGTGGTGAAGGTCTCGACGGCCGATTGCACTGCATTGGTATAGCGATGGCGTAGCACCTCGTCAGGCGAGAATTGGCCAAAATCGATGCCGGTCCAACCGGAGATCAGCGCCTGCGCCCCTTCGAGCGAAACATATTGACGGTATTCGTTGAACTTGCGCTGTGCCTCGGCATCGGTCTCGCCCAGGATCACTGTCTGTAGATTGAAGGAAAGGATTTCGCGGGGATTGCGCCCGATGCGCTCGGCTGCTTCGCGAACATTGGCGACATAGCGCTTCAGGACTGCCTTCGAAGGTGCCGCGACAAAAATGCATTCGGCATGCGCACCGGCGAAATCCTTGCCGCGGCTGGAGGCGCCCGCCTGGTAAAGCACGGGGGTACGCTGCGGCGACGGCTCGCTGAGATGAATGCCGGGCACGCTGAAATGCTTGCCGGAATGGCGGATCGGGTGGACTTTTTCCGGTCTCGTAAAGATGCCGCTCTCGCGGTCGCGAATGACTGCGTCGTCTTCCCAGCTACCCTCCCACAGCTTGTAGCAGACTTCGAGATATTCCTCGGCCAGGGAATAGCGGTCGTCATGCTGCGTTTGTGCAGACTGGCCGATGTTGAGCGCGCCGCTGTTCAAATAGGAGGTGACGATATTCCAGCCGACGCGCCCTTTCGTCAGATGATCGAGCGTCGAGATGCGCCGCGCGAATGTGTAGGGATGCTCGAAGGAAAGCGAAGCTGTCAGACCGAAGCCGAGATGCTCCGTCTCATAGGCCATGGTCGGGATGAGCTGCAGCGGATCGTTGACCGGCACCTGCGCCGAATGGCGCAAGGCCGCATCGACATTGCCGTTCAATACGTCATAGACCCCGAGCACATCGGCGATGAACAAGCCATCGAATTTGCCACGCTCTAGCGTTTTCGCCAGATGGACCCAATAATCGAGATCCTTGTAGGTCCAGGATTTGTCGCGGGGATGGCGCCAGAGGCCTGGTGACTGGTGTCCGACGCAGTTCATGTCAAAGGCATTGAGCCTGATTTCGCGTGTCATCTTGCTATTCCTGCGATTGTATCGTTCGGTCGGCGCTCAGGCGCCAACCGCTTTCTTGTTGACGAAGCTGAAGGTGAGCACGGCGAAGATCAGCAGACCGGTGCCGACCTGCTGCCAGTAGAAATTCAGGCCCGTCAGCAGCAGGCCGTTGGCGACGATGCTCAAAAGCAGAACGCCAAGCACCGTGCCGGCGACGTTCGGCCGCCCCAGCGACGAAAAGGTCGTGCCGATGAAAGTGGCCCCAATGGCGTTCAGCATGAAGCCGTTGCCGGAAGAGGGGATATAAACCGTCACGGTCGCCGTCAGGATCAGGCCGGCAAAGGCAGCAATCGTGCTGGCGAGGATGAAGGTCACGGCCACATGCTTTGCGAGACCGATGCCCGAATAGCGAACGGTGCGCGGCTGAATGCCGATCGCAAGCACGGCGCGGCCGAAGCGCATGCGGGCAAATAGCAGTGCTGCTGCCGCGATGATGACTGCTGCGATCAGAAGCGGCACCGGAAAGCCAACAAGCGTTCCATGCCCGATAAAGCGGAATGCTGCGGGAACACCGGAGGGCGGCAGATAGACCGGATTGCCGCCATCCGTCAGGAGTTGCTGAATGCTGCGGCCGATGAATAGTGTTCCGAGCGTTGCCAAGAACGGCGATACGCCGATTGCCGAGATCAGGATAGCATTGAAGGCACCGACTAATGCGCCCGCGCCAAGACCCGCCAGGGCGGCCAGTGGTACCGGTAGACCAGCCAATATGCCGGAGACGAACGCAAAGCTTGCGAAATCGACTGCCGTTCCGACGGAGAGATCGATGCCGCCGGCGGCAACAGCGAAGGTCATGGCGATCGAGACAATGGCAAGCAGGGTGAAGTTATTGACAAGAATGCTTTGCAGATTGCCGACGCTGAGGAAGGTCGGCGCCACGGTCGAAAACAGCGAGAAGACGAGGACAAGGGCGACGATGAGTCCATAGCGGGCAAGGCCAGCGAATGACCGTGTCAGGGCAATGGCAGCGATCACGGTTCAGATCTCCCGTTTGCGAAGCAGTGTGGTGGCCGAAACCACGATGAGGATCAGAAGACCTTGAACGCCGCTGACCAGCGTGCTCGGCAGATTGAGCAACTGGAAGCCATTGATGAGAAAGCCGACGAATAGTGTCGAGATCAGCGTGCCGCCAATGGTCGGCACGAGCCGGCGGGAAAACACCGAGCCGAGCAATGCGGTGACGACGACGGGAAGCAGCATCTCGCCGGAGCCGGTGGTGCTGCCGCTGAGATAGGCGACGGAGAGGATGCCGGCGATTCCACCGCAGAATCCGCTCGCCACGAACGCCCCCGCAACCAGGCTCTTCAACGGCAGGCCGGCGGCGCGTGCGGCCTCGGGAAACTCGCCGACGGCATAAAGCCTGAGGCCAAGCGGGGTGAATTGCACGATCGCCGTCGCGACGATGGTAAAGCCGATCAGCACATAGGCGAGGATCGGAATGCCAAACCCGTCCGACGATGAAAGTGCGGTGAGAAGGTCTGTCGAGGCCGGAAGCACGGTATTCTGGGTCAGCACCAGCTCCAGCCCGGCGACCACATTCATCACGGCAAGCGTCGCGAGCAACGGCACAATGCCCGCAAAAACGATCGCCAGCGCGTTGACGATGCCGATCGCCAGCCCGGTGGCCAGTGCAGCCGCCCCGGCGACCACATCGCTGAAACCGAGCTGGATGAGGGTTGCGTAAACTGCGGCGCTGAGCCCCATATTGGCGGCAAGCGAGAGATCGATGCCGCCGGTGACGACATTGGAGCCGCCGGCGATCAGGACGATCGTGAGGCCGATGGCGAGAACACCCGAAATGGCCGATTGTCCGAGCACGTTGCCGATATTGCCGACCGTCAGAAAATAGGGCGCCGTCGCCGCGAAAATCACCAGAATGGCTGCGAAGGCAAGCAACGAACCGAACCGCAAGGCGGCGGCAGCGGCAAGCTTGCCGCTGGCCGGCGACGCCTTTGTCGTCGAAGTTTCGGGTAGGGAGGCAAATTGAACGTCAGCCGACATGGCGCAATCCTTCCAAGGCACCGGTCGATGCCGACAGAACTTCGTCCGTTGTCGTCTCGGAGGAGATGAGTTCGCGCGTCACGCGACCGCGAAACAGCACAAGGATCCTGTCGGTGATGCCGACAAGCTCCTGAAGATCCGAAGACAGCACGATTACGCCGGCACCGCGGGCGGCAAGCTCGCCGATCAAAGTGTAGATTTCGACCTTCGAGCCGATATCGACGCCGACGGTCGGCTCGTCGAGCAGGTAGATTTCCGAATGGCGGCTCAGCCATTTGGCAATCGCCACCTTCTGTTGGTTGCCGCCTGAGAGTGTCCGCACCAGTACCTCGCGCCCAGCCGTCTTGATTTGCAGCCGCTTGATCAGCTCGTCGGCGTCGGCGCTTTCTCGCTTGCGGTTGAGAAAGCCGAAACGGGTATAGCGGCTCAGGCTCGACAGTGTGATGTTTTCACGGACGCTGAGCTCCAGGCCTACGCCGTGGCCGCGCCTATCCTCCGGCACCAAGGCGATCTGATGATCGACGGCTTCGACCGGGGTGCGCAGCTTCAGGCCACGCGCATCGACATCGATCGTCCCACCTGTTGCCGCCTGCAACCCGAAGAGGGTGCGAACCAGATCCTTTGCCCCCGAGCCGAGCAAGCCCGTAATGCCGAGGATCTCGCCGCGACGCAGTGAGAGGCTGACATCGTGAAAGCGGTCTGTTGCCGAGAGATTCCTGACTCTGAGTATCTCATTCCCTAGTTCGACTTGCCGCTTGGGAAACATGTCGGCGATATCGCGTTCGACCATCAGGTTGGCAATCTTGCCTGCCGAGATTTCGCTTGCCCTCAGAGACGCGACATCGACACCATTGCGCAGAACCGTAACATCGTCGCACAAGGCCTCGATTTCATTGAGATAATGCGAGACGTAGATAATGGTCACGCCTTCGCTGCGCAGGCGGCGGATGAGGCGGAACAGGATCTCAGCTTCCTGGCGCACTAGCGCTGCGGTCGGCTCATCGAAAACGAGAATCTTCGGCTTGTGCAGCAGCGCGCGGGTGATCTGGACGATCTGCCGTTCCGCTGTCGACAGTTCGCTGATCAGCGCGTTCTTTGGCAAATCGACGCCGAAATAATTGGCAAGGAGTTCTGCGGCCCGCCGTTGCATGGCGCTGCGGTCGAGGAACGGTGTCTTGCCGAAGCGGGTCTCTCGCCCGAGAAAAAGCGATTCTCCGACAGTGAAGGTTGGGACCAGCAGCCGATCCTGATGGATAAAATGAATGCCGAGCTCTTCGCACAGATGCGGCGCCAGGCGCTCATAGACCTGCCCCTCGATCTCGATCCGTCCCTCATCCGGGATGTGCAGACCTGCCAGCAGCTTGATCAAGGTGGATTTGCCCGCTCCGTTCTGGCCGACAAGCCCATGGACGGTGCCGCGCCTGATGGCAAGCGACGCTCCGGCCAGCGCCTGCGCGCCGCCGAAACGTTTAACGATGTCGTCGAAGCGCAGGATGTGCGACGTGTTGTCTGCTTTGGTCACATGCTCGGCTGCGGTCATGAAAGAGGCCCTTCGCCTTTCGAGAGGCGATGCGGGAAAATCCGCATCGCCGGTTTGCACGTCAGCCGATGCCGAGCGTCTTGATCACGTCGGCGACATTGCTTTTGTTTGCCAAGAGGGCAGGAACATAGGTTTCGCGTGGCAGCGTTTGCCCCGAAAGCAGCTTGGCGACGTTGCGGATGGCCGTGCGACCGATTTCCGCTGGCTGCTGGGCTGCATCGGCCCCGGCTGGCGAATTGGGATCCGCAACGAGCTGCAGCACTTCCGGGCTGCCGTCGACGCCGTAGGTGCGGATCTCGGTACGACCAGCGGCCGCGAGCGCCTGTGTGGCGCCGAGCTGGGGAATGTCCCAGGCCGACCAGATCGCCTTGATTGAGCCCTTCTCCGGATATTTGTTCAGGATGGCGGTGATCTGCGTGAAGGCGTCCTGAACCGTATTCGGAATGACATCCCGAAGTTCTGGTTGAATGATCTTCACCTTCGGGAAGTATTTGACCACATTGACGAGCTGGTCGTAGCGGATTGCGCAGGGCGTTACGCCATAAAAGCCGTTGAAGACGATGACATTGCCTTCGCCGCCGATATCGGAGACGAGCTGCAGCGCCAGGTCCTTGCCGATACCCCAATTGTCCGATGTGGTGTTGTTGATCGAATTGGTCGAGCCGACATCGACGGTCAAAACGGGAATGCCGGCGTCGCGGGCCTTCTTCAGCCAGGGATCGATGACGCTCAGCGTGCCGAGGATCTGGACTATGGCGTCCGGCTTCTGCGCAATCAGCGTCTGCAGCTGCGAGACAAGCTTGCCGTCGTTGCGGCCGGCATCGACGGCGATCGGCGTGCCGCCCAGCCGTTTCACCTCGTCAATCTGCGCATTGTAGGCCTGAAGGTCGAAATAGTGGTCGGTTCCCGTCGCGCTGATAGCGATCCGCTTGCCTTTCAACGACAATGCGTCGTCGGCAGCGGCGGCGGTCTTCGACAGAATGCTTGAAGCCGCGAGCGCCGTTCCGGCAACCGCCGTCAGTTTAAGAATATCCCGGCGTCCTAGGCCGGTCGTCTGTCCCTTGGTCATGAAAGCATCCTCTCCAGCAATTCATAAATGCCAATAGAATATAAAATAGGTAGATTTAAGTGACTTAAGGGAGGAACATTTTTCCAAAACTGGGGTGGCAGGGGAAATTTCCGTCATCTGCCTTTCTAATGTACAGATCGGGTTTCCACAGCCCGCGTAATGATCGTTAGCTTTATGGTCACTTTTTCGGATGCCGGTCTATCGCCCCTCAGCCATAGACCCGCGTGGACTGCCCGCGAGATTGCGCGATCTTTTAGGCAAGCCCTTGCCGCCAAGCCTTCCCGTCGCGAACAAAGAATCTCCGAAGGCGGGTAAAATCAGATGATTTAATCTACTAAAAACATAGAGTTTATATCTAAATAATTGCATGCGTCGCAGGGTCATCATTCCGTCAGACGACGCTTCCGATTGATCGTGAGGATCGCGACAATGAAATTTCTCACACGGCTTGCCCTAACGGCCGTTGCTCCTCTTCTTCTTACGCAGGCTGCGCTGGCTGGCGGTGTGAGTGGCGCTCCCGCCCCCTTTGATAAGGGCGGCGTGAAGATCGCCTTGATCAGCTACATATCGGCCGGCGACTTCTTCCAGGCTTATCAGGCCGGCGCGGAAGCTCAGGCAAAGGCGCTCGACATCGATCTGCGCGTCTTCCCCGGCCGCCAGGATGCGGCTGCGCAGCGCGAACAGATCCTCCAGGCGATCAATCTTGGTGTCTCCGCCATCGTTATCGATCACGGCCTGCCGGAATCTCTCGGCGATGTCGTTCAGCAGGCGCTCGACAAGGGCATCAAGGTCGTTGCCTTCGACGTCAATCTCAACAATCCCAAGATCCCCCAGGTCGAGCAGAGCGATCATGAGCTTGCCGATCTTGCCCTGAAGCAGGCCGTCAAGGACAACGGCAGCAGCTTCAAGGCAGGTTATGTCTATGTCGCCGGCTTTGCGCCGCTCGATCGCCGCAACGAGGTTTGGGACGCTTTCAAGAAGCAGAATGCAGGGGTTGTTGAAAAGGCTCGCTTCGGCAATGTCAGCGATACGACGGCGACCTCGACTGCGGACCAGGCAAAGGCGGCGCTGACGGCCAATCCCGACATATCAGTCGTTTTCGCACCCTATGACGAGTTCGCGCGCGGCGTGAAGCTTGCCGCGACGGATCTCGGCATCACGGGCAGGCTGAAGATCTATTCCGCTGACGTATCGACGGCCGACATTCAGGAAATAACCGAACCGGGTAGCCCGTGGGTTGCGACGGTGGCGACCAATCCAGCCGTCGTCGGTGCGGTTTCCATCCGAGCCGCCGCTTTGCAGGTGGCGGGCCAAGAGGTTCCGCATCAGATCACCGTCAAGCCGACGCTGCTGACGCAGGAGGGACTTCGCGCCGCCAATGTCCGGACGATCGAGGAACTGGCCAAGAAAGTTCCTGCTTTCAACACGAGCGACGCGGTAACCGCCAGCTGGATACCGGAGAAGCTTTTCTAAGCAGCTGTCCACGATCCCGGCGAGAATTTCTTAATCTCGCCGGACTACGTCCATGAACCGGAGTTCATATAATGAGTCAGTCCAACGTCGTCTTTGCGGGCAGTCGAAACGCCACGCGGGAAGACCTTTTTGCCCGAGCGGAAGAGATTGCCGCCGATCTTTCCAAGCGCGCTCCAGAACTTGATCGCGAAGGTCGTCCACCGCTCGGCGAAATCGTCAAGCTGAAGAATGCGGGCTTGCTGAACGCCTTGCATGCTGCGCAGGTTGGCGGCGGCGGCCTCGATTGGGTGGATGGCTTGCGGTTGGTGCGCATCCTTGCGCGCGGCGAAAGCTCCATTGGCCAGCTTCTCGGCTATCACTACGTCAACAGCCAATATGTCTATTGGGCCTTCGAGGAGGCGCGTGCGCAGGAGCTCGGCAACAAGACGGTGGCAAACAGCCTCTACTGGGGTGCTGCCGTCAATCCGCGCGATCCGGGCCTCGTATTGACGCGCCGCGGCAATGGCTATGTCCTGAACGGCCGCAAATCCTTCTCCACCGCCGCCCACGTGTCGGATTACATCAACGCCAATGCCGCTCTTGATGATGGGATCGTCGGTTTTGCCGTTCCGACCAATCGGGCGGGTTACAAGGCTAATGACGATTGGGACAATTTCGGCCAGAGACTGTCGGACAGCGGCAGCGTCGAATTCCACGATTTTCCCGTCTACGAAGAGGATCTGGATAGGGCGGCAACCGTCGGCGGCGAAGCGCCGGTGCTCGCAACCTTCAACACACCCCTCATTCAGCTCGTTTTCGTGAACTTCTATCTCGGCACGGCTGAAGGCGCTTTGCGAGAGGCGGTCGACTATGTCCGCAGCACGACTCGACCGTGGGTCACATCCGGCGTCGAACGTGCATCGGACGATCCCTATATTCTCGAGCGTGTCGGCGAGTTCACTGCGGCCTTGAAGGCTTCCGCTGCGCTGGCCGACAGCGCTGCGGCAACGGTGCAGGAGGCGCTTGCGGGAGGAAGCAGGGCAACGGCACGCGAGCGCGGCGAGGCAGCAGCCGAAGCCTATGCGGCGAAGGTGCATGCGACCCATGTTTCACTCGATATCACCTCGCGCGTCTTCGAACTCACCGGAGCGCGCTCGACCGCGGAGAAATATCGTTTCGACCGCTTCTGGCGCAATGTACGGACGCACACGCTGCACGATCCGGTCTTCTACAAGGCCAAGGAGGTTGGCGAATTCGTTTTGAACGACCGGATTCCCGAAGTCAGTCTTTACAGCTGACACGAGGGCGAGGACGTGGCGCAGTCTAAAAAGGGCATAGGCTCATAATCTACGCTGCGCTGGTGCTGACTCCACCTGTACTCAAGATCGGTCAGCGTCATTATATCTGGTGTGGTGTGGGCCAGGGTTGGAGCACACCACAGCTTCAAGCAGGCTCACCGATTGTGGCCTTTAATCAATGCTGGATGATTGATGTTTCAATATCCGGCTTACAAATCCTGTGCTCAACTCATTATTCTGTGGAGGGTTGCCGGCGCATGCCGCAATCCGCACACGTTCCTCATTAGGATCTCTTCGCTCACGAATCGTTTTCAACCTCCAGAAGGGCAGGCGATCTCGATTGAGAATGAAATCGATCCAATGGAGTCCTTCATGGCTGACACGCGCGCACCACTTTCCGGGGTGATACCGAAGATTTCTGTCGTCGGTGTCGGCGGTGGCGGCGGCAACGCGATCAACAATATGATCGCGCAACAACTTCAGGGCGTTGAATTCATCGCGGCAAACACGGATGCGCAGGCGCTTGCGACGTCCAAAGCGACCAGGCGCATTCAACTTGGCGCACAGGTGACGGAGGGCCTCGGTGCAGGCTCCCTGCCGGAAATCGGACGAGCCGCCGCCGAGGAATCCATCGATGAGATCATGGATCATCTCCAGGGCACGCACATGTGCTTCGTGACGGCCGGAATGGGCGGCGGCACCGGTACGGGCGCCGCGCCGATCATCGCTCAGGTCGCGCGGCAGGCGGGCATCCTCACGGTCGGCGTCGTCACTAAGCCCTTCACGTTCGAGGGCAACCGGCGCATGCGCACGGCCGACGAGGGCATCGAGCGACTGCGCGAAAGTGCGGACACCGTTATCGTCATTCCCAATCAGAACCTGTTTCGCATTGCGGACGCCACGACCACCTTCGCAAACGCCTTTGTGACTGCGGACCGCGTCCTTTATGCGGGCGTCAGCTGCATCACGGACCTGATCATCAAGGAAGGTCTCATCAATCTCGACTTCGCCGATGTCAAATCCGTGATGCGGGGAATGGGACGTGCGATGATGGGAACGGGCGAAGCTTCAGGACCGGGCCGCGCATTGAAAGCGGCAGATGCCGCAGTCTCCAATCCGCTTCTGGACGACATGAGCATGAAGGGCGCGCGCGGCGTGCTGATCTCCATTTCCGGCGGAACGGACATGACGCTGTTCGAGGTCGATGAGGCCGCCAGCCGCATCCGCGACGAAGTCTTTGCGGATGCCGATATCGTCGTCGGTGCCATCTTCGACAAGACTCTCGACGGGGTATTCAGGGTATCGGTCGTTGCAACCGGTCTGGAAAGTCTCGCGATGTCAGCCGGTCAGCCCATGGAAACCAATATGGATCGGCACTAATTGGCTTCAGCGTGGCGCTGTGGATATGTGCCTTTGATTATGTGAAAGCCTCGTCGCCGGCGACGGGGCTTTCGTCTATCCGTTAAAGCGCGCCGTTTTTCGGCGGGATGACGTCGTTGAGGTGATAATTGCCGACGACGTGATATTTCCAGCGAACCGGATCGTGGAGCGTATGCGTGCGGGCATTGCGCCAGTGGCGATCGAGATTGAGATCGAGCTTGACCGAGGCCGTGCCGGCGAGCTCAAACAAGGTGTTGCTCGCTTCGATGGCAATTTCCGTTGTCAGCACTTTTGCGGCCGCTACCGCGAGCGTCGCCTCGACCACCCTCTTTTCTGTTGTCTCGACCTGGGCGGCATCGACCTTGCGGCCGGCGCGCTCGACGGTCGCGGTAGCAGCTTCCAGCCGGACGGCGATCTGCCCGACCTTGGCGATTGTCAGCGGATCGTCGCTCGCCCGCTCTACACCGCTATCCATCCAGGGGCGCGACCGGGTCTTCACGAAATCAAGCGTTTCGGCAAAGGCTGCCCGAGCGATGCCGAGATCGACGCCGGCATGAATGATCTGGCCGACGGAGCCAATCGTCGTCGGCCGTTCGAAGCCTTTGTGGTGAAGAACAACATGGTCGGCATTCACGTAGACATTGTTGAGGACCGTGGTGCCGCTGCCGGTCGTGCGCTGCCCGAAGCCATCCCAATCGTCAATGATTTCGATGCCTTCCGTTCCCTTCGGGACGAAGGCCATGACCAGCTTGTCGGCTTCGTCGAGCGCAAAGACAGTGACCCAATCGGCGAAGAGGACGCCCGTCGAATAGAACTTGCGGCCATTGATGCGATAGCCCGGACCATCGCGGGTGATACGCGTATCATAATGCCCGACTGTCTTCGTGCCGCGCTCGGAAAGAGCGTTGCCGAAGCGATCGCCGGCCAATGCGCGCGCGAAGAAATAGCGCTTCTGATCTTCCGAACCATCGACGCGCAAGGCTTCAAGAATGTAGAAGTGGTTCTGCGGGATCTGTCCGATCGAACCGTCGGCCTGGGCGAGTGTCGCCGTGATCTCCGCCAAGGTGGCATTGGAGACATCCAGGCCGCCATACTCCTCGGGAACCGTAATTGCCAAGAGCCCGGATTGTGCCAGCGCATCCATCTCGACAAAGGGAAGCAGCCTCTCGCTATCGCGCTCCGAGGCGGTGGCGGCAAAACGCTGGGCCAGCTCCTGCGCGACGGCCAGCGCCTGCTGTTCAGTCTCCAACACGGTGGCCTTAGGATGCGTGGCGTTGATATGGTGCAGTTGCGCGTTCATGGGCGGGCTCCGATTTCATTTGGCGCCACGATGCCGCATTAAAAGCCGGTCTTCGAGAAAAGGCATTTCATTTTTGAAGAGGTCGTCGCTTCTTCATTCCTTTCTCTATAGAATTGATAGTCAATTGCTGCCTGAAGGTGTATCCACATTGGTAAGCATCGACAGTCTCGCCAATCTTACCCAGCTGTCACGCCCGGTTCGCCGGTCTTCAAAGCATTCGGCGGACGCCAACCACTCGTCGCGTCGGAACAAAACCGGTCGCGGACGAGATGGGGCTGCGTCCTGCCTGCCGGCGTTGCCGATTGGATCGGTACTCGAAGCTGTGTGGGGTTTTGTGTTCTGCCGACGAGGCAGTTAAAGGACGTACCGGCCATCATGGCCGGTACGCAGTTCATTTTAGGAAGCCATACGACGCAGAGGCCGTGCAGAAATAGGCTTGGCGGGAACTCTTAAAGGGAGCTTCGTGGCGACGGGGGGCTTCCGTGCCGTGCTGGTTTTCGGCGCCCCAAGCCAGCGAAGAATCGCATCGAAGCCGGGCTGGGCGGCCCGTTTGAACTCGGGGCTCATTTCCTCGTCCATGCCGCAGAGAGAGGCTATTTCCTGGAAATCCACACGTCCTGCCCGGAGAGGAGGGCGCGATTGGAAAACGATAAGGCCGATCATGAAGCCTTTGATATTCTCGAAGCTACGCGGCTGAAGCAGCGGCTTGAGCCGCAGATCGCAAAAATCTGAAATCTTGCGCTGGAAAACGTCAGAGGCGGAGCTTTTTTTTATGGGCATTATTCATTCCTTGCAGGCGACATCATCCAATGGTCGGGGTGTGGCCCGCTAAAGCACGGAAGTTAAGGAAGCGCAAACAACCGACCGATTGGCCGCTTTCAATTCTACGATGAGCCGGGATTTGGCAAGTGGCAGATTGATCACGCTTCGGTAAACTCCGCTTCGGGTGGAATGCGATACCGGCAAGATCAGAGCTTCTTCGGTCGCGCCGCTAAGATTATGAAAAAACTGTAACTTGCCTCCCGCGCCATTGAGAGCGACATTTTCCTTGCGCCGGATATATGAGGTGAAAGACATGTCAGTCTTAGAAATATTGGTCAGACGCCGGATGCAGGAAGAATATGCAAAGGGTACACCACCAGAGCGCATTACCCGCCTTCTGCAGGAATTCTTCAACGGAACGGAAGCCTCCCAAGCTGATGTTGCCGCGCGACGGTCTTCCGGCAATCGATAAATGACGGTGGCCGGCCTCGATACTTCGCAAGGCCGGCCGTTTGTTGAAGCAATTAAATCCTCATAGCAGCTCTTTACTGGACCGCATTGGATCCCTGCATGTCCTCGACGGCTGTCAGGATTTTGTAGGCTGCCGCGACGCGTGCAGGGATCGGAAAATTCCGGTTTGCAAGCAAAACGATGCCGACCTGTCTGGCTGGTATGAAGGCAGCGTATGCACCAAAACCGTTCGTTGAGCCTGTCTTGTTGAGCAGGATATCCTTGCGCGGCTGCTGAGGCGGGTCGAGCCGGGTGATTTTATGCGGCTCAAATGCCATGTCCGACGAATTGCCGGCAAGCAGCCGGGCGAGCGTCGTTGGATAGGCATAGATCTCCCAACCGAGCGCCTGCGTCGTGTTGTCGACGCGGTAGTAGCCGACATGCGTCGCGTCGATGGCCTGCTGAAGCTTATCGTCGAGCTCTGCTTCGCCCATATTCGCTTCAAGAAAGGCAAGCATATCGGAGCTGGTAGTCTTGATGCCATAGGCCTGCGTATCGAAAACGCCGCCGTTGACGCGGATCGGCTTGCCCTGCTTGGAATAGCCATAGGCATAATTGGCCATCTCAGCCGGTGGAACGCGGACATAGGTGTGACGGAGGCCAAGACCAGGAAGAATTTTTTCCTGCATCAGCGTATCGAACGGCTCTCCGACGGCCTGCGCTGCCAGGTAACCGAATAGGCCGATGCTGGGATTGGAATATTGCCGATACGTACCGGGCGCAAAGGTGGGATGCCATTTGCGATAATAGGCAACCATCTTGTCCTGATCCGTCACGTCGCTGGGAAACTGCAGTGGCAGACCGCCTGCCGAGTATGTGGCGAGATCGAGCAGGCTGATCCTGTCGAAGCTGCTGCCCGCAAGTTCCGGCATATATTTCGTCGCCTTGTCGGAAAAGGACAGTTTTCCACGGACTTGAGCGTAGGAGCCGAGCGCTGCCGTAAAGGTCTTGCTGATAGAGCCGAGCTCGAAGATCGTGTCGCTCGTCACCTTCTGGCCGCTCTCCTTCGAGGCGACGCCATAGTTGAAGACATAACGCTTGCCTTTGACGGTCAGCGCGATCGCCATGCCCGGCACATCGTTTTCCTTCATCAGCGGGCGGACGATCTCGTTGACGGCCCGCTCCAGCCGATCTTGGTCATTGCCGTCGGCAGCCTGTGCGCCGACGCCATAGAAAAGGCAGCTGGCGACGAAGCCGATCTTCTGCAAAGAATTGGTACGTATATTCAAAATGATATCCTCATTGTGATGATCGACCGTGCAGGATCGTACGGTCGAAAAAGAGGTGATGATTGGTGGCGGTTGTTATCCGGGGCGTATGTTCTCAGATCGCCGCGGCAATGCGGCCGATTTCGGCAATGATGGCGTTGCGTTCGTCAGCTGCGATGGCGGGGATCTCGCAATAGGCCGTCACGATGATGGGCGCGCGCTTCGTTGGCCATAGCACCGCGATGTCGTTGGCATTGCCGTGTTTGTTGCCATTTGTTCCGGTCTTGTCGCCCACCAGCCAATCCTTCGGAAGCCCGGCGCGCAGGCGGGCGTCGCCCGTCTTGTTGGTGATCAGCCAGGCCGCGAGCTGCGATCGCGAGGCGGGCGTCAGCACATCGGTGAACAGAAGCCGCTGCAGGTTTTCCAGCATCGCCGAAGCTGTCGTCGTGTCGCGCTCATCGTTCGGTGTGTCGTGATAGTTCAGCGTGGGCTCGGTGCGGTCCAGGCGGGTGATCTCGTCGCCTATGCTGCGGCAGAAGGTCGTAATTGCCTCCGGGCCGCCAAAGCTCGCGAGCAGCAGATTGGCCGCGGTATTGTCGCTGAGCGTCACGGCCGCTGCGCAAAGTTCGCCAACGGTCATGCCATTTTCTCCGGCATTGGGTTTGGTGGCCGGAGAATAGTCGATGAGATCGCTCTTCTTGTAATGAATGCGTCGGTCGAGCTTCTCTTCTCCCTTGTCGACGCGAGCAAGCACGAGAGCTGCCGCCAGCGCCTTGAACGTGCTGCACATGAGAATGCGCTCGCCGGCGCGGTGCTCGATGCGCCTGCCGCTTGCCATGTCCAGAATGCTGACACAGAAGCGGCCTGGATGCTTGCTTTCGAGCGCGGCAAGCTGCGCCTCGCCTGTATTATCGTCTGCAGTACGTCCAACCGAGCTCAGCCCTGCCAGTACAGGCAGCGCAAGCAAGCTGCCGGCAAGGCTTTGCCGGCGCGACAATAAGATCGTCATCTTGTTTCCACTTCGATTTTGCGTTGGGCAACGGTGCGCCTATCAGCCCGTGGAGGTCATTGGGGTGTGGCAAATCACCGTGCGAGGCAGACTATGGCTCTGGTTTCTGCCCTAGACAAACGATCAATTCTGGGCTTAGACATGAGAAAAACTTGGCCTTAGGACACAAATGGACATTTCCCAACTGCCGCTGAACGCGCTGCGGGTTTTCGAGGCCTCGGCGAGGCATGGCAGTTTTACGCGGGCTGGCCTGGAGCTTCGGGTCACGCAGACGGCGATCAGCCATCAGGTCAAGGCGTTGGAAGACGTGCTGGGCGTGACCCTCTTCAAGCGCCTGCCACGCGGCCTCGCGCTGACCGACGAGGGGCATGCGTTGCTTCCGGTGCTGACGGACGCCTTCCGCCGCATGAGCGCCACGCTCAGCCAGTTGGAGGAGGGGAATTTCGCCGAGATCCTGACGGTCGGCGTCGTCGGGACTTTCGCGATCGGCTGGCTCCTGCCGCGCCTCGGCAGTTTCAAGGCGCAGCATCCCCATGTCGATCTGCGCCTGAAGACCAACAACAACCGAGCCGACATGGTGCTCGACGGACTGGATTTCTTCCTGCGCTTCGGTGACGGTGCATGGCATGGAACCGAGGCGATCCATCTTATGGATGCGCCACTCTCCCCAGTTTGCACGCCGGATATCGGCGCGCGATTGCGTACGCCTGCCGATCTCGTCGATGTCGAACTGTTGCGATCCTATCGGGTCGATGAATGGTCGCTCTGGTTCAGGGCGGCGGGCCTGCCGCCACCGCATCTTCGTGGCTGGATGTTCGATTCGTCGCTGACGCTGGTGGAGGCTGCAGCACGCGGCGTCGGTGTCGCGTTGGTGCCGGTCGCCATGTTTTCCCATGACATCGAAGCCGGCAGGATCATGCAGCCGTTCCGGATTACCGCAATGACCGGCAGCTACTGGCTGACGCGCTTGAAATCGCGAGCGGAGACGGCGTCCATGAAGGTGTTTCGCCAATGGCTGTTGGCTGAAATCGAGGAGATGCCGTGAGGCTGTATAGTTGAAGACAGCCCCGGGTTCATATCCGGAGCCGTTTGGAATAAGTGGCAATTGGAATGCGGATGATTGCGGTGTGCGGCAACTGTTTCAGCTTGCGAGTTTCAGCCTGACGGCCCCGGTCCGCGTTCCCGAACGCACGGTCTTGAATCGTCCGACCAGACCGGCGAGCTCGTTGCTGATATCGGCGAGGTGTCGCGTCGAGGCATTCGTCTCTTCCATTAGCGCAACATTCTGCTGGGTCATCTGATCCATGTTGCGAACGGCGGAATTGATCTCGCTGATGCCGACGGCCTGTTCCTGCGCCGAACGGGCGATTGCACCGACATTCCGGTCGATGGAAGCGACCTGATTACCGATGAGCGCCAGCGCCTCTCCGGTCCGGTTGACGAGCTCCACGCCGCGACGCACATCGTTGGATGATCTGTCGATGAGATCCTTGATTTCCTTTGCGGCGGTCGCCGAACGCTGCGCCAATTCGCGGACTTCCTGGGCGACGACGGCGAAGCCCTTGCCCTGTTCGCCCGCTCTCGCCGCCTCGACGCCGGCGTTCAAAGCCAGAAGGTTGGTCTGGAAGGCGATGTCATCGATGACGGAGATAATATCTGTCATCTTGCGCGACGAGGTTTCGATATCGCCCATGGCGGAGACGGCCTGCTGCACGACCTCGCGCGAGCGTTCCGCCTCCGAGGCGGATTCCTTGACGATTGCCTGAACCTCGCGCGTCCGCTCAGCGGTCTGTTCGGAAATCGTGGTGATCTGGTCGATCGCAGCGGCACTTTCTTCAAGGGCAGAGGCTTGCTGTTCCGTGCGCCTTGCCATGTTGTCAGCGGCGGACGAGATCGAACCGGCTTCGTCGCGAACGCGTGTCACTGAATCTTCGATGCGCTGCATTGCAGTGCCGAGGGATGCGAGCGACTCGTTATAGTTGCTCTTCAAGACCTCGAATTCGGCCGAAAGGGCTTCTGTGATATCAGCCGTGAGGTCGCCGTTTGCAAGACCGTTCAGCGCTATGCCGAGTGCGTTAAGCGCGCGTTCCTGCTCGCGCTGGGCAGCAGCCCGCTCGGATTCCGCGCGGTCGCGCTCATCGGCGAGCACCTGCAGGTAAACCGAAATGCCGTAATCCATGTCGACGAGGGCGGCCTTGACGATCGCCGACAGCCGCCGTGAGAGGGCTTGTTCATGCTTGCGCTGCATGAAACCATTGAGCTGCTGTGCGACGATCGATCGCACCATCCCTTCGAGGATCAAGGCGTAGCCGCCAATATACCAGCGCGGCTCGAGGCCGAGGCGGGCATGGGTCCTGCCCACCGCCGAGACCGCTTCGACATAATCGGGTCCGTATTTGCCTGACGCGATCGTCTTCCAATGGTCCTGCTGCTTGGATTTGGCGTGGTGTACATGCTGTTGCGACGAAAAGAATTTCGACATCGCCGGATGTTTGGTGATCTTCTCGTAAAAGGTGTCGAGAGAGCCTTTGACGGCGGATTCGATAGTCGGCTGCAGCTCTGCCAGAGCCTGCCTGGCATCCTGTCCCAGTCCAACAAAGTCGAGCCGGTCGTCCAACTTGTCCATTTTTGATGCGCGCACCATAATCTGCTCCAAGAAAGAAATTACAAGTAGTTAGGGCACGATCATGGTTAAAAAATCATTAGATTTTCACCTCATTTTCAATGCGCGGCCGACAGCATTGAATGTGGTGGCTGCGACCATGCCCGTCGCAACATATTGCTCGGTTCGATGTCATCTGCTAAACGCTGTGGCCATCACGTATCTCGCCACGAGGCCATAGGCATGGGCAATTCCAAGTCAGCAGATAGATAAGCCGCAACAGCTTTTTGTTGTTGCGGCGTGCTGTCGAACTCATTCCCGTTGATACCAGTGGCAGGCGCCGCCCGAACTCTCTTTCGAGCGGAATTTTTTCATGTCTGACATACGCCCGTCCTGGGCTTACTCGCTGCCGGCGGCACTGCTGCTGATGGCGCCTTTCGACATCCTCGCCTCGCTGGCCATGGATATCTACCTTCCCGTCGTGCCGTCGATGCCTGGCATCTTTAACACGACGCCTGCGGTGATCCAGCTGACGCTTAGCCTCTATATGATTATGCTCGGTCTCGGGCAGGTGGTGTTCGGCCCGCTTTCGGATCGTCTCGGCCGCCGCCCAGTCCTGCTTTGCGGCGCGCTTCTGTTTGCCGTCGCCTCTCTCGGAGCGGCCCTGTCATGGGGTGCGCCTGTCTTCGTGCTATGCCGCCTGCTGCAGGCCATAGGCGCGTCGGCAGCCTTGGTCGCGACCTTCGCGACCCTGCGGGATGTCTACGGCAATCGTCCGGAGCAGGCCATTATCTATGCCACATTCGGATCGATACTCTCCTTCGTGCCCGCACTCGGCCCCATAGCCGGCGCCATGATTGCCGATCAGTTCGGCTGGCGTGCTATTTTCATATTGCTTGCGCTTTTGGCGCTGGCTGCGACTTTTCAAGCCATGGCGAAGTGGCATGAAACGAGGCCTCAAGGCTCTATCGGCCCGCGCCGTTCCATATGGCCGATCTTCAAAAGCCGGTCGTTCTGGACTTATACTCTCGCCTTCAGCGCGGGCATGGGCGCATTCTTCGTGTTCTTCTCGACCGCACCGCGCGTGCTGATCGGCAGGGCCGGCTACTCCCAGCTCGGTTTCAGCATTGCCTTTGCAACGGTTGCCGTCGTGATGATTGCGGCGGCACGCTTCGCCGGATGGTTTGTCGAAAGATGGGGTGTCGCAGGCTGTGTTGCGCGGGGCATGGGACTGCTTCTTATCGGTGCGGCAGCTCTTGCGCTTGGCCAACTCTACGGAGTGCCGTCCTTCGCAAGCTTCGTGCTGCCGATGTGGATCATGGCGGTCGGCATCGTCTTTGCGGGATCGGTTACGGCGAACGGCGCTCTGGCGGAATTCGGCGATATCGCCGGCTCGGCTGTGGCGTTCTATTTCTGTATTCAGAGTCTGATTGTAAGTGTCGTCGGAACGTTGGCGGTCGCCGTGCTGGATGGCGATAGCGCATGGCCGCTTGTGGCGTTCTCCGCTGTCATGGCGCTGCTGGTATTGGCAGCACTTCATAGGCTGCGGCGTCACTACGCTTTGGCTTGATCCGCCAAGCATGCGCCCTTCACGTGGTAAAATCTGAAACGACCGCCCGCGAAGGTGAGCTTCGCGGGCGGTCAGTTTTGTCTCGTCCTGTTTCAGAACCCTCCTAGCGCCACCCCAATGCCGGTGCGACCTGCGTCAGGATGCTCTCGATGACATGGGCGTTGTAGTCGACCCCAAGCTGGTTCGGCACCGTCAGCAGCAGGGTGTCGGCCGCGGCGATGGCTTCGTCCTTTGCCAACTCCTCGATCAGCACATCCGGTTCTGCGGCATAGCTGCGGCCGAAAATGGCGCGTGTCTTTTCATCGATGAAGCCGATCTTGTCAGCATCCTTGCCGCTCTGGCCGAAATAGGCGCGGTCGAGATCGTTAACCAGCGCGAAGATGCTGCGGCTAACCGAAACTCGCGGCTCGCGTTTGTGCCCGGCTTCTTTCCAGGCCTCGCGATAGAGCCTGATCTGATCGGCCTGCTGGACGTGGAAGGGTAGGCCGCTTTCATCATCCTTCAGCGTCGAGCTCTGCAGGTTCATGCCGAGCTTCGCGGCCCATACGGCCGTGGCATTGGAGCCGGCACCCCACCAGATCCGCTCGCGCAGGCCCTCGGAATAGGGTTCCAAGCGCAACAGACCTGGCGGGTTGGGGAACATTGGCCGCGGGTTGGGCTGTGCGAAGCCTTCGCCGCGCAGCAGATCGAGCAGCACTTCCGTATGCCTGCGGCCCATATCGGCATCGCTTTCGCCCTCCATTGGGGCATAGCCGAAGTGGCGCCACCCGTCGATCACCTGTTCGGGCGAGCCGCGGCTAATGCCGAGCTGCAGCCGGCCGCCGGCGATAAGATCGGCAGCGCCGGCATCCTCGGCCATGTAGAAAGGATTTTCATAGCGCATGTCGATGACGGCAGTGCCGGTTTCGATGCGGCTGGTCTTGGCGCCAACAGCTGCCAGCAGTGGGAAGGGTGAGGCAAGCTGACGTGCGAAATGATGCACTCGGAAATAGGCGCCGTCCGCACCCAGCTGTTCGGCCGCGACGGCAAGGTCGATCGATTGCAGCAGCGTGTCGGCAGCTGAACGGGTTTGCGACTGGGGCGAGGGCGTCCAGTGGCCGAATGAAAGGAAACCGATCTTCTTCATGGTACAGTCCTACTACTATATCCGGTTAGCACGGCCCGATTTTGCATCACGCATGTCCATGCAGAAACCGGCACGTCAAAGCTGCCGCTCGCTTGCGTCTTCATGGCGTGGCTTGCAAAGGCCGTAGGTTCAGGCGGCTATATGTGCATGGATGCAGCGGATGGAACAGCGCAATCTGTGAACTGATCGTCAATGCCGACGGGGTTGTGTTCTTCCCATATATGGTTTCCTGCGTGTTTCCTAACATGAACAAATTTTAACGAAGACATTAACAATCAGATAACGCACCGCACCGAAACTGCCGTGCGTGTGAGTGCGTCTCTCGCTTTCAATGTCCTTGAAACAAGAAATGGCAGGAAACCATGTTTGCAAGAAATTTCGCCCCCGCTCTGGTCTTCGTCGCATTCGGCGCCGGTATCGCGCATGCGGAAGTGCCTGTCCGTATCGATCAATTCGATCATTGGGGCGCATATTCTTATAAGTCCGGCGACAATGTGAATTGCTATGTTCTATCGAGGCCGGTTGCGCAGCAGCCCGCCAGTGTCGACCATGGCGACAATTTCTTCATCGTCTCGCGTCTGTCTCCCGGCGATAAATTGGTTCCGGAGGCCGCGATGGGCTATGACCTGAAAGACGGTGCTCAGATGACGGCGACGGTCGGCGACAAGACATTCCCGATGTTTACGAAAGACCGGCACGGCTGGGTAAAAAACGAATCGCAGGAGCCGACCATGGTCAACGCCATGAAAGGCGGTGCGCAGTTGCAACTGCAGGCAACCTCTAAGCGAGGCACCGAGACGAGTTATTCCTACTCGCTGTCAGGCATTACCGCTGCCTTGAAGCGGATAGAGACATGCCGGTAAAAGTGGAGGCTGAGCGGCGATCTAGGATTCCGTCCCGCCAAGTTGTATAGCCCGCGAGCTGGCTGGCGTCTTCTCATTGCGTGGAGAAGGCGCTAGGCCGGAGCATCTCGAGTAATATCTCTTGTGAAATCAAAAATCCTGATATAATGAAATCTATTGATGGGGAATTCAGGATTTTATGCAGCGCGGCTTTCTGACAATTTATGCGGGTGAGAACGCTGCGGTTTTCCGGGCGTTATCGGCGCCGGCACGTGTCGATATGTTGAAGCTGCTCTGCGCAAGGGGCTCGCTGAATGTCAACGAGATCGCCCGGGAGCTTGATCTGCCGCAATCGACCGTCGCGACTGGTATCATGATCCTGGAGGAGGCCGGTCTTGTCGAGACCAAGGCTGCAAAGGCGCGCAAGGGTTACCAGAAGATCTGTACCGCGCTTTACGATGAGATCCTGCTGAGCTTCGAGGATCAGGCCTTCAAGCATGATGAGGACGTGATCGAAGTCGCCATGCCGATCGGTCTCTACACGAGCTGCGAGACGCATGCGCCTTGTGGCCTGTGCTCGACCGAGGGCGTCATTGGCCTGCTTGATGTTCCCGACTATTTCCTTGATCCGCAGCGCATGCAGGCAGGTCTTCTCTGGTTCGGGCGTGGCCATGTCGAATATAAATTCCCGAACAATGCCAAGATATTGAACAGGAACGTCAATGCCATCGAATTCTCGATGGAGCTCTCGTCCGAAGTGCCTGGCACCAATCCGGACTGGCCGTCCGACATCACTGTGTGGATCAACGGCGTCGCCGTTGGCACATGGACGTCTCCGGGCGATTATGGCGATAAGCGCGGGGCTTTTACGCCAAGCTGGTGGAAGCTCGAAGGCTCTCAATACGGCAAGCTCAAGACCTGGCGAATCTCCAAGAAGGGCACCTTCATCGACGGCGTTGCCTCTTCCGATGTGACGATCGATGATCTTGCCATCAGTCAGCATTCGTCGATCCGCCTGCGGATCGGGATTGCCGACGATGCGCGCAACACCGGTGGCATCAATATTTTCGGCCGCGGTTTCGGCAACTATGGCCGCGATATCCTTATGCGCATCGATTTGGCTCAATAGTATCGTAATTTATGATACATAATATCGCGTCGGAGCCAAATGCCGACAAGTCATATTTTTCATAAGTCTATGAATTTAAAAGTTATTTTGTTATCTCGTGAGTGTCGCTACCATAGCTTTAGCGATATTTTCCGTCTTGAATGCGTTGACGACCTTCCAAAAGTGTATCAAGATCAAGGTATAAGAACGAAATATCTGATATATATGGGAGGAAGGCCGTGAAGGCGCATGTGATCGTCCACCGTGATTTCCGAATTGCCGACATCGATGATCGGCTTTACAGCTCTTTTCTGGAGCATCTGGGGCGGGCGATTTATGGCGGCATCTACGAGCCGGGCCATCCAACCGCCGATGAGCATGGATTTCGCAAGGATGTGATTGAGCTTGTGCGCGAGCTCAACTCGCCCTACTGCCGCTATCCTGGTGGTAATTTCGTTTCAGCCTATAATTGGGAAGATGGCGTCGGGCCGCAGTCCGAGCGCCCTGTGCGTCTCGATCTTGCCTGGCGGACGCGGGAGAGCAACCAGATCGGCGTCAATGAATTCGTCGATTGGTGCAAGAAGGCCAATACCAAACCGATGCTTGCCGTCAACCTCGGCTCGCGCGGACTGGATGCGGCGAGAAACTTCCTTGAATATTGCAATCATCCGGGCGGCACCTATTGGTCGGATCTGCGGCGCAAGCACGGCTGGGCCGATCCGCATGGGGTGAAGCTCTGGTGCCTGGGCAATGAAATGGACGGTCCCTGGCAGGTGGGTCACAAGTCCGCCTATGAATATGGACGCCTGGCCGATGAGACTGCCAAGGCCATGCGCGGCTTTGATAAATCGCTCGAACTCGTCGTCTGCGGCTCGTCCAATTCCGATATGAAGACCTATCCCGATTGGGAAGCGCAGGTTCTGGATCAGTGCTACGACAGCGCCGACCATATCTCGCTACATATGTATTTCGCCAACCGCGAGAAGAACACGCTGAACTATCTCGCAAAGGCCGAGAAGCTGGATCGCTATATCGTCACCATCGGCGGTGTCATTGACTATATCAAGGCGAAGAAGCGCTCGAAGAAGACGATCGGCATTTCCTTCGACGAGTGGAACGTCTGGTATCACTCAAACCAGCAGGACAAGGAGATTCTCGCCCGTGACGAATGGCCGGATGCGCCGCATCTGCTGGAGGATGTCTATAATTTCGAGGACGTGCTGCAGGTCGGCGGCATTCTCAACACCTTCATTCGCCGCTCCGATCGCGTTCGCATTGCCTGCATCGCCCAGCTTGTCAATGTGATCGCACCGATCATGACGGAGGATGGCGGCCCGGCATGGCGGCAGACGATCTACTACCCGCTCTATTTCGCCTCGAAATATGGCCGCGGTTATGCGTTGCGCCTCGTCACGGATGGTCCGACCTATGACAGCGACGAGGCCGATGACGTGCCTTATCTCGATGTGTCGGCCGTTCACGACGAAATGGGAAAGATGGTTACGCTGTTTGTCGTTAACCGTCATCCCGACAGCGCGCTCGATCTAGATACACGTCTCGAAGGCTTTGCCGGAGCCCGTGTCGTCGAACAGCATGAAATCGTCAACAACGATTTGCAGGCAACCAACACTGCAGCGCATCCGAACGCGGTCGTCCCGACCAATACGGGCGATGCCAAGATCGAGGATGGCCGGCTTCGTGCCACGCTGAAGCCGCTGTCCTACACGGTGATCCGGCTGGCGGTCTGACGCCGTGTCGCCGGGGGGCGATACGCCCGGCACTAAAAGCGGTCGAACAGTCGCGAGGAGGCGGCTGACGACCCGTTGCAGGCCCGGACCGCCGCGCGCTGTTTTGAGCGGTCGGCCGGGAAAAAGGGGTGAAAATCGCGGCCTGCTCATCATCACTTGAGTGTACCGCGCAGTCGATAAAAATGGGAGGAGATCATGAAGCAGTGGAAGAAGCTTGCCTTCGGCGTCGCGCTGGCCACGTTCGGCCTCATCGCGGCGGCCCAGGCTCAGGACTATACCTCTTTGCCCCGCAAGGAGACCTTGATCGTCGAAAACCCTGAGGGAACGATCAAGAATCCGGGCTGGTTCAACATCTGGGTCAATGGTGGCGGCGGCGTTTCGACCGGCCTCCAGCAGCTGACCATGGACACGCTCTGGTACATCGATCCGGAGAAAGGTCTGGGCGGCTCGGCCTGGGACAACTCACTTGCTTCCGACAAGCCGCAATATAACGACGATTTCACGCAGATGACGGTGAAACTGCGCAAGGGCCTTTATTGGAGTGACGGCGTCGAATTCACGGCCGATGACGTCGTCTACACCGTCAAGACCCAGATGGATCATCCGGGTATGAACTGGAGCGCGGCCTTCTCGGTTCAGGTCGCAAGCGTCGAGGCGCCGGATCCCTATACGGTCGTCTTCAAGTTGAAGAAGCCGAACTCGCGTTTCCACGCCATCTTCACCGTTCGCTGGAACGGCGCCTGGATCATGCCCAAGCATGTCTTCGAAAAGGTCGCTGATCCCGTACGCTATGACAATGCCAATCCCGTTTCGCTCGGCGCCTATAAGCTGAAGGCGTTCGATCCGCAGGGCAAATGGTACACCTGGGAGAAGCGTGACGACTGGCAGCGCACCTCGCTTGGCCGTTTCGGAGAACCGGCCCCGAAATATGTCACCTATGTCGATCCCGGTCCGCCGGATAAGCGCACCATCGCGCAGCTCGAGCACAATCTCGATATCATTCACGACAACACGCCGGAAGGCATGTTCACGCTGAAGGAAAAGTCGAAGACCGTCGACAGCTGGTTCCCCGGCTTCCCGTTCGCCCATCCGGATCCGACGCTGCCGGCTGTGATCTTCAACAATCAGGATCCGCTGTTCCAGAATGCCGATGTGCGCTGGGCCTTGGCACTGCTCATTGATATCAAAGCTGTCGATATGGCGAGCTATCGTGGCGCGGCCACGCTTTCCGCGCTCGGCGTTCCGCCGACGGCAATCGCCATGACGGATTATCAGGCGCCGATGCAGGATTGGCTGAAGAATTTCGAAGTTGACACCGGCAAGCGCAAGATAAAGCCCTACGATCCCACGATCGGCCAGCAAATCGCCGATATCCTGCGCAAGCAGCCGAAATACAAGGATCAGATCCCGACCGATCCGGCCGCCATCAGTGCTGCCTTCGGTTACGGCTGGTGGAAGCCCGATCCGCAGGCCGCCGCTGAGCTATTGGAAAAGGCCGGCTTCAAGAAGGTGGGCGGCAAATGGATGACGCCTGACGGGCAGCCGTTCAAGATCCGTTTGACGGTCGAAGGCGATACTCGCTCCGTCTTTACCCGTGCGGGCACTCTGATCGCCCAGCAATGGGCAGCCTTCGGGATCGATTCCAAAGCTGCTCCTTCCACCAGCGTCTGGCAGGCGGGATTGCAGCCCGGCAACTACCAGGTTGCGATTGCATGGAGCGTCGAGACCTGGGGCGGCGATCCCGATCTGTCCTTCTTCCTTGACAGCTGGCATTCGGAGTTCGTCGCCAAGAAGGGTGAGAACCAGGCACCGCGCAACTGGCAGCGTTGGTCCAATCCGGATCTCGACAAGATCATCGAAAATATTCGCCGCGTCAGCGCCGATGATCCGAAGGGCATCGAACTTGGCAAGGACTATCTGAAGCTGGTCGCGCAGCAGATGCCGACCATTCCGCTGATGTCCTATAACGTCTTCACCTCGATGGATACGACCTACTGGAAAGGCTATCCGACCATTGCCGACCCCTATACGGACCCCGTTCCCAATTGGGCGAACTCCCGATTGATGATGGTCAAGCTGAAGCCGGCACAGCCCTGATTTCTCCCGACCCTGATGCGGCAACCGCCGCGTCAGGCACCTTTCGCCGGACACTAGGCAGGTCCGGCGAATCTTTTGAATTGATGATGAAGCGCAAGCAGCGAGGAAGACGGCGGCATGACGTCCTATCCAGTTTTCGTATTGAGACGATTTGGCCAATTCCTGCTCGTTGTCTTCCTCGGCATTTCCGCAACATTCTTCATCACTCACATGACGCCGATCGATCCCGTCGAGGAAAGCATCGGGACCATCCAGCAGATGGGCCAATCCGATCCCCGTGCCGTCGACCTGATGCGTCAGTCGTTGCGTGAGCTTTATGGTCTCGAGGGCTCCATCTGGCAGCAATACCTGCATTTCTGGGGGCGCCTTGCGACCGGCGATCTCGGGCCGTCGCTTTCGGCCTTTCCCACGCCTGTTTCCGCCATCATCGCGAGGGCGCTGCCTTGGACGATCGGTCTGATGACTGTTTCTGTCATCCTGACCTTCATTCTCGGCAACATGATCGGCGCGCTCGCCGGCTATTATCGCAAGAGCGCGGTGCTGAAGGCCGTCAGCCTCGTTTTCATCGCCATGCAGCCGATCCCCTATTACATTCTCGCCTTCGTGCTGATCATTCTCTTCGGCTATGTCTGGCCGATCCTGCCGATCAATGGCGGCTATGAGATGAACACTAACCTCAATCTCTCCGTCACGCTGGTGCTCGATATTCTCCGCCACTCCATCCTGCCGGCGTTGTCGCTGATCCTTGTCGGGACTGGCGGCTGGCTCATCGGCATGCGGGCGCTCGTCTCCAATATCATCACCGAGGATTACGTCGTTTTCGCCGAGCTCGGCGGCGTGCCGAAGCGCAAGATCCTGCGCTCCTACATCGCCCGCAATGCCATGGTGCCACAGTTTACCGGCCTTGCCATGTCGCTTGGCGCGGTCTTCAACGGCACGGTCATCACTGAAATCGTCTTCGGCTATCCCGGTATCGGCAATCTCCTGATTTCGGCTGTGCATGCCGGCGACTACAGCCTCGTCCTGGGGCTCAGCGCGCTATCGATCGTCGGTGTCGCGGCGGCCGTATTCATCATCGACATATTGGGTCCGCTGATCGACCCGCGCATCAAGGTGGAGTAGGCCATGCTAACGATCGTTCGCGACCTTGCTCGCCAGAATATGGAATTCCTTTTCGGTCTTCTGTTGCTCGCCATCATCGTCGGGCTGGTGATCCTGTCTTATTTCTCGCCCTATGGCCCAGCCGATCTTTATCTGCTGCCACCCGACATGCCGCCAGATGGGCAATACTGGCTGGGTACGACGTCGCGCGGCCAGGATGTTTTCTGGCAGCTTACGACAGCGCTCCGCAACACGCTCTATTTCGGCATCGGCGTTGCCATCCTCTCGCGCATCATCTCGCTTGTCGTGGGACTGGTGGCTGGCTATGCCGGCGGCGCTGTCGATCGCGTACTGATGGCGATCAATGACAGTATCATGGTCATTCCGCAGTTTCCGCTACTGATCCTGTTCTACTTCGTGCTCAAGGATGAAATGACCTGGACGGTGCTCATCATTGTTATGGCCTCGCTCGGCTGGTCCTATGACGCACGCCTGATCCGCTCGGTCGCGATCAGCCTGAAGACGCGGCCTTTCACCACGCAGAGCGTCTATTCCGGCATGAGCATGCGCAAGATCCTCGTCGAGGAACATCTGCCCTATGTGCTGCCGATCGTCTTTGCCACGACGATGAACAACATGATCTGGTCGATCGGCATGGAGATCACGCTTGCGGTGCTCGGTTTCACCGATATCGAAACGCCGACCATGGGCATGATGATCTATTGGGCCAATGCGCATTCGGCGCTGATCGCCGGAACATGGTGGTGGGTTGCAGCGCCAGTCGCCGCCATCGTGGTGCTGTTCATGGCGCTCTTCCTGCTGTCGATGTCGATGAATGAATACAACGATCCCCGCAGTCGTTTAAACCGGATGGGAGGCTAGCCATGGAGGCTGTCGTTGAGGTCAACAACCTCAAGGCTTATTACCGGGCCTTCCTTTATGGCGTCGATCGCGAGGTGCGGGCGGTTGACGATATCAGCCTGTCGATCGGCCGTGGCGAGATCTATGGCGTTGCCGGTGAATCGAGCAGCGGCAAGACGACGCTGATCAAGACGATCGCGGGCGCGATCCGGCCGCCGCTTCGCGTTGTCTCCGGTGCCGTCAAATTCCATTTCAACAATGGAACCCAGGACATTTACGCCATGACGGCGGAGCAGCGATCATCGCTTCGCTGGCGGCATCTTTCCTATATCATGCAGGGATCGATGAATGTGCTCAATCCCGTCCGCCGTATCCGGCACTCCTTCACCGATTTTGCCTTCCGCCACATGAAGGCCGATCGCGCCACCTTCTTCGATCGCGTTGGCACCCATCTCCAGCGGCTGAAGTTGGATGCGAATCTTCTCGATGCCTATCCGCATGAATTGTCCGGCGGCATGCGGCAGCGCATGACGATCGCGCTCGCCACCATCCTGACGCCCGAATTCATCATCGCCGATGAGCCGACGACGGCGCTCGATGTCATCGTCCAGCGTGACGTGCTGCAGATGATCCGCGAGATACAGCGCGAGATGGGGTCGTCCTTCCTGTTCGTGACCCACGACATGGGCGTGCACGCCGCCGTTTCCGATCGCATCGGCATCGTCTATGCCGGGCGCCTGGTCGAGGAAGCGCCGACGCGAAAACTCTTTCACATGCCGCTCCATCCCTATACGCAGCATCTGGTCGCAAGCCTGCCGCGGATCGGGGATGCCTCCACGCGCCCCTCGCTCGAGGGCAGGCCGCCCAATCTCGCCATGCCGCCGGAGGGATGCCGCTTTCATCCGCGCTGCCCGAAGCGCATGGACATCTGCAGCCGCGAAGTGCCGCCTATGGTCACCGTCGAGCCGGATCGGCGCGTCGCCTGCTTCGCGGTGACGGGAGGAGCGCGATGAGCGATCTTCTTTCACTCTCGCATGTCAGCAAGATCTATCGCCAAGGGGGCATGCTCAGCCGCCGTCATATCACGGCGGTTCGCGATGTCAGTCTGAGCCTGGGAGAGGAGCCGGAAATCCTCTCCATCGTCGGCGAGTCGGGCTCGGGCAAATCCACTATCGCATCGATGATCCTCGGCCAGACGGCGCCGACATCGGGCAGCCTGAATTTTCGCGGCAGACCAGTGGCTATTCACGGACGGTCCGAGCGGCGCGCCTTCATGCGGGAGGTCCAGCCGGTCCTTCAGAATCCGTTCGAAGCGTTCAACCCCCTCAAGAGGGTTGATCGATATCTTTTTGAAACGGCAAGGAATTTCGCGCCGATGGGCCCAAGGCCAAGCCGAGCCGATGTCGAGCGTATTGCAGACGAGGCGCTTGCCCATATCGGCTTGACACTTGCCGAGGTGAAGGGGCGGTTTCCGCATGAGCTTTCGGGCGGCCAGCTGCAGCGCACCGCCATTGCCCGCGCGCTGATACCGCAGCCCCGTTTGCTGGTAGCCGACGAGCCGGTTTCGATGGTCGATGCTTCGCTTAGAATGGCGATCGTCAATCTCTTCGGTCAGCTGAAGAAAGAGCTCGGGCTGTCGATCATCTACATCACGCATGATCTGGCGACCGCCTATTATATCAGCGATCGCATCATCATCATGAAGAAAGGCGAGATCGTCGAGCAGGGCGGTGCGCGAGCCGTCCTCGACAATCCGCAGCATCCCTATTCGCGGGCTTTGAAGGAGGCTGTCCTCTCCACCACGCCCGAGATGGAAACGGCAACGACCCTATGATCGTCTATTTTCAACGCGAGATTCGGGTCGAAAGGATGATGGATGACAGGGTGCGCTCGACGCCGTCGATCGTGCCGATACCATCGATCAGCTGATCCAGCTCGGAGATCGAGGGTGCTGCGATGATGGCGATCAGATCGAAGGTGCCGCTGACGGAATGAAGCGTCGTTACCTCGGGGATAGCATTCAGCGATGCCGTCACGGCTGACAGCGCCTTCGGCGCGATCGTAATCAGCACATGCGCCCGAATGAGACCAGAAAGATAGGTCTCGGACAGCCGCACGCCATAGCCTGAGATCACACCTTCCCGCTCCAGCCGTTCAAGCCTCGCCTGGACGGTGGTGCGCGACAGCGACAGCTTTTTAGCGAGAGTCGCGACAGGCATGCGGGCATTCTGGCCGAGCAAGGCGATCAGTTCGCGGTCCTTATCGGTGACCTGCATGGCGACTCCTGCATTGTGCAAATTCTATTCGTCAGTTTGTATAGTTTTGTACAACGAAATGCGTTTTTTGTCGCTATGAATCGTTCAACTCCTACCTACACTTATAAAAATCTTATCAATGAAATGCAGGGGAGTCATATGAAAGACATAGTGGTCATCGGCGCGGGCAAGATCGGTGGGGCGATCGCTCTAATGCTGGCCGAAACAGGCGACTACAAGGTCGTTGTCGCCGACCGCAGCCAGGAACAGCTCGACAAGATCGATCGTCACCCTGCAATTTCTACTGCCGCCGTCGACATTGCCGACCGCGCCGGGCTCGTCGGCGTTTTGAAGGGCAAGTTCGCCGTCTTGTCGGCCGCACCGTTCCATCTCACCGGCTTCGTCGCGGAGGCGGCGCTTGAAGCTGGCGTCCATTATCTCGACCTCACCGAAGATGTGGCTACGACCAAGAAGGTCGAAGAACTGGCTCAGGGGGCAAATACCGCCTTCATCCCGCAATGCGGACTTGCGCCGGGCTTCATCTCGATCGTCGCCAATGATCTCACCAAACGTTTCGATAGCCTCGACAGCGTGCGCATGCGTGTCGGCGCGCTGCCGCAATATCCGTCCAACGCTCTGAACTACAATCTGACCTGGAGCACGGACGGCCTCATCAACGAGTATATCGAGCCCTGCGAAGCGATCGTCGAAGGCAAACTCGTGACTGTGCCGGCCATGGAAGAGCGCGAAGAATTCTCGCTCGACGGCGTCACCTACGAGGCCTTCAACACGTCCGGCGGTCTTGGAACTCTTGCCAAGACTTTGGCTGGCCGCGTGCGCACGATGAACTACCGCACCATCCGCTATCCCGGCCACCAGGCCATCATCAAGGCGCTGCTCAACGACCTCAACCTCAAGAACCGCCGTGATGTGCTGAAAGATCTCTTCGAGAACGCGCTGCCGGCCACCATGCAGGACGTGGTCGTCGTTTTCGTCACCGTCTGCGGTTGGCGCGAGGGCCGTTACATGCAGGAAACCTATGCCAACAAGGTATATGCAGGCATCGTCGCGGGCAAGAAGATGAGCGCCATCCAGATCACCACGGCTGCCGGCATTACCACGGTGCTCGATCTGCTGGCTCAAGGCAAGCTGCCCGCCAAGGGCTTTGTTTGCCAAGAAGAAATCGATCTTGGCGATTTCTTGGCCAATCGCTTCGGGCAGGTGTACAGCCTTGAGAAGATCAGCATGAAAGAAGCCGTCTAAGCGGCTAATTTACTTGATGTTTTTCATGTGGCGCCTTCGGGCGCCACATGTGTTTTAGCCTTTAAAGATTACTTTATGGAGGCTACCTTGTCAGACGCTCGAGGATCTCAACGGGATGCGGGATGGCCTGGTTATCGATCTTGGCAACTTGCGAACGACAGGAAAAGCCGGTCGCCATAACCATCGTCTGATTGCCGTTTTCGGCGATCTTGTCCTGCCAGCTCATCGCGTAGAGCTTTTCCGAAATGGCGCGATTGCGCACCTCGTGGCCGAAGGTGCCGGCCATGCCGCAGCAGCCTACATCGGGCATGTCGAGCTTGATACCCAATTTCCCGAAAAGCACGGACCATTGCTTGAGAGCAGCCGGCGCATTCGTTCTCTCCGTGCAGTGGGCAAGCAGCGTGAAGCGTTCGTGCGGCACAGCCTCTGATGCTGGTATTCGGTCGAGATTGGCCGCAAGCCATTCCTGAAGCAGCAGCACCGGCGCGCGCAGCTTGGCGGAGGGCAGGGCGGCATATTCGCTGCGATAGGTCAGCGTCATCGATGGATCGATGCCGACAAGCGGAATGCCCATTTGCGAGATACGATCGAGATAATCACGCGATTTCGCGGCCGCCTTCTCGAAGCGGCCGAGATAGCCATGCACATGCAGGGCCTTGCCGTTGTTCTGCGACATAGCGAGCAACGGTTGGAAGCCTATCTTCAGGGCGAGCTTGAGCGCGGCGATGACGACGGCTGGATCGAAATAAGTGGAGAAGACATCGGCTACAATGACGACCGCTTGGGCTCGCTCCTCTGTGGTGAGCTTTCTCAACCGTTCAGGAGTAGCAACCTGCACGCCGAGACGAGCGGCTTCCCTTTCCAGCGATACTGCAGGCATGACGGGAAGGGCGGTGAGGCCGGCAAGCCGCATCAAGCCCTGGCCGGCGGTCGATCCGGTCAGCAGATTGTAGCCTAGTTTGAAGCGCGCCATTAGCGGCAGGGTCGTCTCGATGGCAGCAACGATTGGGTCCTTGAAGGGCCTGAGGTATCGGCCGTAATAGAGCTCCAGGAATTTCGAGCGGAAGGCCGGGACGCTGACCTTAACCGGACATTGGCCGGCACAAGCCTTGCAGGCGAGGCAGGTATCCATCGCCGCCCGCACCTCATGAGAGAAATCGTTCCGATTGGCCGGGTTAAGCGAGTTGACCGTCCGCCGCAGGAGGTTCCCGATAGGGTTGGCTCGGCGCAGCATGTCCGCCTCCCGCCGCGGATCGACCTTACGCTCGGCAAGCAGGCGCAGCCATTCGCGCATCATTGCCGCGCGACCCTTCGGCGAATAGCGCCGATCGCCCGTCGCCTTGAAGGAGGGGCACATTGGGCTCGTGGTATCGAAATCGAAACAGGCCCCGTTGCCGTTACAATAGGCGGCATTATCGAAGGCGGCGCGGATATCGTTGCCGATAATGCGATCAAAGTCACCGCGCAGTGATACTTCGTCGATCTTCAGTAACGGGCGGGAGGAGCCGGATGCGATCTTGCCGGGATTGAGGCGATCGTCGGGGTCGAATGCGCGCTTGATGTCCTGCAGGCTGGGATAAAGCTCGCCAAAATACTCAGGGACATATTCCGAGCGAACGCCCTTGCCATGCTCGCCCCAGAGCACACCGCCATATTTGCGGGTGAGGCTAACGACGCCGTCGCTGATCTTGCGGACAAGCGACTGGTGGTCGGCGCGGGTAAGATCAAGCGCCGGGCGAACATGCAGCACCCCGGCATCGACATGGCCGAACATGCCGTAATCCAGCCCTTCGGCATCAAGAAGGGCGCGGAATTCCCTTATATAGGCAGCCAGATGCTCGGGCGGAACGGCAGTGTCCTCCACGAAGGGCACCGGGCGCACCGGTCCTTCGACATTGCCGAGCAGGCCGACCGCGCGCTTGCGCATCGACCAGATTGCTTCGATCTCGGCCTTTTCGCGTGCGATTGTATAACCCTTGTGGCGTGCTGAAGAGCGGTCATCAAGCGCGGTGGTGACATCTGCGAGCTTGCGCCCCAGCTCATCGCGATCGTCGGCCAGCACCTCGACGATATTGATGCCGTTGGCCGAGCCGGACGCATCCTCCGGAAAGAAGTGGGCGATGCCGCTCCAGACGATGTCACCCTTCGCCAAGCCGAGCACTTTCTCATCGACCGTTTCGACCGAGGCGACCTTCAGCGCCACCAGCCGCCTTGCATCCTCGAGCGCCGTGTTGAAATCATCATAGCGGATGTTGATGAGGGCCGATTGCGCCGGTATCGGCAGCACGTTGAGTTCGGCCTCGGCAATTAAAGCAAGCGTGCCTTCCGAGCCGCACAGTAGCGCATTGAGATCGAAGCGGCCGTCCTCTCGCCGGATATGGGCGAGATCATAGCCGGTCATGTAGCGGTTGAGTTTCGGGAAGGTCGCTTCGATCAGCTCGCTTTTATCTGTGGCTATCGCATCGACCACCCGGTGAATTTCGCCGATCCGATCATCACGCGCCTTGATCTCGTTCAGCTCGGTCTCGGCGAGCGGGCGCGACCACCAATCGCTGCCATCTGAGAGCACCACATGCAGGCCGAGAACATGGTTGCTGGTCTTGCCGTAGAGACACGAGCCCTGGCCGCAGGCATCGGTGGAAATCATGCCGCCGATCGTGGCGCGGTTGGAGGTGGAAAGCTCTGGCGCGAAGAACAGGCCGTAAGGCTTCAATGCCTTGTTGAGTTGATCCTTGACGACACCGGCCTCGACACGGGCGATCTTTCGGACCGGATCGATCTCCAGGATGCGGTTCATATGCCTGGAGCAATCGACGATAATGCCGGAGGTCAACGATTGTCCGTTCGTTCCGGTGCCGCCGCCGCGCGGTGCGATGACGAGATCGGAAAAGGCGGGCTCGGATATGGCCTTGGCGACGAGTTTCAGATCTTCGACGCCGCGTGGATAGAGGATTGCCGTCGGCGTGACCTGATAGATGGAATTGTCGGTCGAGGCGACCGTCCGCGCGCCGTCATCCGTCTCAACATCGCCTTGAAAGCCTAGTGCGCCCAGTCGGCGCTCGAAGGCGCCGATCTGATGTTGCGAACTGTCTTTCGCCGAAACGAGGCGTGGTATCATGATATGAAGACTTCCGGCGTTTTACGCGGTGATTGAAGCATTCCCGCTTTTAAACGGAATTATGGAAATGCTCTATCTCTTTGTTTTCACGCAATTCCGGATGGGCAGCCGTCTTGCGCGTCTGCCGCCACTGTTCTAGCGTCGGAGCGCCGCGCAGGCGCGCTCGATACGATCAAGGGCTTCGATGAGATCACCTTCCGACGTCGCGTAGGAAATACGGAAATAGGGCGACAATCCGAATGCCGAGCCGGGCACGACGGCGACATGGGCCTCATCTAGCAGATAGGCGCAGAAATCCGCATCCGTCTCGATCATCTTTCCGGATGGTGTCGTCGTTCCGAGTATGCCTGCACAGCCCGAGAATGTGTAGAAGGCACCTTCCGGCACCAGGCAATCCAGGCCTTCAATGGCGTTAAGCCGACCAACCACCAGATCGCGCCGACGTTGGAAGCTTGCCTTGCGACCCTCAAGAAAATCCTGCGGGCCGTTGAGCGCAGCAACGGCCGCGGCCTGGCTGACCGAGGAGGGACAGGAGGTCGCCTGGCTCTGGATAACGGCCATGGCCTTGATGAGAGCCTTGGGGCCGCCGGCATAGCCGATGCGCCAGCCGGTCATGGCATAGGCCTTGGAAACGCCGTTGACCGTCAGCGTCCGGCTTTTGAGGCTCGGCTCGATCGCGACGGGCGTGGTGAACTCAAAGCCCTCATAGACGATATGCTCATACATGTCGTCGACCATCAGCCAGACATGCGGATGGCGCAACAGCGCCTCGATCAGCGGCAGATAATCGGCCTTGGAATAGGCGGCACCCGATGGGTTCGATGGCGAATTGAGCAACAGCCAGCGCGTCTTCGGGGTAATGGCCTGTTCGAGCTGATGAGCCTGCAGGCGAAAACCGGCCTTGGCATCGCAGGGGATCAGAACAGGCACGCCGCCGCAGATTTCGACGATATCGGAATAGGAGGTCCAATAGGGCGTCGGGATGATGACTTCGTCGCCCGGATTGATCGAGGCCATGAAGGCGTTGAACAGGATCTGCTTGGCACCCGTCGCCACGGTGATTTCGTCGAGCGCGTAGTCGATGCCGTTCTCGCGCTGGAATTTTCCGGCGATCGCCTTCTTCAGCTCCGGCGTGCCGTCGAGTGCGGTGTATTTCGTTTCGCCGCGATCGATGGCGGCCTTGGCCGCTTCCTTCACGTTGTCGGGCGTATCGAAATCCGGTTCGCCGGCGCCGAGAATGATGACGGGCAGGCCTTCCCGCTTCATCGCACTGGCGCGCGCGCCGATTTGAAGAATGGTGGAAACGCCGATGGATGCGATGCGTGAAGCGGGCTTGAAGCCCGCCTCCTCGATTTTCGTGGCGATCGTCATGGAGCTTACTCGATGTCGAAGGAGACACCCTGCGCAAGCGGCAGGGCCTTGGAGTAATTCACCGTGTTCGTCGCCCGGCGCATATAAGCCTTCCAGGCATCCGAGCCGGATTCGCGGCCGCCGCCCGTTTCCTTCTCGCCACCGAATGCGCCGCCGATTTCAGCGCCCGAGGTGCCGATATTGACGTTGGCGATGCCGCAATCCGAGCCATCGGCTGCGAGGAAACGCTCGGATTCCTGCATGTCGCGCGTGAAGATCGAGGACGACAGACCGGCGGCAACTGCATTGTGCTGATCAATAACCGTATCGAAATCGTCATAGGGCATGACATAGAGGATCGGCGCGAAGGTTTCTTCCATAACCGGGCCAGCCTGCTTCGGCATTTCCACAAGCGCCGGCTTCGCGTAATAGCTGTCGGCATGGCCGACATCGATACGCTCGCCGCCGGTGACGGAGCCGCCATGGGCCTTGGCCTCGGCAATCGCCTTCTGCATGTTGTCGAACGCGGCCTTGTCGATCAACGGGCCTACGAGCGCGGAGGAATGCAGGGGATCGCCGACCGAGACACTCTGATAGGCCTTCTTCAGCCGCGGCACGAGCTGATCGTAGACGCTTTTGTGGACGAAGAGACGGCGTAGCGTCGTGCAGCGCTGGCCGGCCGTGCCCATGGCGCCGAAGGCGATGGCACGCAATGCCATGTCGAGATCGGCTGAGGGGCAGACGATGCCGGCATTGTTGCCGCCGAGTTCGAGAATGGCGCGGGCAAAACGCTTGGCAAGCCGCGGTCCAACCTCACGGCCCATGCGCGTCGAGCCGGTTGCGGATACGAGCGGCACCTTCGGATGGTCGACGAGGATTTCGCCGATAGCGCGATCGCCGATCAGTACCTGCGAAAGACCTTCCGGCGCATCGCCGAAACGGGCAAGCGCACGATCAAGGATAGCCTGCGAGGCAAGCGCGGTCAGCGGCGTCTTTTCCGAGGGCTTCCAGACGACGGCGTCTCCGCAGATCAGAGCCAGCGCCGCATTCCACGACCAGACCGCGACCGGGAAGTTGAAGGCGGAGATGATGCCGACGACGCCGAGTGGATGCCAGGTTTCCATCATGCGATGGCCCGGGCGTTCGGTGGCGATCGTCAGGCCGTAGAGCTGACGGGAAAGACCGACGGCGAAATCGCAGATGTCGATCATTTCCTGCACTTCGCCGAGTCCTTCGGAGCGGATCTTGCCGGCTTCGATCGAAACCAGGCGGCCAAGATCGTCCTTGGCGGCGCGTAGCTCTTCTCCGAGCAGGCGCACCAGTTCGCCGCGCTTCGGGGCCGGCACGAGGCGCCAGGCGCGGAATGCTGCATGCGCCTTCTCGATCTTGCTTGCTGCTTCTTCGGCAGAAACGGTCTTGAGGTTGCCGATCTTCTCGCCGGTGACCGGGGAGTAGGAGGGCATGTCACCCTCAGTATAAAGCGCCTTGTCGACGCCGAGCTTTTCGAGAATGGCGGCAGCTTCGGCTGCAACGGAAGGGGTCTTGGCTGCAATGTTCATCTTTAGAAACTCCACTTGTCTTGATCCGGATGGCGCGCGGCTTTTATTGCCGCATCACCTCACTCGGCGGCGTCTTGTTTGGATAATGCCCCCAGGCAGGCGTCGATTGATGCTTGTTCGATGCCGGCGTAATGGTCGAATTCGTTCAGCACCTTCATGCCGAGATCGGCTTCGAAGCGCTGCTGGTTCGGACTGGCGACGAAGTCCTGCTGTGCGCCATCGCCGAGATTGGACTGGAAAATGCCGGCGGCGCTGACGGGGAGGAAATCCTCGTAGACGATCGGATCGAACTGGACGAGGCCCTGGTCGATCAGCGTATCGATGTCCTCATGGCTCGTAGCGGCGGTCTTGCCCTGGGCGGTCAGCGAATAGGTGAAGTAGCCGAGGCTTTCGGCGCGGATTGCCGCCCAGTCATCCGGGAATTCTGCAAAGCTCTGGGCAAGCGCCGCCTCATAGTCGCGCGCGTTCGATCCATCCGCAGCCGGGCGTACGATCTTGCGCGACTGATCGAGCAGCTTGTCATAAAGCGCGCGACCCTTTGGCGTCAGCGCAATGCCGCGCTGCTCGATCTCGCCGAAGCGGGCGGTGTGCGAGCCGGCTTCCCAGATGCCATCGGCATTGCGGAAGGAAACGGGTTCTTCGAGCGCCTTGAACGAGGTCTGGCGCAGCAGGATCGGGCAGTTGCGCGTGGGCGGCCCCTCGACCACCGCTTTTGGCGCGATGTCGTACTCCGGCATCAGCGCCTGGACGCGATCGATATCGAGCGTGCGCGGCGTCAGATGATTAATGTGCGGCCCCTTGAAGGACACGACATCGGCAATCAGGCGATGGGCATCATGGAGGCGATGGTACATGCCGGCATCGACATTGGCCTCGTCATGCCAGCGGAAGGTTTCCAAAACCTCGCCGACGAAGCGCTGGGCATCGTCCTTGTTCAGGCCACCTTCGCGCTCGGCCTTTTCGGTGAGTGCAACGGCGCCATCGGTGAAAATCTGGCGCTTCGCGAGAATGTCTGCGGCGGCCTTGCGAAGGTCTTCGTCGGCGATGAGATCAAGCCGCAGCAGCGAGGTAAAAACGCGGAAGGGATTGCGCTTCAGCTCCGCATCGCCGATCGGCCGGAATGCGGTCGAATGAACCGGTACGCCGGCGGTCGAGAGGTCGTAGTAGCCGACCGGGTACATGCCCATGACGGCGAAGACGCGGGCCATCATCGCAAGTTCCGCCGCCGTGCCGAGCCGGATGGCGCCATGCCGCTCCTCGGAGATGCGATCGAGATAATCGGTCGCTTCCAGCCGCTCTCTCAGCTTGGGCTGTGCTGTCAGCGTTTCGTCGTTGACGCGGGCGACCAGTTCCATGAGCGTGCCATAGGCGGGCACTTCTTCGCGATACATCGCCGACATGGCGGCGGAAAAAGCGCTGCGAATATCGCTGGTCGAGACGTGATCAGGCTTCATGTGCGATCTCTTCCTGAAAGACTATGTCATTCCTATCTGGCAGAATATCTCTTGTTCGACTACCGGTCTTGTGAGAGAAAATTCTAACTTGATGCGAAAATGGAATGACCATGCGCCGCCGCCTCATCCCTGACATCGTTAACCTGCAGGCATTCGAATGCGCCGCGCGCCACCAGAATTTCTCGCGTGCGGCCGAAGAGCTCAATCTCACGCAAAGCGCCGTCAGCCGCCAGATCAGCGATCTCGAGCAGCAGACGGGCCTGAAATTGTTCGAGCGTGTTCGGCAGCGCGTCGTGCTGTCCGAGGCCGGACTTCGGCTGTTGCCGGAGGTGAAGGACCTGCTGCTGCGCTCCGAGCGGCTGATGATAGGCGCTGTTGCTGCCGGCCAGATGAAATTATCGCTGAAGGTCGCGACCTTGCCGACTTTCGGTACGCGTTGGCTGGTGCCGCGCCTCGGCCGGTTTCTCGACGAACATCGCGATGTCGCCATCACGGTGGAATCGCGATCCAAGCCTTTCAATTTTGAGGAGGATAATTTCGATCTCGCCATTCACTACGGTCTGCCGGCATGGGCGGGAGCCGTCGCGACCTTCCTTTGTAACGAAACCGTGCTGCCTGTTGCCAGCCGGGAACTCGCCGGACGGCTGGGTCTGATCTCGCCGGAAGAATTATCGGGAGCCCCACTGTTGCATCTGACAACGCGGCCGAAGCTCTGGGCGCAATGGTTCGATCTTCAGGAGCTGCCGACCGAGAACGCATATCCCGGGGCGCGCTTCGACCAGTTTTCCATGATCATCGCAGCGGCCATTGCCGGGCTCGGTGTGGCGCTTCTGCCCACCTATTTGATCGAGGATGAGCTCAAGGCCGGCACGCTTCTGCCGCTCTTTAATCTGCCGATGCCGACCGAGAACAGCTATTACGTCGTCATGCCGGAAAAGAAGCAGACGAATGAGACGGCGATATTGTTTCAGGATTGGTTGCTGAGCGAGGTCGCGCCGCAGTCGTAGGTGACGACGCCAGAGGGTTGTATCGAGTAAAAAGGTAAGGTCACTAGATGTAGCCCCGCCTTTTCCAAGGTGGTCAAATCGTGTCGAATATGGCCGATGCTACGATGACTTCGGTACCTGCGAGGCCGACCGAACAGAAGAGCGTCGTGTCGAGGGGCGATGTTCGACCGACCGTATGGCCGGCGACTATTGTCGCAAGATCGAGCATTCGCTCCTCGTGCATGGTTCCGGAAAGGAAAAATGGAGACGCATAGGCGCGCGTTTGCTCCGGAGAATCCGTAGCGATGACGCCGGCGATGTCCGCGACATCCAGGCCGAGTTCATGCCCCTTGAGCGTCTTCGGACCGATTGTATTGATATGGGCGCCGGCTTTTAAATCAGAAGCATCGATCACCGGTATGTCGCTGCTTGTGGCGCATAAAACAATATCGGCATCGGCCACGGCTTTTGCGGCACTTGTGACCGGTTCAACCGCAATGCCGAGTTCCAATTGCATCTCCTCAGCGAATGCGGCGCAGTTTCTTGGGTTTCGGCTGAAGACGCGAACCGAGCTTATGTCGCGAACGGCGGCCGCGGCAACCAGCTGGGTTCGCGCCTGCGCACCACTGCCTATGACGCCGAGCGTTCTGGCGGCTGGAGCGCTGAGGTAACGAATGGCCACGCCGCCAATTGCCCCTGTCCTGATCTGGCCAAGCCGCTCGCCCAGGATGACGCCCTGCAGTTCAGCAGTGTCGGCACGCCAGACAGCGACGACTTGTGAATGCTGCCCGCCATCAAAGGTTTCATAGGCGCGAAAACCGGCAAGCGGCCGCTCGCTATCGATGCCGCCGACCGTAAACACGATGTCTCCACGATCGGGAAAGGAGACATGATGCCGGGGTGGGGACACGAGCTTGCCGGCCGCCTTTGCCCGAAAGGCGATTTCTAAGGCATCGATCGCCCCACGCATGACTGCGGCAGGGCATAAATCCTCGTCTTTCAATATCTTCATTGCGGATCGGCCTCGTTATGCCAGCCACTCTGCAACCTCAAGTGCAGTTGAGGTCAATAGCAGATGTGGCTGATCTAGCGTTTCGCGTTGCCCAGCTTTTCAGGCGCAAGCCATTGAGTTTGATGAAGCCCTCGGCATCGTGGTGGTCGTATGCTCCGGAACTGTCCTCGAAGGTGACGAGGTCGGTCGAGTAGAGCGATGCGGGCGAGGTGCGGGCCATCACACTGGCTGAGCCCTTGTAGAGCCTAAGCGTCACTTCGCCGCTGACATGGATTTGGCTCCGGTCTATCAATGCCTGCAGCATTTCCCGCTCGGGCGAATACCAAAATCCGTTGTAGATCAGCGCAGCATAGCGAGGCATGATCTCGTCCTTCAAATGTGCAGCGGCGCGGTCGAGCGTGATCGATTCGATCCCGCGATGGGCGGCGAGGAGGATCGTGCCGCCCGGGGTTTCGTAGACACCGCGCGATTTCATCCCGACGAAACGGTTCTCGACGAGATCGATCCTGCCGATCCCATGCCTGCCGCCCAATTCATTGAGCTTCGTCAGCAGCGCCGCTGGTGCCATTGCTTCGCCATTCAGGGAAACCGCATCGCCCTTTTCAAAGCCGATGACGACGATTTCCGGCTCGTCTGGTGCCTCCAGAGGATCGACCGTGCGCTGATAGATATAGGATGGCGCGATTTCGGCCGGGTCTTCCAGGACCTTGCCCTCGGTGGACGTGTGCAGGAGATTTGCGTCGATCGAAAATGGAGCCTCGCCACGCTTATCCTTCGGCACTGGAATTTGGTGCGCTTCGGCGTATTCGACCAGCTGGGTGCGCGATTGGATGGCCCACTCGCGCCATGGCGCAATGATCTTGATCGATGGACCGAGCGCATTGGCCGCCAGTTCGAAACGTACCTGGTCATTGCCCTTGCCTGTGGAGCCGTGGGCTATGGCATCGGCACCCACCTCGCGTGCGATATTGATGAGATGCTTGGCGATCAGCGGGCGGGCGATCGAGGAGCCGAGGAGATATTGCCCCTCATAGAGCGCGTTTGCCCGGAACATCGGGAAGACGAAATCCCGAACGAATTCCTCGCGGACATCTTCGATCCTGATATCTGTCACGCCCAATTGCTCGGCCTTTCGGCGAGCAGGCCCAAGCTCTTCGCCCTGGCCAAGGTCGGCGGTAAAGGTCACGACTTCGCAGTCGTAGGTTTGCTGCAGCCATTTCAGGATGATGGATGTGTCCAGTCCTCCCGAATAGGCGAGCACGACTTTCTTGAGCTTTTTCGACATCAGCTTTCGTCTCCATGTTAATGCATGAAACGATAGGCCAATCTGTGCGCAATGAGCTTGCAAAGAGTTCAAGAATACGAGAGAATTTGGCATATTATTCCATTTTTTTGTTCATAGGAGCTATATTGTGTCATCGACACTGGATGAGATAGACCGGCGTATTCTCAAGGTGTTGCAACGGGATGGACGCATTTCCAATGTCGATCTCGCGAAGGAAGTGGGGCTGTCGCCGTCACCCTGTCTTCGCCGCGTGCGATTGCTGGAGGATGCCGGCATCATCGATCGCTATGTTGCCGTGCTGGACCCGGCAAAGGTGGGTGCGGGCCTCACCGTGTTCGCCCGCGTCTGGTTCAAGACGCAGGATGCGCAGGTCACCCTGCAATTTGCGGAGGCTGTCAGGGGGTTTCCCGAAGTGATGGAATGTTATCTGACTACCGGCGAGTGCGATGCCATCTTGCGCATCGTCACGACTGATCTGCACAGCTATTGGCGGTTTCAGGCCGACCACTTGACTCGCATCCCGAGCGTATTGAACGTCAAGACCGATGTGCCGATGGAAACGCTGAAGCGAAGCTTCGAGTTGCCCTTGGCCTCGTAGCATTGCGGCCAGCTGTCGGCCAGTTATGGCGGCGGCGAAGTGCCGTTCAGCTCACGGAGCCGATGCCTGCCTGCTCGGACCCTGGCGGGCATATCGGACCTGCAATAGAATTGATGTTTGGAGAGCGAAATGAGCATATTCGAAACGGCGATGCAGGCGACACGCCCGGTTCTCGCAAGCCGTTTTCCAGGCTATTCCTTTGCCTTTGCCTCAGGGTCAATCATACGAGGCGAGGGAAGAAAGGGCTCTGACATCGATCTGGTTGTGGTCTTCGATCGGCTCGAAACCGCCTGGCGCGAAACCTTTATCGAGGGCGAGTTTCCATTCGAAGTGTTTGTTCACGACCCGGAGACGCTCAGCTGGTTCTTTGAGAGTGATGTTGCGCGCGGCTATCCCGTTATCATTCATATGGTTGCGACAGGCCAGATCCTCGGGCCAAATCCTGACAAGGGGCAGATCTGGAGGGACTATGCTGCCAGCATTCTCCACGCCAGCCCACCCGAGCTGGAAGGTGAGAAGCTGAATGCTCTGAAATATCAGATCACCGATCTTCTCGATGACCTTCGTGGTGAGCCGACGGCTCCGGAGATACAAGCGATTGCCGCGCAACTCTACCAGCCTTTGGCTGACCTTATGCTGCTGGGACGAGGAAGATGGTCGGGCAGGGGCAAATGGATTCCCCGCCTGCTTCATGAGGTGGATCGGGACTTGGCCGATGGCTTCGACGATGCTTTCGGTCGGGCCTCAGCGGGAGATGTTGAGGCACTGTGCGACCTGACGCTCAGCGAATTGGGCCGGCATGGTGGGCCGTTTTTCGCCGGTGACAAGCGTATGGCGTCGCAACAGGCAAGACGAAAGAGCCTTGTTTCACTGAGCTGATCGTTATCCGCTGATCGTAAAATTTTAAGCTTGAAATTCTTCATGGCAACGCTAACACATTCCTATCGGGTCGCTGCGGATCTTGCAGGATGGACGCGAGGTGAAACTCGGGGGAGGAGGAAGCCGCCATGAAAATGCACCCGCTGAAGGGGCCGAACCGGCTGAAGCTCGGTGTTTTCTCGACCAATGCAGATGGCGGCCTTGCCATTACCGATGTACCGGAGCGCTGGACGGCAGGCTGGCAGGACAATCTGACCGCAGCACAAATCGCCGACCGGGCGGGGCTCGAATTCTTTCTGCCGATTGCCCGCTGGCGCGGCTTCGGCGGCAAGAACCGGGTGCGGGAATGGTCGTTCGAGACCTTCACCTGGGCGGCGGCTCTTTCGGCCGCGACCGAGCAGATCGGTCTCTTCATGACGGTGCACGTGCCGCTCGTCCATCCCCTTTATGCCGCCAAGTCGCTTGCGACGGTCGATCATATCAGTCGGGGGCGGGCAGGGCTGAACATCGTCTGTGGCTGGAATCCGAAGGAATTCGGCATGTTCGGCGTGCCGCTGGTCGAAAACGGCTACGATCAGGCCGCCGAATGGCTCGAAATCGTCGAGAGGCTCTACGCCTCCGATGAGCCGATCGACTATGTGGGCAGCTACTATAATCTGAAAGAAGCCGTCAGCCGTCCCGCAAGCCTGCAGGCGCCGCGGCCGGTGACGATGAATGCGGCTTTCGGCGGCCCCGGCCGAGACTTTGCCGCCGCGCATTGCGACTATCTCTTCACCACCTTTACCGAGATCGATGAAGCCGGAAAGCATGTGACCGACATCGCTGCACGGGCGGAAGGCACGGGCAGGCAGGTCGGCGTTTATACGGTTTGTCACGTCGTCTGCCGCGAGACGCAAGCGGAGGCGGAGGACTACTATACGCGTTATGCCGTGACCATGGCCGATCACGCCGCCGTCGACCAACACATGGCCGGCAAGAAGGAGTTCTCACAGTCCCATGATCGCGAGGCCTATGATCGCTATCGCCAGCGCTTTGCCGGTGGAGCGGGCAGCTATCCGCTGATTGGCACGCCGCAGCGCATTGCCGAAGAGATGATTGCCATCGCCGAGCAAGGCTATGCCGGCATCGCCTTGTCCTTCGTCAATTATACGCAGGAACTGCCCTATTTCTGCGATCGAGTGCTTCCGATTCTGAAGAAGGCTGGCCTCCGGGCGGAGTGAGCCACCGCTTCGATGCATTGCACCTCACGGCTCGCGGGAATGTGATCATCCCTTTGATGGCGACATATTTGTCCTCGTAAGGCTGGTTTTTCAGGCCACTCACGGCACTGTCGCTTTCATGGGATGGTGTCGCAGGTGCGACATGTGTGCAACGCAGCAAAAAACTTGAGAACAAGGGGTTTACAAGCGTGGCCCCGGATGGGATTCTTTTAAGCGAAGGGTGCTGCTTGATTGGAAGCAGCGTTGTTCCCTTCAACCGGATGCCGTCATCCTTGGCTCCGATGTGCCGCAATTTTGCCGGCGCTTAACCGAAAAAATCAATCTGAAGCCGGAATGCGGTTGTTCCGCATCTGGCTGTTGCCTTGGTACGCCTGAATATCGTCAGGTCGGGGCATAGAGAATGCGGGCTTTAACATGGGCTGCAAGTCAAAACGCGTCCTCCGCGGCGTTCTTGGTCTTCTTGCGAGTGTCAGCTTGCCGCAGGTCACCAAAGCCAGCGATCTGATGATCTGGTCGCCGGTCAAGGTCGCTCCCAGAACATACAAGACCACTCTCGGTTTCCGGCTGCCGATGGCCTGGGATGTCAGCGCCGGCATGGATCTCGGACTTGGTAGCGCCGCCACCGGCGCGATCTTGCGAAGCAGCAGCTTGGCGACCCTCTGGGGCACGGCAATCGACGATCACAAGCGCTTTTCCACCGTATGGCGCCGCGAGGTGTCATTGAGGGTCGATGCGCTCAACAGCACGGGAACGCTTTGCCTCGAACGCTCGCGGAGCTGGACGGTGTCGGAAAACCTGGACATGAGCACTTCGAGGTCGCTGAACGTCAATTACGCGGGCACGCGGAGCGCGGCAAACTCCATTGTCGCGACGCAGGCCGTTACCGTTGCCGTTCCCTGGACAGGAACTTCGATCTCCGCGATCGGCAACCTGAAGGACGTCAGCAGTGCCTTTTCCAGCACGGTCTCATTTCGGCAGCCCTTGGCGCCGAACCTGAATTTCTCAGCGTCTTTTGCTGATCCGCAGACTTTGACGCCAGCTGGCAATGTCCGTCTGGACTACCGCATCAAATGGTAGGGTAATCGCAGAGTTCGGATGATGCGGAACAAATGCCGCTAGCGGAAGTTTAGACCTCGCAAGAAATCGATCTTGCTTGAGGTGTCGTGCCTCGCAAAGCCTGCCGCTTGCTCAGCTCCCTGCCGGCGGCAGGCTTGGCTTTCGTCGAGATCATTCGTCGGATCCACCCACGCCTGCGGTCGTTTTGATTGTGATGTCCGGTTCGGCAAGTCGAGCCTTCAGCTTGGACACCACGTCATGCCGGACATCCGACCAGGACGATGTGACTGTCCAATATTCTATGTCGAGCACGGCTTGATCGGCCGACAGATCATCGAGGTAGACCTTCGGTGCAGGCGCGGCCTTGATGCGCTGATCCGCTTTCAGGATGTCGAGGATTGTCCTGCGGGCAAGATCGATGTCGATTTTCTCGCCCATTGCAACGGACAATTGCTGGCGGCGGTCCGGCTCGCGGCTGTGGTTGAGGATGGGCGTGTTCCAGAGCGTCGAGTTCGGCGCCATGAGGTAGAGACCGTCGGCCGTCCTCATCTCCGTCGCGAAGAGCCCGATCTCCTTGATATAGCCTTTGACGTTCGTCGTCTCGATATATTCGCCAACCCGGAACGGCCGCAGGATCAGCAGCATGATGCCGGCGGCGATGTTTTGAAGCGTGCCCTGCAGCGCGAGGCCGATCGCGAGACCCGCGGCGCCGAGAGCGGCGATGATGGAGGCGGTCTGCACGCCGAACTGGCCAAGTACGGTGATGAAGACAAGGATGAGCAAGCTATAGTGCAGCACATTCTGAAAGAAGCTCGCCAGCGTTTCGTCTATGCCGCGAATGCGTGAGATGACGCGATAGGCCGAGCGGCTGATAACACCCGCAAGAAGCCAGCCACCGATCAGAAGAATGATCGCGCCAAGAAGGGAGAAACCGTATTGGACCGCGAGTGCTGAGGCCTGGTCGAGCGCGGTCCGGGTTGCGACGACGATGTTGGCGGCTTGATCGTCCATGTCAAAACTCCATCTTTCCCCGCGAGCCAAATGAGAAGTCGCAATCTTTGTTCCCGGTGATCGGCCCTGTGAAAACGGATTGTTTTAATAGACTATAAGGGCTCTAGCCGAGTGCCGGGCCTCAGGCGCCGTTCTTTGTTCGATGTGGGCGTTTGGTAGCCGCTGCGGCGTAATGAGCCTTCTTCTGCTCGTACATGCCGAGATCCGCACGCTTGATCATGGCTTCCATGGTCTCGCCGGGCTGGCTCGTTGCGACGCCGACGGAGACGTTGAGAGGCGCGCTTGAATAGAACTGGTTGTTGATCTTCAGCAGCTCGTTGATCGTCTCGACCATTGCGGCGGCAGTGATTTCATCGGCGCCCGGCAGGAGAACGGCAAATTCGTCGCCGCCAATGCGCGCCGCGTGATTTGGCAGCGAGACGACGCTGTTGAGCACCTCGCCCATGCGGCGCAACAGCGCGTCGCCGGCATCGTGGCCGCTCTCGTCATTGGCTTCTTTCAGCCCGTCGAGATCGATGATAATCGCAGAGACAGGCCGAAGCGATTTGCGCTCCAGCCGGTTGAGCTCCTCCATATAGAAGGCGCGGTTGAAAAGCCGGGTGAGAACATCGTGCTTGCCGAGATATTCGAGATAGGCTTCCGCTTTCTTGCGTGCGGTAATATCCGTCAGTGCCACCTGCACGAGCGACCAGTCGTTCTCGTAACCGGGAAATACGGAAAATTGCAGGAGGACATGGCGCTCCGATCCGTCGAGAGCGTAGTTCAGCACCTCGCGCTGATGGAAGAGGCGTCCGTTCCACAACTCCATCAATTGCCCGCGAAAATGCTTTTCCATATCGCCGCGGAACACTTCACCGATCCGGTGGAGCAAGGTCTGGCGATCCGGCGCACAGAAGAGATCGAGCGTTGCCTGATTGACGTCAAGGACGCTGATTTCGCTCATGCATTGCTGGACGAATTCCGGATGCACATCGAGAAAGACCTGAAAGTCGACGATGCCGCGGTCGCGGATTTTATCGAGCAGGATTTTTACGCGGCTGAAATCCTCGACCCAGAGGGAAACGGGCGAATGTTCGAACATGCCTTCCGCATAGCGGCGCTGCCGCTCTTCCTGCCGTCTTGCCTCCTCACGAGCGGTCACGTCTTCCGTGGTCAGCAACAATCGGCTCCACGAGTTCTCGTGACCCGGCAGGATAATGCCGCGCAGCTGGATGTCGAGCCTTTTGCCGCCGAGCGAGTAGTTGACCGCCGTGCCGGAAAATTCGGTCTTGCCCTCCCAGAGCGCCACAAGTTCGTTTACATGGCTTTGCAGCATCTCGTCCCGGAACACTTGCGAGAGATTTCCGACAAGCGTCTCGAAGGACGGCGCCTCGAAAAGCTCAAGCGTTCTGCCGTTGACGGCAAGAAGCCTGATCTTCTGCGAGCAGGTCGCAACGCGCTGCAAATCGGCAAGCAGATAGGAACGCAGGTCCGTCACGCCTTCAGCGCGCCAGAATTCGAATTGTTCCCTGACGCCGCTGAAGTCCTCCAGCCACATGGCGACGGGGGCAAGATCGAAAATGGTGCTGCTGAAGTCCTGGGCGTTCATCATGATTCCCTGCGCCGGCAATAAAAGTCAGTATTCGTAATACAAAGGCCGACAGTTCGCTAAGTTCTGGTTAGCAAGCATTCGTAAAGCTTGCATTGACATCAAGTAGCGGGTCAAGCCGAACGCTGTGTATCGATTTCTTTTCAACTCATTCTTGTTGAAAATATGCCCAGAAGAGGCTCTGACTTGATTGCAATCGGTTTTTGTCAGCTGCAAGCAGTCACGTCCTCAAGAAGCGCTCGAAGGCTTCGAGTGTCCTTTGGCTGACGTGATGTTCAATTCCTTCGGCGTCATTTCTTGCCGTATCGGGATCGACGCCGAGACGGCAGAGGACCGCTTCCACGATCTCGTGACGTCGTCGGGTTGCCGCGGCCAGGCGCTGGCCTTCTTCGGTCAGAAAGACGCCGCGATAGGGGCGCTGCGTGATGAGATTTTCCTCGGCTAGCCGCTTGAGCATCTTGGCAACTGTCGGCTGCGTTACTCCCAGCCTCTGTGCAATATCGGTCTGGCGTGCCTCGCCGGCATGTTCTATCAGATCGGCGATGAGCTCGACGTAGTCTTCCATCAATTCCGTGCGTCGATCTTCGCGGCTTTTCTGAAAGGCCTCGGCGTGCGTCTCGATCTCGGTCGACGACAGACGGCTTTCCGCGGCGACAGGCAATTTCGTCAAGGCGGCTCATCTCCCCATGATTAAGAACCGTGTAATGATGTTTAGCCTCGACTATAAATAATTCAGCGACGTTATGAAACCCCGACGGCCGATTTCGACCGCCTGTGAAATCGAAATAGTCCTGCCTAAGCTGATATGGCGTCTGAGAGACTTCAGCCGCGTAAAAGCGGCAGCAGCTGCTCGCCCTGCCGTTTGATCTCCGGCAGATAGGGCGTGTCCGAGAGGACGAAGTGCATGATGCCGAGATCGCGGTATTTGCGCAGGGAGCGGGCGACATCCTCTGCTGAGCCGACCAGCCACGTGGTGCCGGCGCCGCCACCGCCGAACTTGCCGGGCGCGGTATAGAGATTGTCATCAAGCACGTCGCCACGCGCGGCGAGATCGAATAACCGTTTCTGGCCCACCGCGATCGATTGCCGGTGATCGTTCCAGCCGACGCCCTTATTCTCAGCCATCTCGGCGACTTTCGCCTCGGCATCGATCCAGGCCTGCTCTGTCGTGTCGCGCACCAGCGTCGTTATGCGCAGCCCGAATTCCAGCGGCGGCAGATCGCGATCAAGATCTCGGCTGAGTGTCCTGAGCCGGCTGATCCGCTCAGCGATATCGGCGAGCGGCTCGCCCCAGAAAAGCTGCACATCGGCCTCCGTTGCTGAGACACGCTCTGCCGCATCCGAAGCGCCGCCGAAATAGAGTTTGGGATGCAGGCGTTTGCCGCGAGGCTCGATGCGGGGCGCAGCCGTGGATTCGCTGACGCGAAAATGTTCTCCTTCATAGGTGACGTTCTCTTCGGTCCAGAGCCTGCGGGTGAGCCGCATGAATTCCTTGGTGCGGCCATAGCGGTGGGCTTGATCGCCCTCGCTGTCGCCATAGGCGGCAAGATTGTCCTTGCCGGAAACGATGTTGACGCGCACCCGGCCGCCGCTCAGCTGATCCAACGTGGCGGCGGCGGAGGCGAAGTGCGCCGGCCGCCAGTAGCCGGGGCGGATTGCGATGAGCGGCTCGAAGCTAGTGGTGCGTGCGGTAAGTGCGGCCGCGACGGTGAAGGTGTCGGGTCGGCCCCAGCCGGTGCCGATCAATGCGCCCTTCCAGCCGTGATCTTCCAAGGCTTTGGCATGGCTGGTCAGGGTCTCCAGGCTGTTATGATTTTCGACAGCGGAATCGCCGCGGTGGCCCGGTTTGACATCATTGGGGATGTACCAAAGAAATTCGCAATTGCTGCTCATGCTGTGCCTGTCAGTCTTCTGAATCCAACGAGGGACTTGATGGTGAGGAAAGCCGTAAGCGATCTCGGCTTCCGGCCGTTGCGACTAAAGCTTGCCCTTCCACGGAACGAGGACCGCCTCGAGGATGCGAATGGCGGCGGAAAATGCGAAGGCGCAGACCGCAATGATGCCGATGCCGACGAAGACAACGTCGGTGGCAAGGAACTGCGATGCCGACATGATCATGAAGCCGATGCCGCGTGTCGAAGCGATGAGTTCCGCCGCTACCAGCGTTCCCCAGCCGATGCCGAAGGCGATCCGGATGCCGGTCAGGATTTCCGGCAGGGCCGAAGGCAGGACGACATTCAGGAAGAGCTGCAGCCGGTTCGCTCCCAGCGAACGCGCAGCATTGACCCGCTCCAGCGGCAGCGAACGGACGCCGGCCTGAGCGGACAGGCAGATCGGCGCGAACATGGCGAGCGCGAGAAGGGTGATCTTCGAGGTTTCGCCGATTCCAAGCCATATGATCATCAGCGGCAGATAGGAAAGGGGAGGCAGCGGCCAATAGAATTCGATGGGCGTATCCAGAATTCCCTTTGCCCAGCGGTTGAGACCCATCAGCAGACCAACGGGAATGCCTATCCCGATCGCGATGGCCGCAGCAACGACGATACGAAACAAGCTCGCCAATATGTGTTCGGAAAGCGAGGCGCCGGCATAGCCATCGCGATAGACGACGCCGATCTGCGTCAGCACCTCGTCAGGCCGGGGCAGGAAGAGATGCGACACCAGTCCGAGCTTGGCGACGAACCACCACAGCGCCAGGCAGGCGACTGCCGTGGCGATGCTGATGGCGATGGTGGGTTTTTCACCAACGCCGAAGCCGGGAATGCGAACCAGCTTCGGGCGCGTTTCCTTTTCAGGTCCGGCGACTGGGCGCGTTTCGATAATATCGCTCATGCCGCACTCCTGACGTGATCGGCGCTGTGAAGGATCGCGCGAATCTCGTCCCGAAGGTTGCCGAATTCGGGAGATGACAGGATCGCTCTCGTATCGCCGCTGGCGGCAAAGCGATGTACGAAATCGAGTTCGAAGCGCGCAACGACACGCCCCGGTCTCGGAGACATGACCAGAACCTCCGTTCCGAGGAAAAGCGCCTCCTCTATCGAGTGGGTAATGAAGAAAATGCGTTTGTCGGTTCTGGCCCAGACGGAGACCAGCAGTTCCTGCATCTGCTCGCGCGTCAGGCTGTCGAGCGCGCCGAAGGGTTCGTCCATCAGCAATATGTCGGGATCAGTGGCGAGTGCCCGGGCAATGCCGACGCGCTGGCGCATGCCGCCCGATAATTCATAGGGCAGAGCGCTGGCAAAGTCGGTGAGGCCCACCAGCCGCAAAAGCTCGGAAGCGCGATCACGGCGTTCCCGCTTGCCCAATCCGGCAAATTGGAGGCCGAGAGCCACGTTGTCGATGACGGACTTCCATGGCAGCAGCGAATCCTTCTGGAAGACGACGCCTCGATCGGCACCTGGTCCTGAAACAGGCCTGCCGTCGAGCGTGATCTTCCCCTCGGACAACGGCAGGAAGCCGGCGATCGCATTGAGCAGGGTGGATTTGCCGCAGCCGGACGCGCCGAGCGCTACGACGATACCGCGCTCCGGAATGGTGAAGGAAACACGATCGAGCGCGTGAACGGTTCTGCCGTCACGCGCTGCAAAGAAGACGCTGGCATGGTCGACTTGAAGCATGGGCTCTCTCGATATTGCGACGCCGGCGCGACAAGCGCGCCGACGCCAGGGAGGATCAGTTGCTTGCGCTGACAAGCGCGTCGGCGGTGACGAACGCGCCGTAGTTCGGCAGGACTTCGGAGACTTTTCCTTGGCTCTTCAGGAAGGCTGCCGTGTCCTTGAGGATCTTGGCCGCACCGGACTGATCGCCGCCACCGAGCCAGGCGGCCGATGCCTGCACGTCGGGCGTCAACAGCGTGAGGTTCTTGAGCGCGGCCGCCTGCTGGTCTGCCGTGCCGCCCAGAAGCTTGGCGAGCGCCTTGGCGTTGTCGCTGTCCGGCCCCCAGGCGGCCTTATCGGCTGCAAACGAGGCGTAGTATTTGTTGATCACCGAGGCATAGGCCTTCAGGAATTGCGGATTGTCCGCGGCAAATTTCGAGGTAGCGACCCAGGCGGAAAACGTCGGGGCACCCTTGTCGGCGACGTCCTTGGATGTCACCAGCACCTTGCCGTTCTTCTTCAGTTCGGTGAGTGCCGGGTCCCAGACGAAACCGCCGTCGATATCGCCGCGATTGTAGCTTGCGACGATTTCCGGCTGCGGAACGGCGAAGACCTGTACGTCCTTTTCGCTCAGACCAAGGGACTTGATGAGAGCGAGCAGCTGATAATGGTCGGTGGAAACGGGGGCTGCCGCGAGCTTCTTGCCCTTCAGATCGGCAAGTGTGTTGATGCCGGAGCCATTGCGCACCACGAGCGCTTCATCGACGCCGGAGATAGACGAGAGGTAGAATGCCTTCACCTCCAGCCCGCGCGAGGCGGCTGCAGCAAACGGGCTTGAGCCGACATAGCCGATCTGGACGTCGCCGGATGCGATGGCGGCGAAGATCTCCGCTCCGGAGTTGAACTTGCGGAAGTCGATCTCATAGCCCGTCTCTCTGGCGAACTCGCCGTTGGCGATCGCGACGGAGGAGGGCAGGGCATCGGTCTGATAGGCGACGACGACCTTCTTGTCGGCAGCGGCCGCGCCGACCGCCATCGAAATGCTGGCGAGACCCATCAGGGCCGCAGTGATCAGTGTGTTGAACTTCATAACTAGTCCCCTTGGCCGGATCAGATCTGCCGGCGGTTCCGTGAATGCAATGCGCAGAACCTAGCGAAATCGGGGAGATGATCGATAGAAATAGCAAACTATTTTTATAGACTATAATAGGAATTGTTTGTCTGAATTCGTACAGAATGCGGCCGTGGCATCTTTCCAGCAAGAGAAACAACCGGCTGCCATCAACATATGAACTGTAGCGCCTGCCCTCGTGAGGACAACCTACCCACGCCTCAATAGCGAAAGAGCCGAAATTTAAGCTCTCTTGCGACGTGACCCGGATGGGGCCATCAGGTCATCCGCCGAAGCAATGCAATCAAAGCATCTGCGTTGTCATTGGTTTCAAGCGAGAGCAAGTGCTTGTCCGCAAGCTCACCAATCGCGAGAACGACCTCACGTTCAGACCATCCCGCCATGATCGCAGCGCTCACCAATTCTCGATAAGCGGCTTGAAGCGCGTCCTGGCAGCGAATGTCCCGATCAGGGTCATCATCGGTCACGAATGGTCGTGCGATATCTGGCATGGCCGAAAGGTGAACTGATTTGCGGGTTTTGGCAATCTATTGCATGCAATCGCCGTCGATTGCGCCTTTTCCCTTTGCCGAATGCGCTTGGAATCGTGAATTCACTGCCAGCTCGCACGACACTGCCGTTTTTTTCCGCATCCGGCGGAAGAAAAAGAAAGCTGTTTCTTAAATAACTTAAAATCTATGTTTTTTATAGACTATAGCGCTCAATGGTCGGCATCGAGCGAAAACATGGACGAAACGGCATGTCTTATCTCCTTAGTCTTCTCGACAAAAGTCCGATTGAACCGGGGCTCAGTGCCACCGATGCGCTTGGCGCAACGACGAGGCTGGCCGTTAGGGCCGAAGAACTTGGCTATCATCGCTTTTGGGTCGCCGAACACCATAATATGGCGAACCTCGCAAGCTCGGCGCCGGAAGTCCTGATCGCCCATCTTCTTGCCCGCACTTCGCGGATCCGCGTCGGCTCCGGCGGCGTCATGCTGCAGCACTACAGCGCCTATAAGGTCGCCGAGACTTTCAATCTCCTGGCCTCGTTGGCGCCGGGGCGCGTGGACCTCGGTGTCGGCAAGGCGCCGGGTGGGTTTCCGCTGTCGACGCGGGCATTGCAGCGGGCCTTCGATCCCGAGAAGAAGCCTGACTTCGCCGAGCAGCTTTCCGATATCAACATTTATCTCGCGGCCGACCCTCGTTCCGATGGCGCGCTGGCGACGCCGTTTCCGCCACGCGCGCCAGAGCGCTTCCTTCTTGGCGCCAGCGTCGAGAGTGCGAAGCTTGCCGCGGAGAAGGGCTGGAGGCTGGTGTTTGCCGGCCATCTGAACGGCGATCCGGAAAATTTGCGCAATACCTTCGAAGCCTACGGGAATGCGACGGGCGGCAAGGTGCCGATCCTGGCGCTCGCAGCCTTTGCTGCCGAAAGCGAAACCCATGCCCGTGAGCGCGTCGGCCAGCTGCGCATCGTCAAGCTCTTCCTGCCCAACGGCCAAAGCGTCAATGTCGGCACCCAGGAGCAGGCGGCGGAATTTGCGCGGCAGGCCGGCTTCTCGGACTTCCGAACCGAGGAGAAGGCACCGAGCGTGCTGCATGGCACGGCGGCGCAGATCCGTGACGAGCTCGACGCACTCCATCGACGCTACGGCGTCGAGGAATTCGTGCTCGACACGCCGGCGCTAACCGCAGCCGAACGGCTCAATTCCATAGAGCTGCTCGCCAAAGAACGCCTTTCCCTCGTTGCCTGAGCGGCCTGTCCCAGGAGGATCATCATGGCTCAAAAACACGTCACTTTCGGTATCATGCTGCAAGGTCCCGGCGGCCACATGAATGCCTGGAAGCATCCGAGCGTCCCGGCGGATGCCAGCACCAATCTGAACTTTTTCGTCAAAACGGCCCGCAAGGCCGAAGAGGCTGGTATCGCCTTCGCTTTCGTCGCGGACGGGCTCTATATCAATGAGCAATCGATCCCGCACTTCCTCAATCGCTTCGAGCCGCTGACGATCCTTTCGGCGCTTGCTGCCTTCACCACGAAGCTCGGCCTGGTGGGTACGGTATCAACCTCTTATAGCGATCCCTTTACCATTGCCCGGCAGTTTGCCTCGCTCGATCTCATCAGCGGCGGCCGCGCGGGCTGGAATGCAGTGACCTCGCCGCTCGAAGGCTCCGGCCGCAACTATAGCCGCGAACATCCCGAGCACGAGCTGCGATACGAGATCGCTGATGAATATCTCGACGCGATCAAGGGGCTCTGGGATTCCTGGGACGACGATGCCTTCGTGCGCGACCGTGAGACCGGCGTCTACGCCGACAAATCCAAGCTGCATCGCCTGAACCATAAGGGCCGCTTCTTCCGCATCGAAGGCCCTCTCAATATCGGTCGCTCCAAGCAGGGCCAGCCGGTGGTCTTCCAGGCTGGTGCATCCGATTCCGGCGTCCGGCTGGCCGGTAAACACGCCGATGCCGTCTTCACCAATGGCGGTCCGCTCGAAGACGCGAAAACCTTCTACAGGCAGGTCAAGCAATCCGCGATCGCGCATGGCCGCAGCGCCGCCGATATCGGCATCTTCCCCGGCATCGGCCCGATCGTCGGCGCTACGCAGGAGGAGGCGGAAGCCAAGTATCAGGCGATCCGCAATCTCGTCACCATCGAGGAAGCGCTCGCCTATCTCGGCCGCTTCTTCGATCATCATGATTTCAGTGCCTACCCGTTGGACGAGCCGTTTCCCGACCTTGGCGATATCGGCCGCAACAACTTCCGCGCCACGACCGATCGTATCAAGAAGACCGCGCGGGAGAAGGGGCTCACCCTGCGCGAGGTGGCGCTCGATGCGGCAACGCCGCGAACCTCCTTCATCGGCACGGCTGAACACATTGCCAGTGAAATCATCCGCTGGGTGGACGGAGAGGGCGCCGACGGCTTCATCCTCGGCTTCCCCGTCATCGGTGAAGGCTTCGACGATTTCTCAAGGCATGTCCTGCCGATCCTGACCGAGCGGGGCTATTTCGATCCCGCTTTGAAAGGCGAGACGCTCCGCGATCATCTGGGACTGCCATATCGCGAAAGCCGTTATGCGGCAGAGGCTGCCGACATCGAACCCGCAAAGGCCGTAGGCGCTTGAGCCAGGACGATCACCATGAACGCCATCATCAAGACCGTTTCGATTACCGATCCAATCGCGACAGGGATCGCCGCCTATCTCGATGAGATCGTCGCTTTGCGGCACGATCTGCATCAATATCCCGAACTCGCCTTTCAGGAGCATCGTACCGCCAAGAAGGTGGCCTCGCTGCTTGCCGAGTGGGGCTACGACGTCGCAACAGGCATAGCCGGTACCGGCGTGGTCGCGACGCTGAGGCGGGGCAGTGGCAAACGCAGTATCGGCATCCGCGCCGACATGGATGCCTTGCCGATCGAAGAGGCGACGGGGCTTGATTATGCGAGTTCCAATCCCGGCGTCATGCATGCATGCGGTCACGACGGGCATACGTCGATCCTGCTGGCTGCAGCCCGCTATCTTGCCGAAAGCGGCAATTTCAGCGGCACGCTGCGGCTGATATTCCAGCCGGCTGAGGAAATCGGCGCCGGTGCGCGCAAGATGTTGTCGGAGGGACTTTTCGATCGCTTCCCGGTCGATGCGGTCTTCGGCCTCCACAATTGGCCCGGCGTGCCCACGGGGCAGTTTGGTTTCGTTGCCGGCCCGGCGATGGCCTCAGTCGACAAGGCGGTCATCACGATCGTTGGAAAGGGCGGGCACGGTGCCGAGCCGCATCGTGCGATCGACCCGGTGCTGGCTTCGGCCTCGTTCATTACGGCCCTGCAAAGCGTTGTCTCGCGCAATATCGATCCTCAGGAGATGGCTGTCGCAACGGTCGGTTCCATTCACGCCGGTTCGGCTTCGAACGTCATCCCGGAAAGCGTGGAGATGAAGCTGACCGTGCGCGCCTACAATGAGACTGTTCGGGCGAGATTGCAGGAACGAATTTCCGCCCTGGTGCGCGCGCAGGCGGAAAGCTTTGGCGCCGTGGCGGAAGTCGATTACCGCCGAGGTTTTCCCGCGCTCGTCAATCATGCCGAAGAGACGGAATTCGCCCGCAATGTCGCCTTGCAGGCGCTTGGAGGCGCTTCCGTCGAGGCGGATTTCCGGCCGAGGACGGCGAGCGAAGACTTTGCCTTCCTGCTGCAGGCAAAGCCCGGGAGCTACCTCTTCGTCGGCAATGGCGACAGCGCGCCGCTGCACAGCGCCCGCTACGATTTCAACGACGCGATCATTGCGCCAGCAGCTCGCTACTGGGTGCGGCTCGCCGAAGCTTTCCTCGCGAATGACAACGGGTGACGAACGATATGAGCGACACGTTTCTTTATACGACCACGGTGGACCCGCGCGCCAAGCCGCTGATCGACGAGCTGATCCATGAATATGACAGCCGCTACGGCAACTATTTCAATGCCGAAGGGGCGGCTGCCGAACTCAATCGCTATCCGCCGGAAGCCTTTGCGCCGCCGCATGGCAATTTTCTGCTCCTGCTCCGAAACGGTGAGACGATCGGCGGCGGCGCTTTCAAGCACTATGACGACCAAACCGCCGAATTCAAACGGATTTGGACGCGGCACGATTTCCGTCGTCAGGGATTGGCGCGCAGGCTGCTGGTCGAACTGGAGGCCCAGGCGGCGCGGCAGGGCTATCGCCGCATCTACCTGACGACAGGCTTTCGCCAGCCCGAGGCCGTCGGTCTTTACCTCAATAATGGCTACACGGCCCTGTTCGATACCTCCGTCGATCCGGAAATCTACAAGAGCCTGCCTTTCGAGAAGGATATCAGCCATTTAGCTCTGGCCTATATCGCCGAAACCTCGGGCTCGCAGCAGCGCTTGGCAGCCGCCGGCCGGTAATGCGTAGCGGATCAACGACAATCAAAAAGGGTAAGGATCATGGCGCTGACGACGGATTTTGCGGGTGTCGATCGAGGCACTGGAGCCGCCGAGACGAAGACAGATTATTCGCGTTATCGCATCGTGCCGGCGAGGCACCCTGGACGAACCGCCGGCACGATCTTTGCCGCAGTCGTCATGGCGGTCGTCCTCTACTCCACCTTCACCAATCCGCGCTGGGGCTGGGGTGTCTTCGCCGAGTGGTTCTTTGCGGAGCCGGTACTGGTCGGGCTTGGCAGGACGTTGCTGCTGACAGCGCTTGCGGCGGTATCAGGATCCATCCTAGGAACGGCATTGGCGCTGGCGCGCGTATCGAAGTCGCCGCTACTTGCAAGCCTCTCCTGGGGCTATATCTGGCTGCTGCGTTCGATTCCGATGATCGTGTTGCTGCTGGTTCTCAATAATCTCGGCTATCTCTATGAAACCATTAGCATTGGAGTCCCGTTCAGCGACAAGGTTCTGTTTGATTATCCGACCACGCAGCTCCTGACGCCGTTTGCCGCGGCCTTTCTCGGGCTGACGCTGAACCAGTCGGCCTTCTTTGCCGAAATCGTGCGCGGCGGCATTCTGTCGGTCGATCAAGGCCAGCTGGAAGCGGCCGCGTCCCTCGGCCTGTCGCGCCGCCGTCAGGCGTTCCGCATCGTTCTGCCGCAGGCGATGCGCTCCATCCTGCCCACGGGCTTCAACGAGATCATTGGCCTCGCCAAAAGCACCTCCATGGTCTACGTGCTGGCCCTGCCGGAACTCTTCTACACGGTGCAGGTCATCTACCGCCGCAATCTGGAAGTCATTCCACTGCTGATGGTGGCAACCGTCTGGTATCTCGTCATCATGACGGTGCTATCGATTGCCCAGCACTATATCGAGCGCTATTTCTCCAAGGGTGCGGTGCGCAATCCGACACCTTTGCCGTTTCAGGCATTCTTCCGACGCTTCCAGCGGCCGCTGCCCGCTACTGTAGACGGTAGTTCGGACAACAGGGCATTCGCCGCTTTTCGGAGCGTGACAGATCTTCGTGCCAGGGGCGGTGCCGTGCGCATCCATGGTATTTCGAAGAGCTTTGGCACGCTGAAAGTTCTCGACGATGTCGAGCTTAACCTGCCGGCCGGCAGCGTCACGGCTATCATCGGCCCGTCAGGTTCGGGAAAATCGACGCTGCTGCGTTCGATCAATCATCTCGAGCGCGTCGACAGCGGCTTCATCTCCGTCGATGGCGAACTCGTCGGCTACACGCAGAAGGGCGAGGTGCTCTATGAGCTTAAGGAAAAAGACATTCTGAAGCGCCGGACCGACATCGGCATGGTCTTTCAGAACTTTAACTTGTTTCCGCATCTCACTGTTTTAGAAAATATTATTGAGGCACCCATCCAGGTACGTGGGGTGAGCCGCGACGAAGCGACCGCCTATGCGCAAGAGCTTCTCGCCCGCGTCGGCCTTAGCGACAAGATCGATGCCTATCCCCGCCAGCTCTCCGGCGGCCAGCAGCAGCGTGTTGCCATCGCCCGTGCCCTGGCGTTGCGGCCGAAGGTCCTTCTCTTCGACGAGCCAACCTCCGCACTCGATCCCGAGCTCGTCGGCGAAGTCCTCGATGTCATCAAGGAGCTTGCCCGCACCGGCACGACGCTCGTCATCGTCACCCACGAGATCGGCTTTGCCCGCGAGGTCGCCGATAGCATCGTCTTCATGGAGGGCGGCCACGTCATCGAAGCCGGCACGCCCACACAGATTCTCAATGATGCGAGACATCCGCGCACGCGCGCTTTCCTCGCCAAGGTTCTCTAGCAGTCGCAGGCAGGCACTCGATGCTCTGACGCAGCAGGCGTGCGGATCATTGTAGCAGCATAGACAACTTATAATTGAAAAAGGAGAAGGGAAATGACATTCATTGAGAGAGCAAGATATATCGTTGCCGGCGTCCTGACGGCGGTAGCGATGAGTGGGACGCCGACGATTGCGGCGGAAAAGTTCAACCTGAGCCCGGATACATCCAATCGCATCCGTGCCGAGAAGGACGAGGCAGCGATCAAGGCGATTGCGCCGGGCTTCAAGTTCGTCAATCCCGGCAAGTTCACGGTCGCGATCAACCCCTGGGACCCGCCGATCGCCACCTACGCGACCGACGCGAAAACGGTCGTCGGCACCGATCCCGATATCGCGCAGTTGCTCGCCGACTCCCTCGGCCTGCAGCTCGACCTGGTGCCGGTCGCCTGGGAGGACTGGCCGCTCGGCGTCTCCTCCGGAAAGTATGATGCTGTCATTTCCAACGTGACGGTCACGGAAGAGCGCAAACTGAAGTTCGATTTCTCCACCTATCGCAGGGATGTGCTTGGCTTTTACGTGAAGGCCGACAGCAAGATCACCTCGATCAAGGAGCCGAAGGATGTTGCAGGTCTCAAGGTGATCACCGGGGCCGGCACCAACCAGGAGAAGATCATTCTGGAATGGGACCGGCAGAATGTGGCAGCCGGCCTGAAGCCCATCGAGGTTCAATATTACGACGACCGTGCCGCCGCCGATCTTGCCTTGCAGTCCGGTCGAGCTGATGTCGAATTCAATCCGAATGCGACGCAGGCCTATAAGGCCGCTATCAACGGCACGAGGAAGCTTGTCGGCACTGTCTCCGGCGGTTGGCCGCTGACGGCCGAAATCGCCGTGACGACGAAGAAGGGCGCTGGCCTTGCTGACGCGATCACCCTCGCACTCAACGATCTGATCAAGAACGGCAAGTATGGCGAAGTGCTGAAGCGCTGGAGCCTGACTGCCGAAGCGGTCGATCAATCCAAGACCAACCCTGCAGGCCTGCCGAAGAGCGGTTCGTAATGTTGGTCGGGCGGACCGGCGTCAGTGGGGCTCACGTCGGTCCGCTCCCATCCATCTCAAATGGAGATACAGGTTCCGTGACTATCCGCATCAACTTCAAGACTATGCTGGCAGCCGCAGTGGCGCTTGCCTTGACCGGTCTCGCGCCGGCAATGGCGACCGAAGATTTCGATCTGAGCCCGGAACAGCCGGGACGTGTTCACGCGTCGAAAAACGAAGCGGCGATTGCCGCTATTCCGAAGGATTTCAAGTTCGTTACATCAGGCACATTCACCGTGGCGGTCGCACCAGGCGGTCCGCCGCTTGCGACCTATGCGACTGATGCCAAGACGGTGGTTGGTGCCGATCCCGATTATGCCTATGCGGTTGCCGATGCGCTTGGCCTGAAGCTCGAGCTTGTCCCGGTCGCCTGGATCGACTGGCCGCTGGGGCTGACCTCGGGCAAATACGACGCCGTGATCTCCAATGTCGGCGTCACCGAGCAGCGCAAGGAGAAGTTCGATTTCTCCACCTATCGACAGGGCCTGCACGGCTTCTTCGTCAAGAACGACAGCAAGATCACTGGTATCAAGGAGCCGAAGGACGCGGCTGGCCTTCGCATCATCGTCGGTGCCGGCACGAACCAGGAGCGCATCCTGCTCAAATGGAGCGATGAGGATGTCAAAGCCGGTTTGAAGCCGATAGAGCTGCAATATTACGACGACGAGGCGGCGAGCCTTCTGGCTCTGCGTTCCAACCGCGCCGATGTCATCGTGCAGCCGCACGCCCAGCTTGTCTACATCGCCGCCCGCGACAAGGATATCAAGCGCGTGGGCACGCTGAGCGCCGGTTGGCCGGATCGCTCGGATGTCGCGATCACCACGCGAAAGGGCAGTGGCCTTGCACCGGCGCTGACGCTCGCCACGAATGGACTGATCAAGGATGGCACCTACGCCAAGATCCTCGAGCATTGGCATCTTGCCGAGGAAGCCTTGCCGAAATCGGAAACCAATCCGCCGGGCCTGGCGAAATTTTGAGGAGACAGCCGCATGAGCCGCCAAGCCGCATCGATCAGCCATATAGGCTTTCTCACGCCTGGAAACTATCCGGACGAGGATCCACTCGCCGGTCTGGAACAGACCTTGCAATTGCTCGAATACGGAGAGCAGAGGGGGTTCAACAGCGCCTGGGTTCGCCAGCGGCACTTGGAGCCCGGCATTTCCTCGGCGAGTGCCTTTCTGGCGGCTGCGACGCAGCGCACGCGCCACATCGAGCTTGGCACCGCCGTCATTCCCATCGGCTATGAAAGCCCATATCGGCTGGCCGAGGATCTGGCGACGGTGGATGTGCTCTCGCGCGGACGGCTGAACATCGGATTGAGCGCTGGTCGGCCGCTGCATGCGGATCTGATCGGGCCGCTTGCTTTCGATGGCGATTGGGAGAACCACGATTTTTCCCATCAGCGGGTGCTGCGCTTTGCCGACAATCTGAGGGGCGCCTATCTCGGCAATCAGGATACGCTCATCAAGACGCCGTTTGGCCCGCAACGGCCGCGGCTTCAGCCCTATGCGAAAGGCTTGATCGATCGCATCTGGTATGGCGGCGGTTCGTTGCGGTCTGCCGAATGGGCCGGCCGCAATGGCTTCAATCTGCTGATCGGCAATGTCACGACAGGCGAGCAGACCGACGATTTCTTCGTTGCTCAATCGCGACAGCTGGAAACCTATCGCGCCTCTGGCGGCGATACGAGGCGGGTGGCGCTCGGGCGAGTCATCGTGCCTTTCGACAGCGCGGATGCGATCACCCGCAAACGCTATACCGACTATGCCGCCGGCCGCTATGAGCGCACGCTTTCGCCTCACGGCGAACGGCGCACGCTTTTCGCGCGCGATCTTGTGGGATCGTCGGACGAAATCCTCGAACGCCTGCGTAAGGATCCGATCCTTCCTCATATCAGCGAATTCCGCCTGGAACTGCCTTACGAGTTCCACGATGAGGAATACCGGCAGATCATCCATGACTTCGTGACGCTGGTCGCTCCGGAACTTGGCTGGAAGGAGACCACGCTTCTGCGTCGATCCGCATCCTGAGGGTCGCGACCGTCCCACATCTATGTTGGATCGATGGGCTCTATGCCAGTCAGGTCCGGTTCGCTTATGCCCTGAAGACGGTCGGGCATAGCGTCGGTTAGCAGGCGAGAGAAGTCGCGGCGTCCTTTCCTTTCAGAATCCGCTCAGCAAGAAGCAGCGCTTCCTCCCGAGACGCAACGATTTCCATTCTTATGCCGAATGCCTTCGTTGCAAGGCTCATCTGCAGCTGCATGGCGGCGCGCTTGATTGCGCTTGCCTCAATGCCGATGACTGCCTTGCAAACGGCAGCAAGCGCCGTCTTGTTCTTCTTCAGCCAGATGCCGCGGGCCTTGCGATCCTCGTGCTCTTCGGTGTGTTCGTCACCTTCCATGATCACGACGAAAGGCATCGAGAGGGCGAGCAGGGCGTCCATCTCCCGCTCCCATTGCTTCGAATAGCCCGGATGCACTGAGGCAGCGGAATGGCGCACGATCGGCCATAGAGCGACATTGTGAAAGGCGAAGTCGGTTGTATCGATTGTCATATCGGTCTCCTCAGGCGATCTTATCGGTCACGGCAGCAAACAGCATCTCGGCGCCGTGTTGCGACGACGCGATGGCGTAAGCCGCCCGTTCACGCATATCGGTCTCGTAATCCAGCAGGGCCGTGCAGGTGGTCTTTGTCTCCTTTCCGGCTTCGGCCAGGATCTGCGCCAGCATGCGGGCATCTTCGAGGGCCGTATTGGCGCCGAGGCCGCCGGCAGGGCTCATTGCGTGGATTGCATCGCCCAGAAGCGTGATGGCACCGAACGGCCAAAGGGCGTCGGGGCGCCCGCCTCTGACGGGAAGCGCTGCCACCGCTTCGACCTTGCTCCGGCTGATGATCTGCTTCAGCTCCGGATGCCAGCCGCGCATGGCGGTTCTCAGCAAGACGGGCAGATCTTGCGTATGGTCATATGTTTCCAGTCCCAGCCTCTGGCGGGGGGCGATCAGCGCCCAATAGAGATAATCGGTAAATGACGTCAGCTTGCAAGCGGGCGCGAGACTGGCGGCAAGGTTCGGGAAGTGATCGCCGAACCGCATGAGATCGAAGATTGCCGTGCACCCATCGGCAAAGATCACGGTCGTTCCGTCTCCAAGCAGATCGGCGGCATCGCTCAGTGGTATTTCGCTCTTGCCGTAGACACAGATGGAGCCCGTGTCCACCGGCTCGGCATAGGGCGCCAACTGGCGTCGCACCTGCGAGTTCACACCGTCGGCACCGACGAGCATGCTGCAGGAAACCGAGGCGGCACCTTCGAAATGCACCTCGACACGCCCGTCATCCATGTAGCGATACCGCGTAAAGGCATGGCCGAAATGAACGTGGTCCTCGATCCCCGACAGCAGGATTTCGCGAAGGGTGAGGCGATTGACGCTCAGATCGCCATCGTCGTCATTCTCGCCGGTATCCCAGCTCGTCGGCGTGCGGCCGGTAACGGGCAGAAGCTGAGGGGTCAGGAAGCATGCGGATCGAGGGCTCGTCGAGGCGGTCGCTCGAAAGAGGTCAAACAGAGCGGTCGGCAGGCATGATGCTAGCGCTTGCTGCCCGTTTGCGTCGATACGGATGCGATAGCCTTGCAGGCGGCTATCGGCAGCCGGATCGCGCTCATACACGTCAAAACGGATGCCGGCGCGCTTCAACCCCTGTGCGAGGCACAAGCCACCGAGGCCAGCGCCGATGATGACGACATGAAAGTCCTGCATGGGTCTTCTATTCCATTCATTGGTCGATTTCGATCTTTCGAGAGAAATATAGCCGAAGGCCGCCGGAGCGTGATAACGACATTCGGTCTTTAAATGTTGCAAAACGGCCAAACGAAACATGAGCATCGAAGATATTGGCGACCGTCTCGACGGGCCGCCGCTCATCGCCTTTTGGGGATCGGACGAACCGGGCAGCGCCTTCCGTCTCGGCACTCAGGAATATGATTGGCACGCGCATAGCCGCGGGCAGCTTTTCTGCATTGAGAGCGGGCTCGTCCGTGTCGATACGCCAGGCGGTTCATGGTTGCTACCGCCGCAGCGTGCGGGCTGGATTCCGCCTGGTGTCATGCACAAGGCGGGGATCAACGGCGTGCTGAGCGGCTGGGGCATCCTGCTGACGCCAAGCGCCAGCGCCGGCTTGCCGGTGACGCCTTGTGTTCTGAGCGTCAGTGACGTGTTGCGAGCATTGGTGCGCCGGGCAACCACATGGCATTGGGAGGAAAAGTTGTCGGCGCAGCAGCGTCGCCTCGCGGCCGTTCTACTCGATGAGGTTCGGGCCGCACCGCGTGAAAGCCTGCATCTGCCGATGCCGACGGACCGGCGTGTTCTGCGCATCACGGACGCCGTACTGCAGGACCCCGCCAGCGAGGAGACCTTTCAATCACTGGCGCAGCGGGCGGGCATATCCGAGCGTTCAGCCAGGCGGCTGTTCCATGCAGAAACGGGCATGTCTTTCGCAAATTGGCGCCAGCAGGCTCGGCTGTTGCTGGCACTGGAGCATCTGAGCGCGGGAGCACCGATCGCTGAGGTGGCGGACAGCTTGGGCTATGCGAGCGCGAGCAGCTTCATCGCCATGTTCCGGAAGGCATTCGGCCTGTCGCCGCGCCGTTATCTGTCCGCCAGGAGATCCTGATCTCTTTGCAATCTCGGAATTGATATCAGGGCGCCGGCCTGTTCGTCGGCGCCCGTCAACAATTCAGACTGCGACCCGGCGCGGCTTCAAGGCGAGCAAGCGAAGGGCATTCATGGTCACCAGTACGGTTGCACCGGTATCGGCGAGGATCGCCGGCCAGAGCCCGGTAATACCAACGATCGTGGTCACCAGGAAGACACCCTTGAGGCCGAGCGCGATGGTGATGTTCTGGCCGATATTGCTCATCGTCCGCTTGGAAAGATCGATCATCTCGATGACATCTCCGACGCGGCCATGCAGCACGGCGGCGTCCGCCGTTTCCAGCGCAACGTCGGTACCGCCGCCCATGGCAATCCCAACATCGGCGGCTGCCAGCGCTGGCGCATCGTTGATGCCGTCGCCGACCTTGGCGACCTGAAAGCCTTGCCGCTTCAGCTCACCGACGATCCGCTGCTTGTCTTCGGGCAGTAGTTGCGCGCGAACCTCTATGCCGAGCGTCTTGCCGATCGCCTGCGCCGTGCGCTGATTGTCGCCCGTCAGCATGATGGTCTTGATCCCCGCATCAGCAAGCGCCTTGAGACCCGCGGCCGTATCGGCACGGGGTTCATCGCGCATGGCAAGCAGGCCGGCGGCCGCACCCTTGGCAACCACGACGGAAACCGTTTTCCCTTCATCGTTGAGCGCGGCGATCCGGGCCGATTGCCCCGAAGTCAACGACACTCGGTCAGCAGCCGCCTGCGGCGATCCGAGGAATACATCCACTCCGTCGACCGTACCGCTCACACCCTTTCCGCCGATCGCTTTGGCATCGATGACCTGAGGGATATCCGTTCCGGCTTCAGCTGCGCGGTCGAGGATGGCGCGGGCAAGGGGATGGCTGGAGCCGGTTTCGAGCGCGGCTGCCAGGCGCAACACGTCCGTTTCATTCATGCCGAGACCGACAATATCGGTGACCTTGGGCTTGCCTTCGGTCAAGGTGCCGGTCTTGTCGAAAGCAACGGCGGTGACCTTGCCGATATTTTCCAGCACGGCGCCACCCTTCAGCAGCAGACCGCGGCGGGCGCCTGAAGACAGCGATGCCGCAATTGCCGCCGGCGTCGAGATGACCAGGGCGCACGGGCAGCCGATCAGCAGGATCGCCAGACCCTTATAGACCCACTCGCTCCAGTTGCCGCCCAGGAATAAAGGCGGGATGACGGCGACGAGTGCACCGACAACGACGACACCTGGCGTGTAATAACGCGAGAAGCGATCGATGAAACGCTCCGTCGGAGCCTTCGATTCCTGCGCCTCTTCGACCAGCTTGACGACGCGGGCGATGGTATTGTCCGATGCTGCTGCCGTTACCCGAACGCGCAGCGCGGCGTCACCATTGACCGTGCCGGCAAAGACGCTTGCATCCACGCCCTTGCGCACCGGCGTGCTTTCGCCTGTCACCGGGGCCTCGTCGATGGCGCTTTCGCCGGAGAGAATCACGCCGTCGGCCGGAACGCGGTCGCCGGGGCGCACCAGGATGATGGCGCCGACAGCAAGGCTTGCAGCCTGCACTTCGCGGGTCTTGCCATTCTCCTCGATGAGCGCGGTCATGGGCACCAGATCCGTGAGGGACTGGATGCTGGCGCGCGCCTTGCCGGCCGCAACGCCTTCCAGCAGTTCGCCGATCAGGAAGAGGAAGACGACGGCAGCAGCTTCTTCGCTGGCACCGATGACAACGGCGCCGATGGCCGCGATCGTCATCAGCATTTCGATCGAGAACGGCGTGCCCATCCTTGCGGCCATGAAGGCGCGCCTGGCGATCGGTAACAGGCCGACCAACATGACCACGCTGAATATCCAGACGTCCAGTGCCGGAACCAGCTTGCCGATACCCCAGGCGGCGGCGAGCGCCACACCGCTTGCGATCGTCAGGCGGCCCTTGGCGGATTTCCACCATGGCCCGCTGGTCGGCCCATGATCGTGACCGTGGAGGCCGGCAACCGAGGCATCGCGCTCATCCGAAGCGTGGTTGTGACCGGAATGATCATGTCGATGCCCGTCGGCGCCGTGATCGTGGTCGCCGCCGTGATCATGCTTGTGGTCGTGACCCGCATGACCATGGTCGCGGCCATCAGACTCGTGCGCGTGATGGTCGTGCCCGCAACCGCAGGCGTGATCGTCATGATTGGCTTTTTCTGTCGGAATGCTGCTTTGCGACAGTGGAAAAACCTTGTAGCCCAGTCCCGTAACCCGCTTGTTTATGTTGGGTAATAGGTCCGAGGCGCTCTGATGCTTGATCGTCATCGTGCCTGCGGTGACCGAGACGGAAACATCCTCGACACCCTGCAGCCGGCGAACGGCCGTGTCGATTTTCGCGGCGCAGGAGGCGCAATCCATGCCCTCTACGCGATAGCGGCTCTGTTGTATTGGCGACGTCATGTTTCGGTTCCAGATTTTGTCTTGGAACCATCGCTACATCCTCTAGTAACTAGAGGGACAAGAGCAATTCCGCGAATTTTTGCGTAATCGTTCGCAGGCGCTGCAATCGATCTAGCCGCGTACCACGAAGCCGCCCCAGCTCTCTGCGGCGGCGGCTACGCCAAGGCCTAGGAAACCTATAGTAATTTGAGCAGAACCTTACCGGTCTTGCCGGGCGCCAGCGATGATTTCACAGCTTCCGAGATTTCGGTGATGTCGTAGGCTGCCTCCACGGGCAGCTTGACTTCGCCTGAGGCGACACGTGTGATGAGTTCGCTGATCAGCCGCCGCCGCTCTTCCGCCGGCATGGCTGCGCTGATCTTGATGCCCCAGAAGCCCTTGATCGTGAGCTGCTTGAAGATGACGGCCCTCGAGGCGATCTGCATCGGCTTGCCGGCAGCAGTGCCGAAGGAAACCAGCAGGCCGTTTTCGCCCAGCAGGTCTGCCAGGTCGTTGCTCGCAACACCACCGACGGAATCGACTGCGGCACGGATCGGCGCGTCGCCGATCATGGCGCGCACCTTCGCCTTCCAATCTGGCGCCGCGGTCGAGACGGCATTGCCGATACCGAATGCGGATAGCTCATCGATGCCGCCGTCTCGCCGAACGAGATTGATCATGTGTATGCCGCGGCTATGTGCCAGCATGGCAAGCGTCTTGCCGACAGCCCCATTCGCCGCGTTCTGGATGATCCAGTCGCCGCGCTCGACATTGAGGAATTCCAAAAGCGAGATAGCGCTGAACGGCATGGCGATCAGCTGCGCTGCGGCTTCGTCGGAGATCACGTCAGGCACCGGAACAAGGCTTGCTGCCGGCGCCGTGAATTGCTCTGCCCAAGTGCCATGGACACCGGCCGCGACGACGCGCTTGCCGATCAGCGCCTTGTCGACGTCAGGCCCGACGGCATCGACAAAGCCGACCGCCTCGCTGCCGCCAATGGCAGGCAAAACCGGCTTGTAGCCATAGGCGCCGCGCACGGTCCAAAGGTCATGATTGTGGATGGGGGAGAGAATGGTGCGAATGCGCACGTCTCCGGCGGCAGGCTCCGGCAGCGGCATGTCGGCCAAATAAAGGACCGAAGCCGGATCGCCAAAGACATCGTGGATGGCACTGCGCATTGTATTTTCCTTGTGTGTTGACATGCTGGTCCTGCTTTGGATCAAAGGCCGCCGGGTGCCAAAAGGGCTTGCTCAGTGGCAAGCATGGCCTGGTCGAGCGGTGTCTTGTCTTTTCCTAGCTTCGCCAGGATTGCCGCCCCGAGCCATAGGCTATAGAGCGAACGAGCCGTCTTTTCCGGGATGCAGGATAGCGAAATCGAACCGTCCTCGCGTCCCTCGGTGATTGTGTTGGTGATGCGGCGAATGAGGTCCTCGACACCGCCGAGCAGGATCACGCGCATATTGTCCGAGAGATCGGAGATCTCGGCGGCAAGCTTCACGACCAGGCACCGATCGGCGAGGCTGGCCGTATTGCCGTCGGAAAGCCAGGCATTCCAATAGAGCATCAACCGCTGGCGGCCATTGCCTTTCCAGCCGAAGAGCGCGTCGAGCCGCTCCGCGTAGTCGGAGCAATATTGCTTCAGCAGGGCGCAGCCGAAGGCCTCTTTGGATGCGAAATAATAATAGAATGAGCCTTTCGGCACGGCACTCTGCTCGAGCAGCTCCTTCAGGCCCACGCCTCCGAAACCCTTGCGCAGCACCAGTTCCCGCCCGATTGCGAGAATATGGCTGCGAGTCAGCTCCGATTTCTTCTTCGTCATCATGAGCGGTCCGTAACAAATAATCGACCGGTCGTCTATAAACTCGATGTTGTTCGCAGTCAGATCAGTGCGAGGGCCGCAAGCGAGAGGATCAAAGCCGGAAACATCACGAGAGCGCCGATCCTCAGAAAGGCCAGCGCTCCCATATGCAGCCCTTCGCGGCGAAGGGCGGAAAGCCAGAGGATCGTGGCAAGCGAGCCGGTAACGGAGAGGTTGGGGCCGAGATCGACGCCGATCAGCACGGCGCCGGCAATGGAATCAGGGACATGGGCTGCCTGTACGGCGCTGCCGGCGAAAAGACCGGCTGGCAAATTGTTGACCAGATTAGAGACGATCGCAACCGAAAGCCCGGCAGCGCCGACCGCCTGTGTCTGCGACTGGGCCGCCAGCAACGCCAGCTTTTCGGACAGGAGGGCGGTGAGCCCGGTGTGGTTGACCGCCTCGACGATCACGAAAAGGCCCGCAACCAGAGGTATTACGCTCCAGCTGATGCCGCGAACCGTCTCCAGCGGATTTTGCCGGGTAAGGGCGAGAACGATGACGGTCGTGAGGAGGCCCGCGACAAATGTCGGGATGCCGAGATCGACATTCATGGCCGACGCCACGATCAGAATGAGGGCGGTGACTATCAGCCCCCATCCTGCCAGCCTGGCGCTATGGGAAAGGGCGGGTTGGCCAACCTCGCGGGCGATCGTGTCTTCCGCCAGTGCATGGCGCTGCGTCCAGTAGAGGCAGGCGAAGGTGACGATGATCGACACGATGGATGGCAGCAGGAAGGTCTGCATCCAGCGCGACAGGGACGGCATCTCGCCGCCGGCGAAGATCACCAGATTGGCCGGATTGGAGATCGGCAGCACGAAGCTCGCGGCATTGGCGATGAAGGCGCAGACCAGCAGATATGGCATGGGGTCCTTCACCCGCGCCGCACGGCAGGCTGCGTAGACGGCCGGCGTGAGCACGACGGCGGTGGCGTCGTTCGACAGAAAGACCGTTACGACTGTGCCGACGACATAGACGAGCACGAACAGCCTGCGGGGAGAGCCCTTGGCATGCGACGTGGCGATCGCCGCCACCCAGTCGAAGAGCCCTTCGCGCCGTGCGAGCTCCGACAAAAGCATCATGCCAATCAGGAAGAGATAGACATCGAACCCTTTGGATATGCCTGTCCATACCTCGGCTGGACCGATGAGCCGAAGCGCAACGAGAAGCGCTGCGCCGAGAACCGCCCAGATCGCTTCTGGCCACCGGAACGGACGCGTGACGACACCGAGGGCGGTCAGGCCGGCGATGCTCCAGGTGATTGCAGATTCCGTCATTCAACTCATCTTGGATTTGGGTCGGAGCGGCTATGTAGCATCACCGCGGAGCGGCGCAAACCGTAACCGCGCTATATTCGAAGAGAACCCAGCAAGAAAGGCCACTCCGAGGGAGCGTTATGCCTTCTTCGCCGTATCCGCTTTCCCAACAATATCGTCATGCGATTTGTCGGCTCGCTCGACGAGGACGGAGCATTTCGCATGGCGGATGACGTATTCGACCGTCGAACCGAAAATGCGATCGATGATATCGGACGTATGCGTTGCGAGGATAATCAGGTCGGCCTTCTTCTCCTTGGCGATGGTCAGCAGCGTCGTCGATGCCGTGCCCATGCGCACATCGATGGTCGCGGTAATGCCGAGACGCCTACACAAGGCATTGAGCTTTTCCTCGGCTTCCGTGATCGTTGAGACAGCCCATTCGTCCGGGCTTTCCCGCCCCGAGAGGAAGCGCTCGATAACGTGAGCGACCGTCAATTCGCCGTCCGGAGACAGTAGTGCGTGGGATGTGCGCAACAGGCGCTCGGCGCGTTCGCGTGAGCCGAGCCCAATGGCGCAAATGATATTGTTATACATTGCATTCTCCCAAAACGCCCTGGCCGCAGTCGTTCTTGGCGTCACTGGCATCTGTCCGGTTAAACTTGCGGCGAATACGGGCGAGCATACGAATATTCAGCACATCGATAATGGCGGGATTCGTCAAGTCTCGCCGCTGCCATGATGCAAACCAAACCATGCATATCTGCTCGCGCCGTCGCCGTGTGGCGTCGGTTTATCCCGCCTTGCCCGGAAGCAGCTGCGTCATTCTGACAAATGGACTCGATCATTCCATTCATTATATATGCATTGTATGCATGTAATGTACTAATTGATTGCATTCACTTGATAGACTGAATCAGGAGTAATGTCATGGATATTGACTATCCCCCGCTGAGCCCATTGCAGACTGGTCTCCGGTGCCGCTGCCCGCGCTGCGGTCAGGGGCGCATGTTCGATGGATTTCTGACCCTGCGCAAACGATGCGAGGCGTGTGGGCTTGACTATTCCTTTGCCGATCCGGCCGACGGCCCGGCATTTTTCGTCATCTGTTTCGCCTGTATCCCGAGCGTTCTTCTCGGCGTCTGGCTGGAGGTGGCCTTCTCCGCTCCGGTTTGGGTGCAGTTTCTGTTGACTGGCCCCTTCATGCTGGCGACCTGCATCCCACCTCTACGCCCGCTGAAGGGCTGGCTTGTCGCCAGTCAGTATTTTTATAAGGCCGAGGAAGGCAAGCTCGTCCGCCTGCCGGCAACCGAGGCGCCGCACTCAGCGAGCTAAGTCTGTGGGCCTCATCTCGAATTGATGACCGTTTCGAGGTGGTGCTCCTCATGATAAGTAGTGTCAATTAGCCTGGAAATATCCGAAATGTGGGATTGGTTCCCTATAGTCTTCATCCTGTTCAAGGTTCTCGTGTTAGGCACGGGCATGTTCTTCGCCATCAAGTGGCATCACGATCAAGGGAAGCAGAAATAACGAGCGGACCGCAAGCGCCCGCCGAACGCCCCCTTGACGCCTCGGATCAAAGCGAAATTCTCGGCGCTCGATACCGGATATCGACCCTTCGGCATCGCGGTGCCTATGCCGCACGGCACATTTCGCCAAATAAGTCACCCTTCAAGTCAAAAAAGTATCAGTCGAGCGTACAAGGCGTAGTAGCGGCGGGCGCTTATGAGCGGTAGGTTTACCACATAGAAGACGTGATGGCCTCTGGGGAGGAGGCGCCGCAACCGTTGCAATACGGACGGATGGAAAGGAGGCTTGCCGATGAACCCCGATTTGGAAGTGGTCGCGATCGGGAGCGGAGAATCCTTCAAGGCGTGGGAACACGGTTATCCCTACCGCACGGTTCGCTGGCATTTCCATCCCGAATATGAAATCCATCACGTCGTCGCGACGACGGGCCAATATTTCATCGGCGACTTCATCGGTGAGTTCGAACCGGGTAACCTGGTGCTGACGGGGCCGAACCTGCCGCATAATTGGGTGAGCGACGTGCCCGTCGGCGTCACCTTACCGCTGCGCTGCCGCGTACTGCAATTTTCCGAATCCTTCTTTGCCGATGCCAGTAAAGTCTTTCCGGAGCTATCGGCCTGCGCAGGTATTCTTGAAACGAGCCGCCGCGGTGCGCTCTTCACGCCTGAGACGGCTGTCATCGTAGGCCCGATCCTTGGCGAACTGGTCGAGGCATCAGGCATCCGCCGCATCGAACTCTTTATGAATATTCTCGACGCCATGAGCCGCGCTGAAGGCACGCGCACGCTTGCCAGCGCCGGCTATCAGCCGGACCCTTCCGGCTTCATGTCGGCGGGTGTCAACCAGGCGCTGGCTTACATCAATGCGCATCTGACCGAGCCGTTCAGCGAGTGCGATCTTGCCGAATTGACCGGCCAGAGCCCGAGCGCCTTTTCGCGCAGCTTCCGCCGCCATACCGGCATGGCGCTCGTGCAATATGTCAATCGGCTGCGCATCAACTTCGCCTGCCATCTCTTGATGAGCAAAGCTGACATGACGATCACCGACATCTGCTTTGCGGCTGGATTCAATAATATTTCGAATTTCAATCGGCGTTTTCTGGATCAGAAGGGCATGGCGCCCTCCCGGTTCAGATCGCTCTTGGCACAGCACGCACGCGCGGTGGAGGCCGCCTAACAAAAGGGAGGACAGGGAGGAGAGACAAAATTCAGGGCAAGCGAACGGGCAGGCACCTTTGCCGTCCGAAGGAGAAGGCTTGTCCGAAATTACCGCTGCGTCGGCCCGATGGCCGTTGTTTGCGGACAACCAAACAAGAGCATCGCGTGCGGACAGCCGCGATGATCGATGGAAACCATTACCATTTGGAACGGAGAAATTCCAATGAACCATTTCGCACTGAAAATCGCCGGCGCAGCCGTGCTTGCCGCCGGTCTTCTGGCCGGCACCGCCGCCTTTGCGCAATCCGCCAAGGTCACGGACGCGACCGTCGCCTTCCTGATGCCCGACCAGAGCTCCACGCGCTATGAAGAGCACGATTTCCCCGGCTTCCAGGCTGAGATGAAGAAGCTCTGCGCCGGCTGCAAGGTCATCTACCAGAATGCCAATGGCAATGCTTCGCGTCAGCAGCAGCAGTTCAATTCGGCAATTTCGCAAGGTGCGAAGGCCATCGTGCTCGATCCGGTCGATTCCACTGCCGCGGCTTCCTTGGTGAAGCTCGCGCAAAGCCAGGGTGTGAAGGTCATCGCCTACGACCGCCCGATCCCGTCGGCCGCTGCCGACTATTATGTCTCCTTCAACAATGAAGAGATCGGCAAGATGATTGCCAAATCGCTGGTCGATCATCTGAAGGCGAAGGGCGTGAAGGCTGGCGATGGCGGCCTTCTCGAGATCAACGGCTCGCCCACCGATGCTGCCGCGGGCCTGATCAAGAAGGGCATCCATGCCGGTCTGGCCGACGGCGGCTATCCGGTGCTTGCGGAGTTCGACACGCCGGAATGGGCGCCGCCGAAAGCACAGCAATGGGCAAGCGGCCAGATCACTCGCTTCGGCAAGAAGATCCTCGGTGTCGCCGCCGCCAATGACGGCACCGGCGGTGCCGCCGTCGCCGCCTTCAAGGCCGCCGGCTTCGATCCTGTTCCGCCGGTCACCGGCAACGACGCGACCATCGCCGGCCTGCAGCTCATCATTTCCGGCGATCAGTATAATACGATCTCCAAGCCGAGCGAGATCGTGGCTGCCGCCGCCGCCAATGTCGCGATCGAACTGCTGTCTGGCGAGACGCCGAAGGCTGACACGAAGCTCTTCGATACGCCGACCAAGCTCTTCACGCCGGCACTGGTCACGTCCGAAAACCTGAAGGCTGAGATCATCGACAAGACCGTCAACGGCAAACCGATCCAGACACCGGACCAGCTCTGCAACGACCGTTATGCCGATGGCTGCAAGAAGCTCGGTATCGGCAGCTGAGATCTGCCCCTCCCAGTCTCCGGCCGCTTCGGCGGCCGGAGGCAAAACGCATCCGATTGCATTTCAACCCGAGAAGGTGGCTGGTCATGAGTGACGCTTCCGATCATAGAGCCCCGTCCGGCGAGCTTGTGCTTAGCCTCAAGGGGGTCTCCAAACACTTCGGCGCCGTCTCGGCACTGACGGATATCAACCTAGATGTGCATGCCGGCGAAGTCGTGGCGCTTGTCGGCGACAATGGCGCGGGAAAATCGACGCTCGTCAAGGTTCTTGCCGGTGTCCATCAACCGAGTGCAGGCACGATCACATTCGGCGGCAAGCAGGTGACCCTCAGCGATCCCGCAACGGCGCTCGATCTCGGTATAGCCACGGTCTTTCAGGATCTGGCGCTTTGCGAGAACCTCGATGTCGTCGCCAACATTTTCCTCGGTCGGGAACTGAGCCCGCTGAAGCTCGATGAAACCGCCATGGAGGTTCGCGCCTGGACGCTGCTCAATGAGCTCGCAGCGCGCATTCCGAGCGTGCGCATCCCGATCGCATCGCTTTCCGGCGGCCAGCGGCAAACGGTGGCGATCGCGCGTTCGCTGCTGCTCGAGCCGAAACTCATCATGCTCGACGAGCCGACTGCAGCGCTGGGCGTCGCACAAACCGCCGAAGTGCTGAACCTCATCGAGCGCGTCCGCGACAAGGGCCTCGGCGTCATCATGATCAGCCACAATATGGAGGATGTGCGCGCCGTTGCCGACCGTATCGTCGTGCTGCGCCTCGGCCGCAACAACGGGATTTTCTATCCTGACACGTCAAACCAGGAACTCGTCAGCGCCATCACCGGGGCCACGGAAAACGCCGTGTCGCGACGGGCAGGGCGACGTCAGGCCCAACAGGAACTCAGAGAAGGGGGCCAGCCATGAGCGAGAATGGCAAGCAATCCACCCTGCTGCTCGACCGCAGCGACGTCCGCGTCAACCATGATACGGGGCTTGCGGCCACGATCCGCTCCTCCATCGACAAGGTGCGTTCCGGCGATCTCGGATCGTTGCCCGTCGTCGTCGGGCTCGTCATCATCTGGACAGTGTTCGGCACACTCAACCCGACCTTCCTTTCGAGCAACAACCTGGCCAATCTGCTGTTCGACGCCTCGACGGTCGGCATCATCTCGCTCGGCATCGTCTGCGTGCTGATGGTCGGCGAGATCGATCTTTCGGTGGGGTCGATCAGCGGCTTCGCCTCGGCCATGGTCGGCATGCTCTGGGTGAATGAGGGCTGGCCGGTGGCCTTGGCGATCGCGGCGGCGCTGGTCGTCGGCGGCCTGATCGGCGCCATCTATGCCGTGCTGTTCAACCGGCTGGGCATGCCGAGTTTCGTTGCCACATTGGCAGGCCTTCTCGCTGTACTCGGCATGCAACTCTATCTGCTCGGCGCCACCGGCTCGATCAATCTGCCCTATGGCTCGGCGATCGTGAATTTCGGCCAGCTTCTGGTGATCCCCCGTCCGCTTGCCTATGTCTTCGCGCTCATTCCGGGTGCGGTCCTGCTGTTGACCGGCTGGGGCACTGTGCGGCGGCGCAAGCAGGCGAACCTCTCCGCGCCCTCCGTCGGCGGCCTGTTGGCGAAGGCGGCCGTCATTACCGTGGCCTTGGAATTCGTCGCCTTCTATCTCAATCAGGATCGTGGCATTCCCTGGATGTTTGCCCTGTTTGTGGTGCTCGCCATCGTCATGAATTATGCGCTGACACGCACGCAATGGGGCCGGTCGATGTCCGCCGTCGGCGGCAATCGCGAAGCGGCGCGGCGCGCCGGCATCAATGTACGCAGGATCTATACCAGCGCCTTCGTGCTTTGTGCCATGTTCGCAGCCCTTGGCGGTGTGCTCGCGGCAGCGCGCCTGGCCTCGGCCAGCCAGCAGGCGGGCACCGGCGACGTCAATCTGAATGCGATCGCGGCGGCTGTCATCGGCGGCACCAGCCTCTTCGGCGGCCGCGGCAGCGCCTATTCGGCACTGCTCGGCATCGTCGTCATCCAGTCGATCGCCAGCGGCCTCACCATGCTCGATCTGTCGTCGGCGCTTCGCTACATGATTACAGGCGCAGTTCTTGCCATTGCCGTCATCGTCGACTCGCTCGCCCGTCGTTCCCGCGCCTCGCATGGGCGCGGCTGATTTCTTCAAGAAGGTAAGGATTGCTATGAGACAGGATTTTGCCGGCAAGGTTGCCGCCATAACCGGGGCTGCGTCCGGAATTGGCCTGGAATGCGCCAGATCGCTATTGAACGAGGGCGCCAGCGTCGCCCTCGTCGACCGGGCCGAAGATAGCCTGAAAAGCCTTTGCGCCGAACTGGGGCCGAACGCCTTTCCCGTCGTCGTCGATCTCTTAAACCCCGAGAGCGTGGCGACGATGATGCCGCAGATTCTCGGCAAGTTCGGCAAGCTCGATATCTTCCATGCCAATGCCGGCGCCTATATCGGCGGCGAGGTCGCGGAAGGCGATCCCGATGCCTGGGACCGGATGCTGGATCTGAATATCAACGCGGCCTTCCGTTCGGTCCGCATGGTGCTGCCGCACATGATCGAGCGCAAGACGGGCGATATTATCATGACCAGTTCGATCGCCGGCTTGGTGCCGGTGGTATGGGAGCCGATCTATACGGCATCCAAGCATGCCGTTCAGGCCTTCACGCATACGGTACGGCGTCAGGTCGCCAAGCACGGCATCCGCGTCGGCGCCGTGGCGCCGGGACCGGTGGTGACGGCGCTGATCAGCGACTGGCCACAGGCTAAACTGGACGAAGCGATTGCCGCAGGCGGCCTGATGGAGGCGACCGAAGTGGCGGAGGCGGTGGTCTTCATGCTATCGAGACCGCGTAACATCGTAATCCGGGATCTGGTGATCCTGCCCTTGAGTACGGATCTCTGATGACGGCACCTTATTTCATCGGCATCGATGTCGGCACGGGCAGTGCCCGGGCCGGCGTTTTCAATGCACATGGTCATCTGCTGGCTGCGGCCAAGCGGCCGATCACCATCTGGCACGGGGCCGGCAGCATTGTTGAGCAGTCAAGCGAGCAGATATGGAAGGCTGTTTGCGACAGCGTCAAAGAGGCTGTCGCCATGGCAAAGATAGCGGCCGGTGATGTCTCAGGCATCGGCTTCGATGCAACCTGCTCGCTGGTCGCGGTCAAGGCGGATGGCAGCCCCGTGGCTGTAGGACCATCGGGCGATGCCCATCGGAACATCATCGTCTGGATGGATCATCGAGCGGCCGGCGAGGCGGCGGAGATCAATGCCGGCGATCATGTCGTCCTGCGCTACGTCGGCGGCCGCATCTCGCCGGAGATGGAGACGCCGAAGCTGCTTTGGTTGAAGCGCAATCTGCCGCAATCCTTCGCCGCAGCGAATCATTTCTTCGATCTCGCCGATTATCTGACCTGGCGCGCGACGGGTTCGCTGCAGAGATCGGTCTGCACGGTGACGTGCAAGTGGACCTATCTGGCTCACGAAAAGCGCTGGGACGCGCAGTATTTCAAGGATATCGGCCTTGGTGAGCTGGCCGACGAAGGCTTTGTGCGGATCGGCACCGAGATCGTCGAGCCGGGTACGGCGCTTGGCGAGGGCTTGAACGAAAGCGCCGCCCGCGATCTTGGCCTTGTCGTTGGTACGCCGGTCGGCGCATCGCTCATCGATGCCCATGCCGGCGGTGTCGGCACGCTTGGCGGGCAGGGACCGGATGGTAAAGCCGATGTCAGGAACAGGCTCGCCTATATCTTCGGCACATCCGCCTGCTCGATGGCATCGAGCGAAGCGGCCATCTTCGTCGATGGCGTTTGGGGACCCTATTATTCGGCCATGGTGCCCGGCCTCTGGCTGACCGAAGGCGGTCAATCCGCTGCCGGTGCCGCGATCGATCACCTCGTTACCATGCATCCGGCATCCGGCGAGGCTCGTCAGAAGGCCGAGGCGGACGGCTTGTCGCTGGTCGCCTGGCTTGATCGACAGGCTATGCAGACGAGCGGCAACGCGTCCGACGCCGTGAAGCTCGCGCAATCCATTCAGGTCGTCCCCGAATTTCTCGGCAACCGCTCACCCTATGCCGATCCCGATGCGCGCGCCATCATCTCCGGCCTCGGGCTGGAAACCGGCATCGACGATCTCATCGCTCTGTACATCGCCGGCCTCTGCGGTATCGGCTATGGCCTCAAGCAATTGCTCGAAAAGCTGGCGAAGGACGGCATCGCCTGCGATCTGATCATCGCCAGCGGTGGTGCTGCCCAGAGCGGATTGGTGCGTCAGCTTCTCGCGGATACGACCGGCAGACCTGTCGCCGTCGCCGATACGGAGGAGCCGGTGCTTCTCGGTGCGGCCATGCTCGGCGCTACGGCTGACGGGCATTGCGGCTCGCTCTTGGAAGCCATGACAACCATGTCGCGACTGGCGAAGAAGTTCGAGCCGGCGGACGGTGCCGTCAAGGCGTTGCATGCACGACGTTACGAAGCTTTCGAACTGCTGCAATCGGCAGATCGGAGCATCCGGGCCTTGATGGCGTCGTAAGTCCGGCGAGAAACGACATTTATTGCTCCAATTCATAAGTCTATACGCGGATGGCCCCCTACCGCTTTGTCAATTGCGGGCTAAATTGCCCTCATGCAGCCGAGCCGTCACGGCTCATCGCAGGAAAGGATAGTCATCATGGATATCACGAGGAACGGTGCGCAGCCCTCCGGCAAAGGCCCTTCGGACTGGTTCACCGGTACAGTCCGCATCGACCCCGTCTTTGCCGCCAATGATGCGCGGCGAGCCGCAGCCAGCAGCGTCACGTTTGAACCCGGCGCAAGAACTGCATGGCATACCCACCCGCGCGGCCAGACCTTGATCGTCACCGCGGGCCTGGGTCTCGTTCAGCGCGAGGGCGGCTCGGTCGAGGAGATCCGCCCCGGGGATATCGTCTGGTTCGAGCCGGGCGAGAAGCACTGGCACGGCGCTTCGCCGACGACAGCCATGACCCACATCGCCATCCAGGAGCATCTCGACGGCAAGGTGGTGGATTGGCTGGAGCATGTGACGGACGAGCAGTATCAGGGGAAATGATTGCGAAGAGGCAAGGTGCCCACAACGTAGGTTGCGATTAGCACCAGCGGTAAGCAGCCCCGGCGTATGTCTGGCAAATGTCGCCATCGCGGCGGTGCTGGCCGTAGGCAGATAAGCGTTCGGTTGCATCGCCGCGTAGTGTCGATGTACAGGCACGAATCGAGGATATCCAATGACCTCTGCTGAACGTCCTATGCCGAGCGAAGCCGGCATCTTGCAGTTCATGGAAATCTGCGATTCCTTCTATCCGCCGGATGCGGTAACGGCCTCCATCGCACAGCAGCGTCAATGGTATGACGCGCTCTGCGCTCGTTTCGATCGCCCTTTACCGGAGGGCATGCAGACGACGGATGGCTTCGTATCCGGAACGATACCCGTCAGGCGTTACAAGCCTGCCAATATCCGCACGGCAACGAAGCTCCTCTATCTCCATGGCGGCGGTTTCGTCGTTGGCTCGCTTGAAAGCCATCATGCCATCTGCGCCGAGATTGCCGATCATGCCGGCGCCGAGCTGATCTCCGTCGATTATCGGTTGGCGCCGGAATATCGCTGGCCGGCCCAAACGGATGATTGCTTCAGTGTTCTCAAGCAAATGTTGGCCGAGAAGAAGTCTGTCGTGCTGATTGGCGATAGTGCCGGCGGCAATCTCGCGGCAGGGCTGGCGGTGCGGGCGCAAACCGAGGGGCTTTCGGGCATTGTCGGCCAGATCTTGATCTATCCCGCACTCGGCGGCGATCTCGTCTCCGGCTCCTATGAAGAAATGGCGGAGGCACCGGGCCTGACAACGGCCGATGTCGCCTATTACCGCACTGTTCTGCAGGCGCCTGAAGGCGATCCGGTCTCAGGGCCGCTCGCCCTATCGTCAATGGCTGGCCTTCCTCCCGCTTTCATTACCGTGGCTCATTATGATCCGTTGCGCGACGACGGCCGCAATTATGCGGCGCGTCTGGCGCAGGCGGGCGTCGAGGTGTGGTTCCGCGAGGAGCAGCAGATGGTGCATGCCTGGCTGCGGGCACGGCATATGAGCGAAGGCGCGCAGGCCGGCTTTGCCGCCATATGCGCGGCGGCAAGCCGATTTGCGGGGTCGCGCTGACCTACATCAGGTCGCGGGCGACGCGCTTCTCCTCGAAGATCTTCCTGAAGATTTCGGTTTCACCCTCATAGGCGACGACCGAGGCGCTGATCACCCAGTCCTTTGCCGTGCAGGAAATGGACGATGTCGCGACCGTGCGGACGAACCAGCCGGGGCGGCTCATGTCGCACGTCCATGTCGAGATACCCGTCATCGACAGCGGGTCATCCGGTGCGATAGACCAGGTTTCCTCGCGCAGCTGCCGGGTGGAAAGGCCTGTGCCGGGATGTTCAGAAAGGCCGGTATCCTCATGGATTTCATAGCGGGTGACGCCGGCTGAGAGATCGCGCACCACCTGCCGCTTCGTCGAGCCCGGCGCATGGTCGATATATTTCGGCAGCGGATCGGGATTGTCGGGCTGCTTGATGTCGATGAGCTCATGGGCGCCGAGCTTGGGCAAAGCAAGGCCGATGGAGGCGATGTCGATCGTCAGCCCCGGATCTTCCGGTGGCGGCAGCACCATCGGCCAATAGGCTGTCGACAGCGACAGGCGGATGCGGTGCCCCTTGCGGAAACGATAGCCGCAGGCATCCAGCGTCACGGTCACCCTGACCTGCTGCCCCTTGTTTAGAGGCTCCGGCGCGGCATTGCCATCGCGATGAGCGAGGTTGAGCACACCAAAGGAAACGCGTGTTGCCGTGCCGTCCGGATGGATGTCGACGAGCCTCGCGCAGAGATTGGCGGTTTCGGCATCGCACCGCAGCGTCAAGGTGACGACGGGGCGGCCGAGATAGTCGTGGTCCTCGATCAGTGGCGCTGTCTGGAAGGTCAGCGACCCGGCATCGTCGGCGCGTTGATCGATTGCCAGTTCCGCGTCCGGCTTCAGGGTGAACCATTCACCCGAAGCTGTGCCAGTGTCGAGCGGCGAACGCAGATAGACGGGATGTTCCGGCGCATGCGGGATCGGCATGCCTTCCATCAGCGTACCGAACTGCTCGACATAGAAACACTGCATCTCCGGCTGCTGCCATTCTTGCTTCGCGATCCAGAAACCCGGGTCGAAGTCGCGGCGTTTGGCGGGCTTTATGGCGTCAAGAATATAGGCGCGCACCGATGGCACGGCCTCGACGCCGTTGGGTTCGCCGCGCAGCCAGTGGTTCCACCAGGCGATAGCCTCTCCGTGGAAATCGACCCGCGGCTTTGGCCAGGCGAAATGCGGATACTTGTGAACCCACGGGCCGATCAGCGCCTTCGCCTTATCGCCCAGCCCTTCGACGGCCAGCAGCGGCGTATTGCGATAGCCGTCAGCCCAGCCGGCGATGACGATGGCGGGAATATCGAAGCCGGCGAAGTCTTCGCAGATGGACCCATGCCGCCAGAAATCGTCACGACGCTGATGCTGGAGCCATTCCTCCATGAAGAAGGGTTCCTGCTCGAGGCGCTGCAGCCACATATCGCGCCAGTCGTCACCGACGATGGCCGGATCTGGCGAGCGCGATTGATAGCCGAGCATTGTCGCCGCCCAGGAAAGCTGGGCGGAGAGGTGGCAGCCGTTCTTGTAGTGGATGTCGTCATTATAGCGGTCGACCGTGGAGGCGATCGAAATCACCGCCTTCAGCGCCGGGGGCTTCAAGGCCGCCACCTGCAGGCAGTTGAAGCCACCCCACGAAATGCCCATCATGCCGACCGAGCCGTTCGACCAGGGTTGCGCTGCGATCCATGCGATCAGCTCGCAGGCATTGGCAAGCTCCAGCTCGGTATATTCGCCATCGATGACGCCGCTGGACTCTCCGGAGCCTCTGATGTCGACACGCACGCCGGCAATGCCGGCTGCGGCGAAGACCGGGTAGGTGGATTCATCACGCGGGCTCGTTCCGTCGCGCTTGCGGTAGGGCAGGAATTCGAAGACCGCCGGCACGGGATCGCTCTCCGCTCCGTCAGGCATCCAGATACGCGCGGCGAGCCGCGTGCCGTCCTTCAAGGTGATCCACTGATTCTCGATGGTGGTGAAGCTGCGCTCAGCCATGATCATATATCCCGAGGAGTTTTAGGCATTAAACCATACACGGCTGCCGATGTAGCCGTTGGACATATCGTTGCCGATGTCGTCGACATATCCCTTCAGCGTTTTTGAAGAGGCCATGATGTAGTCGTTGAAGACCGGCAGGATCAGACCGCCATCGTCTCGCACTATCAGAGCCAGCTGTCGATAAAGCACCTTGCGCTTGGCGTCGTCGAGTTCGGCCCTTGCCTGCAGCACCAGCTTGTCGAAGTCCGGACGCTTGAAACGCGTGTCGTTCCATTCTGCGGTCGAGAGATAGGAGGTGGAATAGCGCGAATCCTGAGTCGGGCGGCCACCCCAGAAGGAGGCGCAGAAAGGCTTGTTGTTCCAGACGTTGGTCCAGTATCCGTCTTCCGGTTCGCGCTTGACGTCGATCGCGATGCCGGCCTTGCGCGCGCTCTGCTGAAACAGGATCGCCGCATCGACAGCGCCCGGAAAGGCTGCATCGGAGGTTAGCAGCTGAATGGGGCGATCAAGACCCGATTTCTTGAAGTGGAAGGCGGCCTTGTCTGGATCATATGGCCGCTGCTCGATATCGGTCGGCGCAAGCGCGTAGTTGGAATTGACCGGATAGTCGTTGCCGATCGTACCGTAGCCGCCCAGAACCTTGTCGAGGATCGACTGGCGGTCGATGGCATATTTCAGCGCGAGACGAAGATCGGCGTTGTCGAAGGGCGCCGTGTCGCAATGCATCAGGAAGCAGTAGAAGCCCTTGCCGGCGTTGCGGAGAATGTCGACGGTCGGTGCCCGCTGCAGCATCGGGACGGTCTTCGGGTCGACATTGTTGACGAAATGAACCTGGCCGGAGGCGAGCGCTGCAATGCGGGCGGTGTTGTCGTTGATGACGAGGATTTCAACGCTGTCGACAAAGCCTCGGTCGGAGCGCCAATCCCTAGGGTTCTTCTCGAAGGTGGCGCGAACGCCCGGCTCAAAGCTTTTCAGAATGTAAGGGCCAGTGCCGACCGCCGCCGGCTTGTCGACGCCACCCTTCGGCTGGATGATCAGGTGATAGTCGGTGAGAAGGAGAGGTAGGTCCGCATTGCCTTCACTTAGCGTCAGGACAAGGTCGCCCGCTTTTTCTTCGATGCCGGTGATGGAGGCCATGAGCCCGAGAGCGCCCGACTGCGAGTTCTTGTCCGCATGCCGCTTCAGCGTCGCGACGATATCGGCGACGGTCATCTTGCTGCCGTCGTGAAATTGCACATCGTTCCTGATCTTGAAGGTCCAGACGGACGCATCAGCCGATGGTGTCCAGGACGTTGCCAGCGACGGCAGGGGTGCGCCGGTCTTGGGATCGGATTCCACGAGCGTATCGCCCCAGAGGCGGCCAATGACGAACAAGACGGAGGCGCTATAGGTCGCCGGATCGAGCGCATCGCTGGTGGCGCCGCCCTTGAGGCCGAGCTTCAGATGGCCACCACGCTTTGCTTCCTGCGCGCGGGCATCGCGCGGCATCAGGAGGCCGGAGGCAAGGGCAGGCAAAACGCCTAACGCTGCGGCACCCCCAAGGAAATGGCGGCGGCCGATTTTCAGCGGCGAAGATTGATCCTTTTCATGCGTCATGACAGTTCCCTCGTTTTGCATTTTGTAGGTGGGAACGTAGAGGCCGGGCTGGGCCACGCAATTTCGCGACTTGACGCATCTTTAAGCGAGTTTACGCTAGTTCATTCCAAGACGGAGTTACAGATGCCTCACCTGGTCGAGAACCTCAAAATTGCCTGCGCAACGCAACGTTCCATTTCGCATCTGTGCCGTGCAATCGATATCAACCGGCAACAATTCAACCGATATATCAATGGTCAGACGCGGCCGTCTGCCCATAATCTCGCGCGTATAGCCAAGTATTTCGATCTCGACGCAGCCGACTTTGGTCTCGCTCCGAGGCTCTTTCGCGAGCGGCTTCGCAAACCGGCCCTGGACCTCAATCAAAGTTCCGAATTGTTAAAGGCGTTCCCCGGAGATCTGATCGCGCTCCGACGCCATATCGGCTATTTCCAGACCTACCATCGCTCACCGTCCTGGCCTGGAATGGTCGTCTGTTCCTGCAGCCGCATTATCGAGCAGGGCGGGCTGGTGCATGTCAAATCGATGGAGCGCCTGCGTGACCCCGGAAACGGCATCCAGCAGTTTTCCAAATATGTGGGTTTGGCAGCCTTCTATCGAAACCGGATCTTCATTACCGAGCGTGTGGTCGGCCCGAATCCCATACTGTCACAGACGATCCTCCTGCCATTCGACGAGTATCAGCGCGTCTACTTGCGCGGAACGACAATGGGCGTTTCCTGGCGAAAGGAAAACCTTCCCTATGCCTCGCGGATGATCTGGCGTCACGTCGGCACTGAGCCGGATCTTCGTGAACTTCTCTCGCGTTGCGGACCTGTGCCGCTATCCTCGCGCAGATTGCCGCCAACGGTGCGCTCGTTCCTCGCCGATCCATCCGCAGAAGTCTATGCGATACCGGCAGAGTATTGAAAACCTCGATTGTCCGCTTCGCCTGCTCATGGCCGTTAGGTCGGGGACGATGCGGCTGGCCAATGGAGAAAGCTCTCAAATGCAAGAAAAAGTTGTGTCTTTACAGAATATATTAAGGGTCCCTTTATAAGATTGCAGTCTATCTCAACGTTGGTGACGCATGCTTTGACATTCGGGGGCGGTTAGATGCTTTTCTCTGCGAGGACGGATGCAGATCCCAGTGCGTGTACCTATGTCAGCGATCTGCTTCGCCGGGAAGCAAAGATTAATTTGGACCGCGATGCCGACATTCCCGATGCCGTTTCAGTCAACCGGGTCTTGAATTTCATCAAGCATTTGTGGAGCGAAACCGGAGAGGAGTTGGATGTCAATGTCTTCTATCGTCATCGCACTCTTGATGCCCTCGGCCTTGCAATTTCCAATCACGAAGATCTCTCAGTCTCGCCGAAAATCATAGAGCTCCGAGGCGGCGAAGGTAGTGCACCCTTGCTGCTATTTGCCGGCGGAGCAAGCTGTTTCCTGGAAATGCAGCAGCTCATCAAGGAAATCCGCTTTCCCGGGCCAATTCTCGGCGTAGCATTGACGGCCTTCAACCGCGATCGTCACCAACCGGCAAGGGTGGAAGACGAGGTTCAAAGCACGCTGAAAGCGTTGCAGGCAGCCGGGATTGAAGGACCCTATCGATTGCTCGGCTATTCTTTCGGCGGTGTTTTTGCCTTGGAGCTTGCGCGTGCGTTGAGGGCACAAGGGCAAAAGATCGCGTTCCTCGGCATGCTCGATACCCCCTTGGGTGAGCAAGAATGGCCGCTGATGACCTGGGGCAGCTTCATGTGGCAACGCTGGAGGCGAGCTCATACCCGAAAGAAGAATCTGAGGAAGACCGATCCTCAACCACGTCGTCAAACATCGGCTCAGGGCAGTAGGCCGATGATCGAGCGACGGGAATTCTTCGCGAAGAAACTGAAGCCACTTTCCTTCCGCTACGCCGACCCCCACACGGCCTATTATCCGGAACTGGCGCCGCAATGGATGGGGGATTATCCGCCACTTTATGATGCGGCCGCCAGACAACTTCTGCGCATGAAGGGCGTTTACAGGCCAAGCCGTTACGACGGCGAACTGACCTTCTACCGCAGCATGCAGGGCTCACCCGTCGACTGCGATCCCAAGACCATATGGGGGCGCTTTCTTACGCACGCGGATTGGGTCGATGTTGCCGGCAACCACCAGAGCATGATCGTCGGCCGCAACGCCGGTACGCTCGCGCGCGAACTCAGCGCGCGCCTTGCGCGCTGAGCCCACGGGATCGAAATAATCCAGCGCTCAATTGCCGGCGCTCTCCATCTTCCGTGTCGTCAGCACGCGCTCCAGCCACCCGATCTCCATTTCCGGCACGGATTTCAGCAGCAAGTCGGTGTAATCGTCGAAGGGCGGCGAAAGCGCTTGCGATTTCGGGCCGAAGCGAACGAGCTTACCGCGATGCATCACTGCGACGCTGTCGGCGATAGCGCGCACGATGGCAATATCGTGGGTAATGAAGACGTAGGAAAGGTGTGCCTCTTCCTGCAGCTTCAAGAGTAGTTTCAGAATGCCTTCGGCAACCAGCGGATCGAGCGCCGAGGTCGGCTCATCGCAAAGAATGAGTTCGGGCTTGGCCGCAAGCGCTCTGGCGATGGCGACGCGCTGTTTCTGGCCGCCGGAAAGCTCGGCCGGGTAACGGTCGATGAAGCCGTTGCCCATCTCGATCTGATCCAGCAGCTCTTTCACGCGCGCCGTCTTTGCCGAGCCACGCAGGCCGTCATAGAAGGTCAGCGGCCGGCCGATGATATCGCGCACGGTCTGGCGCGGGTTCATGGCGGTATCGGCCATCTGATAGATGAGCTGGATCCGCCGCAACTCCTGCCGCGAGCGGTCTTTCAGAGCAGACGTCAACGGCTTGCCGTCAAAGATAATCCGTCCATCGCTCGGCGGCAAAAGGCCGGTAATGACGCGGGCAAGCGTCGATTTTCCGGAACCGGACTCGCCGACCACTGCCAGCGTCTGGCCTTTAGGAACATGCAGAGAAACATCGTGCAATACTTTGAAACCATTGGAGTATTGCGCGCTGATATTCTCGACTTTCAAAAGCGCGCTCGACTGATCGGCGGCTTCGGCTCGTGCCTCCTGGCGGACGTTGACAAGAGCGCGTGTATAATCCTGCCGCGGCTCTTCGATAATCTGCTGGACGCTGCCATATTCCACCGTCTTGCCGTGTCTCAACACCATGATGTCGTCGGAAATCTGGGCGACGACGGCAAGATCGTGGGTGATATAGAGCGCGGCCGTGTGCGTCTCTTCGATGGCGTGCTTTATCGCCGCCAGCACGTCGATCTGCGTGGTGACGTCGAGCGCGGTCGTCGGCTCATCGAAGACGATCAGTTCCGGATTGGAGCAGAGCGCCATGGCGGTCATGGCGCGCTGCAGCTGGCCGCCGGAGACCTGATGCGGGTAGCGCTCGCCGAATGTTTCGGGATTGGGCAGACCAAGCACGCGAAAAAGATAGAGCGCCCGCTTTCTTGCCTCCTCCTTCGTCATCAGGCCGTGTTTCACAGTCGCTTCAATGACCTGATCGCCCAGCCGATGCGCCGGATTGAAGGCGGCTGCTGCCGATTGCGCGACATAACAGACCCGCGCGCCGCGAATCCTGCGGATGCCGGATTTGCCGAGCGGCAGGATGTCTGCGCCATCAAGTAGTACCTGGCCGCCGGTAATTTCCGCACCGCCGCGGCCATAGGCGAGGGCGGAGAGGCCGATGGTGGATTTGCCGGCGCCGGACTCGCCGATCAGCCCGAGCACCTTGCCTTTCTGAAGATCAAAGGAGACGCCGTCGACGATGGTGACGCGCTTCGGCGGCTCGCCGGGTGGATAGCTGGTCGCCTCGATCTTGAGACCGCGAACGGAAAGAAGCTCAGGCATCGCCACGCCCTCCCTTGAGGCTGGAGGTACGCCTTAAGAGCCAGTCGACCACCAGATTGACACAGATAGCGAGTGCCGCGATGGCGGAACCCGGCACGAGGGCGGCGGAAATGCCGAAGATGATGCCATCCTTGTTGTCCTTGACCATGCCGCCCCAGTCGGCCGCCGGCGGCTGGATGCCTAGGCCGAGGAAGGACAGGGTGGAGAGGAACAGGATCGAGAAGGCGAAGCGCAGCCCGAACTCGGCCAGCAACGGCGACAGCGTATTCGGCAAGATTTCGCGGAAGATGATCCAGATCCTGCCTTCGCCGCGAAGCTTGGCGGCTTCCACGAATTCCATGACCGCGACATCGAGTGCTACGGCACGGCCGAGACGATAGACGCGGGTGGAATCGAGGATCGCCATGACGAGGATCAGCACGATCAGGTTCTGCGGCAGAACCGCGAGCACGACCAGCGCGAAGATCAGCGTCGGGATCGACATCATCAGGTCGTTGAAGCGCGAAAAGACTGTGTCGATCCATCCGCGCGAGACGGCGGCGGTAAAGCTGAGGATAATGCCGAGCGAGAAGGAGATGATCGTTGCCGCCAGCGCGACGAAGAGCGTCGTGCGGGTGCCGTAGATCAGACGCGACAGGATATCGCGGCCGAGATTGTCCAGTCCTAAGAAATATTGCGCATCGGCAGGCTGCCAGACATTGCCCACGACTTCCGTCTCGCCGAAAGGGGCGATCCAGGGCGCGAAGATCGCGCAGATGAAGGCAATCAGGATACCGATGATGCCGATCCAGGCGGTGATGGGGATATCTCTTAATCTCATCGCGGATGTCTCAGACGTGGGTTCGCGACGATGGCCAGGATGTCGGCGGTCATGTTGAGGAAGATGTAGACGGCGGCAAAGATCAGACCGCAAGCCTGGACGACAGGCATGTCGCGCACCGTCACCGCATCGACCATGTACTGGCCCATGCCCGGATAGACGAAGACGACTTCGACGACGACGACGCCGACGATGAGATAGGCAAGGTTCAGCGCGACGACGTTGATGATCGGCGCCAGGGCATTGGGGGCTGCGTGCTTGACGATGGCGCGGAAGGCGGAGAGCCCCTTCAGTTCGGCCGTTTCCATGTAGGCCGAAGACATGACGGAAAGGATGGCCGCCCGTGTCATGCGCATCATATGCGCCAGCACGACGAGAACCAGCGTTGCCGTCGGCAGGGCGATTGCCTTCAGCCGCTCGATGAAGCCCATGCCGTCGAAGACCGTCGCCGGAAAGGTCGCGACGCCGAATTTCACGGAAAAGAACATGATGAGGAGATAGCCGATGAAGAATTCCGGCAGCGAGATGGCCGCCAGTGAAATGACATTGATGATCTTGTCGGGCGTCCGGTTGCGGAAATGTACAGCCAACATGCCCAGGCAGACCGCCAGCGGCACCGAGATCACGGCGGCAAAGCCGGCGAGAAACAGGGAATTTCCGAGCCGCTTGCCGATCTGTTCGCCGACGGAATTCTTGCTGGCCCAGGAGGTGCCGAAATCGCCCCTGACGGCATTGCCGAGCCATCCCACATAGCGGGTGACGATAGGCCGGTTGAGGCCGAGCTCCTCGCGGATATTGGCGACGGCCTGCGGCGTTGCCGACTGGCCGAGATAGGTCGTGGCGAAGTCGCCGGGCAGGGCTTCGAGCCCGCCGAAGATCAGGACGGAGACGGCAAACAGCAGGATGATGCTGAGCACGCACCGCTCGATAATGAGGGATAGCAGCGGAAAGCGCTGCTTGAACCTCAACCCGGGCAGAACGGTTCCGGGAGGTGAATTGGACATGGCCGATGCCTCGCACTGAGAGCGGCTCCATGTTTCATGGGAATCGCTAAGCCGCTCAATCTTGTTGTTTTACGCAATTCCGAACGGAAAACAGCTGCGCATTTTCCTAAAATTGCTTGAAACGTCGGGAGGACCGCGAAAGGTTTTCGCGGTCCCGGCTGTGTCAGAGATGAGGGCGTTTTCGCCCAGCTTCGGGCATCAGGCGTCCAGCCAGACGCGGGTCGCCACGTAGCCGTTCGACATGTCGTTGCCGATATCGTGGACGTAGCCCTTCACCTGCTTGGTGGAGGCGTTCACGAAATCGTTGAACATCGGCAGGATGACGCCGCCTTCGTCGCGCACCATCATCGCCATGGTGCGGTAGAGCTCCTTGCGCTTGGCCTCGTCCAGTTCGGAGCGAGCCTGAAGCAGGAGCTTGTCGAAGTCGGGGCGCTTGAAGCGCGTATCGTTCCAATCCGCCGTCGAAAGATAGGCGGTGGAATACATTTGGTCCTGCGTCGGCCGTCCGCCCCAATAGGAGGTGGAGAAGGGCTGAACGTTCCAGACATTCGTCCAGTAGCCATCGCCCGGCTCGCGCTTGACCTCAATGTTGATGCCGGCCTTCTTGCAGCTTTCCTGATAGAGGACGGCTGCATCGACGGCGCCGGGGAAGGCGACTTCGGAGGTGCGCAGCAAGACCGAGCCGCTGTGGCCGGACTTCTTGTAATGGAAGGCGGCCTTGTCGGGATCGTATTTGCGCTGTTCGATGCCTTCAGGGAAGAGCGCATAGGTGCTGTTGATCGGGAAGTCGTTACCGACCTTGCCGTAGCCGCCGAGGATCTTCTTGACCATGGTCTCGCGATCCATGGCGTATTTCAGCGCCAGACGCAGGTCGTTGTTGTCGAATGGCGCCTTGTCGCAATGCATGATGAAGACGTAGTGACCGCGGCCGGCGGTGGCCAGGATCTCGACGTTCGGCGCGCGTTTCAGAAGATCCACGGTCTTCGGGTCGACGCGGTTGATGTAATGGACCTGGCCGGATGAGAGCGCCGCGATGCGGGCTGTGGCATCGTTCATGCAGATGATTTCGATGCTGTCGACGAAACCGCGGTCGGTACGCCAGTCGTCCTTGTTGCGCTCGAACGTGGCGCGCACGCCGGGCTCGAAGCTGACCTGCTTGTAGGGACCGGTGCCGATCGAGGCGAGGGGATCGTCATAGCCTCCATTCGGCTGGATGACGAGGTGATAGTCGGTCAAAAGCAACGGCAAGTCGGCGTTGCCCTCGGTCAGCGTCAGGACGAGATTGTCGCCGTCGGCCTTGATCTCCTTGATCGACTTCACGACGCCGAGCGCGCCCGATTCCGATTTCGCATCGGTATGGCGCTTGAGCGTGGCGACCACGTCGTCGATCGTCAGTTCCTTGCCGTTGTGAAACTTGACGCCCTTGCGGATCTTGAAGGTCCAGGTGGCCGCATCTTTCGACGGCTCCCAGGATTCTGCAAGCGAGGGAACGGCGGCACCCGTCAGCGGATGGGATTCCACCAGCATGTCACCCCAGCAGCGGCCGATGCAGAACATGACCTGCGACAGGAATTTTGCCGGGTCTTTTGAATCGGTTGCAGCGCCGCCTTCAAGGCCAAGTTTCAGATGACCGCCGCGCTTCGGTTCGGCCGCCATTGCACTTTCGGTAAAGAGTTTGTCGGCGAGCGTCAAAGTCACGCCCGCTGCCATTGCGCGTCCCATGAATTCGCGGCGGCTGAGACCGCCCGCGGTGACGCGGCTTGCAAGATATTTCGTATAGTCGTTCATTCCCCTGTTCCTTCTTCTTGCCGTGTTGACAAAGCTATCGAGCAAGCCACCTCAGGTCACGGTTCCTCTTCCGCCTGAAGCCTGTCGCCCGCGAGCATGCGGGAAATTCAGCGGTTGCCGCCGCCTCCTACCTTCCTCTCCAGATGGGGGCTCGCTTCTCGGCAAAAGCCCGTGCGCCTTCCAATTGATCCTCGCTTGAATAGAGGAGGTCGACGGTTACAAACTGCCGTTTGGTGATCTTATTCATGGCAGTCTGAAACGTCGAACCCTCCGCTTCGCGAACGATTTCCTTGATCGCTGCGTAGACCAGGGGCGGTCCGCTTGCCAGCAGGCGAGCGAGTTCCCAGGCCCTGTCCATCAGCCTGTCGGCCGTGACAATCTCGTTGACGAAGCCCCAGCGATGCGCCTCTTCGACATTGAGCCACCGGCCGGTCAGGAGCATGTCCATAGCGATATGGTAGGGGATCCGTTTCGGAAGTTTAATCGACGCCGCATCGGCGACGGTGCCCGAGCGGATCTCGGGCAACGCGAAGGTGGCGTGTGCTGCCGCGATTATGAGATCGGTGGACAGCGCGATTTCCAGCCCGCCGCCGCAACAGATACCGTTGACGGCGCAGATGATCGGCTTGTTGAGGTCGCGCAGTTCCTGCATGCCGCCGAAACCGCCAACCCCATAGTCGCCGTCTACGGCGTCGCCATCAGCCGCAGCCTTCAAATCCCAACCGGCGGAAAAGAATTTCTCGCCGGCACCGGTTACGATGGCGACGCGCAGATCCCGGTTGTCGCGAAAGTCGCGAAAGATCAGCCCCATCTCGCGGCTGGTCGCCAGGTCGATGGCATTCGCCTTGGGCCGGTCGATGATGACCTCGAGGATGCCGTCTTTGGAGCGGGTTCGAATGGGGTCTTGCAACTTCCGCTACCTCCTTCGCCGGATGAGAGCATCCGCAGCAACAACGCCCCGGGATTCTGCTAGGACCATCAATGGATTAATGTCTAGTTCTTCAAGATGTGCGGCGTTCGTTACGACATATTCTGCCGCTGATAGGACGGCGTCGGCTACAATCTCCAGGTTGCTTGCCGCGCCACCGCGATAGCCTTCGATCAATTTGCGAACCTTCAGCCGCGAAATCCGCTCAAGAACCTCGGCTTTCGTTACGGGGAGCGGCAAAACGACGGAATCCTCAAGCAATTCCACGAGGATTCCGCCCGCGCCGACTGTCAGGGTCAAGCCGACGACCGGATCGCGGACAGCGCCGATGATAAGCTCGGCGACAGGGCGCTCGACCATCTTTTCGATGAGGAAGCCACGTGCTACGGAAGCCATGCCTTTCGCCGCGTCCGTGACGGCATTCCTATCCCATAGGTTGAGTTTGACCGCACCGACATCGGACTTGTGCTCGACGCCGAGTGCCTTGAGTGCAACGGGGAAACCGAGTTGCTCTGCGCATTTGGCCGCCTCGCTTGGCGTGGGTGCTGTCTCGCTGCGCGGCCTGGCGAGGCCAAAGGCTGCAAGTTCGGCCTTGGCCTCGGCCTCGCTCAAGGTCTCGATTTCGCCTGCCTCCGTCCGTGTGCTGAGAAGCGGCAATGGTTGCGGTTTCTTCCAGGCACTGGCGATGCCGCTGGCAATATCTGCCGCCGCCAGCGCTTCGCTGATGCCGCAGAGCGGCACGATGCCGGCTTGGATCAATTGCTTAGCGATCGCTTCCGGCATGTTTTCCGGCAACGTCGCCAGAATGCCGGCGCGGGCGCCCGTCTGCGTCGCAGCCGCGGCAACCGCCGCAACAGTAATCATCCAGTCGGCGCCATCACAACGATCCTCGCGCGGGAAGTCGAGAACGAGCAGATTGAGGGCATAGCCGCCGGCGAACATGGCGCTGAAAGCCTCCGTCTGCCGGGCCAGATCGCCCCAGACGAAGGTGTGATAGTCGAGCGGATTGGAGAGCGTCACCATCTGGCCGAGGCTTGCGCGCAGCGCCGGCAGTTGCTTGGGTTTCAGGGCACGAAACTCGATAGTCCGGCCGATGGCGGCATCGGCCATCAGCGATGCCTCGCCGCCTGAACAGCTCATCGAGGAGATCGCATCGCTTTCGAGAGGGCCGGCAACATGCAGGAGTTTCAGCGTTTCGATGAGTTCCGGCAAAGTCGCGACGCGGCCGATGCCGAGACGTTCGAGAACGGCGTCAGCAACTGCGTCGCTGCCGGCAAGCGAGGCTGTATGCGAGACGGCGGCGCGCTGCGCCTGTTCGGATTTTCCAACCTTCAGCGCGACGACGGGCTTCTTCAGTTCACGGGCGCGCATGGCGAGCGCTTCCAGCGCCCTTATATCGCCGAAGCCTTCGATATGCAGGCCGACCGCTGTGACGCGCGGGTCCTCGAGGACTGCTTGGGCAAGGTCCGACAGGCCGGTCTGCGCCTGATTGCCTGCAGTCATCAGGTAGCTGATCGGCAGGCCGCGCCTCTGCATGCTGAGATTGATGGCGATATTGGAAGATTGTGTGAGGATGGCAACGCCGCGCTCGGTTCTGACGATGCCATGCTGATCGGGCCAGAGCAGGGCGCCGTCGAGCCCGTTGATCATGCCGTAGCAGTTCGGCCCGACGATCGGCATGGTGCCTGCCGCCTCGACGAGAGCTTGCTGCAAGTCCGCGCCATCAGCCAGTTCCGCCACGGCCTCGCTGAAGCCGGAAGCGTAGCAGACGGCGCCGCCGGCGCCTCTGGCTGCGAGATCACGAACAATATCGACGGTGAGCGTCCGGTTGACGCCGACGAAGGCGGCGTCCGGCGCGTCCGGCAGTTCGGCGACCGAGCGATAGCAGCCTCGGCCGAGGACGCTTTCCTGTGTCGGATGCACCGGCCAGATCTCGCCGGCGAACCCCATGCGGTCGCATTGCTCGATGACGCGCCGCGCCTCTCTGCCGCCGAAGACGGCGATCGTTCTGGGGCGAATGAGGCGGTCGAGCGAGCGTTGCGTCATGGGCTCATGCTCCGAACGGCCGAAGCAGGTCGCGGCTGATGATGTGGCGCTGTATTTCAGACGTGCCGTCCCAGATGCGCTCGACGCGGGCGTCACGCCAGAAGCGAGCGAGCGGCAGGTCGTCCATCAATCCCATGCCGCCGAAGATCTGGATCGCCTCGTCGGTGACGCGGGCAAGCATTTCCGAGGCATAAAGCTTGGCGGAGGCGATCTCGCGATTGGCTGGCATGCCGGCGTCGAGCTTCCAGGCGGCAGACAGTGTGAGCAGGTCGGCAGCGTCGATCTCGGTGATCATGTCCGCGAGTTTGAACGATACACCCTGGTTGGAGCCGATCGGCTTGCCGAATTGTCTGCGCTCGGCCGCATAGGGCAGGGCGAGATCGAAGACGCGGCGAGCCCGGCCGACGCAGGTGGCGGCAACCGTCAGGCGCGTCCCGTAGAGCCATTGATTGGCAAGATCGAAACCGCGATGCACCTCGCCGAGCACCTGCGATTTCGGCAGGCGGCAGTCGGTGAAATTCAGAATGGAATTGTGATAGCCGCGATGGGAAACCGAGTCATAGCCCTTCAGGATGTCAAAGCCCGGCGTGCCGCGATCGACCAGGAAGGCGGTGATTTTCTTCTTGACTCCACGGTGGGTGTCTTCCTCGCCGGTTGCGGCAAAGACGATAACGAAATCGGCGACATCGGCGTGCGAAATGAAGTGCTTCGTGCCGTTCAGCACGAAGTCGCCGCCATCCTGCCGTGCTGCGCATTTCATGCCGCGCATGTCGGAGCCGGCATCCGGCTCGGTGATCGCGAGCGCATCGATTTTCTCGCCACGCACCGCCGGCAGGAGATAGCGCTCTCTCTGCTCGCCCTCGCAGGCCATCAGAATACCGGAAGGGCGGCCGAAGAAGACGGTGAGTCCCATCGAGCCGCGGCCAAGCTCACGTTCGACGAGCGTGAAGGTGACATGATCGAGCCCGGCGCCACCCATCTCTTCAGGGAAATTGCAGGCATAGAAGCCGAGTTCGATACATTTGCGTCGGATCTCGTCTCCGATTTCAGGCGGCACGATGCCGGTGCGCTCGACCTCGTTTTCGTGCGGATAGATCTCCGTCTCGACGAAGTCCCTGACCGTCTTGACGATCATTTCCTGTTCTTCGCTGAGCCCGAAATTCACGATCGCTTCCTCCTAGCGTTTTTGTCCCACATGACGGCCGGCTCCCTCCGGCATGATCAAGGCTGCGTGCGCGGCAGAAAGCGGCCTGAGCTTCACCAGCACCTCCTCCGGTGCGGCCGTGGCTCTGCCTGCTTTCGCGTCGACATGCAGCAGCATTTGTTCTGCGGTGGCGATCACGTCGCCGCTGGCGCTATCGTGCAGCGCATGGAAGACATGCAACCGCTTTTCGTCGGATGTGAGGATCTGCGCCGTCGAATGAATGGCCTGTCCGAGCTTGGCCTCGCCGAGATGGCGGATATGGGTTTCCACCGTGTAGTAGCTATGACCGCGTTCCACATAATCGAGATCGACGCCGATCAGCCGCAGCAGAGCATCCGACGTGTCGCCGAAGACCTGCAGGTAGCGATGCTCGGTCATGTGGCCGTTATAGTCGACCCATGCGGGGCTGACCTTGGTGTCGATCAGGCGCAGCGGCTTTGAGATGTCCAGGCCTTGCTTCTCGCCGCCGCCCGCGGCCCAAAGCTGCTGTTCGAAATCCTTCAGCAGCTTGCCGGCGCCCCAGCCCTTGCCGCCATGGCTTCCCTTCAGGCTTTGAAGGATGCCGACGAGGTTCTCGTCGCGGATACGCTCGAGTTCGCGGATCGACAGGCCATCCGCTTGATCGTCCGACTGCTGACCGATCTTTTCGACAAGGGCATCGTCGAGATCGACGACATCCATCAGTTTCGTCCAGTTCCATTGCAGGGCAGGGCCGAACTGCGCCAGGAAGTGACGCATGCCCGCTTCACCGCCGGCGATACGATAGGTCTGGAACAGGCCCATCTGTGCCCAGCGCAGGCCGAAGGAGTAACGGATGACATCATCAAGCGTCTCGACGGTGCAGATATCGTCCTTGATCAGCCACAGCGCCTCGCGCCAGAGCGCTTCCAGCAGGCGGTCGCCGACGAAAGCCTCGATCTCCTTGGCGATATGAACGCCCTTCATGCCGATAGGCGGCAAGCGCTCCATTGCCGCCTGGATGGTCGCGGCGCTGGTCTTTTCGCCGCCGACGATCTCGACGAGCGGCAGCAGATAGACGGGGTTATACGGGTGGGCGACGAACAAGCGCTCGGGGTGGCGCATGTCGCGCTGCAAATCGGTCGGCAGAAGGCCGGAGGTGGATGAACCGATCAGAGCATCGGGCTTTGCGGCTGCATCGATCTGCGTCAGCACATTGCGCTTGAGATCCAGCCGCTCGGGCACGCTTTCCTGGATCCAGTCGGCGCCAGCGACGGCGGCTTGCAGCGTGTCCCTGAATGTGAGCTTGCCGCGCGGCGGAAGCGGAGCGCCGGTCAGCATCGCATAGGCTTTTTCCGCATTAGCCAGAACTTCGCCGACGATGCGTTTCGCCTCCGGATGCGGGTCGTAGACATCGACATCGATGCCAGCCAGCAGGAAGCGAGCGATCCATCCGCCGCCAATGACACCGCCGCCGATGCAGGCCGCCTTGTTGATCTTCGTCATCGGGGCCTCAGCGCTTCGTCAGTTTCAGCTTCTTGCGGACATCTTCGGGGCCGATAATGCGGGCGCCCATGCCTTCGACCACCTGCACTGCCTTTTCGACGAGCTGCGCATTGGTTGCGAGCATGCCCTTGCCGGCATAGAGATTGTCTTCCAGCCCGACGCGGACATTGCCGCCGGCAAGGATCGCCGCCGCCGGATAGGCCATGGCGTTGCGACCGATGGAAAAGGCCGAGAAGGTCCAGCTTTTGGGAACGTTATTGACCATCGCCATAAAGGTGTTGAGGTCATCGGGTGCCCCCCAGGGGATACCCATGCAGAGCTGGATGAGAACCGGGTCCTCGATCAAGCCCTCCTCGGCAAGCTGCTTGGCAAACCAGAGGTGACCGGTATCGAAGGCCTCGATTTCGGGGCGCACGCCGAGATCGGTCATCTTCTTCGCCATGGCCCTAAGCATCGAGGGCGTGTTGGTCATAACGTAGTCGCCAAGATTGAAATTCATCGTGCCGCAGTCAAGCGTGCAGATTTCCGGCAGGCATTCGGCAACGTGGCTGACGCGCTCGGTGGCGCCTGCCATGTCGGTACCCCTATCATTCAGCGGCAGAGGGCTCTCGACATCGCCGAAAATCAAGTCGCCGCCCATGCCGGCGGTCAGGTTCAGCACGACATCGACGTCGGCCGAACGGATACGGTCGGTGACTTCCCTGTAGAGCTCGTTGCGGCGGCTGGCAGCGCCCGTTTCCGGATCACGGACGTGGCAATGAACCACTGCCGCCCCAGCCTTGGCGGCATCGATCGCGGAGTCGGCGATCTGCTTGGGAGTGATCGGAACATGGCTGGATTTGGAAACCGTGTCGCCGGCGCCGGTTACGGCACAGGTGATGAAGACATCGCGATTCATCGCAAGAGGCATCTTTTGTTCTCCCTCGTTTTGAGGACATTACGCGCCATGAGACGTCTACATGCTTTGCATTATCGGAAGCATATAATACAGTTTCGGAACTCTTGAAGGATTGCTGAATGCTGACATTGGCCAATGAGACGCTCGATATCGACCTCCTGATCCTTCCCGAGACGAACCTGATCCTGATCGCGTCGGTGATCGAACCCTTGCGCGGGGCCAACCGCATTTCCGGAGCCGAGCTTTATCGCTGGCGGCTTTTCACGCCGGACGGCTCTCCCGCTGAGACGACGAGCCTTATTCCGGTGCCTGCCTGCTCCAGCTTTCGCCCGACATCGGATGTGACACCGCTTTTCGTGCTTGCCAGCTACAATTGGCGGCGCAGCGCCACGCAAGCGCTGAAAATGCAATTGTCGCAAACCGCCCGTCACCGCTCGATGGTTGCCGGCATCGAGTCCGGCACCTGGCTGCTGGCCGAAGCAAGTTTGTTGGACAATGTCTCCGCTGCCGTTCACTGGGAGGACTACGACGATTTCGCGCTTTCCTATCCGCAGGTGCATGCGGTCAGGGATCGCTATGTGATCGACGGCAAGCGGATCACCACGGCCGGCTCCCTGCCGACGGTCGATCTGATGCTGGAGATCATCCGGCGACGGCAAGGCTATTCGCTAGCACTCGAGGTCAGCCGCCTTTTCATCTACGAGCCAGCGAGCATACCGAGCGCGGCAGAACTTTCACCATCGACGGCCGGTCTGCGTATGCGCGATCCGCGAGTTGCCCAAGCCATCCGTCTGATGGAGGACCATATCGAGCAGCCGCTGGTTCTCGCGCGTCTAGCGCGCCGTGTCGGCGTCAGTGCACGCCATCTGCAGGCCCTTTTCCAGGAGAGCATCGGCGCGCCGCCGCATGTGCATTATCTGGCGTTGAGGCTCAACGCGGCGCGGCGCAAGGTTATCGAGACGAAGGCTTCTTTCGCGGAGATCGCCGCCGCGACCGGCTTCAATTCGGCATCGGCCTTTTCCCGCAGCTATCGTGCCAGCTTTTCCGAAAGCCCGTCCGGCACACGACGTCGGCTACGGCGCCGCACTACGCCTGCAGGAGAGCCGACATAGGCCGGAAAGCCTCGCGCACCATTTCTGCCAGTTCCCGGATCGCTTCGCTCGAATGATAGGGGTTGCGGCGAAGCACCACGCGTGACGAATCGACAGGCGGGAAACCGTCGTCGCTCGTCAATTCGCGGCAGCCATGCGGAATGTTGCTGCGCGACAGCGTCGTCACGGCGAGGCCAGCGGAGACAGCATTCTTCAAGCCGGAACTCGTGTCGGCGATGAAGGCGATGCGATAGACGCGGCCCTGCTGCTCCAGCGAGCGCAAGGCGAAATCACGCGCCCATGTCGAGTTCCTATACGTAGCAACAGGCAGCGGCACGGCATCATGCAGGCGATGCACCATCGATGTCACCCAGACCGTGGGGTCGATGCAGAGAACTTCACCCTTGTTCTGGTTGCTCCAATCGAAGACTACGGCGAGGTCCAGTTCGTCTTTCTCGAGAGCGGCCAGATTATGCGCCGTGTAATCGCAGGAGACAGTGACTTCGACGGCCGGGTGCCTGATAGCGAAGGCGGCCAGTGCTGCCGGCAACACAGTCTGGCTGTATTCCTCCGGAATGCCGATCCGGACCGGTCCGTCGAGCGGCTTGGTGCGGATATTCGCGGCCGCCTCGTTCAGAAGTTCGATCACGCGCTGCGCATAGGGAAGCAATTGAGTGCCGGCGCGGGTCAGGACGGCCCCGCGGGCGCTTCTTTCGAAGAGCGTTTCGCCGATCGTATCCTCGAGCCGCTTGATCTGGGCGCTGACGGCCGATTGCGTGCGGCCGATTCTTTGAGCGGCCGTGGAAAAATTGGACGTCTCGGTGATGATGAGGAACGTCCGCAGAAGGTCGCTCTCAATGGGGTCGCGCATTGGGGTCACAAATATTTCTGATAGCTACTATCTCTACTATTCGTTTGCCTGATGTCAAATATCGGCGCACACAGAGGCGTTCCTTCTGCTTCGTTCCTCGAGTCCATACATGACATTCCAGCTTCCAACCCGCTCCGCTCTTGCCAGCGATTATGAGAGGGGCGTCGTACTCGTGGCAACGGCAATGCTGGCGTGGAGCTGCAGCGGCACCTACGCCCGCCTGCTAACCACGGACATATGGACGGCGATCGCCTGGCGGTCGCTGTTCGGCGGCCTGTTTCTGCTGATTCCCAGCTTTTTCCTCGAAGGCGGGTTTTCAAGGCGGCAATGGGCATCGATCTTTCATCCTGCGGGGCTGGCTATGCTGGTCTGCCAGACGATCAGCCAGGCCTGCTTCATTGGCGCGCTCTATATGACGACGGTCGCCAATGTGACCATGATCTACGCGACCGCGCCGTTCATCGCCGCGTTTCTCAGCTGGACCATGCTGAAGGAGCGGGTCGCGAAGCGGACCTTGATCGCTGGCGGCATCTGCCTCATCGGCGTGGCGGTCATCGTTGCCTCATCGATCGGCGGCGGTACGGGCATCGGCGATCTGCTGGCGCTCGGCATGACAGTCACCTTCGCCCTCATCATCGTCATCCCACGCATGGATCCGAGCATTCCGATCCTGCCGTCGAGTGTCGTCAGCGGGCTTTTGACATTTGTCGTCTTCGTGCCCTTTGCGTCGACGAGCTCAGTGGATGTTCAAAATTGGCTTCTGCTCGCGGCTTTCGGCGCAACAAATTTCGCGCTCGCCTTCGTCCTTTTCCTGTTCGGATCAAGGAAGATGCCCGCCGCCGACGCCGCTCTCATCAGTTCGATGGAAATCGTGCTGACGCCCTTTTGGGTCTGGCTCTTCTTCTCGGAGATGCCACCGGTTGCCACTTTCATCGGCGGAGCGATCATCTTCGCGACGATCGTTTGGCATACTGCGATAGACCTGCGGCATAGCCGCCGCCGTCGAGCACCTATCAATGCGCTATAGCCATAACCTCTCGTCTCAGCAAAGATAGCGGCTCGAGCCTCGACTTCATAAAGTGAAGAAAGCGACATGACTTCCAACGATCCCTTGCTCCAGCCCTATCAGCTCAAGCACTTGACGCTTAGGAACCGCATCATGTCGACGGCGCATGAGCCGGCCTATTCGGAAGGCGGCATGCCGACGGATCGCTACAGGCTCTATCATCGCGAAAAGGCCAAGGGCGGTATCGCGCTGACCATGACGGCGGGCTCGGCGATCGTCTCGGCGGATTCGCCGCCGGCCTTCGGCAATCTCCATGCCTATCGCGATGAGATCGTGCCCTGGCTGAAGAAGCTTGCCGACGACTGTCACGAGTTCGGGGCTGCGGTCATGATCCAGCTGACCCACCTCGGTCGTCGCACCGGCTGGAACAAAGGTGACTGGCTGCCGGTATTGGCGCCGTCGCCGATCCGCGAGCCGGCGCACCGTGCCTTTCCGAAGACGGCGGAAGAGTGGGATATCGAGCGGATCATTGGAGACTTTGCAGCGGCGGCGCAACGCATGCAGGCAGCCGGCCTGGATGGTATCGAGATCGAGGCCTATGGCCATCTGACCGACGGCTTCTGGTCACCGGCAACCAACCGGCGCGAGGACGAATTCGGCGGTTCGCTTGAAAACCGCATGCGGTTCTCGATGATGGTGACAGAAGCCATTCGCAAGGCGGTCGGCCCGGAGTTCATTGTCGGCATGCGCATGGTGGCTGACGAGGATTGGGAGAAAGGGCTTTCACGCGAAGAAGGCGTTGAGATTGCCAGGCGGCTGGTGGCCTCCGGCAATATCGATTTCCTCAATATCATCCGTGGCCATATCGACAGCGACGCGGCGCTCAACAATGTCATTCCGATTCAGGGCATGGCCTCGGCACCGCATCTCGATTTTGCTGGCGAGGTGAGGGCGGCGACGAAATTCCCCGTCTTCCATGCGGCCCGCATCGGCGATGTCGCCACGGCGCGTCATGCGATCGCGGAAGGCAAGCTCGATATGGTCGGCATGACGCGCGCTCATATCGCCGACCCGCATATCGTCAACAAGGTAATGTCCGGGCAGGAGGCCAATATCCGCCCCTGCGTCGGCGCGACCTACTGTCTTGACCGTATTTATGAGGGCGGCGAGGCGCTCTGCATTCACAATGCGGCTACCGGCCGCGAGGCCGAGATGCCGCATCGGATCGAGCGGGCAACAATATCACGCAAGGCCGTCGTCATCGGTGCCGGGCCTGCGGGCCTGGAGGCGGCGCGTGTGCTGGCCGAGCGCGGCCATAAGGTCGACGTGCTGGAGGCGAGCAGCAAGGCCGGCGGACAGGTGAATCTGCTTACGCGCAACCCACGCCGCAAGGAGATGATCGGCATCATCGATTGGCGGCTGACAGAGCTGGAGCGGTTGGGCGTCACGATCCACTATGACGTCTATGCGGGAGCTGACGATGTTATGGCGTTCGAGCCCGATCTTGTCATCGTGGCAACGGGTGGCATCGCGCAATCCCCCGAGCTGGAGAGCGGCGACAACCTCGTCACCTCCTCCTGGGACATTCTAGCCGGCGTGATTAAGTCTGAGGGACAGGTGCTGCTTTACGACGACAATGGCGGACATCCGGGCATGTCGGCGGCAGAAGTCATTGCCAACGGCGGCGCTGAACTGGAACTCGTCTCGCCGGAGCGCTTCTTCGCCCCCGAGATGGGCGGCATGAACCATGTCCCCTATGCGAAGACCTTCGCCGAGAAGAATGTCCGGGTCACCATCAATACGCGCCTGAAATCGGTGCGCCGCGACGGCAATGCACTCATTGCGGTTCTAGGGTCCGATTTCTCGGAGGAGACGCAATGGGAGCGGCGGGTGTCACAGGTGGTCGTCGAGCATGGCACGGTGGCCAATGATGAGCTTTATCTTGAGCTGAAGCCGTCATCGCGCAATCTCGGTGCGGTCGATTATTCCGCATTGATTGCTCGGCGATCGCCGCTGCCCGTCAAGAACGAAGCCGGTTCCTTCGATTTGATCCGCATCGGTGATGCGATCGCAAGCCGCAATATACATGCCGCGATTTACGACGCGCTGCGCTATTGCTCGCTTCTGTGAGATCATCGGGATTGTCGACTTTGACCGCGTTATCACGCCAGACATTTTTGCGGTTGCCAATAAAATTCATGATGTCAATGCAATATCTTGGATATCTTAAGTGATATGTGAGGTTCCGCCGCCGCGACATGGCTGTGGGAACTGCCTTAATTTTGAAACAAAATGTAACAACTTATAACACCCCGTTACCTGCCGAATCATTATATTCGGCATGTGAGTGAACGAGAGGTTGTTTGATGCTGGCTAACCATGCGCCGTCCCCTTCGCAGACCGATGTGCTGATCTGTCTGGATAATCAGCAGATTGCTTCGCGCATCAGTTCGCTTTTGTCGCAACAGGGATTGACGGTTGCAGCCATACCGACGACCGGCCTCCAGGAATGGTTCGATCCAACCGGCTGTCACCTGGTGGTGACGCATACCGCAATGATCGGGGACGTGCGGACGCGATTGAACTTGCCGATCGTCAACATCGAGACGTTCATATTCGATCGCCCTGATCATGTGACGGAGGGAGCTGCGCGGCAGTTCGACGGCGATGCCTTCGTCAAACGCGTTTTTTCGGTCATGAATGGTACCCAAAGGCGCGCAGCTGAGTGATTTAGGTCCGCCAGGCGCTGTCTCCTACAGTCGTTGCTGGCTGGTCTTGTCGAAGAAGTGCAGGTTCGGCGTCTTGAGCGAGATCTGAATCGTTTGCCCCGGTGCGAGTTCGGCGCGCTCCCGCATCACCCACGTCAATTCCTTGCCTTCCAACTCAAGCGCCACGTGCGTTTCCGAGCCAGTGGGTTCGACGACGGTCACGGTTGCGGTAACGCCAGCCTCCAATGCGAAGGAAATATCTTCCGGACGTATGCCGAGAATAACCTCCCGACCCTCCGATTGAGCCGGAGCGTTGGCGAGTTGGATGCGTGTGCCGGTTGGCAGTACCAATTCCGGCGAGGCACCGCTCGTGATCTTGCCTTCGAGAAAATTCATGGCCGGAGACCCGAGGAAGCCAGCGACAAAGACATTTCTCGGGCGGTCATAGAGCTCGAGCGGCGAGCCGACCTGCTCCACCTTCCCGCCCTGCAGCACGACGATCTTGTCGGCCATGGTCATGGCCTCGATCTGATCGTGGGTGACGTAGACGATCGTGGTCTTCAAGCGCTGATGCAGTGCCTTGATTTCGGCGCGCATCTTCACGCGCAGCTTGGCATCGAGATTGGAAAGCGGTTCATCGAAGAGGAAGACCTTGGGGTCGCGCACGATGGCGCGCCCCATGGCGACGCGTTGGCGCTGGCCGCCGGAAAGCTGGGCGGGCTTGCGATCCAATAATGGCTGTAGGCCCAAGATCTTGGCGGCTTCGCCGACCTTGTGATCGACTTCGGCGCGCTTCGCCCCGGCAAGCTGCAGCGCAAAGCCCATGTTCTGCGCTACCGTCATTTGCGGATAGAGCGCGTAGTTCTGGAACACCATGGCGATGTCGCGATCTTTCGGTGGCAGATCGTTGACGACCCGTCCGCCTATGGAGATCTCACCGCCGGTGATGTCTTCCAGCCCGGCGATCATGCGCAGCAGTGTGGACTTGCCGCAGCCCGAAGGGCCGACGAGGATGACGAATTCGCCGTCCGAGATCTCGACATCGACGCCATGGATGATGTTTACCGCGCCGTAGGACTTCCTGACGTTCTTGATGGTCAATCCGGACATGACATTCTTTCCCTGAAGATCGATCAATGCTTCTTGCGGATGCGCAACGCCTGGTATGGCTTGCCCGGCAGTTCCACGCCGAAGGCGGCATCCGCCTTGCCGCCGCGCACGATCGCGCCATGGCGCGTCGGATGCGGGATGGGCGCTTCCACCTTCTTTGCAGGCGTGATCGTCATCGCCCATGTGTCGATGATGTCGACGTCATAGTCGGTTCCGTCCTTGGGTAGGCCTGTAGACCAGATGACCGGCTGGTGCTCGCCGAGATAGATGTAGCTGACATCACCGTCTCGCGCGCCGGAAACGCGCGTCCACGGCCATTCGCCATAGCAGGACATGGGTTCGAGGCCGTTGACGACATCCTGCTCCAGCAGGTCGCGCAGGAAGCCGATGCGCTTCCAGGCTTCGCCGCGCAGTTCGCCGCCCTTCGCCCACCAGATCAGGTCTTGCGGATGCGAATAGGTTTCGCCGTGGCCGGCATAGCCGCCGCGCGTCACCGTGATCCAGAAGCGATGCACCAGCTCCTGCGCCGTCAAGTTGCCCCAGGACTGGATAATGTTGCCTTCATATTCCGGCTCGTCGTTGACAACAGGCTTGCCATAGGCCTCGCGCCATTCCTGCGTGCGCTTCACGTCCCAGTTCTGGATGCAGGTATGTGTCACCCATGGCTTGCGATGATCGAAGTTCATCGTCGGCTCGCCGTTGTGGATCGACTTCAGATGGCCATAGGGATCGTTCTCCTCGAGAATGTGGAAATAGCGATCCCATTGCTGCAGCGGTTTGGTGTCGAGAAGGAAGTCGTACTCATTGGCGAGCGCCCACCAGACGTTGCGATAGGCGGCAAGCCGTGCCGCGAGATAGGCGACATAGCGGAAATCCTGCTCGGCCGACATGTCGGCGTATCCCCAGCGATCGTAGGGGTGGAACATGATGATATCGGCCTCTATGCCGAGTTCGCAAAGAGCTGCGACCTGGCGCTCGAAATGGCGAAAGAGAACCGGGTTCGGGCGATCGAAGTCCTCCTTGCCGTCCGCACCCTTTTCAAAGCAGGCGTAGAGTGGCTCGTTGACATTATAAGGATAGTCCTTCGGGAAGACGCCCATGCGGATTTTGTTGAAGCGCGATTTCTTCAGCGTTTCGAGCGTCTGGGCCTGCATGTCGAGCGGCTGGTGCGTCCAGGCATAGCAGGTAGTGCCGAACGACAGGAAGGGCTTGCCGTCGGCATAGGCGAAGTGGAATTTGTTATGGACGTGTACGGGGCCGTGGTTGCTCTCGGAAGGCTTGGTCGCAATGAAAGAGCCGGTCTTGCCATCCAGTTCCGATGTCTTCGAGCGCGTGCGGAACGACCAATTACCTTCATTGTCCGGCATGAAGCGAACGCGATAGACGCCGTCGCCATCGTAGAAGCCGGGTACGCGGATCTCGCGGCTGTTCTGGCTGAAGACGGCATCGAATGCCACATCGAGATAGGGATTGCCGCCCGAAGGGCCGTTGAAGGCCGCTTCGAACACTCCCCATTTTTCGACGGACGCGTTGGACATGATGTTCTCCTCGGAAGATGTATGGATGGTTCGACCGCTCAGCCCTTGACCGCGCCGGAAGTGAGGCCGGAGACGAAGTAACGCTGGAAGATCAGATAAACGATGGTTGCCGGCAGCACGGTCATGACAATTGCGGCATTCAACTGCCCGTAATCATTGGAAAACTGGCCCTGGAAGGACATGAGCCCCAGCGGCAGTGTCCACATGTGCTGGTCCTGCAGCAGCACGAGCGCCATGGCGAACTCATTCCATGTCGAGACGAAGTCCAGGATCAGCAGTGCGGCGAGCACCGGCAGGCAGACGGGCAGGAATATCCGGCGGAAGATGGTGAAATGGCTTGCGCCGTCGATCAGGGCGGCTTCCGACAGTTCCTTCGGAATGCCTTTGAAGAAGCCGTGGAGAATGAAGACCTGATAGGGCACGCCGAAGGCGATATAGGGCAGGATCACGCCAGGATAGGTATCGACGAGCCCGAGCGAATTGACCAGCGTGAACAGCGGCGCCAGCATGACCTGGAAGGGGATCATCGTGCCGAAAACGACGAGGAGCAGCAGCAACTTGCTGAACTTCAGCCTGATCTTGGCGAGCGCATAGGCGGCCATCGCCGAGAGGATGAGACCGAGCGGCACCTTGATCACAGTGATGATGGTGCTGTTCAGGAAGGCGCTGGCGAAATTGCCGCGACCCCAGGCGCTCGAATAATTCTCGAAGGCCGGATCGAGCGGCGGCATGAAGGCGCCGGTGGACGTGACGTCTGCCTGCGTTTTCAGCGAGGTGAAGACGATGAAGACGAAAGGTGCAAGCCAGATCGCGGCGACGACCAGCAGTGCGATCCATAGGCCGATCAGGACGGGATCGCGCTTGCGCTTTGCCGGTGTGACGGTTTCGAAGTCGTCCGACATGGATGTGGCCGATGCTGCCGTCATTGTTCGGCCTCCTCATGCTTCTGCGTCCAGCGCAGGTAGGGAATGACGATCGCAATGGTGATGAGCAGCAGGACGACGGAGATCGCAGCGCCGCGGCCGAAATCGAAGATCTGCATGGCTTGCGTGAAGGCCCAGAGCGCCAGCATCTGCGTCGATTGCGCAGGACCGCCGCCGGTCAGGCCGTAGACGATATCGAAGGCCTTCAGTGAGGAAATGACCGACAGCACCAGCACGATGGTCAGCGTCGTGCGCAGTGCGGGCAGGGTCACGTAGCGGAAGATGTTCCAGCGCCCGGCGCCGTCGATGCGGGCGGCTTCCACCAGCGTCTGCGAGACATTCTGCAGGCCCGCGAGAAACAGAACCATGGAAAAGCCGACGGATTGCCAGAGATAGGCGATAAAAACGGAATAGAGCGCGATATCCTTGTCGCCAAGCCAGTCCTGAATCCAGTCCTGCAGCCCCATCGACGTCAGGATTTCGGTGAAGAGGCCGAAGAACGGATCATACATCCATTTCCACATGGTCGCGACAGCGATCGGGGCGATGATAACCGGGAGATAGAAGATGGCGCGGAAGGTATTGCGGGCAAAGAGCTTCTGATTGAGGCTCAGCGCCAGCAGCAGCCCGACCATGGGCGGAAAGATCACACACATGATCGTCCAGATCACCGTGTTGCGGAAGGCAACCCAGAAGACCGGATCCTGCGTGAAGATATATTGATAGTTCGCGAGGCCGACGAAGGGGCGCTGCGGGTCGAGGCCGTTCCATTTCTGGAAGCTCAGCACCACCACGTTCAGCATCGGATAGAGCGCAAAAATCACATAGATCAGCATGGCCGGGGCAAGCAGGATCGCTGCCTGAAAGCGGGGATCATGAGTACGATTGCGGAATGACATTCTGCTGGCTCCCGGCGGCAGCTGGCACGTGGGCATGAAGGTGAGGGAGCCGCGTCGCCTACAACTGGCATTGGCGGCCCCTCGATAGATCAGGTACGACCTGCGATGAAGGTCTGCAGCTGCTTGGCGGCATCGGCCGGCTGGACGTTGCCGGAGGCGACATCGTTGATCACCCGGAAGTATTCGGTTGTCACGTCAAGCGGGAAGGCCTGGTCGCCATTCATGTAGACCTTGCTGTAGGTCTTGAAGATCTCAAGCCATTTCGCTTCGAGTGGCTTCTGGTTGGCGTACTGGACATTCTTGTTGACCGAGATCGAGCTGATCTGGCCGACGAGATCCTGCTGCACCTTCGTCGACAGGAAGTAGTCGAGGAATTTTGCCGCAAGATCCGGATTCTTGCTCTTGGTGCTGACATAATTGTACTCGGCAAAGCCATAGAGGCGATTGGTGTTCGTCGGGAACGGCAGGACGCCGTAGTCGTCGAGATTGACCTTACTACCGCTCAGCTGGCTGACCAGCCAGTCGCCTTCGAGCATCATCGCGGCGCGGCCGGCGACGAACAGCGTATAGGACTGCTGGTTGCTGATCCCCATAAAGGGCTTCAGCGTATAATCCTTCGTCCATTTGGCAAATTCGGTGAAGGCGTCGGTCGCGCAGGGCTCCTTCGTCCAATCGGCCTTCATCGCCATCAGCGCGTCATGCTTGTCGGCGCCGCACTTGGTTTCGAGCAGCACGTCCATCAGGCGCATGACATGCCAGTTGACCGAACCGCCGAAGGTGAAGGCCGGAATGCCTGCCGCCTTGAGCTTGTCGGCTGCAGCCAGAAGCTCCTCGTAGGTCTTCGGTTCCCCGGTGATACCAGCCTTCTGGAAGAGCTTCTTGTTGTAGTAGATCGCCTCACCCTTGAAGGTGAAGGGAACGCCATGCTTGCCGCCCGGATAGAGATCGGCAAAAGCGGCAGCTGAGGGAAGCAGTTCGTCGTTCCACTTGTACTGAGTGTAGTATTTGTCCAGCGGCAGGGAAAGGCCCGCCTTCACATATTCGCCGCCGAGGCCAAGGCCGGCCCAGCTGAAATAGATATCCGGGCCTTTGCTGGAGCCCGCGGCCACGCGAAGTGCGGTCTTGTGTTCATCGACGCCGCGCTGGACGATTTCGACATGGGTGCCGGGATTGCCGGCCTCGAAGTCTTTCGCCACCTTCTTCAGCGCGCCGTTTGCCGCGCCATTATCGAAGTTCAGCGTCCACAGCGTTAGGTCTTCCGCGGCAACATTGGTTGCCGAAAAGGCCGCCGCTGCCATAGCAGCAGCGCCGAACCAACGCGCATATTTGAAGTTGCCAGCCATCTCCCGTCCTCCTCTGAGCAAAGCTGAGGGCGGTTTTGACAAATCGTTGTCAGCATGTCAACTGGTATGATGAGCTTATCAGCGGTATCACATGAAGTGATCGTGAAAGCAGGCGATGACGACGACGGCGGACGCCGCGCCGGGGTCCATGTGCCCCAAGGCTCGATCGCCGAGGCGCGACGACCGGCCTTTTGCCGCGACCATATCTTTGGTGGCTTCCGCACCCGCTTGACCGGCTTTGAGGGCGGCGGCAAAACAATCGGCAAGTGAAAGCCCTTGATCCCGGGCTGTGCGGCAGGCTGCGGCTGCGGGCGCCCAGGCATCGACCATGGTTTTTTCGCCGACCTCTGCTTTGCCCCGATCCTGAATGCCCTTGGCGAGGGCTGCGAATATCTCGACCATATCGTCGTCGTTCAGAGTGCTGTTCCCCTTGGCGACGGCACCCGCACGCATCAGGGCTGTCGCATAGAGCGGCCCGGACGAAGCGCCGACTGCGTTGAGGAAGGATTTTGCCGCCGTATTGAAGACCAGCGTTGGATCGGCTGCTGTCGTGTCCAGCTCCGAAACCGCCTTGGCTGCGGCGGTAAAGCCGAGCTCCATGGCGATGCCGTGATCGGCATCGCCGATGACGCCGTCCAGTTCGCAGAGGCGATCCTTTTCACGTTCCATCGCCTCCGCGATCCGCGCGAAAAGCGCCTTCAGATCTTCCGTTGTAACCGTCGTCATTGCAGAGCCTCGCCGGAGTGGAACATGGCGCAATCGCAGGGATGATCGATCAGCCGCTGCAGTTCGTCGTCCAGATGCATGAGGGTGATCGAGGCGCCAGCCATCTCCAGCGACGTGCAGTAATTGCCGACCAGCGACAGATGGATAACAAGGCCGGCATCGTCGAGCATACTCTTGAGTTTGCGCATCATGATGTAGAGCTCCATCAGCGGCGTCGAGCCAAGGGAATTGACAAGCACGGCGACCCGGTCACCGCGCGCCGGCTTCATCTCATCGAGAATTTTGCCGACGAGCTCACTCGTCACCTCATCCGCCGATCGCATCGGCCCGCGTGCGACGCCGGGCTCGCCATGGATACCCATGCCGATCTCCATCTCGTCGGCGCCGATCTCGAAATTCGGCTTGCGTGTCTGCGGCAGCGAGCAGGGCGAAAGCGCCACCCCCATCGTATAGGTGCGCTCATTCGCCCAGCGTGCCAGCCGTTCCACATCGTCGAAACCGTACATCAGATCGCAGGCGGCACCGGCGGCCTTGAAGATGAAGACATTGCCGGCAACCCCGCGACGGCGCTCCTTCTGATCGACTGGCGCGGAAGCGATGTCGTCCGTCGTCAGTACGGTACGCACCTCGATATCGTCCATGGCCAGCATTTCCGCCGCCATGTCGAAATTCATGACGTCGCCGGCATAGTTGCCGTACATGAACAGCACGCCTGCACCGCCATCGACGGCCTTGGCGCATTCGATGATCGGATCGGGCGGCGGCGAGGCAAAGACATTGCCGATCGCGGCGGCATCGGCCAGCCCCTTGCCGACGAAGCCGAGAAATGTCGGCTCGTGCCCGGAACCACCGCCGATGACCAGACCGACCTTGCCGGCTCGCGGGCCATGGTTTGCCACGATCGAGCGTGGCGATCCTTCAACGGCGCGGAGATGGCGCGGATGAGCCGCCAATATCCCGGCCAGCATCTCATCCACGGCGGCCGCGCCTTCGTTGATCAGCTTCTTCGTCTTCACGCAGTCCTCCAAATCATTGCGATTATTGGGACTAACATGCGCGTCTGCGATTGAAGGTCAATCCATCAACTCGGCCGAAACAGTGCTATAGGCATCAAGCATAAGCCTCTTGCTTCCGCTCTGTTCCTTAAGCCGAAACTCCCCCAGCTCCACCAGTTGTGGAATGGGCGTTATGTTGACCAGCTGGAGCGAACGCAATCCGTTGGATCGTGCCGTGATGAAGCTGAGTACGGCGCTCGGATCGGACGACAGGCACTCTTGCCATTGCTGGCCGGCGAGGCGTGACAGCGTCGCAATCGTATTGAACAATGGCCGTTTGGCGCCTGCCGCCGCCGACTCGTTCGCTCCGGCGATCAGCCCGAAGGACCCCGTCAGTGCCGAAAGCGTCAGGCACTCCAATCCGGCATCGAGGACGCGGGCGGCGTAGCCAAACGCAAAGGCCTCGCCGAAGCGGGCGTTGTGCCGTGGATCGATATTGGCCATGGCAATGCGACCGCCGTGAGGATTGTCCATCGTCCGGCTGCCATAGGGGTTCTGCCGCATCGGTATGGTTGACGGGCCGATACGATAGGGTTTGTCGCCATAGATAGCGCGCACGGAGCGCGTGATGAACGGCAGTGCTTCCAGCGTCTGCATGACGCTGAGATCGTCAGCCGCATGCACGATGGGATTGGTGCAATGGCTGATGAAATCGAGAGTGTCGGCGGGAATCCGTTTGCGATTGAGTTCGGTGAAATAGCTCAGCATGCCGCCGCCGACACGCATATCGGGGAAGGCCGCATGCGCGGCGGCGTAGACCTCCTCGAGCGGCGGACATTCCGGCCATTTGCTGCCCGGCGGCGTCGATTGCCGGTCGACGGAAGGCGAGATCATGATTGCATCGGGTTTGAAGCCGGCCGCCTGCATCCAGTCTGCTATTTGCTGTGTCTCGACAGGAGGTGCCTGGCGGCAGGGCAATGCGATTTCGAGCGTCGAATTGCCTGGATGGAGTGCGGCAACGGCGGCGAAGCGCCTGAAGGCGTCAGCACCGAGGGCGGCATCGGGATCGAAGTGAAACAGCAGCTCCTGCGGTCCGATTTCAGCCAGCCGGTCGCGCGCAGCTAGCGTCGCATCCGCCTCCTCCGGTGTAATGACAAGGCCGATGGACGGCATGATTCCGGACCTTGCTCCAGCGCTAAGCCCGACCGGGGGCGCTTCTTCCGAACCATAGGTGGAGGCGGGAGGCAGGCGGCGCATATCCCCGATGGTCAGAACGATGCGCTGCCGCATCGGCTTTCCAGCCGGAATTCGATAAGGCCAGGGCAGGGCAAGCGGGCGAACGTAGGTCTTGTAGGAAGCATCAGACCAGTTGCGCTGATCTTCCATCTCGAAGGTGTCGCCTTCCATGCGGCATTCGGCTGTCACGTTCGCCACCACGCTATGCGTAATCGCCCGCATATTCTTGAAGGGCTGCCAGGGTTCGATAAGGTCGGGAAAATGCGTGCTCTCGCGGCTGCCGTCGACATGCTCAACCGAGACGGGCATCCCGGCGACGCCGACGATCGGATGCAGGATACAGAAGCCGCAGCGGTTGGTTTCGAAGCCGGTCGTCGAGAGCGCCGTCGCTTCGAAGATCAGGGCCTCATCGACTTGAGCCGTTATCCGAACGTCGACTGTAAGCTCGGTGTTCTCGGGGCCGGCGCAGCGCACTAGATAGCTGACGAAAAAACCATCGTGACGCTGCTCGATCCGTATATCGTCGATATGGGGCGAATAGGTGCCCCAATCGCGATCGCGGATCAGATAGGAAACAGCCCGCAGAACCTCGATGCCATCATAGCGAATGGTCCGGAGATTGCCGTCCTTGAAATCGACATCCAGCCTGCCCGAAGTCAGTCGCATCGGCGTCGTTTCGAGCTCGTGCGTACCGTAAAGCTGAAACGGATCGATCTCGGTTTTCATCGCAGCATCGCTCCGATATCGATGGGATTCCCGTTGGCGGCACTCTCATAGGCGGCCTCGACAAGTGCCAGCGTCTTGAGATTGTCGGCGCCTGACGTGGAAGTTTCGCCACCATTGGCAAGGCGGTCTATCCAATGCTGCTGAATCGCCAGGACGCTCTCCTGAATATTATGCCAGGGACGCGAGGCCCAGGACAGAAGCCGCGGCGATGCGTCCGTAACGCTCGTGCCATCGGGGCCATTGACCTCGAGGTGATAGCCTTGCGAGAGCCGAATGCTACCCTTCGTGCCGTCGAGTTCGATCAGCGTCTCCGGGAAGGGCTCGGTCGCAAGCTTGGAGGCGTAGCTGACATCGACGATCGATGTCGCGCCATTCTCATGATCGAGCAGGATGGTTGCGACATCCTCGCCCGTGATCTTCGGGTTGACCCGTTTGGTGCGGGCCGTCAACGAGGTGACGTCGCCGAGGATGAAGCGGGCGATATCGAGCGTGTGGATACCGAGATCCTCGATAATGAACCGTTCGCCTTCGGCCAGGTAAGGCTGGCCGGAAAAGACGTCATAGCCGGAGCGGAAGGAGAAACGTCCCCAGAAGGGCTCACCGATCGCCCCGGACTGCAAAGCAGTCTTGACGGCCTGAATGGGCGTCTGCCAGCGGAAATTCTCATGCACCATCAGCGGCACGTCGGCCGCAGCACAGGTCGCGACCATGGCCTTGGCATCGCTCAGCGTTTTTGCGAAAGGCTTCTGGCAGATTGCGGGGATCTTGTGAGAGGCGGCCATCTGCACCAGGGCGCGATGGCTTTGCACCGTCGTTGCGATGTCGACGAAATCGAAGCCACCATCGGCGAACATGGCGGCTGCATCCGTATAGCGACGCTCGATGCCGAACTGGTCGCCGACGATCTTCAGCCGCTCCGGGTCGCGGTCGCAGATCGCAACGATGCTGGCGCCTTTGACGTCTCGCCATGCATGCATCTGATTGATCGCGAAAAAGCCGCAACCGATCAATGCGCCCTTGAGTTCTGCCATTTCAGCCTGCCTTTGCCATTTGCATGAGAGTTACGCGCTGCTGGAGACGCCGCTGCGCCTGATCCACGACCACAGCGATGATAATGACACATCCCTTGATCACCATCTGCCAGAAGGATGATACGCCCATCATCACGAGGCCATCCGAAAGAATGCCGATGACGAAGGCGCCGATGATCGTCCCGCCGATAGTGCCGCGGCCGCCCGACATGGAGGTGCCGCCAAGCACGGCTGCTGCAATGGCGTTCAGCTCGAAGCTCTCGCCGGTTGCCGGATGCGCCGCCATCAGCTCCGACGATATGACGATACCGACGATGGCGGCGCAAAGCCCCGAGAACATATAGACGAAGATCTTGACCACATCGACACGGATGCCGGACATGCGCGCTGCGCGCTCGTTTCCGCCGACGGCAAAGATGTGCCGGCCAATCGGCGTCGAGCGGGCGACGTAAGCGGCGAGTAGCGCCAATACGATCAGGATCCAGATGGAAACGGGAAGGCCGAGCAGGCGGCCGGCGCCGAAGACGTCGAAGCCCGTCGTGTCATATTCCGGCCGCCCGACCAGGTTCGGGAAGGTCTGACCGTCAGAAGACAGGAGTGCGAGGCCGCGGGCGATATAGAGCGTTCCGAGCGTGGCGATGAAGGGGGCGACGTTGAGCTTGGTGATTAGCAGGCCGTTGATGAGTCCAATCCCCAGGCCGACGGCCAGTGTGATGAGGATGATCTCGTAGATGTTGAAGTAGACCGTATATCCGATCGGCAGTTCGACGCCGTTCAGGATGAGGGCACCGGCCACCATGCCGCAAAGGCCGACGATCGAACCGACCGATAGATCGATCCCGCCGGTGACGATCACAAAGGTCATCCCCATGGCGAGAAAGGCGTTGAGCGCGACATGCTTCGACATCAGGATGATGTTGGCGGTCGAGGTGAAGTTCGGTGCAAAGATCGCAAAGAAGATGACGACGGCGAACAGCGCGATGAAGGTCCTGAGCTTCATCAGCGTCAGGAGAACGGAGCCGTTCGAGCGATTGGTCGCAAAGGCGGAGGACGTATCTGCGGTCATGACGCGAGTTTCCCTGTATGTCCGTGTCCCTTGGCGGATGCCGCGATGATGGCCTCTTCCGTCGCTTCGCTTCGGTCGAGAACGGTGACGAGCTTGCCGTTGCTGAGCACGGCGATGCGGTCCGAAAGTGCCATGACCTCTTCAAGGTCCGATGTTGAAAACAAGATTGCCAACCCCTTGCCGGCGAGCCTGCGCATGGTGCGAAAGACATCGGCCTTGGCGCCGACATCGATGCCGCGGCTCGGCTCGTCCATCAAAAGCACCTTCGGATCGGTCATCAGCGCCTTGCCGATGACGACCTTCTGCTGGTTGCCGCCGGACATGGAGGTAACCTCGAAGTCCGGATTAGGCGCCTTAATGGAGAGATCGCGGATCATGTCGCGAATGGCGTTCTTTTCGGCCCCTGGATCGATATGGAAAAACAGCCGGGCGAAGCGGCCGAGGCTCGCAAGCGTCAAATTGCTGGCGATCGACAGCACCTGCACTAATCCTTCGCGCTGACGGTCCTCTGGAATCAAGGCGAGGCCATGCCGGATGCGCCGGGTGGTGTCGCGGGCGCGAACCTCCAAGCCGTCGATGTAGATACGCCCGGTCGAATGCATATGCCGGCCCATCACGCATTCGAAGAATTCGCTGCGTCCTGCTCCCATCAGGCCGTAGATGCCGAGGATTTCGCCGGCGCGCACCGACAGCGAGACATGATCGACGGCAAGGCCGCCCGTAGGTCTCGGCAGGCTGATCTCTTCGGCGCGAAAGGCTTCCTTGCCGATTGTATGGCCGCCGTCCCTGGCGAAATCCTTGGCATCGGATCCGATCATCGATCGGACGATCCATTTCGTATCGATATCGCGAACCATGGCCTGGCCGGTGATCTGTCCGTCGCGCAGTACGGTGATGTAGTCGCCGATCCGCATCAGTTCTTCCAGCCGGTGCGAAATATAGACGATCGCGACGCCCTGAGCTTTCAGCTCTGCGATCACCTTGAACAGAATGTCGACTTCTGCCGCGGACAGCGCCGATGTCGGCTCATCCATGATCAGGATACGGGCATCAAGTGAGATGGCCTTGGCGATCTCGACAAGCTGCTGCTGCCCGATCGGCAGGTCTTCCACCATCGTTTCGGCGCTTATGCCGGCATCGAGCCGATCCAGAAACTCGTTGGCCCTTGCGATCTGTGCCTTGTGATCGATGCCGAAGATGCCGCGGGTGATTTCGCGCGTCGCAAAGATGTTTTCGGCCACCGTCATATTGGCGAAGAGATTGAGCTCCTGGAAAATCATGCCGATTCCGCGCGCCTGCGCGTCGGCCGGGCTGCTGAAGGAGACTTCCTCGCCCTCGAGCAGGATGCGGCCCGAGGTCGGCCGTTCGACCCCGGCGATGATCTTCATCAGGGTAGACTTGCCGGCACCGTTTTCGCCGACGAGCACGTTGACCGCGCCGCGGTGCAGCTCGAGGTTGGCGCGCTTGACGGCAACGATGCCGGAATAGACCTTGGAAACGTCCTCCAGGCGCAGGATGATATCGTTGCTTGGGGTTTCGCTCATGGTCATTGCCCCAATGTCAGGGCTGAAGGGGTGATCAAAGGCAGCTGACCGGATGCGGGCAGCGGAAACGCACCCGTCACGGTGACCGTCTTTCCAATCAGCCCGTCGCGAGGCAGAGCTGCCAGAAATGATGAATTGGCCTTCTCATTGAAGGCCTTGCCGAACTGTGCCCATTCGATCTGGTTCCTGAATTCGTTGAAGTCCAGGAAATCCAGCGCGTCGCGCAGCGCCGTGCCGCGGACCGCCAGGCCGATCTGCACCTTCGCATCCGCCTTGCCGTCGCCATCCACGTCGACGTCGAGGGTGCCCGCGCGGGAGGCTGTATCGGCAGCCACGATCTTACCGCTTAGCTTGACGGCATAGGTCCAGGGCGAGGAACTCTGCTTGCGCGGATTTCCGTATTTCGCGCCGGCATCATCGGGATTAGTTGCTACCGCCCGCAACACCGTCTTGAGATCGCCCGCGCGTTTATCAATGGCGGGCAGTACCTGGGATTGCCAGATCGCCTCCACCTTGGTTGCGGGGTCGAAGGCACTCTTTGCCGCCGCTGCCGCCTTCTCCTCGGGCGTTGGTGTCTTGATAATCTTGCAGCCGGGCAATGCCGCGGCCAATACAAAGGCCACGAGCGCGCCTCTGATCCTCAACATGCAATGCACCTCGATCTTGCAGAAAAGCTCCGGAGAGCGCGGTTTTGCCGCGCCCTCCAACCTAGTGGTCCACCATCAGTTTTTCAGTGCGAAGGTCTCGAGCTTGTCGGCGTTGTCGGCATTGATAAGGACGCAATCCATCAATTGCTTCTCGTCCTTAGGCGCCGTCTTGTTCTTGATATAGGCGTCGGCCTGTTCGACCGCCTTCTGGGCCTGGGCGTAGGCCGGCTGCATGACCGTCGCCTTGATGCCGCCCGCCTTGATGGAGTCGCGCACGTCGTTGGAACCGTCGAAGCCGACGACGATCACATCCTTGCGGCCGGCGGCCTGCAGCGCTGCAATCGCGCCCATCGCCATGGTGTCGTTGCCCGAGATCACGCCCTTGATGTCGGGATTTGCCTGAAGGATGGTTTCCATCTTGGCGTAGGCCTCAGTCTGGCTCCAGTTTGCCGACTGCTTGGCGACCAGCTTCAGGTCCGGATAGTCGTCGATGACGTCGTGATAGCCCTGCGAGCGGATGCCGGCATTGGTATCGGCTTCGCGGCCGACGAGTTCGGCATAATTGCCCTTCTCGCCCATCAGCTTGACGAACTCCTGCGCGCCGAGCTGTGCGCCCTGATAGTTGTTGGAAACGATCTGGGCGACGGCGATGCCGGTGACATTGATTTCGCGGTCGATGAGGAAGGAAGGGATGCCCGCATCCTTGGCCTTCTTCAGGGCAGCGACCGTTGCGTCCGCACCGGCATTGTCGAGGATAATGGCCTTGGCGCCACGCCCGATCGCTGTATCGATGACTTCCGATTGCTTGTTGGCATCGTCGTCATGCGTCATGACGAGCGTCTCGTAACCCAGCTCTTTTGCCTTGGCTTCGGCGCCGACGGCCTCCGCCTTGAAGAAGGGATTGTCGAAGGCCGGCGTGATGATGGCGATCAGGTCAGCCGCGAAGGCCGGCATTGCCGTGCCCAGAGCGAGCGCGCCGGTAAAGGCTGCAAGTGTCAGTCTGCGTCTTAGTTTCATGGTCTCCTCCCAGTTATGAAACAGGCCCTGTTCCCGGCAGGGCAGCAAGGGGAGGGTGACGCCCTCCCCGGCGATGTCGATCAGGTGATGCGGCGAATGCTTTCCGCGATCTCCTGTGGCTCGAACACTTTCTTCCAATCGTCGCGCATCAGGGCAGGGATGCCGAATTCGATCGCCTTGTTGCAGGCATCGGAGAAGACGCCGTCGACTTCCTTGAAGATGACGGCACCGAGCACGTTCATGTGGCCGAGCAGGAAGTCACGGGCGGCTTCCGCCGGAACGCCGCGGGCGACGCACTCATCCATGGCCTGACGCATGACGACGAGCAGCGAGGCGCAGACGGTTTCAGAAAGACCCGGCTCCAGCATCGCCATCTGCTCGACGGTGACGCGGTGCGAGCGCATGACGGGCGCCCAGATGACCTTGGCGATTTCCTCGCCGAGAGCATAGGCACTTTCCGGACCCTGCATCAGTGCCGAAACGATATGCTGCTTGGCAAAGAGACCGCCGAAATGATCCTTCTTGGCCTGCATGTCGGTCTCGTCGTTGAAGATCGGCGGATGGCAGGGGTGGGTAACGAAGTAGGTAAGATCTTCACGGTGCGGCAGATGGCCGGCGAAGGGGGCGGCGGCGTCGAGCGCGACGACCATCGTGCCGGGCCTCAGCTTGTCGACGATGCCGGCGGCAACCTTGCCGATAGCGGTATCCGGTACTGCAAGGATCACGACGTCCGCGCCATCCAGCGCGGCATCGACCGGGACGCAATCGACGGAAAGATCATTCTTCAGGCGCGCCTTGCCGGCATCGCTGACTTCGACGTGGCGCACATCGAAGCGCGAGCCTTTCAGGTTCTTGGCGAGCCGGTAGCCCATTTTGCCTCCGGCGCCGAAAAGAGCAATTGCAGTCATGTTAGTACCTCGTTCACTTCCAGAATGTGGTATCGCAAGTGGTATAATGAGTCAATGAGTATGCCAATTGAATGCCGAAGAATGACGCCGCTACGATCCTCTGCCGTCGCGGATCTGTGTGAAATAATCATCGGTGCCGACCTGGCCGCCCTTCAGCGCGATCTGCAGACCATTGGTGGGCGCATAGCTGCCGTGGGCCGTGCAAAGCGGCGAGCCGGGAGTTTGCGGCAATGGAAGAAGCGTCGTGAGCGCTTCGACACGCAATTCCTTGAGCGCGTGGCTCGACGTGTCGCCGCCGGCGATGACGGCGCGGCCGAGATTTTCCTCTTCGATCAACCGTCGCAGGATCGTGCCGAGAGCCCGCCCCAGGCGATGGCGGGCGCCGGGAATACGGTCTATATCGCCGCCGCGATCCGCCGATGGGCCGAGTGCCGTATGAAGAATGACGCTGCGGCCGGCCTTGAGGCTGGCCATGCCTGCGGCGACCGCTGCGTCAAGCGCCTGCCCGGCATCTTCGCCGACAAGCGCCAAGGGGTCGAGATCGATGCCGTCAAAACCATTGGCCGTCGCGCAGCGGATCTGCCGTTCAGTCGTCGGCGATACACTGCCGGAGACCACAGCCAGACGATCGACCTTGCCGGGAGGAGCGAATACCGGCTTCTCTTCGATCAAACCCTCATTCCGCCAGGCATCGAGAAGAGCATATTCGACACCGGACGAGCCTGCGACAAAGACGTTGCCCTTGATTGCCAGACGCCATAGCTGATGTCCCGCGGCAACCTGTGTTTCCGCACTGTCGACGTCGAGCAGCAGGATGCCCTCCCTGCCTCCCGTCAGCGCATCGATCCGTGCGTCGGCATCGGTTGCCCGGAGTGCGACGAGATCGGCGAGGCTGACGGGAAGGGACGTCTGTCTGCTCAGATGCACGGCCAGATCGGCCTCATCCATCGGCGTGACGGGATGCCGGCTCATGACCGGGTGTCGGTCGATACGGAAGACTTCGCCTTGATACGCGGCAAAGAGATGGCCAAAGGCAGTGTAACGCTTGAGCTGCGGCGCACCGACCACGACCGGCACGACGGATTGTGCAAAGAGCGCCTTGCCGATCTCGATCGCCTTGCCGATGTTGCCGATCTTCGGACTGGAATCGAAAGTCGAGCAGACCTTGTAATGGCATAGCGCGGCATCGAGGCTTTTCAGCCATTGAAATGCGAGCGTTAGATGTTCGTCCATCCATTGCGGCGTTTCGCTGCGGCTGGTGCCGGCAATGCCGATGGCGCGGCAATCCTTGAACCGCTCCAGTAAGGTTTCACTTGGTATGCCGAGGAAGAGAGCGGTTTGTACGCCGTTCGAGGCGAGGGCCTCCATGACGTCGGTCGAGCCGGTAAAGTCATCGCCGTAGTAGCTGAGAAGAAGATTGGACATCGCTGTCAGGCGTCCTTGCCGTCACTGAATTTTGCGATCGAGGCGGCAAGCTCCGGATGGTCCTTGGCATAGTCGGCAAGCGGTATGTCCGAAACCGCCGCTTGCCAGGCCTGCTGGATTGCACGAACGCCGGCAGCGGGTCCGAAGGGGTGGCTGACGATGCCGCCGCCGCAGAGATAGAGAAGGTCGGTCGTCCGGCCGGTTCGCTGGTAGGTTTCGGGCGCCTGGCCGCCCCATTGACCGGAACCGGCAACGGGAAGCGGACAGTCGGATGGATCGAAAAGCGGTGTGCGGATCGTCTTGAAGGATTCGACGAAGCTGTCGTCTGGTTCCCAATATTTGACCCTTATGCCGTTGATCTGGAACTGGTCGACCCCGAGCAGGCGCCAGAACTGCTGATACACCTTGAAATCCATCCCGGCGCCGGGATGACGGGTCAGGATATCCCAGCCATTGCGATGCGCATGCAGCACCAGTCCGGAACGCTTGCGCAGGAAGCTCATGCCGCCGAATCCGATAGAGTTGATGTTGACAACGGCGCAATTGCCGCCGGCCTTCAGCACGAGATCGTGGTTGCGCATCATCTCGTCGGGATCGGCATGCGAAATGCCGAAGGCGTACATCACCTTCTTGCCGGTCTTCTGCTCGTGATCGAGGATCAGGGGCATGATGGCCTCGACGCGCTCTTTGAGCGGCGAATAGGCCGGGCTCATCAGCTTCTCGTCGTCCTTGATGAAATCGACGCCGGAGCCGATCAACTCGCCGACCAGTGCCGCCGTTTCCCTTGGCCGAAGGCCAAGCGCCGGCTTCACGATCGTGCCGATGATCGGGCGACCGCTGACGCCGCTCAGGCGCATGCTGCCAGCAACGCCGAATTGCGGGCCGGGATGCGCGTTGCGGAAGGCCTCGGGCAGCTTCATATCGACAATGCGGATCCCGGTCATGCCCTTGATGGAGAAGACGCCGCCGATCGCGATTGTCATCAGTGCCGAAAGATCGGTACCGATCGCATCCAGCGGAAAGGCGATGTCGACATCGGCCCGATGGATCGGACCGTGGCCCTCGGCCGCCTCCGGCCAAGTCGGACGCTCCACGTCAGCAAGGGGATGGATCGCGACGACACGCGCGGCCACGCGCGCCTTGAGTTCTTCCGTCTCGCCCGGCACAGCGACGAAGGTGCCTGTCGACTGATCGCTGGCGATCTTGCGAGCCATCGCCTCGATGCTGCCTGGCGTTTCGATACGGTAGGTGATGGTAATAGTCATGAGTGGGTGAATGCTCCTCTCGCCGACGATTTTCCGCGTGGCGCAAACTGGTGATCTGGTATAATGAGTATTCCAACTTCTGCAAACTATTTTTTGCCCGGTTGTCGGTAGGGTGGGGCTTCCGCCATGGCGGCCAAAAATGCATAAGGGGTAAAAGCTTTGGGAAAGCGGGATTCCATGGGCGAGCCAGTCGAACAAATTGTACGCCGAAAGCTATCCGATGAAGTATTCGATCGGCTGGAACGGTTGATCACGTCGGGAGAGCTCAAGCCGGGTGATGAGATGCCGTCCGAGCGTGTCCTCATGGAGCGCTTCGGTGTCGGACGTCCGGCGATCCGGGAGGCCATGCAGGCCCTTGCCAATATGGGGCTGGTCAACATTTCCCATGGCGAACGTGCCAAGGTGCTTCAGCTCACTGCGAAGTCGATCTTTCGGCAGGTCGACCTGACCGCAAAGATCATGTTGTCGCAATCACCTGATTCCCTTGAACAGCTGAAGAGCGCCCGCATCTTCTTCGAGCGCGGCATGGCACGCGAGGCCGCACAGCGCGCGAGCAAGAAAGATGTTGCCGATCTCAGTGAAATTATCGACCGGCAGCGGGCATCCCTCGGACATGCCGAGGACTTCATTTCTGCTGATATGCAGTTCCATACGCGCATCGCCCAGATTTCCGGCAATCCAATCTTTGCTGCCGTCAGCGAAGCGATGCTCGCATGGCTGAAAGCCTATCATACCGACATGCTGATCTGGACCGGTAAGGAAAAGTTCACGCTGGTCGAACATGAGGAAATCCTCGCGCGCCTAGCTGAAAACGATGCAGATGGCGCCGAGCAGGCGATGCTCAAGCATCTGGAAAGATCGCGTGCGCTCTATACGAAATGAACCCGTCGGCGTTCGCCCGCCACGGCTCTGTGCCTTTGTCGTAATTCCTCCCCAATCCTTATGGAATCTGTTGGCACTCAAGAGAGGTGTGCGTGATGATTGATTTCTTTCAGCGAAACATGGCGCTATTCCTGGCCGCTCTCATGACGGCCGTGGCCATAACCCTTTATAATTTGAGCTGCCTTCTGCTCAGGCATCACCATACGATGCTGCACAATCTGCATCATGCGGCAGGCGCGTTGGTCCTCCTCGCCGGCTTCTACACCATGATCCGCTACATGCAGGCGTTGCCGGAGGATGACGGCTAGAAATACGCCAAACTCCAAAATTCGAGCCGGCAATTTCAGATAGAGTTCAGCCTGCGCGGCTATATCCTCGGCTTGTCCCGATGAAATATTGGCGACCCCTTCACTAGGTGTTGCCAAGTTCAATTTGGGAACCAGTTTCACAGCTAGTTCGTCGCACCACTCGGTGCTAAGCCCCCTGAACAACTGAGGATATCAAAACGTGGCTGATGTTTGTACGCAAGGCGTGGATACGGGCTTTGTTGCCCTGGGCTATGCCAAGATCGCAATTCTGGGCATCGTGCAGGGATTGACCGAGCTACTGCCGGTCTCGTCCACTGCCCATATGCGCGTGGTGCCCGCCTTGCTGGGCTGGCAGGACCCTGGTTCTGCCTTCTCGGCTACGATGCAGCTTGCAGCACTTGCAGCGATCGTCTCCTATTTCTGGAGCGACGTCCGCTACGTCACCTTTGGATCGCTCGATGCGATCAGGCAAAGGGACTGGAGCTCTCCTTCCATCCGGCTTGCGATCGCCATCGTCATCGCCACCATACCGATCGTGATCGCCGGCCTGCTGCTGTCATCCTCCCTGAACGCTTGCGGCACGTCTTTCCGCAGCCTCTGGGTCATCGGCATCGCCTGCGTGGTCATGGGCTTGCTCTTGGCGGTCGCTGAGCTTTACAGCCGCCATAGGAAGGATATCGGACAGATGACGCTGATGGATGCCCTTTTTGTCGGCATCACGCAGGTCGGTGCTCTTATCCCCGGTGTCTCGCGCTCGGGTTCGACCCTAACCGGCGCACTGTTCCTCGGCTTAAAAAGAGAGGAGGCGGCACGGTTCTCCTTCCTGCTCGGCTTACCGGCCATCGCTCTTGCCGGCTTGAAGGAGCTTTATGAGCTTCACAAGGCGCATATTCCGATGGAAGCCTGGTCGGTGCTGCTCGTTGGCCTGATTGTCGGCAGCATATCGTCCTTCATCACCATCTGGGGGCTGATGCGCTTTCTCGAACGCTTTTCGACCTGGCCTTTCGTCATCTACCGTATCGGTCTTGGCGCCGTCATCCTTTTTGGCGTGTTGACCATGGGCTGGGCCTGAGCCGCCCGTACCATTCGATCGCCAATGAAGAGGCGCCGCCGCCCATTAGGACGGCGCTTTTTGTCTTATGCCCGATCGAGGCCGCGGCCGGCACCAGAAACGGCGACCTGATCCTTGAGTAACAGGCTCGCTACTCCTTATTTGTGGCCCACAGTGCATGGAAATGCTGCACAGGCCCATGGCCGCTTCCGACGGAAAGCTGGCCTGCGGCAGCAACCGCGGCGGCGAGATAGGCCTTGCCGACGGCGATAGCTTCGGGGAGCGGCAGGCCCTTGGCGATCTCTGCCGCGATAGCGCTTGAGAGCGTGCAGCCCGTTCCATGCGTATTCTTGGTCGGCAACCGCTGAGCTTCGAACCAGGCCACATGATCGCCGCTTGCGAGCACATCCGGGCTTTCGTCACCCTCGAGATGACCACCCTTGACGAGGACTGCTGAAGGCCCGAGCGTGGCCAGCGCAAGCGCCTGGCGCGCCATGTCTTGGCGGCTTTTCGCCTCTGCGTCATGCAAGAGCGCAGCCGCCTCGGGTAGGTTCGGGGTAATGACGGTCCCAAGCGGCAGCAGCCGCGTGGTCAGCACGTCAACGGCATCGGCGGCCAGCAGGGCTGCGCCACCCTTGGCGATCATGACCGGGTCGAGGACGACGGGTACATCGCGATGTCGCGCCAGAATGTCCGCGACGGCACTGGCGATGGCGGCATTGGCGATCATACCGATCTTCACGGCATCCACACGGATGTCGGCAAAGATCGCATTGATCTGATCTGCCACGAAATGTGGAGGCACGGGATGGACGCCGGAGACGCCCTGCGTGTTCTGCGCCGTCAAAGCAGTCAGAGCCGCCATTCCATAAACGCCGCGAGCGGAGAAAGCCTTCAGGTCGGCCTGAATGCCAGCGCCGCCGGAGGGATCGGAGCCGGCGATAGATAGAACGTTGCGGATCATTGGCGAGCCTCCTTGATGGCTTTCGCGATGATGATTGTCGCCGCTTGCGGGTCCGGTTGTCCGCATATGGCTGAGACGACCGCGAGGCCATCTGCGCCGCACGAAAGGACATCGGCGGTATGAACAGCCTTCAGGCCGCCGATTGCCACTGAAGGAACCGGGCAAAGCCTGACGATGCGGGCAAGCCCGTCAAAGCCGATCGGTTGCTTGTGGTCGGGTTTGGTGGGTGTGGCAAAGACCGGACCGATCCCGGCATAGTCGATGATTCCGGCATCTATGGAGGAGGCGAGAGCCTCCGTTTCCACCGAGAGGCCGAGGATCATGTCCGGGCCGATCAGGCGGCGGGCGTCGGCGGCATTCATATCTTCCTGACCGATGTGAAGGCCATCGGCGCCGATGGCGATGGCAGCCTCGACATTGTCGTTGACGATCAGCCGGACATTCGTTCCGTGCAGGATTTGCTTGAGGGCGAGGCCAGTCTCGATCATGGCCGCGGTTGACGCTTCCTTGTCGCGAAGCTGGACGATGGTAACGCCGCCGGCAACCGCTGCACGGGTCGTTTCAATCATGCCGATATTGGCGCACAGTACCGGATCGAGGACAAGATAGAGCGAGAGATCGAAGTCTTTCATGCCGCAGATATCCTTGCGTCGCGATCCAGTGTCTCCGGGCTCAAAGCGGCGAGTGCGTCAAGGAAGCGCCAGGAGAAGGAGCCTGGTCCCCCAGCAGCGGCCCCCGCCTGTTCGCCGGCCACGGCAAAGACGGCAAGCGCCGCTATGGTCGCATGGAACGGATCATCCGGAGCTGCCGCCGCAAACGCACCGACGAGGCAGGTTAGCGAGCATCCAAGTGCGGTTACTTGCGGTATCAATGGCGAACCGCCTGCAATGCGCTTCGCCTTCTGCCCATCCGTCACGAAATCCGTAACGCCTGTGACTGCCACTACGCAGCTGTGCTTTTCCGCGAGTTGAAGGGCGGAATCTTCCGCCTGCTCGACGGCATCGCGGCTATCGACGCCCTGGCCGCGGCTCGTCCCGCCGGCAAGCGCGATGATCTCGGATGCGTTGCCGCGAATGATTGTCGGCTTTAGTTCCAACAAGCGCGTGATGGCATCGCGGCGAAACCCTGTCGCATAATGGGCGACGGGATCGAGGACCCAGGGCTTGCCCGTCTCGTTTGCCGACTGAGCGGCCTTCCGCATGCCCGCAAGCCAGCCGGACGAAAGCGTGCCGATATTGATCGTCAGCGCGCCGGAGATAGCGGCAAACTCTCCGGCTTCCTCTTCGGCATGTACCATTGCCGGCGATGCGCCGGCGGCAAGCATCACATTGGCCGCGATATTCATGGCGACGAAATTGGTGATGCATTGCACCAGCGGAGGGTTCGCCCGCATGGTGCGAAGTAGATTGCCTGCAGTTGTTTGGTCTTGCATATCGCCCCTTTCAGGCGGCGAGACGCGTAGGGACGACGTGCTTCAGCTTCGCGAGGTCCCGAGCGACTTCCTCCGCCAGCATGATCTGGTTCAGGTTCGAAGGGTGCTTCTCAGCCCGCCGGATAGCGGACGCCCCTGTCTCTCATCTCTCTTCTTTTCGCAGACAAAGGCGGCGCTGTCATCAGCGAATCGCAAAGGCAGGCGTGACCGACGAATGAAGATCGCCTGCATTTCGGGCGACGCATGCAGTAGACGCATAGGTGCAGTGATTCCTTAGCTCTGCAAAAAGCCAATGGGTTCGACTATATAGTTCCTATCGAAGCGACGGGAGCGCCAAGCACGGCTGCTCAGCTTCGAAAGCCCAAGGAAAGGGGATCATCATGAACGTAGCACGCTCTTTCAACAACTGGCGCAAGTATCGTCAGACGGTCGCCGAACTGGGCCGTATGTCCACGCGCGAACTGCACGACCTGGGTATCGATCGCGGTGAGATCCGCAATGTTGCCCGCGCAGCGGTCGCTCGCTAACGGCCGCGACGGCTCCTTATAAAAACTGCATTATACCAGCGCCTGTTCCCCCGAGCAGGCGCTTTTGCTTTATGGGCATCCCGCTCATTCTTCGCCGCCCTGGCTGAAGATTACGATCGACCCAGCTGCCCGATTTTCGCATGGCGCATAACTGCCTTGCAAAGAAATGCCTATGAACTGAGCAAAAGACTGGTATGTTCGTATTCATCGAAGCGATGCATCTCCTCCCGCATCCCTTCGCTTGGCAGACGTCCTTATCCTCCTCCCAGGGACGGCTGCAGGAATAGTGGAACTCCTCCTCCCATCCGCTGTTCGGTTCTTGTAAAAAGCCTGCCGCTCCTCCTCCCGCGGCAGGCTTTTTCGTTTCATGAACCTCCAGGCATTTGCCAATGGCCTAACGCGATCGAAGAGTCCGCGCCCTAACCCAGGCGGCAAGAGCGCTTCCGCGTTAAAGAGTGCGCATTCTCCTCTCGCAAAAATGGAGAGCGGCCCCTATGTGCGATCTATGTAGCGCGCTACATCGAAGATCGCCCAAATTCGATTCCCGAAAAAGGAGGATGCCCATGACCGGCCCTGCCGAATATACCCCGCCGAAAATCTGGACCTGGAACAAGGCCAACGGCGGCCAGTTCGCCAATATCAATCGCCCGATTGCCGGCCCGACTCACGAGAAGGAGCTGCCGCTAGGACGCCATCCCCTTCAGCTCTATTCGCTTGGAACGCCCAACGGCGTGAAGGTCACGATTATGCTCGAAGAGCTGCTGGCGCTTGGTCACAGCGGTGCGGAATATGATGCCTGGCTGATCAAGATTGGTGAGGGCGATCAATTCGGCAGCGGTTTCGTTGACATCAATCCGAATTCGAAGATCCCGGCTTTGCTCGACCGCAGTGGCCCGAAGCCGGTTCGCGTTTTCGAATCGGCCTCGATTTTGATGTATCTCGCCGAAAAATTCGGCGCCTTCCTGCCGACCGAGCAGCCGGCTCGGGCCGAATGCATCTCCTGGCTGTTCTGGCAGATGGGCAGCGCGCCCTATCTCGGCGGCGGTTTCGGTCATTTCTACGCCTATGCGCCGACGAAGATCGAATACGCGATCGACCGTTTTGCCATGGAGGTGAAGCGTCAGCTCGATGTTCTCGATCGTCGCCTGGCCGAAAGCGAATATATCGCCGGCAGCGACTATACGATTGCCGATATCGCCATCTGGCCGTGGTACGGCGGTTTGGCCAAGGGGTGGCAATACGGCGCGGCCGAGTTCCTGCAGGTGCAGGACTATAAGAACGTGCAGCGCTGGGCCGAGCAAATCTACTCGCGTCCTGCCGTCAAGCGCGGCCGCATGGTCAACCGCATGTCGGGCGATCCATCTGAGCAGCTGCGTGAGCGCCATGATGCCAGCGACTTCGAGACGAAGACGCAGGATAAGCTGGAAGCCGCCGGCTGATCCGACCATTCGCTTTGCAGAAATGAGCTCGCGGCCCTCCGGATCGCGAGCTTTTTTATTGCGCTTACTGCTGGCGCTGCCGGCCTTGGCAAGTCAGCCTCGCTCCATCTTGTGAAGCGTAATGTTCGGCTGCCGAGGCTCCCCCGCTCGGCGTAGACCGCAGCGCGATTCTGCAAAGCGTGTCGACATTGGCGAAAGAGGAATGCTTCTCCATGCAGCAAGTTGCTGACGACCGTACCCTGGATAAAAATGCGACTACGGGCGCGTTGTCGAAGCAACAGAGCGAGGCGAGGGATGCGCTGCTGAAACACCTGGTGTCGGGTGGCGATGAACGGCTGGATTGCGATCCGCTCACCGGGCTCAACATGTATGGCTATGGTCCGGCACCCCGGCCCGAAGATCTCGCTTTCGGCTCGTCGACGGCATCGACCATATCCGCCGCCGCCTTTGCCGCGGTCGAATCCTTTTACGCGCATCTGAGACGGGAGATGGAAACAAGCTCGCCGACGGCTGTCTACGATCGTGAAATCGGGCGCGTGCGGGAGGATCTGTTGCGCTTGCTCGGCCTCAACCAAGCGTCGGACCCCAGGATCGATGCGATCCTGGCCACATCGGGCACGGACATTCATCTCTTTTCGGCAGCACTGCTGGCGGGCGAGAACGAGCGCGCCCTGATGACCATCACGCTGATGGGGAACGAAACGGGCAGCGGCGTCATGACGGCGTCGGCCGGGCGGCATTTCATGAGCCGCGTCAGCAGCGAGCGCGCCGTCGTCAAGGGTGAGGAACTGCGGGCGGGCGACGCAACGCGCAACGCCACCATTGCCGTGCGCAACAAGGATGGTTCCCTTCGCGCCGATAGCGAGGTGGAAGAGGAGCTGCGCGGCCTCATCGAGCTTGCCCGCGCAGCCGGCCTCAGGTGCCTTCTCGTCGTAACAGACGTATCGAAGACCAGCCTGCTGGCGCCGAGCCTTGAGACCGTCATGCGTCTGAAGGAGCGTTTCGGCACCGTGCTGGATATCATGATCGATGCCTGCCAGTTTCGCCTGTCAGCGGCAACGATCCGCGCCTATCTCGCCCATGGTTTCATGGTCGCGCTCACGGGTTCGAAATTCCTCGCCGGGCCGATTTTCAGCGGGGCGCTTCTCTGCCCGCCACAAATATCGGAGCGCTTCAAATCGCGCACTCTGCCTGCAGCGTTGGCAGATTATTGCGGGAAGGCAGAGTGGCCGGAAGGCTGGGCCGCCCGCAATATCTTGCCGGAGCGCGCCAATCTCGGCCTCCTGCTACGCTGGAAAGCCGCGCTGTTCGAACTCGGATGCTTCCTCGATATTCCTGAAGACCGTGTAGTCAAGGTTTTGTCCGCTTTTGCCGAGGCAGTCTCCGATCGTCTTGCGAACGATCCGGCTTTCGAGCCTTTGCAGAGCCGGCCGTTAGAGCGGCGTGAGCTGTGGGGCACATCATCGGCTCTTCGCTGGGATGAAATTCCCTCCATCTTTTCGTTTTACCTGCGCAATTGCACAGATGGCGCCATGCTGACCGCAGCGGAAATGGCAGCGGTCTACAAGGAGCTGGCCGTCGAAGGCGATGGAGTTGCCCTGGTGCGTCTCGGCCAGCCCGTTCGCTGTGCCGATTTTGGTGATGTACCGGCAAGTGCCCTTAGAATTTGCCTGAGCGCGCCGCTGGTCGTGGCCGCTTCCAAGAGCGATGAAGCGCTTGCGGCGGTGGTCGCGCAAGCGATGCAGGTTCTGGATCGCACAGCCGAGGCGGCGGCCCGGCAAAGGCAAGGCAATGCCAAGGACATGCGCCGCAGCGCCTGAAGTTCACACGACGGCTTCAGCTGGCGCGGTGGCTCATCGGCAGCGGATCATGAACCTCGGCGCTCGTCCCCGTCAAAGCCGGCGAAATCGCCTCTGACGATGCCGTGTCGCTGGAGCTTGTCGTAGAAGGTCTTCCTGGGAATGCCGAGCGCTTCGATGGTACGGCGTACATCGCCATTGTTCTGCGACAGGGTTTCGCGGATGAGCTCGGCTTCGTAGCGCTCTACTCGAGCGGGCAACGGCAAACCTTCATCCGTCGCCGGCGCTTCGTCAGATTTTGCCGTTGTTGCCGATTCGAGACCGAGCACGAAGCGCTCGGCAAAATGCGAGAGTTCGCGAACGTTGCCCGGCCAGTCGTGCTGCTGCAGATGGCGGCGCACCGCTGTAGATAGGGCGGGCACCTCGCGCTTGAAGCGGCCGGCGGCGCGATCGGCGAAATGGCCGAAGAGCAGGGGAATGTCATCGCGGCGTTCACGCAATGGCGGAATGGAAAGCGTGACAACGTTGAGGCGATAGTAGAGATCCTCGCGAAAATCGCCGCGCTGGCGGGGATCGCCGAGGTCGACCTTCGCCGCAGCAACGACGCGAAGATCGACGGGACGGACTTCATTGGTGCCGAGCGGTGTCACCTCGCGCATTTCCAGCACGCGCAGCATCTGCACCTGAATTGCCGGCGGCATGCTTTCGATCTCGTCGAGAAACAGGGTGCCGGCGCTTGAATGTTCGATGCGCCCAACGCGCTTCTTCTGGGCGCCGGTAAAAGCGCCCGGTTCGTGGCCGAACAGTTCGCTCTCGATCACGGTTTCGGGCAGGGCACCACAATTCAACGCAACGAAATTGCCCTTCGCTCGCCGACTCCACCGATGCAGCAGGCTCGCCACCACCTCCTTGCCGCTGCCAGTCTCTCCCGTGACAAGCACATCGACATCCGTATCGGCGATCTGCCGCAGCGTATGGCGCAGCCGCTCGATGGCAGGAGTCTGTCCGATCAGCGGCAGATCGCCCTGCGCCTGCTCCGCCGCCTGCCGCAAGGTCCTATTTTCCAGCACAAGGCGTCGCTTCTCGGCCGCGCGTCGCACGCTCTGCACCAGCCGATCTGTGGCGAAGGGCTTCGCGATGAAATCATAGGCGCCATCCTGGATCGCCTGCACCGCCATCGGAATATCGCCATGACCCGTCATGAGAATGACCGGCAGATCGGCGTCAAGCATCTTGATGCGGGCAAAGAGCTGCTGCCCGTCCATCTGCGGCATGCGGATATCGGAAACGACGACACCGGCAAAATCGGCGTCGAGAACAAGAAGCGCTTCGCCAGCGACAGAGAAGGCGGATACGGCGAAGCCAGCCAATTCCAGCGTCTGTTTCGTCGCCCTCAACAGATCCTTGTCGTCGTCGATCAGGAAAACGGGGGAACTCTCATTCATGGCGTGGCCTTGCGCAAATGGACGGTGAAGCGAGTGCCGCTGCCGTTGCTCTCGACATCAATCCGGCCGCCATAATCGACGACGATATCCTTCGAAATGACGAGACCAAGGCCGAGGCCTTTTTCCTTGGACGTGTTGAAGGGTGTAAACAGCGAGTCGAGGATCGCCACGGGAATGCCGGGGCCGTTGTCCGAAACTACGATCTCGACTTCCTCTGAAGTTTCGCGCACTGACACCTCCACCTTGGCCTCGTCGCGACCTTCCAGGGCCTCTAGAGCATTTTGAAAGAGGTTGATCAGCACTTGCTCCAGCCGGATGCGGGTTCCGACAACGCCGAGCCCCGTTGGTGGCAACTCGATCTTCAGCGCATCCAGGCGGCCGGCAAAGCGGCTCCTCAGTAGGACCACGGCCCCCTCTATCACGCTCCTGAGATCAACCGGCTCCGGCGCGGTCCTTCCCTTACGGGCGAAGGCTTTCAGTTCTTCGGTGATCGTGCCGATACGCTCCGTCAACGCCGCGATCGCCGAAAGGTTTTCCTTCACCGGCTCCATCTGCCGCCGGTCGAGGAAGACATTGGCATTCTCAGCATAGGCACGGATCGTCGCCACCGGCTGATTGATCTCATGGGCTACGCCGGCGGCGACCTGACCCAGGATGGCAAGGCGATTGGCCTGCACGAGATCCTGCTGCACGCCTTGCAACTTGGCTTCAGTCGCACGGTGGTCTGCAATTTCCGCCTCCAGCCGGTCACGGGCCTGGCTTAAGTCCTCCGTGCGCTCGAGAACCCGGCGTTCCAGCTCATCACGCGCGATCCTGCTCACGGCGATCTGCATGGCGGAAACATCGCGGCGCCGCAGCAGGAAAGCGGCGAATGCGAGGATCGGCAGAAGGACGGTCAAGGCGAGGAAACGTGTCTCGCGCACGGACGAGGCGATCGCCTGATCGGTCGGGATCAGATAGCCGAGCTGCCAGGGCGTCGATGGAACCGCGACCGCCAGCCGCAAATATTCCGCAGCGCTGCTTCCAGGCAGAATGGCACGCACGATGGTTGCATCCGGGCCAACTTCTTCGGGATGGCTGACCGGAAGTGGCGAAAGCGGTGCCGCGCCGAATTGCAGGCTTTTTCGAATCGTGTCGGCTTCCTCGCGCGCAAGCGGAGCGGTCGTCATGAAGCGCCATGAGGGCAGGCTGGTGATGAGCACGACACCGCGTTCGTCGGTCACGTAAGCGGGGCGGCCGGTCTCGCTCCAGTCAGCCTCCAGCTGATCGAACTCCATCTTCACCACAACGACACCAAGCGCAGAGCCGACATCGCCGACACGGCGGGAAATGTAGAGGCCAGGGCGATTGCTGACCGTGCCGAGCGCATAATGCTCGGCGGTTCCCGTTTCCATGGCTTTGCGGAAATAGTCACGAAAGGAATAGTCGTTGCCGACGAAACTCAAGGGCTCCCGCCAATTGCTGGAGGCCATGGCAACGCCGTCCTTGCCGGTGACGTAGAGAACGGAGGCACTGGTGCCCGAGACAAGACTTTCCAGCTTGCGGTCCAGGGCGACAACATCGTCGATGTGCTTCTCGGCGAGCGCATCTCGGACCTGCTGATCGTCGGCCAGCAAGAGTGGCAGGGCGCGCGGACGTTCGAGGACTGCGCGCAGCAGGGCAACCTTGAGGTTCGCATCCGTGTGCCCTTGCCTCTGCAGCGTTTCTATTGCCGAGAGCCGACCATAGAAATTCGCGCCATAAAGACCAGCCGCAATGACAGCCGCACTTAGAAACGCAAACACGAGCCAGACCCGGCGTGAGCGCCGGCCCAGTTGCTCGGGCGTTAGAAATCGTTCGTTGGCCGGGCGCTGCAGCATTGCCGTATTGTGCATGATTTCGCGCGCGCCGCAATTCGATCTGTGCGAATAATCGCATAGATCGATGATCCTCGATCCGCACCGGCAATTAAAACTCAACAAAAGCAATGTGTTAAAATCATGGCGCGCGTTTGGCACGGTCATTGCAACGGATGATGAAACAGTCGGAGGCTGTTGAATTCTAGTCGTCGCCCGGAGGGCCGAGAGATCGGTTGGGCTTAACGGAGGACATCATGATTGCTCCCATCGCTGCCGCGGAAACGCGCGCCAAAGTTCCCTTCTACCGGCATCTCTATGTGCAGGTTCTCACCGCCATCGCTGCCGGCATCCTGCTTGGTCACTATTATCCGCAGCTCGGCACGTCGTTGCAGCCGCTCGGCGATGCCTTCATCAAGCTGGTGCGCATGGTCATCGCGCCCGTCATCTTCCTGACGGTCACGACCGGCATCGCCGGCATGTCGGACTTGAAGAAATTCGGTCGCGTCGTCGGCAAGTCGTTCATCTACTTCCTGACCTTCTCGACTTTGGCGCTGATCGTCGGTCTCATCATTGCCAACGTCGTGCAGCCGGGTGCCGGCATGCACATCAATCCGGCGACGCTGGATACGAAGGCCGTCAACAACTATGCGGCACAGGCCCATGACGCGTCGGTCGTCGGCTTCCTGATGAACATCATTCCGGATACCATCGTCGGCGCTTTCGCCAAGGGCGATATTCTCCAGGTGCTGTTCTTCTCGGTCGTCTTCGGCATTGCGCTTGGCGCTGCCGGCGAACGCGGCCGCCCGGTGACGGATTTCCTGCAAGCACTAACCACGCCGATCTTCCGCATGGTTGCCCTGCTGATGAAGTTTGCTCCCATCGGTGCCTTCGGCGCCATGGCGTTTACCATCGGCAAATATGGTATCGGCACGATCGCCAATCTGGCCTTCCTGATCGGCACCTTCTACGCCACGTCGCTGCTGTTCGTGCTCGTCGTGCTCGGCGCCGTTGCCCGCTATAATGGCTTCTCGATCCTGGCGCTGATCCGCTACATCAAGGAAGAGCTGCTGCTCGTTCTCGGCACCTCGTCGTCCGAAGCTGCATTGCCGGGCCTGATGAACAAGATGGAGCGTGCCGGCTGCAAACGCTCCGTCGTCGGCCTCGTCATCCCCACGGGTTACTCCTTCAACTTGGACGGCACCAATATCTATATGACGCTGGCGGCGCTGTTCATCGCACAGGCAACCGATACGCCGCTGACCTTCGGCGACCAGATCCTGCTGCTGCTCGTCGCCATGTTGAGCTCCAAGGGTGCTGCCGGCATCACCGGTGCAGGCTTCATCACGCTTGCTGCTACCCTTGCTGTCGTACCGTCGGTTCCGATCGCCGGCATGGCGCTGATCCTCGGCATCGACCGCTTCATGTCCGAATGCCGTGCACTGACGAACTTTGTCGGCAATGCGGTTGCTACGATCGTCGTCGCCCGCTGGGAAAACGAGCTCGACCAGACCAAGTTTGCCGCCGCCATGGCGGGGCAATTGGGCGAAGAAATCGAGGTGCCTGCCCTGCAGGCCGCCGAGTAAACTTCGCATTATCCTCCCAAGGATGAAATGGCCCTTTCGAGGGCTGTTTTTCCACTTCCGTTCCGTTCGATCACAGTTTCGTGTAGCACCGCCAGATGGCTGCTGCCCCTCGCATCATCAACAGTCGCCTTCATAAAACTGTCACTGCAACAGCTCACAGCATCATACTGACAGTTGTGAATTTCGACGAAACCCGAGCGGACAGGAGGGCAGCGTGTCACAGACGATTTTTGTGAGCACAAGCCAGCCAGCTTCGAGGAGCATGTGCGTCGATCGACCATGTCGCGAGTAGCGCACATGGCTTCCTCACTCTCAGCGCAGCAAAAAGCCTTGCGACGGTCGGAGAGTTTTCTGTCCGAACTTGCCTCCCATGCGGACGAGTTGCTGCACGGCCAAGTCCATGAGCAATATGCCGCCATCTGCTACAGGAAGGCGCCCGACTGCGATGAAGCCGAGATGCTCGTCGTCACCAGCCGGGAAAGCGGCCGATGGGTCGTGCCCAAGGGCTGGCCGATCAAGGGCAAGAAGCCGCATGAAGTTGCTGCCATCGAGGCTTACGAAGAAGCCGGCGTACGCGGCAAGGTTAAGAAAAAGCCGTTCGGCTATTTCACCTATTTAAAGCAGCTTGCCGACGGCAATCGCGTTCCCTGCATTGTCGGATTACATCTGCTTGAGGTTGATCAGACCTTTCAGGACTTCCCGGAGCGAGGCCAGCGCCGTGTCGAGTGGGTTTCCTTCGTCGAAGCAGCCAACCGTGTGCGTGAACCGGAACTCAAGGGACTTTTGCTTGCGGCTGAGCGAAAGGTGCGCAAGGCAAAAGGCAAGAAATGATCTTCATCGTTACTGAGTGGGTTCGCAGCCGGCCGGCGGCTGTCGTCGCAAGACGGCGCGCTGCAGTGCTCGTTTCTCTGTAACCGTGACGTGTTGTCGCTATCACAGAATATTAAATCGCGAAATTAGCCGAGAGCCAGGCGATTGGCAGCTATGCGCTTCCGTGCTTGCCCTCGCCGCATTGATGCCTATATTGACGCAGCGTTCGGCCGTGTCTGTTTAGGTCGATATGCCTCATGGCTGCAATAGCTGCCTTCACCCGGCAACGATTTGGCCGGCGGACTTTGGAAGGAGAAATTTCATGTCCATTACTCCGAATAATATCGATAGTTCAAAGGTTTCTACGGTTCCTGATGGTGAGATTGCTGCTGCTGTGCGGCAGGCGCGTGAAGCCATCGGCTATACGATTGACGACCTCTCGGAAACCTGCGGCCTCACCAGCGAGGAAATCATTGAAATCGAGGCTGGGGCCGAGGCCGATCCGGCAAAACTTCGCCGTATTGCCACCGCATTACAGGTTCCGCCATCGACTTTCTTCATCGTCTGAGCAGGCGGCGCACTTCGGTGCGCCCCTTCAAAGTTCCGACGGCACTTTTCGTCGCAAAACACCGCAGATCTTGACGCGACGTGCACCGGGTCGGCGTGACGACTTCCGAAAAGCGTCGGTCGCGCTCATGCATGTCTATCGGCTTTCTAAGCGAAAACTCCCATAATTATACATCGAAAATAAGCCAATATTCGTGTGATTTTATGAGTATTCGCTCTTTTTCCTGTCGCGATACTGGTCAAAATCGTTTCAAAGCTTTAACCTGTACCAATCAAATACGTTTTATTAGTCGTACTTTTATCGAAGCAGCATGATACGGCACGCCTGCCGTAAGTGAGATGTATTCGATGGCGCTCATTGGGACGTACAGCATGCGGGGGAATGATGAGAATGGCGGCGCCGACCTCGATCACGGTGAGCAGCTCGTTAATTCAATCCCTGTTGAAGTTCCCAGTCCTCAGACGAACGCGGATGACCGCACGCCATTACCCCAGGAGCGAACGCAAGCTGAAGGGAGTAGTTTGGATCGAGCGCCAGCTAAAGAGGACAAACTAGCAGCCTTGGACCAGATCGCTCGGGACATGACGTTGCTCGCCACGCTCGTGACGAGACGGCGATACGCGAAATCCGAAAACGCGGGGGATCGAGATCAGGCGCCGTCATTTGACGCCTCCAGCGATCCAGAAGAACTGGCATTCGCGCCTATCGGCATCGCATCGCGTGATGGTGACGAGCTTCAATTCATCGCTTCAATTGGCCAGGCAATCGAGTATCTTACCACGCAATGGCCGATCCGCAGCGGGGATGCCTTCGAAGAAGCGCTGCAAGCCTGTATCGACGGCGTCAAAGGCAGAGCCTCACCTGAGCAGGTTCGCTCTGCTTTCCTGAAGGCCGCAGATGCGGTGAGTATACGCGTTGTTATCGCCGGCGATTAAAGCCCGGTCTGTTAAACCTTCCCGTCCCCTGGAATCGCAGAGCACCACAGCGTGTGCGTGAAAAGGCGCAACTGCATGGTGCAAACGAGGAGGCCCGACCAGTGCTTGAAGCAAGGCGGCCGGGCCTCCCGTCCATCGCAAATTGGCGGTTGCGATAGCTACAAAGATGTGGCTTTTCACTGTCCTGTCGTCCATACGCAAAGCGACAGCGGAGGTCCGATTGCGCCTGACGTTGGAAAGCCGGTTTTAAAGTAAGCCGATACCTAACACCGACACGCCGCTTGTCTCGCAATGCTTCAGCCCGAGATGCCCAGTTCTTCTCCCGTTTGAATGCTATGGCAAGCACAGACCATATACGTCTGTTTTCGCGCATGCGCTGCCGGCAGGTTCTTTCCGAAAGGGATGTTGGGGCAGGGCATTGAGTGCAGTTGGGAGGCCAGACGTTCCTTCAAAGGGTCCGCCCCGTCAGGCCTCCCGGCGCAGCAGATTGGTATCTGCGGTAGCGCTCGAAACCTGCAGAACAGCGCGTGGACTGTCTATATCGAAAGCGACAGGCTGCATCCAATTACGTCACCGGAAATTGACGGCGACCTTTTGCCGACGAAACAAGTTATTCGCATGCAGCGACGCGAAGTCCGCCTTCCGATTCTAAACCGTGTTGATCGACAACGGTAGATTCCGGAATATTTGGGTGATCCCAAAGTATAGAATCACCATTACCTCAATACATATTGCGACAGCATTATACAAATAATGTATAGTTTATGAAAATATTTATTAGCAATCACGTATTTACAGCTATAATCGCGCCGATATTATGGCTTCAACGTGAACTTTCACAAGTTGCATGTTGAATCTCGTGAATTCCTTTAAGGAGAATTTTCGAATGCGCAAGTTTTTGGGATCCACCGTTTTTCTGATGGCGGCGGTTGCGGGGAGTACCGTTTATGCAGCGGATCTTGCGGTTTCCACACCGCCTCAAGCTCCCGTTGAAGCGGCGCCGGTATTTTCGTGGACCGGCTTCTATGTGGGTGTGAACGCCGGCGGCGGTTTCGGCGGCAACGACACTGTCGGTTTCCATTCGTTCGGAAATTATCTTGGCAGGTATGGCAAGCTTGAGGGATCCGGTTTTCTCGGCGGTGGTCAAATCGGCTACAACTATCAGTTCGATCCCAACTGGGTAGTCGGCCTTGAAGCTGATTTCCAGGGTGCTGATATCAGCGATTCCTTCAGAAGCGATATCGCAAGCGCATCTTCCAAGATCGATTGGTACGGCACCGTTCGTCCTCGCATCGGTTATGCCTTTGACAATACCTTGTTCTACGGAACCGGCGGCTTCGCCTATGGACACGTCAAATACAAGGGCGCCTTGGCCGGCGCAAGCTTCGACGATGACAAAACCGAGGCCGGCTGGACTGTCGGTGCCGGTGTCGAACATGCTTTCACCGATCATGTGACGGCAAAACTCGAATATCAGTATGTTGATTTCGGCAGCAGCAAATTTGGGGGAGATGCCCTCAACACCAAAGGCAGCCTTGATTTTCATGCCGTTCGGGTGGGTCTGAACTACAAGTTCTGACGGAAAATTTGCCTTGAAAGACAACATGTTAATCTGTCGGAGAGGATAATAACATGGCTTTGATTGGCATCAACCTCACTAACAACGGCACGACCAGGATTGATAGTAGCAATGCCGGCACTCCCTCGGATAGCATCCAACTCAATCTTGTTGCCAATGGCACGGTGATTGTTGACGGCGTTGATGTCGAGATCAGTAGCATCGTTGGCATTGGCGCGGCTTCAAATACCACGATCAAAGCGGTTGGTGGTGCGAATGTAACGATCAATGCCGGCCTCGCAAATGTCGGGGCCGCTTCGACCTATACTTATGCGATAGGTTCCAATTCGAGTATTACGGCGGATGTGGGCCTGCCCACCGTTGACCTTTTGAACGGAGCTACCGTGGATTTTGCCGATGCAAACGGCAGTGGGCTGTTCGCCTACGATCCAGGAGGCATCAATTTGAGCCTCTCGGCCCCGCCGAACGTTGTAAACGTTCAATCGGGAGACAGGATCGAGGTGGTAGGCTCGAACATCGTCTCTCAAGCAGGGAATACTATCACCTTCTTCGGCGGTCTGTTGAACGCAGTACCGTTCGGCTCCTATACCATACCCATGGGTGTCACTTACACCTACGATGCCAACATAGACAGCCTGACTTTTACGAGCTGTTTCCTGCGCGGTACACTCATCCGCACACCCGAGGGAGATACTCCCGTCGAGGATTTGCGGGCCGGCGATCTTGTGGTCACCCACAAAGGCGTTGCGGAGATCAGATGGGTCGGACGGCGTCGGATTGATCCGAAGGCGATCGATAAGCCACGCGATACCCTTCCGGTTCGTATACAGGCGGGTGCTCTTGCCGAAGACGTCCCTTCTCGGGATCTTTACGTTTCGCCGGACCGTTGCATGTTTCTGGAGGAATCGTTGATTCCAGCAAAGTTCCTCCTCAACGGTACGACGATCACTCAGGAAACGACGTTGGTGCCGTTTGAGTATTACCATATCGAGCTCGAACAGCATTCGATCATTCTTGCCGAAGGCGCACAGACGGAGACATATCTCGCACTCGGTGGTCGTATGTCCTTCCTTGAGCCTGGCGTACTGCGATTCGGTTCCTTTGCCAGTGCAGCAACGCGCACTTGGAACGACTGGTGCTATCCGCCAGTCTATGCCGGCAGAGTGCTCCAGCAAGCCCGTATGTCTATTGAAAGGCGGGCGATGGAAATGGGCTATCGCGTCCGTGAGGCTGAAGCATCCTGAAAGAAGAATAACGCCACAAGACGATGCTGTTTCGTCCTATTTGCCGGATGTGGATCGGGTCAGCTGACTAACTTCGATCGAGAGCTGTCGGTTGGCCAAGAAGACCCACTTACCTGTTGTTTTACAGGGGGATACACATCAACGTCCCCATCGACCTGACGGTATGACGATACCTGTCGATCTTGCGGTCTATAACGCGCGCTCCCGGGGTGCCTTGATGATGCGCGGCTCAGGGTTGGCGAAATGATCGAGCATTGCTGCAGAGCCTGAGCACCTCGCGCTGCGTAGCCGATTTCAATCCGAGCGAAACCGCATCTCAAACCTCAACGTCCTGTTGAGAAAAGCTGGCGAACGACCCATTGGCAGCTTTTAGACGATAAGCGAGGTACCCCGCTCTCTATTCCCGACCGACGCTGCCACTACCTAACAGCCAAAGACTATCGTGCTTGTGATTCCGCTTTGAAAGTCAACTCCGTTTCGGAGAAAGCAGAAAATCTCTCTGCTAGACTATGATTATAGAGATTTTGTCGCGTTTTATACTGTTATGACGGGATTGGTGTGGCAGGGGCGGGATTGCCTGGACAAGAGTGCCAATGGTCTTTGCATGCTCTGGAGTTCCTAGCGTTGTGTTGTCGGGAAGGAGATGTGCGAAGGGCGAACCGAAGCTCCATCGTCCTACGCGATGAGGGTCAGCATAGACTAGTTCTGAACTCGTTTACTTCAACGGAGCAAGAAACATGGCGGAAGGCAATTATAGTGCCACCACAGCGAGTGGCGTACAGTATAATCTGACCTACAACCCTGGTGGCCCACTTGGGATAGGTGCAAATTACAACCTCACCATCACCAACCCGGACGCTTCGGTAACAACGGTAACCAATATCGCGCCGGGCAATGTCGCGACGCCGGTTAATGGTACCAGTTCGCTGTCTATCCTCTCGGTCCTTGGGAACACCAACTATGTGGTGGCCCCCGGCGCGACGGCAACCGTCAACATTACCGCTGCGCTATTAGGCTCGTCCACGGTCTATGTGGGCGGCAACGCCACTATCAATTCGGGTATTAGCGCCCTGAGCAGCATGACCGTCATCGTTGACGGCGGCACCGCCACCGCTGCCGGCGGCTCGGTCCTCGGAGCGCTGAGCGGCTTGAATGTCGATATCGAGAATGGCGGCACGTTTACCAACGGAACGGCCTTGATAAGCGCGCTGAACGGCACGACCATCAACTTCGGAGCCGGTGGGGGCACCTTCGTCGCGAACGCCGGTGGGGCGGTTCTCGATCTTTCGTCGACGACCATCAATAGTTTCGATGCGGCGACGGACAAGATCGAATTTCAGGGGCTGGCCGGATCGGTGGATCACTACACCATCACCTCGTCCGGCGGCTCCCAGACGATCAGCCTTTTCGATAGCAGCAACAATCCGCTCGGAAATGTCAGCGTTGCCGGCACCAGTTTCACGACCGGCACTTTCATAGCCGGCCAGGCAGGTCCGCTGACAATCACTGCCAATGGTGCGGCGATAGACATTACTCCGGTGGCAACACCCTGCTTCGTTTCCGGAACGCGTATCCTCACTGCGCGCGGCGAGGTCGCCGTCGAAGATCTGAGGGTTGGCGATCTGGCGATCACGGCAACCGGCGAAGCTCGTCCAATCATTTGGATCGGCAACAAGCGGGTCGAGCGGCCGGTGCGCAACGAGTGGCCGGTCCGGGTTCGTGCCGGCGCCTTCGGTGATAACCTGCCCGCTCGCGATCTGCTGCTGTCCGGCGGCCATGCGGTGTGCGTGGACTTGATGGGCGAAGTGTTCGTGCCGGTCGGCGAGCTGGCCAATGGCGCGACGATCGTCCGCGAGGAGTGGCCCGAGGTCACATATTGGCATGTGGAGCTGGAAAGCCATGATGTGCTGATGGCCGAAGGCATGGGCTGCGAGAGCTATATGGAAGTGGGCAATCGCGCTTTCTTCGGCAAGGCTTATGGTCGCCTTGTCGAGGTCGACGCCGCTCAGCGTGTGGCCGAGAGCCTGACCCGTTATGCCCGCCCCTTCGTCGACCGCGGTGTCCTCGTCGAGGCGATGCGCGAGCGCTTGATTGCGCGGGCCGAAGCACTCGGCTGGAGCCGGGCTGCGGATATGGACCTGCATATGCTGGTCGACGGCAAGCGCGTGGAGGGGCAAATCGATGGCGACCTCGCCCGGTTCATCTTCCCGGCTTCTGCCAAGACGGCGAGCCTAGTGTCGCGGACCTTCTCTCCCGGCCGCGAGGTTCGTGCGCTCGGCGTGCGGTTTGAGAGCCTGCGCATCTTCGATGGCCTCAAGACCGACCATGACGTTGCCTTGGACGGTCTCGTCGGCCTGCATCCGGAAGAGCTCGCTGCAGGTTGCAACTGGTCCTGGACCAATGGTCATCTCGTGCTGCCGGCCACGCTGTGGGCCGATTGCAAGGGTCATGTGATCCTGCGCCTGACTGGCTATGCGGAAGCCGGCCAACCTTGGGTGGCGCCGGAAGAAACGGATGTGGCGGGGCTTCGCGCCGCCTGAGGAAGCCCCCTTGCGGCGGCCCACCTTTGGACCGCCGATAGAGTGAGGAGCTGTTCAGCAGCCGGAGACGGATGGGATCGACCTATCCGTCTCCGGCAGGAACCGGCGGAGTTGCGAGCGCCGACGAACCATCGCCGAAATCCCCTTAGCCATCGCGATCAACCTGACCCAACAAACCGGGCGAGATTTCATGAACATTTTTCGCAGCAAGGAAGAAATGAGAAACGTTGTCCGTGAGGCCGACGCGGCGCGGGATTCGAGACTGTGGCAGAAAGCGGCCGACTTGTATGATGAGCATCTGCAGACCGATCCCGAGGACACAGGGATATGGGTTCAGGCGGGAAACTGCCTCAAGGAAGCGGGTGACTACCGTGAGGCAGCCAAGCGCTATCAGAAGGCGCTGGAGCTCAGCCCGGATGATTCCGACATTCACCTGCAGCGCGGGCACCTGCTGAAGGTCATGGGGCGCACGGGCGAAGCAATCGAAAGCTACAAGCGCTCGGTAGAATGCAACCCCGGCAACCACGATGCCGTCATCGAACTCGTGGCAGCGGGCGCCGCCGGCGATGTCTTTTCCGATTTCAGCGTCGAGAGCGAAAAAGCGGTGAAGACCATCTGGCTCGATGTCACCGACCTCATGGAATACGCTCAGCACAACAAGAGCCTGAGTGGAATTCAACGCGTCGTTGCCAACCTGGTCCTACATATCGAGTCCGGTATTTTCAAGGATTACCGCGTTATCCCGGTGATACCGGAATATGATCGCCATCGGATTCTTGCTGCGAGCCCGGCGGCACTTGCAACGCTTGTTCGCCAGTTCGATGTCCCGATTGTCGATCGCAGCATGGTCGATAAGGCGATTGCCGCCGTATTCGACGCCCGCTTCGAAGTTTGGCCCGCGCAGGATGATATATTCGTCGTAGCAGGCGCTTTCTGGATCTACCCGCATTACGACGTCATGCGGAAGCTTCGTGAAAAGGGTATGCGTTTCTGCGTATTCATTCACGATCTCATCCAGATCCGGAATCCCGAATATGTCCAGCAGGCTGCCGTCGACAAGTTTCAAAAACAGCTGATCGATGTATTGTCGGTTTGCGATTTCGTTCTGGCGAATTCAGAGTTCGTCGCATCCGAAATCAGGGCCTATTTCAAGGAGCGTCTCAACTTCGAGCTGCCCGTCAAGGCAATTCCGCTTGCTACGGAGCTGCGGAAGACACAGAAGAAGAACAGGATACTCAATACCAACATCCTCGGCATGGCAGACGAGGAATATGTCCTCTGCGTTGCAACGATCGAAGTTCGCAAGAACCATATGTACCAGATCCGCATATGGGAGCGTCTGGTCCGCGAACTGGGCGACAAAGCGCCGAAGCTCGTATGGGTGGGCAAATGGGGTTGGCAGATCGACGAACTGCGCCACCATCTGGCCACCCACGGCTATGTCGGGGACTGGCTCTACATCTTCAACGATATCTCAGATGACGAGCTGGAATATCTGTACCGGCATTCCCTGTTTACGACCTATACAAGCTTTGCCGAAGGCTTTGGCCTGCCCATTGGCGAGAGCCTGAATTACGGCAAGCCCTGCATCGCCTCCAACGCCACCTCGATGCCAGAGGTTGGGGGGCATTTCGTGCGTTACATCAATCCGTACAACGTCGAGGACGGCTACAACCTCTTTAAGCAGGTCATTGTCGATCGCAACGACCTGGCCGACTGGCAGCGCGATATCAAAGAGAATTTCGTGCCAAAATCGTGGGATTCGTTCTGCTCCGAGCTGTTCTCGACGGCGATCGACATGAGCGTTGGTCTGGGCGACCAGCCTGGGCTATTGAATTGCCGCCTGCCTCGCAACACGATCATCGAAGGTGGCGACACGGCGCTGTTGCGCATCGCTGCCGAAGGCCGGCGGATCCTCACGTTCCGCGCAGCGCGGGACTCAGGCTGGTTCGCTATGGAAGATTGGGGCGTTTGGGCAAGCCAGCGCCGCTCCCGGCTTGTATTCGACAGCGAACTCGCCGAGGGCGAGAGCGTGCGCATCTATCTCGAGGTGAAATGTCCGCCTCTCAGCGAGAATATCGCCGTTATCGCCGATGCCGGAGGAGAAACGTGCTCTTTCCAGCTCGTCGATCGGTCGACCTATATTTCGTTCGGGGGCATCGTCGGGCCACACGGGAGAGTTACGGTCAATCTGCTGACGCGGGGCAGATTTGGCGATACCGGCGATCGGTCATGCCATCTCGGGCTCTCGGCCGTTGCGTACTGCGACGGGGCGGACCCACTGGAACGAGTGGGTTTGTTGGAGAAAATCATGCTCCAATCGCAGCTAGGCCGAAACTAATCGATGTCGTCCTGTTAGGCGGCTTGGTTCGCCTATATTTTTTCATCTCGATTCCCGAGATCAATGCTGTGAATGGAGGATTGTTTATGGATGGAAGTTTAGAAACGATATGTCAGTTCCTGTATGGAAACGATATTCCTTCATCTCATAAAGATCACATTAGCAGACACGGCATTTCGGATGGAGAATTATCTTACTCAAAAATTCGTTCTGTTATAGGTGTTTTTGATCGTCAGAGCTTAAACACACCTATCATTGTCAGATTTGGACCAGAGGATATTTTCTACGCTGATCTCGGATCGTTTAGCTTGGCGGTAGATAATGCGGATAGGGCTGTCGGTCTTTCCATATTGCATTCCGGCATATACGAGCCTCATGTCACTGCCTTTTGTAAATCGACAATCACAGAAGGAATGCACGTCGTCGATATAGGCGCAAACATCGGGTATTTCACGATGTTGTCCTCAAGGCTCGTTGGACCATCGGGTTCCGTAACAGCAATAGAGCCGAATTCCGAAAATAGTCGCTTGATATTGTTGAGCATCGAGCGAAATGGAATTGACAATGTAAAGCTTCTGCCTGTCGCACTGTCCAGTGCCGAAGGGGCTGCCTATTTCTCTACGCATGTGGGTTCCAATGGCGGGTTGCTGCCGGAAACCTCCGCTGTTTTAAGCAGTCCTTATTGTACGGTAGTGCCGGTTTTTCGTCTGGATCAGCTTGTCCAAAAGCGCATCGATTTCATTAAGGTGGATGTAGAGGGCGCAGAGTCCAAGGTTTTTGACGGCGCTTGGCCTCTTATAGTACGTGATAGGCCCATCATATCGACGGAGTTTTCGCCAGAAATGCTTCAGCGCATATCTGGAGTGGACCCACTGAGCTATTTAAAGAGGTTTGTCGATATTGGCTATCACATTGGTCTTCTTGATCGAGCAGACCCGACGGGCGCACCGAAGGACATAGGAGACCCTGGCCTGTTTTTACAGAACTATGGAGCGAATACTCACCTTGAAGATCTGGCGCTGATCCCCCGTGAGCGGCTCTCAAGCTGAAATATAACTATTGAGAATTTCCTCCGTTGGAAGTTCTAGCGTGCCTTTGGCAAGTGGCAAGTGGCAAGTGGCGAGAGATGAGGCGAAGCGGCGTCGTCTCCATAAGTCGTTGAGGACTATAAAAATGCCAATTTCTAAGGACGACGTGAGCTACGGCTATCGTTATCTCTTGGGCAGGTTGCCAGAGAACAACGATGTTATAGAATATTATAGCCAGGCATTCGAAGACGTTGAATTATTCCGCCAGCATCTGATGGAATCTCCAGAGTATAAATTAAAGAATCCGGTGGCGGTCACTCTGAGATCGCCACCAGTGGAAATGCAACGCATGTACAACGATGTTCGATTGGTTATATGGGACCTAGATGAAACCTTTTGGCAGGGCACGCTGACGGAAGACGGGGTTCGTTATAGTCAGCGTAATCATAATATTGTTGTTGAACTCGCGAGGCGAGGGATTTTAAGTTCCATATGTTCGAAGAACGATTTCGAGAGCGCAAAAAGCAAATTGCAAGAGTCCGCCATTTGGCAATACTTTGTTTTCCCAAGCATTGACTGGTCTTCTAAGGCTCACAGGATTGCGCAGATTGTGCAATCTTCACAGCTTCGCGCTGAAACGATCTTATTCGTGGACGACAATCCTCATAATCGCGCGGAAGTTCAAGCAGCAATTCCGGGGATTCAAGTTGCTGCCGAAACGGAAATCCCTAACTTCCTAACGCATGAGGCTTTTCAGGGAAAAGAAGATCCGGAATTAAGTCGACTTCAACAATATAAGCTACTGGAGCAGAAGCAGCTGGAGATTAGCGCCTCTGGGGGTGGTAGCATTGATTTTTTGAGAAAGAGTGGAATTACAGTTTCCATTATCTATGATGTTGAGAAGCATATGGATCGTGCAATTGAAATAATAAATAGAACAAATCAATTAAATTTTACGAAAAAACGCCTGCCTGCCGAACGTTCTGAGGCAGAAAAACAATTAATATCGGAAATGTCCCCTTTCCATTGTAAGGCAGGGCTGGTTTCCGTGAAAGACAAATACGGTGACTATGGAATATGTGGATTTTTCTTAGTTTCCGGCATGAGAGCCCATGGAAGGCCCCAACTTAAATATTTTGCATTTTCATGCCGTCTATTGGGGATGGGAGTTGAGCAGTGGTTGTACGCTCTTCTTGATCGCCCTGAGGTGACGATCGTGGGCGATGTGCTCTCAGACCTGTCCACTCCGGTAGATTGGATTAATGTTGTTGGCGATACGCCTACAGACGAAATGGGACAGCAAAGATTTCATATTCCTGAGATCAGGATTCGCGGCGGTTGTGAACTCGAAGTAATAGAACATTTTTTTAGAGCCGCCGCCGGAAGGATAGTGACTGAATTTATCAGACCTCATGGATGCCTTTACGTTCCCTGCCAAAACAGTCTCCTATTAAATGCTTCTATGCGACCTCTGTCGGATGTAGAGATCCGAATTATATCCGAACTGGGAATGGATGAAACATTTTACACAACTAAAATGTTTGAGCCATGTGCTCCCGGGACGTTAATACTATACAGTCCTACTGGCGACGCTATACTTTCCCCTTGGCAGCATGTGAATAATGGGTTTGAGGTGCCAGTCTGGTTCCGCGAGCCAGTGCTACCTAACAATCCTCAAAGAACGAGAGAAGATGAATTTGAATATGAAAGGATAGCCGGATTTCTTTCGGAAAAATTTATTCAGCAGTCACAAGACAGCCTAGAGCGGTATGAGCACGCATATCACGGTATATTATCTAATTTGCCGAAAGAAGCGTTTGTCATAATTCTTCTTCCAAATGAGTTTGCAAATCATGGAGGAACTCCTTTCGAACTGAGGATTCAACGGGATTTGAACGATGCCTTTGAAAGATCTGCTGCCGAATTTAGTAATGTTAGTCTTCTTAAGATGTCATCGTTACTCAACACGATTGATGAGGTTGTTGATCACTATTTGCATTTTGATCGTGCTGTATATCGTAGGCTTTTTGAAGAAATACATACCCGTTACAAAGAATGGACGCAGAACTATCAGCGCAGCCTCAGTATTTCGGTGGTGCAGTGATGGAGGACCCATTGTGATCTGTGCACCTCCGGAGCCGGTGGCGGGCAAGGCCATCGCGTAGTCCGACGCGCGTCTGATCGAAATTGTTGCGGCGAATGGCCGACGTATGATTGTGAGAACTGTAAAATGCCAAACCGCGTTCATAAATACGTTTTGCGGGCGATTGCATTTCTGTGTAACCGCTGTTCCACCCCCACGTTGTCCTCGCCGCCCTGATCTGTGATCGCCTATCCATGGACGAGCAACGGGAGTTTCTCCATGGAGACTAC